>JADYYS010000039.1 GCA_020853525.1 Ardenticatenales bacterium | reverse complement strand
GCTGGTGGCCTTCGGCCATTGCGCCCGCCTTCGCGGGCGCTTCGGACTTCTGGGTGCCCGCGAAGGCGGGCACCATGGCGGCCCGCCAGGGACGCCTGCAGCCGGCCAGCTTCAGCTGCCGGTGGATAGCGACTCGCCGTCATCCGCAGATCGTCGCGTGACGGGTTTCTAGACGCTACAGTGGTGCCGTACCAGTACCCCGTCACTGCGGGCCGGGCTGCGGCAACGTGCGCAACGCAACCTGCACTCGGCGACCGTGCGGATCGCAATCATGGGGCGTCGCCTCCGGCCCCGACCCCGACCAGGAGCCAGCGTGAGTACACCCGACACCGAGCCCGCGACCGAGCCCGAGCGCGCGCCGACGGCGCACGACGAGTCGTATTATGCCGAGCAACCCGTCTGGGCCGTCGTCGGCGCTTCCAACGCCCGGCACAAGTACGGCAACCGGATCTACCGCACCCTGCGCGAGGCCGGCTACCGCGTGTACGCCGTGAACCGGCATCAGGCGATCATCGAAGGCGACACGGCCTACGCCCGCGTCACGGACCTGCCGGAGGCGCCCGACGTCGTGAACCTCGTCGTGCCGCCCGACCGGGCGATGGCCGTCGTGCAGGACGCGTACGAAGCGGGGGCCAAGGCGGTCTGGTTCCAGCCGGGCGCCGAGGACGACGGGGCCGCGGCATGGGCAACGGCCCACGGAATGGACGTCATCCACGCCTGCATCCTCGTGGCCCACAACCGGCGCGGGCCGGGGGCTAGCCCTCCAGCCGCACCTCGACCCGCCGCCCCCTGATCGTCGCCGCGCTCAGCGCCGTGACGACGGATGCCGCGATCTCGTCGGGAACCTCGACGATCGCGAACCGATCCGCGATCTCGATCGCCCCGATGAGCCGCGGGCTCACACCGGCCTCGTTGGCGATCGCGCCGACGAGGTCGGCCGGGCGGACGCCGGCGGTGCGGCCGGCGCCGATGAAGATCCGCGCCACCTGCCATGGCGTCGTGCCGCGTCGCCCGCGGCCGCCTGCGCTCCCGCCGCTGCTGAACGAGCCCCCCGTGCCACCGCCGAAGCCCCCGCCGCGCGCCGGCCTGTCGTCGCCGCGCGGCCGGCCCGGGCCGCGCCCGCTCGGCGGGGCGTAGGGCTCGCGCATCATCGCCGCCGGGATCTCCTCGGCGTCACCCGCGCCGGCCTGCGCCGCGTGCGCCAGCTTGACGGCGGCTGCGGCGATGTCCATCACGTCGTAGCCGTCGGAGAGCGCGTCGACGATCACCCGGAACGCGTCGAAATCCCCCTCCTCGAGCGCCTCCTCGACGGCGGCGCGCGTCTGCTGCATCTGCCGGGCGCGCAGATCGGCCACCGTCGGCACGGTGGCCGGCTCGATCCGCTGTCCGGTGAAGTGCTCGATGTTCCGCAGCAGCCGGCGCTCGCGCGGCTCGGCCAGCGTGATCGCCATGCCGGCGCGGCCGGCGCGGCCCGTGCGGCCGATGCGGTGGAGGTAGACCTCGGGCGAGACCGGCACGTCGTAGTTGATCACGTGGGAGACGTGCTCGATGTCCAAACCGCGCGCCGCGACGTCCGTGGCGACGAGCAGGTCGGTCGTCTCGTCGCGGAAGCGCCGCATGACGCGGTCGCGCTGCTCCTGCGACAGGCCGCCGTGCAGCGCTTCGGCGCGGTAGCCGCGGGCGTTCAGCGCCTCGGTCAGCGTGTCGACCTCCGTCCGGGTTCGGCAGAAGACGATCGCCGAGCCGGGCGGCTCCATGTCCAGGATCCGGCCAAGGGCGTTGAGCTTGTGCGCCCGCTGCACCAGGTAGCCCACCTGCGGCACGCGCGGCATCTCGCCCGCCACGGCGGCCTCGCGCTGGACGTCGATCGTCACGGGCTCGCGCAGGTGCCGCTTGGCCAACGCCGCCACGCGCGGCGCGAGCGTCGCCGAGAAGAGAACGGTCTGACGGGTCGCGGGCGTCGTGGACAGGATGGCCTCGAGGTCCTCGGCGAAGCCCATGTCGAGCATCTCGTCCGCCTCGTCCAGCACGACGGTCCGCACGCCCTCCAGGACGAGCGAGCCGCGCTTGAGATGATCGACGGCCCGTCCGGGGGTGGCGACGACGATGTCGACGCCGCGGTGCAGGGCGCGCAGCTGCTGGCTGATGGCCTGGCCGCCGTACACCGGCAGCACGGAGACGCCCAGGGCCTTGCCGTAGCGGTGCAGCGCCTCGGCCACCTGTACCGCCAGCTCGCGCGTCGGCACGAGGACGAGCGCGTGCGGCCCCGGCCCTTCGATGTTCGCGCCGTCGGCGCGCAACGCGCCGAGGATCGGCAGGGCGAAGGCGGCGGTCTTGCCGGTCCCGGTGGCCGCTTGGCCGACGAGATCGCGGCCCGTGACGAGGACCGGGATCGCCTCGCGCTGGATCGGGGTCGGCTCCTCGTAGCCCAGGTCGGCGAGCACCGCCAGGAGGCGCGGGTCGAGGCCGAGGTCGGCGAAGCCGAGCACGGGCGGGGTTTGGGGAAGGTCGGTCATCGTCAATGGCCTCGGGTTGGCGTGCCGGGGGCGTCCGGTCGACCGTCTACAGTAGCACGCTCGGCACGATTGGGCGCGGAATGCGACCATCACCGGCCGGCCGGCGATCACGGTCTGCCCGTCGACGCCTCCTTTTTGAGCACGGGCAGGTGGATGCGCCCCCCCTGACCTTGTCCCGGCTCCTTCGTCGCCTCCGGCGTCACGGTCGGCCCCGCCGACGTCGGCCGGGGTCCGGGCGGCGTGGCCGTCGGGATGGCGACCGTCGGGCCGCCGGGCCGTCGCGTGGCGGTCGCCGTCGCGGGCCCCGGCCGCGTGGCGGTGGACGTCGGGCCGGCGGTCGGCACGGTGGCGGACGGCGAAGGTCCGGTGGTCGGCGTCGTCGTGGGCGGCGGCGGCGAGCCGACGTTCGGCCCATCGTAGCGCAGGCTCGTGCAGTTGCCGGCGTGGTCGCAGACGGACATCGAGTCGCCGCTCACGACGTATGTCGCGCGGCACCGGATCACGGCCGCGTACGTCCGTGCCTTCAGCCGATCGCCGGCTGCCCCGTCCGCCAGCTGCTCGGCCAGCGCGAGGTGCCACGGCGAGCGGTAGGGCGCCTCGTCGACGACGACCGCGCTGCCGCAGTCGCCCGGCAGCTGCGCGCGGTGCGCGTCGAGGTCGAAGTCCTCGAATCGCAGCTCGAAGCCGATCCCGCCGTCGTCCGGCTGCGCGAACCCGCCCAGGAACCGCGGCGCCAGCGTGTCCACGATGCCGCTCCACAGCGCCTTCGGCTCGGCGTCGAAGTTGAGAAGGGCGTCGATGCCGCGGGCCTTCACGTCGTAGTAGCCCTCGACGCCGGACGGCAGACCGGTCGACCACGTGGCCGCCTCGATCGGGTCGGCGCCGAGGCCGGCCACCGTCGCATCCGTCCAGCGCGCGGCGGCCAGCGCCGCCACCTCGAGCGGCGGGAGGGCGCGGCGGTAGACCCGCAGATCGTCGAGGGCATAGCGCTGGGTCGGACTCTGGTGGACGAAGCGCAGCTCGCCGGCGCCCGCCCCCACGCCGGAGCCGCCGGTGATGACGTCGCTCCGCAGGAGCACGCCGTCCTGATAGGTCGAGAGGGTGCCGGCGATGTCGTCCCAGACGACGACGTAGTGGTGCCAGCCGCGCGCGTCGCCGACCGGCGCCGGGTACACCAGGTCGCCGATCTCGGGCGACAGCCCACCGCCGTCGAACCCGACGGTGTTGCCGCCGTACGCCAATCGCCCCTGGTTCATGTCCTCGATCCAGAGCGCGATCGAATACGATTCGCCGTCCGCCGGCAGCACGCCCCTTGGGGCCGCGACCGCGAAGCCGTCGGACGCCGGCGCAAGTTCGATCGCGCCCGCGCCGACGGTGCCCGCGCGGGCGTGGTTCGCCGTGTCGTCGGCTGTGAACGGGCGATAGACCGCCTCCGCGCCCATGGCACCCGCGTCCGCCAGCGCGCCGCCGGCCACGATGTGCGGTTCGTCGAAGCCAAGGTGCAGCGTCGGGCCGAGGCCCAGGATCGTCGGCCAGTCCTCGGCGGCGATGCGGCCGCGGGCGACGACGACCTCGTCGATCGCTCCGGCGAACGGATCGCGGTTGGCGGCATCGGCGGTCAGACTGGCGGTGCCGATGAGGAGCGGGCTGTCGGCGTCGGCCGTGGCCGGCGCGTCGCCGGGGACGACCTCGACGAGGCGGCCGTTCACGTAGAACTCGGCGTCGTTGTCCGCGGTCAGGTGGACGGCGACGTGCTGCCACACGCCGGCCGTGACGACGTCGGGTGCCGTGTCGTAGTCCTGGACGAACCAGCTCGTCAACCGCAGGCGGCTGCCGGTCAGGCCGAAGCTCCATCCCTCGGCGTTGTCCGTGCGCGGGCTCGAGACGATGCGGCGGACGGCTCCCCGCCCGTCCGGCTTGATCCACGCCCCCACCGTGAAGTCGCTCGTCAGCGCGCCGATCGCCGGGTCGTGGGCAATCGTGAGCCCGTCGTCCGCGCCGTCGAAGCGCAGCGCCTGGCCGCTCCGGCTGGTGATGCCGGGCTGGGGGCAGGCGGGGGCGGCGCAGGTGGCGGACCGGCCGGCGACGAGATCGGCGTGGTCTTGAGCGGATGCGTCGGCCGCTTGACCGCTCTTGTCGAATGGCAGGTAGAGCAGGACGTTGTCGGGCAGCGCGCGGTTGATGAACGGCGAGCCGTGCGGGAAGAGCGGCTCGAGGGCGACCTGCACACGGGCGATGCCGGCGACGGAGCCCTGGGCTTCCAGGTTGGCAGGTTGTTCGTCGACAGTGCCTTGGAGTAGCGAGGTTGCACCCAGGTAGGCCGAAAGAGCCGGTGCCTGCTGCGTGCTGTCCACGATGCCGGTGCCTTCGACGATGTCGGTACCTCCGGTTGCCCCGCCCACGCCCGTCAGCTCCGTCGCCGGGTCCGTCGAGTCCAGCTGGAAAGGCGGGATGGAGAGAACCGTCGTTTGGCCGACGCGATCCACCGCCGTCACCTCCCCGCCGAAAGTGCCCGTCGGCTGGTCGCTGCGCAGCGCGTAGGCCAGGTGCCAGTTGTTGCCGACGACGATGGCGTGTTGCAGCGGCGGCGCGCCGAGCGGGACGCCGTTCGCGTCGTGCATCGTGACATCGACGCGGGCGACGCCGCTGCCGGGGTCGGCGCCGATCGGCGGGTCGGTCACCGTTCCGGCGAGGGCGAGCGTCCAGCGGCCGGGGTCTGCCGGGTCGGCGGCAGGGCGGAACGGGGTCCCCGGCTGCGGCGCGAGCGTCAATGCGGGCGCGGTGCCGTCGACGATCACGTGGAAGGGCGCGCCCGAACCTGCGGACGACCGGTAGTCCTTCACGTTGCCGACGGCGTCGACGGCGTTCACCGTGACGTCGTAGCGGCCCTCGGCGGGCGGGTCGAAGGCGGGGCACATCGCGCTGCCGTCCACTGCGTCGCGGCACGGCAGGCCCCAGACGTAGGTGACGGGCCGGCCGGACCGCTTGAACTCCAGCACCGCGAGCTGCGCGGCCGAGTGCACGTCGTGCGTGTCGATCGCGAGTGTGCTCGGCTCGCCGAGCGGCACATACTCGCCCGACTGCGCGAACGCAGCGGTCGGTGGCGTGCCGTCGACGGTCAGCGGGGCGGCGCTGCGCTCATCGATCCAGGTGTTCTGGAAGTTGAACAGGCGGGCGATGTCCTCGTCGTTCAGCGCGGACTTGTAGAACGTCACCTCGTCCAGCCGGCCGCGCCAGCTGCCGGTCGCGCTGCCGCCGACGGTGACCTGCGGCGGCGTCGCGGGGCTCGGCACCTTGGGCAGTCCGGCGGCCTGCTTGACCGGCGAGCCGTTCACGAAGAGCGTCAGCACCTCGGCGTTGTCGCGCAGCGGGTCGCTCGTCCGCCGGAACACGACGTGCGTCCAGAGGTTGGGCGGGATCTCGTGATCCGCCACGACGGTGTTCGTCTTGCCGGCGGTCTCGACGTAGGCGTACGGCCGGCCGTTGAAGAGGCCGAAGAACGGGTTGCGGCTCGCGTCGTCGGCCGTCACGAGCGGCCGGTACACGCTGTCGCCGACGGCGCCGCCCAGCGCGTCGCCCAACACCCAGGCGGAGAGCGTGAGGTCGCCGCCGTACAGGTTGAACTGCGGGCCGCTGCCGACGCCGGCGCGGTCGCTCGGGTCGACGAACTGCCGCGACTCGTTGATCTGGCCCGCGGCGAGCTCCGCGTTCCAGTTCAGGACTTGCGGCCGCGGGTCGTCCATCGTGAGCGTGTGATAGGGCACGCTGTTCATCAGCGTGCGCACGCCCGCCGCATCGAGGTAGCCCTTGCCGACGACGACGTCGTCGATCAGACCCTCGTAGGGCCGCGCGCCGCCCTCGGCGCTGCCGATCGTCAGGTTCAGGCCGGGCAGCACGCCCGTGAACGGCCCTCCGACGGCCGCCCCGTCCACGTACATCTGCCCGCTCGCGGTGGGCTGGCGGCGGTCCACGGTGACGACGACGTGATGCCAGTCGGCGCGCGCGTACTCGTTTGTCGGGAACGCGAACGGGAAGCCGTCGCCTTGGCCGAACCAGAAGCGGACGCGGTCCGGCTTGCCCGCCACGGGCACGGCGCGCAGCTCGGCCGCGACGGTGTCCTGGAACTTGGCCGACAGGAACGCGCCGGTCTGCTGCGCCGCGCCAGGCTGGACCCATGCGCCCATCGAGTAGCCGCTCGAGGTCGCCGTCTGGAGGTAGCTCAGTAGGAGATCCCCGGCCTTCGCGTCCGAGATCCGGTCGTCCACCCCGTCGAAGCGCGCCGCCAGGTTCTCGCGCCCGCGCACGCCGACCGTCGGGCAGCCGTCGCCGTCGCACGAGCCGCTCGACCCGCCGACGTAGTCCTCGAAGCGCGTCTGCCCCGGCACCTCGTCGAGTTTGTAGCGCACGATCGTCGAGTTGCTCTCGACGAGATCGGTGATCTGGGCCTGGTTCAGCGCCCGGCCGTAGACCTCGAGGTCCCAGATCCGGCCGGAGAACGGGGTGACGGTGTGGCGCTGCACCCGGACGTTCGCGCAGCCGTCCGCGCTGATCGCCTGCGCCGGCTCGGTCAGGTTGCCGTGGATGTCCTCGTCGAGGTCGTAGATCGACAGGTAGTCCAGCCGGGCCCCCTTGCCGGTCGGCCACGCGGCGGCGAAGCTGCGCTGGAAGCGTACCGGTTCGAGCAGCTCCGTTTCGCCGGGCGGCGCCAGGGTTACGAGCGGCCACTCGGGGCGCGGCCGGGCGGGGTCGTCGGCGGTGATGGCCAGCATGTACTGCCCGCGGCCGGTGGCGCACGCGTTCAGGACCGGCAGGATGGCGTAGTTGAACGCGCTGGCCGAGCCGACGAGGAAGCCCTCGGCGCTCCGCGGGACCATCCCGGTCAACACGAGGTCTTCCTTGTACTGCTGGTCGACGTAGAGCTTCGCCCGCTGGGCCGCCTTGTCGTAGCTGACGGCCACGTGGACGTCTTCGTCCTTGTTCACGTAGGCTCCGGTGGACGTGGCCTCGCACCACCCGTTGTCCGGATCCGTGCAGCCGAAGCCGAAGACGATGCGGCCGTCTTCGACCATGAGCGACGGGAAGGCGTTGCGCGACATCTCCATCGTCGACTTCGGCATCCACGGCCCGCCCTCGCCCTGTCGGTCCCGGCCGGCCTCGGCGCCCATGATCCCGTGCCGCACCCCCCCCGTCGTCCCGATCCATGTCTGGTCCCACCAGTTCACCCACGCGGCAACCGTGATGTTCCCGCCGTCGTAGCGCGCGCCCTCGGCACTGATCGGGCGGTTGTTCGGGTCGCGCGTGTTCTTGTTCAGCACGAACGCCCGGTCGAGGTCGTACAAGATCGAGGAAGCGAAGTCCTTGTCCTCGAGGTTCCCCAGCGGGACCGTCCGCCGGTCGATCGTGGCCGCCATGTCCTGCGCCACGTCGTAGTCGCCCGACGCCGCGTCGGCACGCACCGTCATCGGGTGCTCGATGCGCTGTTCCGCCGGCGTCACCGCACCCTCGACGGCCGGGCCGAGGGCGAAGGTCTCGTACGGCGGCGCGTCGCTGGTCAGGACGGCCGGCACCTCCACCTTCAGCAGCCCCGAGACGTTCTTGCTCAGCAGCCGGTTCGTCAGCGCCGTCTTGTGCACGATCCGCTGGCCCGGTGCCACGATGCCGTCGTCCAGGTTGTAGATGCCGAGCATCTGGAACTTGAGCCGCGCCTCGACGTCGTCGCCGGCGCGCAGCGGCTCGCGCACGAGGACGACCTCGTCGATCCGGCCCTCGAACGCCTCCGTCACCCGTGGCGGCGTCGTCCCCGGTGCGGCATTCGGGGCGAAGACGCCGCCGATCTGCAGCGGCTCGCCCGTGTCCGGCCGCGCGCCGTCTTCGGGCGACGTGACGGTCTTCTCCGCCCCGTCGGTGTCGCTGCCCGCGAGCCGCGCGCTGAAGAACCGGACTTCCGTCGAGACGTCGCCCGAACCCGGCTCGACGATGCGTTCGGCCGATGCGGCGACCCACGTCCACTCGTCCACGCGGATGCCCATGTCGGGCGCGATGAACTCGGCGACGTCGTAGAACGTCAACACCAAGCCGTCGTCCCTGAGCCCGAAGCCGAAGCCGTCGGAACGGGCGTCTCGCGACAGGCCGACGATGCGCTGCCGGCCGGTGACGCGCGCGGGCATGATCCAGGCGGAGACGATGAAGTCGTTCGTCAGCGCGCTGATCTCGGGCACGGTGCCGAGCGAGAAGTGATCGTCCACGCCGTCGAACAGGGCGGCGTTGCCCATCTGCGCGCCGTGACCCGTCACCGGGCAGCTCGGGGCGGTGCAGTAGCCGTTGAACGGGCTGCCGGGCTGGGCGGTGTCGGCGATCGTCGTCGCCCCGCCGGGCTCGTCGAAGCGCATCAGGATGGACGGCGCCGTCGGCTCGCGCAGCTCGGTGGCGTAGTTCAGCACGCGGCCGTCGTTCACCGTCCACGGGCTGAAGCCGAGCGCCTGCTCGCGGCCGTCGGGAATCCCGTCCCCGTCGGCGTCCCGGTTTCGCGGCGCGGGGAAGACCCACGTCGTATCGCCCTTGGTGTTGTACGTGATCCGCCACCCGGCGAGCTCGGCGTCGTCCCGCAGCCCGTCGCCGTCCGTATCGGCCAGGAGGGGGTCGGTGTCGCGGTGCAACTCGGCGGCGTCGCCGAGGCCGTCGCTGTCCGAATCGACCCGCAGCGGATCGGTGCCGATCTGCTTCTCGCGCAGGTCCGGCACGCCGTCCCCGTCCACGTCGTGTGTGCGATCGTCGGGGTCGAGCGAGCGGTGGAGGCCGTCGCCGTCCGCGTCGGCCAGGACCGGGAACGTCAGCGGGCCGGTCTGGCCCCAGGCCAATGCCTGACCGCCCTCGTCCGGCGGTCCCTTGGGTGTGAGCGTGTAGAACGCGTCGAGCGTCGTCGGGAAGACGTCGAAGGCGAGGCCGAGGTCGATGAACTGGTCGTCCGAGCGCGTCTTGACCCAGCACGCCGCGGCGCCGAGGCCGACGCACTGCTGGACGTTGATCTCGTACGCCTCGGCCAGCCAGGCGTTCACGGGCTGGTTGATGCCGGTCTCGTTCGCCAGCGCCGGCGAGCCGACGACGTCGCGATCGACGTGGAGCACGCGGTCGGTGACGGTCCAGTCGGTCGTGTCGCCGATGTTGACGCTAGGCACGCTGGACGGTTCCTGATCGGAGGTGATGGCGTAGGCGAACGCCGACTTCTTGGCGCTCTGCTCGTCGAAGTGGTGGGGGTACTGCTGGCCGATGCCGTACGGATCGGTGCGGGTGATCGTGTTGCGCACGGTCAGCTCGACCTTCAGCGTCGCGTCCGGTACGAACGCCTTGACGGGATCGTCCAGGTACGGGCTGAAGCGGCGGAACGTGAGGCGGTTGGGGTTGGAGAGGTCGACGACGTCCGTTTCGTCGTAGATCGCGGTGGCGATCGCCTCGGCCAGCAAGCCCTGGATGCCCATGCAGGCGCCGCTCGCGATGACGTCGTCCTCGTCCGGCGGCGAGGCGCTGCAGATGAGCGTGACGAAGGCGTCGATGAGGGAGATGATCGCGACGGCGACGGTGCCCCAGCCGGTGAGGGCGATCGCCGCCAGTACGCCGTCCAGCAGCGACTCCGCGACGACATCGACGATCTGGTCGTTGAACTCCGCCCCGCCCACCTCGATGCCGGAGCGCGCCACGCCCTCGAAGAACAGGCCGAACGACAGGCCCGTGCTCACGAGCCACCCGGCCGCGCCCGAGACCCGCTGGGACGTGCTCGTGTCGACCTCGCGCAGGAAGGCCTTGAACGTCGGGCTGCTCGGGTTCTCCAGCTTGAACGCGTTGAACGCCTGCTTGAGCCGATAGAACTCGATCACCGCGTCGGCCGCCTGAATCCCCTGCAGCGTCAGCCCGACGACGTTCTCGGCCGTGACGCCGACCTCGGGATCCACCTCCGCGTTCACGAAGCTGCCGACGAGCGTCGACATGATCAGCGCGCCGCGCAGCGCCGTCGGCCCGTGCGTGGCCAGGCTCTGCTTCCACGCCGAGAAGTTGTCGTCGGCGAAGTCGCCGACCGCGTCCTTGATCGCGTCGTCCGTCGTCTCGCCGAGCTTCATCCGCCCGATCGCGCCGCGGAAGCTGTACGGCTCGGCCTTCAAGCCCACGAAGCTGTTGATCCGGTTGCGCCGCTTGTGCTCCTTGTACTCCTCGATGAACGGCTCGCTCGTCTCGATGACGAAGTCGATGATCCGGTCGCCGATCTCGTCCTTGGCCAGCGCCGACAGCTCGCCGATCCGGGCCAGCTCGACGTCCTCGGGGGTCTCGCCCGCCGTCAACGTGAGGTTCCCGATCTGGATGACCCGCGCCACACCGGCGAACAGCCGGGTGTAGGCCACCTGCGCGATCGCGATGTCCGCCGCCGTCTCGTACCGCCCCTCGGCGCCGCGGGCCGCCTGGTCCTTGAACGCCTTGAGCGGCGTGAGCACCTTCTCCATCCGTCGCCAATACTCGTCCAGCGGGACCATCGTCCAGCCGGCAACCTTCACGTCGTAGCGGTACGGCTTCCAGCTCATCGACGCCGTCGTCGTCGCCTCGACCCGCGCCGGGTCGAGGTTCAGGGCGACCGTCGCGCCCGACAGCGACGCGAGCGCCGGCGCGCCGCCGTCCGGCGCCGCGGTATCGAGGTTCAGGCTGCGGCTGCGCGACTCGGTCGCCAGGAGGAGCGTCGGCACGAGCGTCGTCTGCGGGTTGCCGGCCAGGTCGGGGACATCACGCATGCCCTGGGTGAACTCGGCATTCAAGATCGCCGGGATCTCCGTCGCGCCGAGCGCGCCGAGGCCGGCCGTGCCGTCGTAGCGGAACGTGCGCACGTTCAGCGTGTCGGGGGCGATGTTCCATCGCTCGATGTCCGTGTAGTCCGCCGGCTGGCGCTCCCAGCGCTTCGCGATCTCGGCCACCGTCATCGTCCGCGCCCCCGCCTCGTCCGTCCGATTGCCGATGAACGTGCCCTCGAGCCCGTTGGCCAGCGCCCATAGGTCGTCCTCGACCTCGAGGTGCTGGGTGGTGCCCGGATCCGCGTCCATCTGAACCCGCTCGTCGACCGCCGGATCCTCGTACGCCACCGCGACGTCGATGCCGTGCTCCTCGCGCACGCCGACGCCCGTCAGCCGCCACCCCTCGCCTTTGTACTGATGGACGACCTGCATCTCGCCGTCGTCGTTCACCATGGAAACGAGCCAGAGCACGCGGACGCTGTGGCGCAGCGTCGCGCTCGCCCCGAGCCGATAGAGCATGCTGGCGTTGAACGCCACCGGCGCGCCCGTCTGGCTGTCGACCGTCCGCACGAGCGGCGCGATCGCCACGAGGTGGCCGTCGGCGTCCTCGTGAACCGTGATCTGGTAGCTCTGCAGCGGCGCGGCGTCGATCATCTCGACCTGGTTCGACCCACCGCCGAAGCCGCTGACGATGTTGCCCAGCGGCGCGCACGCCACCGTCTTCGCCCCCTCGTCAACGGTGATCACGTGCTTGCCATCGACGATGTCCACCGCGTTCGTCCCGCCGAGCGTCCGCGTGACGTTGCCCTGGAGGCCGGCGATGAGGAGGTTCTCGGCGCCGAACTTCCCGCACCGCCCGTCGCGGATCCGGACGTCGTAGCGCTTCGCCGGGTCGGCGAACGCGAACACGAGGTCCGTTCGGGAGGGTCCCTGCTGCGCGATGTCGAGCGTGGCGACCTCGTTGACCTGCGCCGGCGTCGTGCGCTGGAAGGACACCGCGAGCGTCGTCTCGCCCTCGATCAGGCTCGGGATCGGCGCGCAATACGGGACGGTGCCGACCTCGAGGACGGCCACGTGCTGGCCGTTGGCGATGTGGCCGAGCGTGGCGAAGGCGGGCAGCGGCAGGTGCTTCGCGTCGGCCAGGTTCACGGCGCCCGTCGCGACGGTGGTCCCTGAGGCGTTCCCGGTGGCGCCGCAGCGACCCTTCACCACGGTGAGCGTCGCCGCGTCGCCGATGAGCGCGTCGAGCGTCGCCTGCGCGGACTCGATCGTCTCCTTGTCCTTCATCTTGTTGCCGAATACGACGCGCCCGACGACCTCGCCTGCGTTGTCGAGCGTCACGCTGGCCCGCGCCGACGTGCGCGGCAGGTCCGTCGAGGCGCCAGGCAGCGTGATCTCGAGCATCGGTGAGACGCGCATGTCGCCGCTGAACGCCGGGTCGGACGGGTCGGGATTCAGGCCGGGCGTCGCCGGGTCGACCGGAAACGTGTCGCCGATCGTGTTGTCCAGCCGGCGCTGGATCTGGCCCTGGACGTCGCCCGTCGGCCAGTCCAGCACGTTCTGGGCGAACGAGAGCTGACGGGCGTTCGTCGGCCGCAGCTGGATGTCGACGACGACCGGCTTGTTCGGCTGCAGGCCGGCGATCTCGAGCTGCAGCGGGTTCGCGTCGTCGAACACCGTCGTCGCTCCGACGAACGGCGACGTGTCGAACCGGTTCGGCACCCCGTCGCCGTCGTTGTCGACATTGCTCACGTCAGGCGCGTCCGCCGCGCCCGAGTCGACGCACGCGAGCGTCGGGTTCCACGACGACACGTACGCGTCCGGCGGCTCCGGCACGTCGCGCATGGACGGGCACTCGATGCCGTCCGTCAGCCCGTCGCCGTCCGAGTCGGGATTGCGTGCGTCGGTGTAGCCGCGCCCAGCCGCGCCGAGCGCATAGCCCTTGATCTCCGTCGGGTCGCCGATCCCGTCCCCGTCCGTGTCCACGCCGTTCGGCGCCGTGCCGATGTGCAGGACCTCCTCGCCGTCCGTCAGCGTGTCGCCGTCCGTGTCCGCCTTTGTCGGGCTCGGGCAGCCGCTCGCGGCGGCGTTCATCGCGCGCTGCTCGGCCGTCCACGGGTCGGATGGCTCGGAGACGGGGCAAAGGATCGTCTCGTCATAATCGGCGATGCTGTCGTTGTCGGTGTCCGGCGCGGTGTCGCTCGTGCCCCACAGGCGCTCGAGCGCCGCGCTCAGGCCGTCGCCGTCGCGGTCGACGATCGGGGCGGCGGGGGGCTGGGCGGCGGGGCGGGCGGGGGCGGGGAAGCCGGGCGGTGAGGCGATGTCGGCGGCAACGTCGAACGACTGGGTCAACGGGTAGGCGTAGGCGGGCGTCGCGTTCGATGCTGAGGTGAACACCGCGGCCGACGCAACCGCCGACCTCGGGGCCCTCGCCTCGGCCGCATGGGCCGTCCTTGTCGGCGGGAACCGCTCCAGGAAACGGGCCATCTGTCGCGTCGTGAGCGCGGTCTGCACGAGCGGCATGACGGTTAGGTGGGCCACCATAACCAACGCGACGATCTGGTACGCCAGCCGAGGGCGCCGGCGGCGCAGCGCGAGCAGGGCGTAGCCGATCGCGAGGACGAGGATGAAGAGCGCGGTGTCGGCGGCCATAGAGGTCGCGATGGCTGCGGCGGCGCCGCCAGGCACGCGCGCGGCGGTCCAGGCGAGTGGGTGGGTCAAGAAGTCGCCAGCAGCACCGACAGCGCCGGCCGCAGCCTCATCGCCATACCCGGTGAAGTCCGTCTGCACTTCCACCGTCGTGCGCGTCCCGTTGGGCGCCTGCGGATGCTCCATCGTCAGCGTCATCCGCAGCGGCAGGCCGTTGCCGTCGATCCAGGCCTCGCCGCGCGTCGCGACGTTCGTGAAGCGGTCCGACGCGCCCAGGCGCATGCCGGCCGGCAGCTCGCCGCGCGACTTCAGGTGCTCCGTCGCCAGGTCGGACAGGTAGGCCGCGTACGCCGCGCCGTCCAGCGCGAAGGCGTAGCGCTGGAACGACACGTCGCGCACTGCGCCGTCCGCCGTCGGGAGCGACCGTGTCTCGCTTCCCAGCGGGCGCACGTGCTCGGCGGCCACGAGGAACGCGGCGGCGTCGCCGGACGGGGCGATCGCGCCGTCGAGGTCATCGAGCGTCCGCCACGCGCCGCCGTTCGCGCGCGCGCTGGCCGTGACGCCATCGATCCGCACTTCGAGCCCTTCGGATGGGTCGTGGACGCCCTCGGGGTTCGTCCACAAGGTCAACTCGAGCGTCCCTGCCCGTCGGTCCGCCGTGCCGTCCATGAATTGTGTCGTCACCTTCGCCCGCCGACCGGCCGACGTGACCGCGGGCGGCGGCAGCGTGGTCTGCGTTACGTGCGTCTCGAAGGTGTACCGGCCGACACGCGCGGTGCGCTGCCAGGCCGTGCGCAGGATGGAGGAGGCGTCGGCGTGGACGCGGTTGGGGGACGGCGGGGCAAACACAAAGGCCGCCAGGAGGGCGGCCAGTAGGGAGGTGCGGAGGGCGATGGGGGTGCGGGGGGGGCGGGTCATGGGGGGCTCCTTCGGCCGGTCGGCGGGGGCACGCGGGGACACGCGAAGGGGCGGACCGGCGAGGGCGATTGTGGCGGGGGGGGCCGGGGTGGGTCAAGCGCAATGGCGGGCACTCCGGCTTCGAACATCCGACGTGTCACCATGCCGGCGGCGCCAGCGGCATCGGCTAGCAAGCCGACTTGAGGATTCGCCCCGCGCGAGATGGGCGGAGGCCCGAGCCATGGCCTCAGACACCGACTTCACGGAGGTCGCCGGCAAGCCGGAAGGTCCGGCTAGGGTCGAGGAAATGCACATCGAGGATCCCGCCGGGAAAGCGGTAGCCGGTATGCTGGTAGGCAAGCTCGGCCAAGCATCGGCTCCAGCCGTCCAGCCAGAGGTCGAGGTCGCTCCGCTGCTCGCTGGAGCCGACGTGCTCCACATAGAGGTCGATGTCGCTGCCCGGTCCTGCCTCGCCGCTCTCGGTGCTGCCGCCCAGGAACACGCGCCCTACCCCGAAGCGCTGGCGGTCGAGGGCGGCGACCAGCGCCTCGACATAGGTCTGCCGCCAGCGCCAGAGCTCGCCGGCCACCGACAGGCGCTCGCCGAGCAGCTGGGTGTGCTTCCACTCCAGGTACTCGCCGATCCGCATTGCGATCGTATTCAGCAGCTCCTGTTCCTCGGGCAGGAAGGTCGGTACGGCGGGCTCCACCAAGGCCGTATCCGAGACCTCGATATGGCCGACCTCGACGTTGAACAGCCGCAAAGGCGCGCGGATCGACGCGCCCAGGTCGGTGTAGCCGGGACCGACGTAGCTGCGGCCCAGGTACTGGATGCGCGCACCAGCCGTCTCGGGGCGCTGCCAGCCATCCGGAACGACGGAGAGCACGCGAAGGAAGACCGCCGCCGGCGGTGCAGCGCGGTCGGATACCGCGGCGTTCACCTCGTACATGCAGCGGAGCTCTTTCGCTCGCTCCACGAGATCGTTGATCTGGGGCATGTCGCCAGTGTAGACGCCGACCGCCAGCGGTCCAATCTCGGCCCGACATCGCATGCCGGCGGCCGGAAATCGCCAACTCGCCGTCTACTCCCGCCGTACGTCGCTGTCTTCCCCCGTCACCCCCGGCAACCCCTCCCGCGCCCGCTCCCGCGCCCGCGAATACGCCGGCCGCCCCCCCCGCGGCTTGACCGCCAGGTACGGCGCCGGCCACCACTGATCGTCATGCCCGTACTTCGCCGCGGCATGGAGCGTCAGGTACGGATCGCTCAGGTGCGGCCGCGCCATCGCGCACAGGTCGGCGCGGCCGGCGGCGAGGACGGTGTTCGCGTGGTCGGCGTTCTGGATGGCGCCGACCGCCATCACCGGGATGCCGACCTCCTTCTTGATCCGCTCGGCGAACGGCACCTGGAACATCCGGCCGTAGTCCGGCAGTGCGTACGGCGCCGTCTGGCCGGCCGAGACGTCGACGATGTCGCAGCCGTGCGCCGCGAAGGCGCGGGCGATCTCGACCGCGTCGTCGCCGTCGTTGCCGCCGTCCACCCAGTCCGTCGCCGAGATCCGGACGCTCATCGGCCGGTCGGTGGGCCACGCGGCGCGGACGGCGTCGAAGACCTCGAGCGGGTAGCGCAGGCGGTTGGCCAAGTCGCCGCCGTAGTCGTCGTCCCGCCGGTTGGACAGGGGCGACAGGAACGACGAGAGCAGGTAGCCGTGCGCGCAGTGCAGCTCGAGCATGTCGAAGCCCGCATCGACGGCCAAGCGGGCGGCGCGGACGAAGTCGGCGGTCACGGCGTCCATGTCGGCGCGCGTCATCGCCCGCGGGACCTGGCTGAACGGGTGGTACGGCACGGCCGAGGCGGCGACGATGTCCCAGTTGTGCCACGGCAGCGGCTCGTCGTAGCCCTCCCAGCCCAGGCGCGTGCTCGCCTTCTGGCCGGCGTGGGCCAGCTGGAGGGCGATGGCGGCCTGGCTGTGGCCGTGGACAAAATCGACGATGCGGCGCCACGCGTCGGCATGTCGCTCGCTCCACATCCCGCAGCAGCCCGGCGTGATCCGCGCCTTGGGCGAGATGTCCGTCATCTCCGTGATGATCAGGCCCGCGCCGCCGACCGCCCGGCTGCCGAGGTGGACCATGTGCCAGTCGTTCGGCAGGCCGTCGTCCGAAAGGTACTGGCACATCGGCGAGACGACGATCCGGTTCACGAGCTCGACGGAGCGCAGCGTGAGCGGCGCGAAGATCGGGGTGAGCGGCGTCCCGTCGCAGGCAGTCGGCGCCCTTTCGACGTCGTGGAACACTTGGCGCACCCGGCCGATGAACCCCTCGTCCCGGCGCAAGAGGTTGTCATAGGTGATCTGCTTGGAGCGCGTCAGGAGGTCGAACGCGAAGCGGACGGGCGGCACGTCCGTCCGCCCGGCGACGGTCTCGAACCAGTGTTGGCTCGTCCGCGCCACGGTCTGCGTCCGCCCGACCTCGACCCAGCGCGCATCTTCATAGGCCTGCAGCGCGCCCGTCACGCCGCCGGGGCCGTCCACGCCGACGGCGCACAGCGCGTCGACGAGCGCGATCGCGCTCTCCATCGCCAGCTTCGTGCCGCTGCCGATCGAGAAGTGCGCCGTGTGGGCCGCGTCGCCGAGGATGACGACGTTGCCGTCGTGCCACCGGCGGAGCGTGACGGTCGGAAAGGATCGCCAGATCGACCTGTTCGAGATGAGCGGCGCGCCGCCCAGCCAGTCGGCGAACAGCGCCTCGCCGAACGCGACCGTCGCGGCCTCGTCGGCCGTGTCGAGCCCCGCGCGGCGCCACGTGTCCTCGTGGCACTCGATGATGAACGTGCCCAGATCCGCCTCGAACGGGTAGGCGTGCGCCTGGAACAGGCCCCACTGCGTCTCGGCGAACAGGAACGTGAACGCCGTCATCGGCCGCGGCGTCCCGAGCCACGTGAAGCGGCTTGCGCCCCAGCCGACCGTCGGCTGGAACGCGTCGCGCCGCGCCTCGCGCACCCGGCTGTTCACGCCGTCGGCGGCGATGACGAGGTCCGCGCCGCCGCTCGTCGCCGCGGCGATGAACGCGTTGACGTCCTCGATGTCGCGTTCGAACTCGACCTGCACGCCCAGCGCCCGGCAGCGAGCCTGCAGGATGACGAGCAGCTCGCGCCGCGCCAGCCCGCAGAACCCGTGGCCGGTACTCGAGACGACCTCGCCGTGCACATGGACGTCGATATCGTCCCAATACCGGAAGGCGGCCTCGATCGCCGCGTAGCTCTCCGGATCCGCCTCGGCCAGCGTGCCCAGCGTCTCGGCCGAGAAGACGACGCCGAAGCCGAACGTCACCTCGGGCGCGTTGCGCTCGATCACCGTGATGTCGTGGCGCGGATCGATGCGCTTGAGCAGGAGCGCGGCGTACAGACCGGCGGGTCCGCCGCCGAGGACGACGACCTTGAGCGGGCGGAGCAGGTTGGGGCTGCCGTCGGCAGGCCAGGAGCGCGATGCTCGGCCGAGGGCGGGTGTCGTCGGCGAGGCGGGGGCGAGCATGGTCGGTCTCCCGGGCGGAGGGATCGGCGGCGGCTGGGCGGCGGCCAGGGGCGAGGTCGCGACGTCGCGACGTTGGCGGGCGAGCCGGGGCCAGAAGGATAGCGAGCGGGCGGAGAGGGGCAAGGTGGACGATGGCGTCGCTGACGCTGCCGGCGTCGCTGCCGCTGCGGGTGTCGCTCTCATGCCTAACGATGGATCGCTTCACCGACCGTCGCCGGTCGATGAAGCGATCCAAGGTCTCACGGTGCGGCTGGGAACGGCGCTCGTGGTCGGCGCGCCGCACCGCTGCCCGGGCCCGCCGGTCCCGGGGCTGATGACCGGGCGGCTACGGCGCGACGGTCAGGTGGTACGTCATGTCCTGGGACGTGCTGCCGTCCACGTCGGCTTTGAAGTGCAGCTCATGCGCGCCCACCGACAGCGGCTTGACCATCACGTAGTAGCCGTCGCTGATGTTGGGGTTGCGCACGCCGGGCGTATACCCGAAGTCCGTCCAGAGCGAGTTCGCGAGGAGGTCGAGGCCGAAGGCACCCGAACTGGCGCGGTAGTCGAACAGGCCGGTGATCGACTGGCCGTCGAGGGTCATCGACAGGTCGGTGACGTTCTCGGTCATGAAGGTGTCCAGGAAGCCTTGCAGGTCGTCGGCGCTGCACGTGTCGGGCTCCGCGGATGCCCCGATCCACCAGCAGTCTTCGGGCGCCCAGACATCCCAGTTGAGCAGCGGGACGAGCAGGGACGTGTTCGTCGGCACGGTGAGCGTGCGCTCGCCGGGGCCGCCGAACGTGCCGGCCAGGTACCACACGTTGCCGGCAGGCTGCTCGTCCGCATCGCCGTACGTGACGACGCCGCTGTCGACGATCGGGCTCACGGCGACCGGATACTGGCCCATCCAGGCCCACCACTCGCCGCCCCACGCGCCGAGCGACCGGCCGTAAGGGTGGGCGTTCGGCGGGAAGACCACGGAATTCTGATCAGCGGCCTGCGCCGTTCCGCTGACCGCCACGGTCAACGCGGCGAGCGCGGCGAGCGCGGCGACGACGGACGCGATCAGCATGCGGGTCCGGACAAACCGGGCGAAGTGTTCGAGTTGCACGGGTTCAGTTCCTTTGTTCTTAGATGTGCGTGTAGGTGTGCGGGATGCGATGCAGCGGCGAGATGGGCGTACGTATGTCGTGGGTCCGGCCGCCCACTGGGCCGTTCCGTGTCGACGGTACCTTCATGTCTTTGATCTGGCCCTCCTGTCCTTGGGCGTCGCCGCGGCCATGCGCGGCGGCATCGTGACGCCAGCATAGAGGACGCGAGTCCGCGACGGGAGGCCGGAATGGGCCAAGAAGGGGTCAGGTTATGGAGCCGAGGTCCGCTCCCTACCGCCGAACACCTCGGACCGAGAACGGCATGAAGGTCCACCACCGCGCCGGCGTCGGCGACGGCTCCGTCGTCGGTGTGTTCGTCACCGTCGGCGTTGCGGTCGGCGGCGGCTCGGTCGCCGTGGCCGTCGGGACGTCGGTCGACGTCGGTTCGGTGGTCGCGGTGGCTGTTGTGGTTGCCGGCGCCGTCCTCGTCGCCGTGGGCGTGCGCAGCCCGGCGCGGGGCGTTCGCGTCGGCTCGACGCTCGGCGTGAGGGACGGCTGCGGCGTGACGACCGGCGGCTCGTAGGGCTGGCTGCGGTCGGGGTCGATCCGCACGAGCGTGTTCGCCTCGGTGTCGACGAAGTACAGCCGGCCGTCCGGGCCGACCTCCAGGCCGGCGAGGAGACGGGCGTCGGTGTCCATCCGGCCCAGCTCGGCGAGGGTCGCGGTGTCATACGCCACGATCTCGCCGCCGGTGGCCTGCCCGACGAACAGCCGGCCGCCGTGCAGCGCCACGCCCGACGGACGCTTGAGGCCGCTCGCCACCACCTCGACCGTCGTGCCGCGCCACGTGCTCAGCTCGGCCAGCGGCTCGTTGTCGGGATCGAGCGTCTCGGCCTTCGCGCCGCTGTCGATCTTAAGCCGGATCACGCGGTTGCCGCCGGGATCGGCTGCATACAGCCAGCCGCTCGCCTTGTCGAGGGCCAGGTGGCCGGGCACGTCGGCGACGTAGCGCACCTTCGCCTCGACATAACGACGGACGATCCCGTCGCTGTGGTCGTCCCAGCCCGGGCCGTGGTCGACGGCGAAGTCGTAGCGCACCAAGTGCCCGTGCAGCCCGTCGAACGCCCAGTAGGCGTTGCCGGTCTCGTGCGCGATGCCCATGCAGTTCGGGCTCTGATGGAGCATGTCGATATGGCTGCCCAGACGGGGGTTGGGTCCCTGCGCCACGTCGAACGGCCGGAGCGCGCGCGCCGGCTTGTCGCCCGGCTCCGTGCTCGGCAGGCAGGCGAACGAGCGCCCGACCGGCGCGGCGAAACCGAGCGTGGCGGACGGGTCGACGGGCTGGTGGGAGCGCAGCAGCGCGTCCATGTCCAGCGTCTGGTTCACACGGGCGTAGATGCTCAGGTCGGCCGTCCAAAGCGTCGGACCCATGAAGTCGTTCGGGTTGTGCTGGCGGTTGTACGTGTTCCGCGACTCCTGGCACGTCGCGAAGTTGCCGTAGTCGCCGAACGCTACCGCGCTGACCTCTTCCATGAAGTGGTTGCGGAACTTGTCCAGCCGCGCCTCGACCCGCTCCTGCGGTGTCCCGGGCTGGAAGAAGAGCACCGTGCCGTCCGTTGGCCGGTTCACCGTCCAGAGCTCGTACGGCCGCTCGGGGTTGAACGCCAGGTCACGCGGACCGGACAGGCCGTCGGCGGCGTTGCCGATCGTGCGCAGGGCGCGGGCGGCGGGAGCGCCGAATTCGGGGACGGCCGGCGCCTGCGCTTCGACCCCGGCTGACCACACACTCGCGACAATCACGATGACCACCGCCAACTGAACCGCAACCCAGATGCCTGCACGTCGCATCCGTCACCCCCTACGCGTAGGGGCGACGCGAATGCGTCGCCCGATCCCCGCCCGACAGCCAATCACCGGTCGGCCGAGGACGATCCCGGTCCGAACCTCGAGAACCGCCACGTCCGGGACGATTCCCGCATGACATCCAAACACCGTATCGTCGGATACGGGGCGTCTTGGCCTGCACGAATTCGGGTGCATTGTATGGATTCGGGGGGCGATGCGAGGCGAACGAGGGCGACGCGTTCGCGTCGCCCCTACGCGGGGGCAACGGGGTGGGCCGGCGGCCCAGCATCTGGGGCGGTGTTGCGGAGTGCGCGATCATCGCCCCGCCCACAATGGCCCCGGCGGGCATCGGGCGGCCTCGACGGCCCATGCGGGGCCGCCCTCGCCGTCGATTGTGTCGGCCCGCACGCGCACGCGCCGGCGGCTGCCGGCGATCGCGACGAGGGGGGGCAGCACGGGGGCGGCCGTGTCGCCCACGGCGAGCGCCACGACGACCGCCCCGGCGGCCTCGGCCGCGCGCGCCTCGGCGGCGGCGGAAGCGGTTTGGGCCGGCCAGGCGCGGCCGTCGCTGATCACGACGATCAGCTTCGCCGCGGTTGGGCGGGCACGCCCGAGCTCGGCGCGGGCCAGCATGAGCGCTACATCGATCGGCGTGGCCGGCGACGTTGCGCGTTCGGCGGACAGACCGTCGACGAGGGGCCGCTGGTCCGCCGGGCGGCTGAACGGTGCGCGCAGCACGGCCACGTCGCCGGCGGTCACGACCGCCGCGCGGTCGTCCGTGCCCTCCGACAGGGCGCCGAGCACGCCGGCGGCCTTCCATTTGGCCAGGTCGAGCCGTGCAACCTCGCCGTCCCGCTCCGCCATGTGAGCGGACGTGTCGATGACCAGGACGGCATCGACCGCGATGTCGCCCGGCCCGCAGCGGCCGAGGAGCGCCACCGGCAGCCAGAGCGTTGCCGGTGTGCGGAGGGCTGTCGGCGACGGGACGCCGGGGGTGCTCGATGGCGCGGCGGACGGCGTGGCGGTCGAGGTCGAAGTCGGCGAGACGGCCTGCGTGCCGCCGATCGTCGGCGAACCGGTCGCCGTCGCGGTCGGCGTGCCGTCCACGGTCGGCGACGCGCTCGGCCTACCGGTCGGCGTCGGTAACGGCGTGCGCTCCCACGGCAGGTCGAACGTCGGGATGCGGGTCGGCCCGATCGTCGGCGTCGCCCGCCGGGTTGGGGTCGGCAGCGGCGTCAGGGTCGGTGGGGCGAGGGGCAGGGCGGACAGGCGGGCCGTGTGCACGTTGTTCGCTTCGGCGTCGATGGCAGCCCCGACGGCGTGCCAGCCGCCGGCGCACTCGGCCACGGCGCCGCGCGGGTCGACGACGACGGCCACCGTGTCGGCATCCGGCGGCCAGTCGACGGCGACGTCGAGGAAGGATCCGGCGGGCAGCGGTACCGCCAACGTCGCCGTCGCCTCCAACGTGCCGGTGATGGAAGTGCGATGGAAGGCCACCTCGACGCCGCGCCCGGCCGCCGCGCTGCCGGCGTTGCCGATCCGCGCCAGCACGCGCGGCGCGCCGGGCGCGGCGGTGCGGTCGCGAACGAGGCGGCCGACGGTCAGGTCGGGTTGGCCGAACGGCGACGCGCCGGGCAGGCCGGCGTCGCGGAAGCCGTTGCGTAGCTGCCAGCTCGGCGGGGCGACGAGCGGGATGTGGCCGGCGTCGTCGACGAACGCGTGGGCGAAGGCGTGCTGGTTCCAGACGGGCCGGGCCGGTGCCCAGACCGGGTTGTCGAAGACCGCCAGCCCGGCATCGGCCGACATGTTGCCGTTCGCATCCGTGCCGCCGATGCCGACGACGAGGTCGGCCGCGGCGTCGCCGTCGACATCGGCCACGACCGGCATCTCGAACGTCGTGAGGCTCGGACGGGCCGTCTGCCAGGTCGGGATCCCGGTTCGGCCATCGATGAGTCGCAGCCTCGACCGGTCGGCGTACACGACCTCGGACGCACCGTCGCCGTCGAAATCGAACGCCGTGGCCGACGTGACGCCGGAGTTGTCGTCATCCGTGTCCAGCTGCCACAGGACGCCGCCGGCGGTGTTTCGGGCGGTGAGGAGCTTACGCCCCGCCACGGCGAAGTCCGCCCGCCCGTCCCCATCGAGGTCGGCGATGACCGGTGGGCCGCCCTGTCCGCCCCGACCCTGGCGGCAGACGATCGGCGTGTCGGCGAAGCAACGCGATCGGTCGAGGGGCGCGCCGTTGTGGTGAAGGAGCTGCACGTCCCCGTCGTCGCCGACGATGACGATCTCGGGGTACGGGTCGTCGTCGAGGTTGGCGACGGCGTTGAAGCCGACGCCCTTGGCGGCACCCTCGAACTGCCACAGCGGTTCGAGCCGGCGGTCCTCAAGGTGCGGCTTCAGGGCGAAGCCGAAGCCGATGATCTCCGGCCGCGGCGGGCCCTCGTCGCCGCTCAGTCCCACGAGGTCGAGGTCGACTGCCATCGCGCCTGGCGGGACGCGGCCGAGAAGCAGGCCGGCGGCGTCGAGGAGGATGTCGTCGACGAGGATCTCGGGCCAGCCGTCGGCGTCGAGGTCGGCCAGCGACGGACCGGCGAGGCGCAGGCGCGAATTGTCCGGGTTCGGCAGCGCCGCCTCACTCCTCCAGAGCGGTGTGCCGTCGATGTCGAACGCGAGCACGTGCTCGTACGCCGCATCCACGGCGATGATCTCCGGCGGGCCGTCCCCCAGGAGGTCGCCGACGGCCGGCGCGCTGTAGGCGCCCACCCGCCACTCCGGGGACGTGACGGCAAAGCGATCGGCGCCCGTGCGCCCGTCGACCGCCCGGAGGATGCCGCTGTCGGGATCCGTGTCCCGGTCGAGGGTGACGAAGATGATCTCGGCCACCCCGTCGCCGTCCAGGTCGACGACGGCCGGCGACGCCTCGACCTGTCGCTTCGTCGGGGCCGGCGGCGTCGTGCCGGGCTGCGGCCAGCGCCACTTGGCGCGTGGTGTGGCGATGCCCGCGGTCACGCTCGGTGCCGCGCGCCGGCAGAGGCCGGCGGTCGTCCGGACGTTGTTCGCCGTGTTGCCCTCGCCCAAGTCGCCGCTGTCTCGCACGTGGACGAGGATCGGCGCGTCGCGAAACGGCAGCGGCCCGCTGCCGGACGCGCCGAGGGCGGCGGCTCCGAACGGCGGCACGTCGGCAGGCCAGGACGCGCTCGCCAGGACGGTGTCCGCCCCGGGCTCGAACCGCCCGCTGCCGTTCGCGTCGGCGAACCACGTTGCGCTGATGGGCGCCCGGGCGGGCGCGGCGCCGACGTTCGTCAGGGTGACGGCAAACGTCGCGGTCAGCGCCAGTGTCTGCACGTCGTGCCGCGCAAGGGCGACCTCCAGGCCGCCGATCGCGAGATCCGGCCGCGCGACGGGCGTCGCCGGGAGCGGCGTCGGTGTGGCGGGGCGGGGGGTGAACGTCACGACCGTCGGCTGCTGGCGCGGGCCGCCGCCGCCGTCGAGCGCGCTGCGCGCCGAGCGGGCGAGGGCAACATGTCCGGCCAGCGCGACCACGGCGGGCATGAGCACGGCGGCCATGAGGCGTTGGCGGGGCGCGGCGGGGCGGGGGGGCATGCGGGAAGTGTAGCGCGCGCGGGAGGATGGGGCATTCGGTGGTCGGCGGCCGTCGCCCCGGCTGCACCCTGATCGGGTACAGCCGGGGCGACGGGCCGCTCCACCATCCGTCAGCGCGTCGCGCGCCCCACGCCCGCGTCGATCACCGCGCCGCCCGTTGCGGCCGGCGGCGGCTCCTCGACGCCGAACAGGGCCGTGCGCAGGAGCGCCGGCAGGAACACGCCGTCCGGGGTCACCGGGACCGGCGTCGGCGCCGTGCCGGTCGGGTACCAGCGAACCGGGAGGCGCATCATCTGCGGCGAAGCGGTCGGCCCCATGAAGAGGACGCCGCTGCTCGGCTCCGTCCGGCCGGCGACGGCCTGCGCGTCCGGACAGACCTTGATCGTCGTCCGCTTGCCGGCCTCGATCGAGGACGGCGGGTCGGTGACGGCGATGTCGTCGCCGTACGTCGCGTCGATCGTCAGCGTGAACGTCGTGCCGTTGCCCGGCACCGTGAAGCCGTGCACGAGGACGACGTACTCGCCGGACGGGCTGATGCTGTCGAGATTCACCGCTTCGTCGGCGTTCGGGGTGGTCGAGCTGCCAACCTGCTCGTTCGCGAAGTTGAACGTGCCGTCGGCGTTGTTGTCGTAGAGGACGAAGAGGTCGAGGTCAACACCGTCGTCGTTGCCGTCGATGGTGAAGCTCAAGCGGGCCGCTTCGCTCTCCAGCGTGTAGGTGTAGCGATAGCTGGCCGCGGCCGCGACGTCCTGATCGTCCTGCTTGGCCGGCTGGTCGGTCTCGACGACGGGCGGATGCATCCCGTAGGCCATCACGGCCATATCGTCGATCGGCAGATCGGACATGAGCGCCACTTCGGTGCACGTCGGGCCTTCGAGGATGACCTCGCCGGGCGTGATCCGGATCGAGCCGACGGTCGTCTCGAACGGGATCTCGATGGACGAGCCGCTGAAGAGCACGTTGTCGAGCATGAGCTCGTGCAGTCCCTCGCCGGCCGGCGCCGAGACCCAGTCCTCGTTGCCGCCGCTCGACGTGTTGAACGCCCAGCGGCCATCCCCCTGGATGTTGCTCGACGGGCTCTGCGCCAGCAGCGCGAGCGTGTGCGGGCCGTACCACGCCGTGTCCGCGCGGTTGCGCGTCTGCCCGTCCTCCTCCGGCTCGCCGTTGGCGGGGTGCGTCGGGTCCGTGTAACGGTCCATCGACGGGCCGTACAGGCGCGTGTCGATGTCCGTCATCTTCTCCGACGGGTCGTCCCATCGTGTTCGGGAGATGAGGTACGAGAGGGTGTTCTTCGGCGGCTTGGCGGCGTCCAGCAGGAAGTAGCGCCAGTCGCCCGACTCCTTCCGCCAACCCCAGCTCTGCGCGCCGGCGACCGCACCGTTGTTGTACGGCGCGTCGCGGTCGTCGCCCTCGGCACCGCCGAACGTGACGGGGCCGTTCCAGCCGTACGACGCGGCAACGTTCACGTTCACCGGGATCGTCAGGCGACGGCCGGGCAGCTCGTAGCCGCCGCGCGGTTCCTCGGGTGCCAGTTCCGCGAACACCGGGACGTCGCCGCCTGCGGTGTCGCGCGCGTAGTCGGCGAAGATGGCGCCGACGTAGCTGCCGTACGCGGCGTCGGCCGGCACGCTCATCGTCGCGTCGACGGTGGCGGTGCCGGGGGTGCTGCCGCTGGCGGCCGGGATCGTGACCGTCGGGCCGCCGGTCGAGAGCCACGGCCAGTCGACGTAATCGTAGTAGTCGACACGCAGCGTCAGGTCCGTCACCGGCATCTTCAGGCTGCGGCCGCGCTGATCCCACGTGCCGCCCGCGTTGAACCAAGCCTCCCAGTGGGTGAGGCCGATGTAGATCCCGTTGCCCCAGCGCTCGAGCGGGTGGTGGACGGTGACGAGGTGGTTGTTCGCGTCGTTGTTCAGATACGCGAAGCGCATGTACTCGCCCTGCTCGATCTCCGAAGCGCCGTAGTCCAGCATGTTCGAGATCTTGGCCGGGTTGCCCGGCGGCGTCGAGTCCAGCGTCTGGGTGTAGAAGTCGCTCAGCTTGAGGTCGACGACCCCATTGCCGTTCGCATCGTTCCAGAGTTTCTGGTTGTCGTTGCGGTCCGTGTGCTGATACACCGTCAGGCGCCAGATGTTGTCGGAAATGAGGTAGGACTCTTTCGGCGTTCCCGGGCGCCACGGGCCGACATCCGGCGCTTCGAAGTCCATGTCCTCAAGCGGATAGGCCATCCGCACGACCATCAGGTCGGTGCCCGCCGGAACATCGTCCTTGTCGATCGGCACGAGGTACTGCGGTGCGTTGAAGGACGTCGGCGAGCCGACCTCGTCCGTCACGGTCTTGGATGTCCACGGGATGTCGGTGTGACCGACGCGGCGCAGCCACTGGCCCGACACCTTGACCTCGACCGGCTTGTCATCCGCGTTCGAGAGCGTGAACGTCTGCTTGGCCTCCGAGCCGCGCGTCTGCATTTTGGCGAAGGCCGGGTAGGTCTTGCCGCGGTAGCCGCCGGTCGTCCACTCGGACGGCATCGAGGCGACGCCGTACAGGCCGCCCGCGATCCGCGCGGCGTCGGCGGCGTCGAGCACGCCTGCACCCGTGACGAAGGCGTCGTAGCCGTTGAAGCGGCTGCCCGCCATCGCGATCGAGCGCGATTCCTGCCAGGTCGGCCAGCGCCCGTGCTTGTCGTTGAATGCTTGATAGATCAGGGAGATCAGGCCGGCGGCGACCGGCGACGAGCGGCTCGTGCCGCCCCACGTGCCGTTCGCGAACTCGCCGTCCCGCTTGAACTCGGGCTGGTTCGCGTTCGTGACGACGGCGTTCAGCGGGCTCGAGCCCGAGGCGTACGCGCCGTCCGCGGCCAGGCTGGCGCCGGCGCCCAGCAGGGCGATCGGGCCACGGTCCGACCACGGCGTGATGTCGCCGAACGTGATCTGCTTCGTGTCGTACGCCGAGTCCCAGCCGGTCGAGCCCATCTGGGTGCTGGCGGCGATGCCCATGCCGGTGGCCGGCTTGGGAACCGGGATCGTGCCGTAGCCCGGGCCGCCGTTGCCGTTGGAGTACAGGCCGGTCGACGTCGGGTTGAACGTCCGGACGTAGTAGTCGATCGCGTGCGAGTAGAGATCCCAGCCGTCGTCGTCGTTGCCGGAGAAGCCGTAGCTGTTCGACGTGATCTGCGGGTCGTCCGACGGGTCGGCGGGGTCGGCGCCGAGGACGCCGAAGCGCCAGCCGGCATCGAACGACGGGTCACCGCCGGAGTAGATGTTGCCGACGGAGATGATCTTCGCTTCCTTGCCCATGCCCGGGTTGAGCGGCATCGGCTTGTGGTCGCCCGGCAGGTCCTGGAACTGGAGCGACACCGCGTCGGGCACGCCGAGGACGCCGCGCGAGGCGACGTTGGAGGCGCACAGCGTGCCGTGACCGCCCGTGTCGGCCTGGATGGCGACGTACATGCCGGCGGCGGGCTTCTCGTCGGCAAGCCCGAAGAGGTAGGAGCCGGGCGGTGTCGACTGGCCGTCGGAGATCCAATAGACCGTGCCGGCCGAGAAGTCGGCGATGCCGTTGCCGTTGATGTCGCGCCACGCGACCGGGTTCGCTTTCGTCTGCGGCATCTCGTCCGTGAAGTCCCGGTCGAAGTCGAGGTCGACATACACCGTGTCGTATACGCCGGATGTGTTTGCGTCGACGACGATCATGTCCATGTAGCGGGAAACGACGAACGGCACCGCGTTCGGCTCGCCGCCGAGCGGGCGGATGTTCCCGTCCGGGTGATAGCCGTGCAGGATCCGGCCGCTCTTCGAGGCAGGCATGACGAAGGAGCAGTTCGGCGGCAGGAACACGTTCAAGGTCTGGTTCGCCGGCCGGACGATCGCCCGCGACTGGACGCAGCCCGTCAGGACGCTCGTACCGTTCACCATGGCGGCGGTCGGGGTGACGACGTTGGACATGAGGACGAGGCCGCCCGCGCCCTGCTGCGCACGCGGCCGGCCCTGGGTCACCGGAATGCGCACGTCCTGCGACCACAGGTTGACGCCGTACGGGTCGAAGATCTCGGGCCAGCCCGCATACGGGCCCTTCTCATAGGTCGCATACGCGCCCTGAAGGTCCGGGTGCGCGAAGTCGACCGAGGTGTCGAGCACCGCGACCTTCACGCCCTTGCCGGTGTAGCCGAGGTCCCAGGCCTCCTTGGCGGAATGGTTCCGCCAGATGTCGTGCCAGCCCTTGGGCTCCGGGCCGCGCTTCGCGTTCGGCGCCGCCTTGGCGCCCGCGCTGGAGTCGTTCTCCGGGCGGATCGTCGGCGGCGCCGCCTCGGCCTGCGCGCGCAGCTGTACGGCCTGCTCGGGCGAGATCGCCTCGTACGGGACGGTCAGGCCGTCCATGTCCATCGGCTTGGGAACGAAGATCGAGCCGGCTGCGTCCGGCGACGCGTCCGAGACGCGCGCGACGCCGGGCAGTGCCGCCAGCGCGCCGAGCTTGCCGACCGGCACCTCGACGAACGCCACGTGCTCGCCGGCCGGCATCGTCCAGGCGTGGTAGCGCGAGGTCAGCGCGTCGAAGTCGACGGCGCGGTCGGACTGCACGTAGGTCATGACCACATCCGTCGCGCCGCCGTCCTTGGCGATCGCGGTCAGGCCGCTGTCGAGCTTCTCGACCGGCGAGCGGTCCGCCATGTCGGCCAACACCTCGGCCGGCGACGGGCCGGCGGCGAGAACATCGGCCGGCGGTTGGGCAGCCGGCGATCGGCCCGCCGCGTACAGCGCCGCCAGAGGCAGCGCCAGCAGCGCGGCGACGATCGCCAACGGAACGAGGGCCACCCGCAGGCGGCGCAACACGTCGATCATCCTCACCCTCCTGTTTGAGCCGCCGGATGCCGCATGGGCATCCGGCAACACGGTCGGTCCTATCCGGCCAAACCACGTCGGCTGTGAACCGGCGCTGGATGGTACAACGACTCGGCTCGCCACAGGCGTGACCGACCGGGCGCGCATTCGGGCGGAATGCGCTCAGTCGATCGCCGACGCGGCCCCGCGCGCCGCCGCGACGGCAGCCCGCAGCGCGCCCCAATCCGGGTTGTCGCTCACGTCCGCCGCGTAGCGCGCGTACCGCACGCGGCCCGCGCGGTCGATGACGAACGTGCCCGGGAGGAGGAACGGATCGCCGGTCGGGACCCGGGGCAGGATGCCCTGCGCCGCCAGCCGTACGCCGCGCGCGACGGCCCGCGGATGGACGAACTCCCACGGCAGCGCGCGCCGCATGCCGAACGCGCGATGGGCGGACGTGTCCGGGCTGACGAGGACGTCGACGCCGGGCGCCGCCTTGCGCCCGAACCGCACCGCGTGCTCGGGCTCGCCGATCGCGACGGCGACGACGCGCGCGCCGAGCGCCTCGAGCGCCGGCCGCTCGGCGGCCAGCTCGCGCAGGGCGATCTGGCAGTACGGACAGCCGAAGTGGCGGATGAACAGCAGGGCCGTCGGCCCGTCCGGCCAGCGATCCGCCAGGCGGACGAGGCCGCCTTCGGCGTCGAGGACGGTGACGTCGGGCGCGGGATCGCCCGGACCCAGTCGAGCGCGCATTCCTTGCCCTACGCCGAATGGGCGACAGGCGCCGGGTCGGTCTGCGCCGGGCGCATGTCGGCGGCAGCGGCCCCGACGGGCAGCCGCAACAGGAACAGCGACGGCCCGACCGCCAGCAGCGACAGCACCCCGCCGACGAAGTACGGCACCGGCGGCCCAACGCTGTAGAGCACGCCTGCCAGCGCCGTGCTGGCGATGATCGAAAGGTTGGCTGCGCTCTGGTACCAGCCGAGCACGGCGCCGCGATCCTCGTCGCCGACGGTGTGCGTGGCCAGCGTCTGCAGCGGCGGCATGGCCAGGCCCATCCCCATCGCGAAGAAGAGCGCGGCGAACGGCGTCAGCGCCGGTCCGCGCGCGGCCATGTAGAGGAACATGCCGATCGCCCTTAGCACGTTGGCGCCGATCACCAGGCGCGCCTCGCCCCACCGCCGGAGCGCGCGCCGCAGAACGACGAGCTGGGTGATGACCTGCGCCAGCCCGACGATGCCGAGCACGGCGCCGACGGCCAGCGCCACGTAGCGCTGCGGAAGCTCGGCGAACAACACGTCGTCGCCGTAGAGGGCGAGCGTCGCCTGGAGCAGCCCGAGGGCGAACTGGCCGAGGACGGCGACGCCGAGGACGAGCAAGAGGCTGCGGTTGGCGAACACTGCCGCCGCGTTCAGTTGACGGCCGCCGCGTTCGGCGCGCTCTGCGGCGAGCCGGGCGCGCACGTCGGGCGTGAGCGTCTCGCGCAGCGTCAGGCGCGTCAACAGCGCGGTGAGCAGGGTCGCGACGGTGGCACAGGCGAACACGACCTCCGGCTTGAAGATCGAGCTGAGCGCACCGCCGAGCGCCGGCCCGATGATGAAGCCCATGCCGAACGCGGCGAAGATGAGTCCCAGCGTCTGTGTCCGCCGTTCGCGGGGCGTGATGTCGGTGACGTACGCCTGGGCCACGGTGATGTTGCCGCCCGTGGCGCCGTCCAGGATCCGGCTGACGAACAGCATCCACGGCGCGAACGCGAAGCCGAGCAGGACGAACGACAGCGCCGTTCCGATCTGGCTCACGACGAGCACCGGCAGCCGCCCGATACGGTCCGACCACCGGCCGAGGATCGGCGCCGCCACGAACTGGGCGGCGAAGAAGCTCGTCACGAGGAGCGTGTTCACGATCGGCGAGATCGCGAACCGCTCTTTGGCGAACAGCGGCAGCGTCGGCAGCACCATGCCGGCGCCGACGATGTTCACGAAGACGATCGCCAGGATCGTGAGGAGGCGGCGATCACGGATGGGCTCGGCTTCGGGCACCCGCCGTTATCCTTGGGTCGTTCGTGCCAGCAGCACGTCGCGGCCGATCTGATAGACCGTCTCGCCGCGGTGGGCCCGGAACCCGAGGCGATGGTTGATGGACAGCATCGGGTCGTTCGAGTTCGCGTTGCCGGTGACGACGATCTTGGCCGCGGGGTACGTATCGCGGATGTAGAGCAGCATGGCGGCCTTCAGCCACTTGCCGAGCCCGCGCCCGCGATGGTCGGGATCGACGCCGGTGAACTGCTGCATCACGCGGTCGGGCCGGCCGGGCGTCCACCCCACGTCCGTGATGCCGGAGATCGTGCCGTCCGGTTCGCGCGTGATGAGCGTGTGGTGGCTGCCGCCCACCTTGTCCAGCCGCCCCTGTTCGTCCGCGAGGTCTTCGGGGCGCATCACGATGTCGCCGTGGTCGAGATCGTCGTGCGGCATCGTGTTCAGCTGCCGGGTCAAGGCGGCGCTGAACGGGACGTACTCGTCTTCGGGAACACGGTGTTCCCAGAAGATCAGCGACGTGTCCGGCGAGCGGCTCGGGCCCTCGGCCGCCCAGCGCTCGACCATCGCCCAGTCTACGTCGGCGAGCGCGAGGCGATTCTCGGCCGCCTCCATCTTTACCTCCGCGCCCAGCCACGCCAAGAACGCCCGGCCGTCGTCCTCGGCCGTCCCGGTCGTGAGCACCGTGCGGTCCTGCGCCGCCATCTCGTCGGCCACGATCCGCGCGAGCGCCGTGCCGACACCGCGGCGGCGATGGGCGCGCAGCACGCCGGCACTGCCCCACATCAGGTGGCGGTTCGTCTCGAGCATCGGGCCGTCGACGACCCAGCCGATGTGCAAGCCGGCGACGACGTCCGTGCCGTGCACCACGTGCCAACGGCGGTCCTTGCCGCCGGGCTGCGGCTCCCGCATCCAGACCTCGGCCTCGGCGTCGGGCATCACGGGGTCGTCCGGTCGCGTCTCGGCGTGGCGGCGGCGGCGATAGTCGTGGTACCGCGCCCATGTGTCGGCGTCGGCGGTGGGGGGATCGAATTCGACGAGGGTGTAGCCCGCTGGCAGGGACACGGGGAACCTCCGGATCGGAACGGATGCCTTCGCGGGGAACCGAATCGTGCACGGATCCGGTTGTGCGAAGGTGCGATCGCGAGAAGAATAGCGCACAACCCGGGCCATCCGTGACGCGTAGGCTGGGCGATGTCGGCATACGAACGGTGCGGTCGCGAAGGAGCGAACATGGACACGATCCGCTGGGTCTGGACGCTCATGGCGGTGTTCTTCTTCATCGCCGAGATCTTCACCGCCGGCTTCGTGCTGGCGTGCTTCGGCGTCGGTGCGGCCGCGGCCGCCGTGCTGGCCTGGCTGGGCTTCGGGCCGATCGTGCAACTCGGCGTGTTCGTCGGCGTCTCCGTCGCGGCGATCTTCCTGTCGCGCCCGTTCGCCGACCGCGTCGCGCCGGCCCACCACCCCGGCGTCGGCGCGGATCGCGCCGTCGGCGCACGGGCGCACGTCGTCGAGCGGATCGATCCGGCCGGCGGGCGCGGACGCGTTCGCGTCGACAGCGAGGAGTGGCGGGCCGACAGCGCATCCGGCGAAGCGATCGCCGTCGATGCGGTCGTCACCGTCGTCGGCGTCGCCGGCACGCGACTGCTCGTGCGCGTCGACGAGGGCGCGGGCGGCACGGTCGGCGCGCACGTCGACGCGTCGACCGTCGAAGTCTCGAACGGCGACGTTTCGAACGCGGACGCGTAGGCCCGCGACACGTACCCTGTCTCGATCCCAAGGAGGGAGCCGCCCATGTCCCCGTTCGTCGTCCTGCTCTTCGTCATCGCGATCTTCGTGTTCATCGTCGCGCTCATGGGCGTGCGGATCGTCTCGCCCTACCAGAAGGGCGTCATCCAACGCCTCGGGCGCTACCAGAAGACCGCCGCGCCCGGGCTGACGATCATCGTGCCGTTCATCGACTCGATCCAGCGGGTGGACATGCGCGAGCAGGTCGTCGACGTGCTGCCGCAGGAGGTGATCACGAAGGACAACGTCGTCGTGACGGTCGATGCGATCGTCTACTTCGAGGCCACCGACCCGGTGAAGCTCGTCTACAACGTGGCCGACTTCTACAGTGCGGCCACGAAGCTGGCCCAGACGAACCTACGCAACGTCGTGGGCGAGATGGAGCTCGACGAGGCGCTCACGTCGCGCGACCGGATCAACGCCAAGCTGCGCGAGGTGCTGGACGACGCGACGGACAAGTGGGGCGTGCGGATCGTGCGCGTCGAGATCAAGCGGATCGATCCGCCGGCCGACGTCACGCAGGCGATGCACCGCCAGATGAAGGCCGAACGCGAGAAGCGGGCGCAGATCCTGGAGTCCGAGGGCCTGCGCCAGGCGCAGATCCTGAAGGCCGAGGGCGAAGCCGAGAGCCGCAAGCTCGTCGCGGACGGGGAGCGCTACAAGCTCGAAGCCGAGGCCGCCGGCCGCGCGAACGCGATCACGATCGTCTACGGCGCGATCTCGGCCGCGCAGCCCGACGAGAAGCTGATCGCGATCCAGTACCTCGAGGCGCTGAAAGCGATGGCCGATGGCCGCGCCACCAAGGTGTTCATCCCGTACGAGGCCAGCGGCGTCCTCGGCGCGCTCGGCGGCATCCGCGAGCTGTTCGCCGGCGAGGGCGACGGGCCCCGCTCGGATGCCCCCGCCTCGCCGTCCCGCCCGGCCGCACCGACGGCGGCCCCCAGCGCGGGCGCGACCCCGACGCCCGTCGCTACACCAACCCGTTAGATCGCCCCGCCAACCGATCGGGCCGCCATCACGACATCGCCAACCGATGGGACGGCCATCACGACATCGCCAACCGATGGGACGGCCATGACGACAACGATGCCCTGTAGGGGCAGGTCCCCGTGCCTGCCCCGTAGGCCGTCATGTCACGCCGCCCACGGCCAAAACGACGCCAGCGGCCAAAACATGACGTCCGGCCATCACGCAAGGCGGGTGGTGGGGGCGTTGTGGCCATTGCGGTCGTGGGGCAACGGCCTACGGGGCAGGCACGGGGACCTGCCCCTACAGGGCATCGTTGTCGTCATGGCGGTCGGATTCGTTGGCGTTGTCGTGACGGCGGTCGAAACGATTGGCGGGATGCGCACGGATCCCGCTATCCGGTCGTCGCGTCCTCGACCTCCGGCACGAGGAACTGCTGACACCGGCTCTGCTGCGAGTCCTCGCCCGTCGCGTCCAGCGCCCCGCACTTGGCGGCGACGACGTCGCGCAGCCGCGTGACGACGGCGTCGTGCTTGCCATCCTCGTTCCACTTGATGATCGCGGTCGAAAGCGTGCCCATGCGGTCGCCGTTGCCGAGGGCGAGCGCGTCCTCGTTCGCCATGAGCTCGGTGAGGACCGCGGTCGCGTCGGTTTCGAAGGTCGCCTCGTCGTCGGGGGTCAGGCGCAGCAGCGCGCGCAGGTAGCTGTGGCCCCAGCGGAAGCGCGACATCGATCCCTCGGCCGTTTGCCAGCCCTTGCGGTACCACGCGAGCGCGCCGGCCGTGTCGTCCTTCTTCTCGGCCATGTCGGCCAGCTCGAGCATGTAGTAGTAGGGCTCGATCGTCGTGTCGAGCTTGTCGTTCAGGAGCTGCTCGGCCGCGGCGTCCTGGCCGGTCTCCTGGAGCATCCAGACCATCGTGCCCATGACGGTCTGCATCTCGCCCGGATCCGTCACCGTTTCGCTGGCCCACTTCACGCGGTCCGCCACGCGCTGCACGAGGTCGGTGGGCAGCGGGATGGCCGTCGGCTCGGCGTCCGCGGCCGCGTCGCCCTCGGACGCGGCGTCGACCGCCGCGGCCGTCGGGGTCAGCTCGCCGGTGGATGTCACGACGGCGCTCGCCGCGGGCGCGGTCGATGCCTTGAGGCGGGCGAGGATGATCTGCGGGTAGAACGCCGTCAGGCGATCGTCGACGGTCATCGCCTCGTCGCCCTCGATCGCCTCGGCCGCGGCCACCCACGCCGCGCTGAACGCGTCGCGCTCCGGGCCGGGTTCGGGGAAGAGCATCGTCGCCGTTTCCTCGGACCAGTAGTAGATCGTGTTCGTGTTCGACGAGCGCTGCGCCGGGTCGGCGAAGACCTGGGTCAGTCCCGCCAGGACGGCCGGCATCTCGTCGGCGGTCGGCGCGGGCAGCTCGGGCGTCTCGCCTTCCTCGGCGGCGTCCTCGGCGGCCGAGCGGGCGGAGTGCAGCGCTTCGATCCAGAGGCACAGGAAGCGGTTCTTCGCGACGGCCAGGCTGTCGGGGGTCTCCTGCCACAGGCGCTTGAAGAGCGCGAGCTTGCGATCGGACTCGAGCGCGAGGACGCTGTCCTGGTCCCAGGCGTAGAACGCCAGGAGGTCGAGGTCCTCCTTTGTCGCCGCGGCCGGACCGGTGGCCTCGACGGCCGCCAGGACGTCGGCGATCGGCGTCATCTTCGCCTTTGCGGATACGAGCACCGAGGCGTACTGCTCGGCGTCGATGCCGCTCGTCAGGCGCATGATCTCGTCGCCCGCCGGGTTGAAGACGATCACCGTCGGATAGCCCTTGACGTCGAACTGCTCGCCCCAGATCTGGGCGCGCTCCGTGTCGCCGTCCAGCTCGACCGCGACGAACTCCTTGCTGGCCGCCACGAACTCGGGTCGGTGGAAGACGCGGGTCTTCAGGTAATAGCACGGCGGGCACCACACGGCGCCCCAGTACAGGAACACGGGCTTGTTCTCGGCCTTGGCGGCGTCGAATGCCGTCTGGACATCACCCTCGAACCAGGCGACCTCCTCGTGCGGGGCCGCGGCGACCGGCTCCGTCGCCACGATCGGCGGCGCTGCGGCCTCCTCGGCCGGAATGTCGGCCTTCGGCTGGCAGGCGCCGAGGCTGAGGCCGAACACGAGCGCCAGCGCCCCGTGCATGGCTCGCGTTACACCCACCGGGCTCTCGCTGCACGTTCGGGACTTCATCGTCGTCCGCTCCTCTTCACCGCGGGCGTCGATCCGGCGAACGGCTCCGTCGGGCGCTGCGGCCGGCTGAGTGTAGAGGGGGGCACTGGCTGCGTCAACGGCTGCGCGCCGGCGCACTACAATGGTCGGCGCAACACCCGTCCCCGATCGCTCCGAGGTGAGAGATGTTTCTTCGAGTTCCGACGATACCGTCGAAAATGCGGCGGCGCGAATGGTTGCGCGGCGCTTCGCTCATCGCCGTCGTTGTTGCGTTGTCCGTCGGCGTCTTGGAGGTCGCCGGGCCACGCGGTGTCGTCGCGACACCCGACGAGGGCGCGGTCGTCGACCCGGCCGTCCGGGCCGTGCTCGCCGCGGGCCGACCGGCGATGGTGCTGGCCGTGCTGCGCGAGCAGGCCGACGTCCGTGCGGCCGACGGCGTCGCCGACAAGGCGGCCAAGGGGCGCACCGTGTACGAAAGCCTCGTCCGCACGGCGGAGGCGACGCAGACACCGCTGCGGGCGCTCCTCGCGCGGCGCGGCGTCGCGTTCACGTCCTATTTCATCGTGAATGCCGTCGCGTTCGAGGCCGACGAGGCGACGGTGGCGGCCGTCGCGGCGCTGGACGGGGTCGAGCGCATCCTGCCGCTGCCGACGTTTGCCATCGACCCGACCGTGTCCCGAGCGTCGTTCGCGCCCTACGATGCGTCCGCGCCGCACGACACAACCGCACCGGACGTCGCGGTGGACGTGGCCGTGGCCGAGCGCAACATCAAGGCGATCGGCGCGGACAAGGTCTGGCGCCAGGGCTATCTCGGCGCCGGCGCGACGGTCGCCATCATCGACACCGGCGTGAACGCACGGCACCCGGCGCTTGCACAACGGTATCGGGGGCGGGCGGAGGGGGACGATTACAACTGGCTCGATGCCGTCGCCGGCCAGGATGCGCCGGTGGACGTGAACGACCACGGGACGCATGTGGCCGGCATCGTGCTCGGCAAGCAGGGCAGCCGCGAGGTCGGGGTGGCGCCCGAGGCCGAGTGGATCGCGTGCCGGATCTTCGCCCAGGACCGCGGCACGACACAGGCCATCCTGTCGTGCCTGCAATGGGCCCTCGCCCCGACGAAGCGCGACGGCTCCGCGCCGCAGCCGGACCGTGCGCCGGACATCGTCAACGCGTCGTGGGGCATCTTCGGGCGGCTGTTCTGCGACAACCCGTTCCCCGGCGAGGTCGCGATCCGCAACCTCGTCGCCGCCGGCATCCTGTTCGTCGCCGCCAGCGGCAACGACGGCCCGCGCTGCGGCAGCGTCTGTCCGCCGGCCTCGCTCATCGATGCCTTTGCCGTCGGCAACTACGACGACGAGCGGCGGAGCATCGCCGACACCTCGAGCCGCGGCCCGTTCGTCCTGGGGGCCGTCGAGCGGATCAAGCCGGACGTGGCCGCACCCGGCGTGAACATCAACTCGGCGATCGGCACGAGCGGCTTCGGGATCAAGCAGGGCACGTCGATGGCGGCGCCGCATGTCTCGGGCGCGGCCGCGCTCCTGATCGGCGCCCGACCGGACCTGAGCGGCCGGCCGGCCGAAGTCCGGGCGATCCTCGAAGACACGGCGGACCCGTTGAACGCCGACCAGTGCGGCCCGTCCGGCGGCCGCGCGTTCAACAACGCCGCCGGCCACGGCGTGATCGACGTCGAAGCCGCCGTCGCCGCCGCCCTCGACCTGCCGACCGCCACCCCGACGGCCACCGACGCACCGCGCCCGACGGCCACCGCCACCGGCGTGCCCACGGCGACCGCGCGCGCCACCACGACGCCCGGTCCGACGACCCCCGCCGCGGCGACGGCCACCACGGAGTGGACGCCGACCCCGCGCCCGTCCGTGCCGCCGCCCACCGCCACGCGACCGACCCCCGATCTCCCGGCGGGGCGCCTCTGGCTGCCGGTCCTGTCCCGCTGAGGGACTGAGGCGCCCGGCGCTATGATTTGCGCCGGAAGAAGATTGGTTTACTATTTGATCGTAACGACTTTGTCCGGCCGTCCGCCTGCCCTAGAATGTTCCTTCCGGGTTGTGCACGGCCTCGGATCGTGTACGGCGGGGGCGATCGACGGCAGCGTCGGCACCTCGCCTGCGGTGGACGGACCGCCCAGGGCCCGCTCGCCGAGGCGTGCCGAGAGAGACGCTCGAGAGGGGTGTGTGTGTTCAGTCAATTGCCCACCGATGTGCGTGCGTTTCAGGACTGGTCCTGGGCGCAGATTGCGCCGTACTATGCCGATCTGGCAGCACGTCCGCTCACGGCCGGCAGCCTCGAGGCCTGGCTGGCGGACTGGACGCGGCTGAGCTTCCTCATCTATGAGACGGGTGCGCGGCGCCATCTGGCCCACACCCAGGACACGACGGACGCGGTCGCCGAGGCGGCGTTCTTCCGGTATCTGGACGAGATCCGCCCGCCGGCGGCCACGGCCGAACAGGAACTCAAGCTCAAGCTCTTGGCGTCGGGCCTGTCGCTCGAGGGATTGGCCGTGCCGCTGCGCAACCTCAAGGCGGAGGCCGACCTCTTTCGCGACGTGAACCTGCCGTTGCTCGTCGAGGAGTCGAAGCTCGGCAGTCGCTACGACAAGATCATCGGTGCGCAGACCGTCGAGTGGGAAGGCAAGGAGATCCCGCTGCCGCAGCTCCGACCGGTGCTGGCCGGCACGGACCGCGCGCGGCGCGAAGCCGCGTGGCAGCTGATGAGCCGGCGGCGGTTGGCCGATCGGTCCGCGCTGAACGACCTCTGGCGGGAGCTGCACGCGCTGCGCCAGCGAATCGCCGCCAACGCGGGCCACCCGGACTACCGCAGCTATATCTGGCAGGCCAAGCAGCGGTTCGATTACACCCCGGCGGACTGCGCCACCTTCCACGACGCCATCGAGGCGGTCTGCGTCCCGGCCGCGACGCGGATCTACGACCGCCGATCCCGGATGCTCGGTCTTCCGGCGCTCCGCCCGTGGGACCTGACGAACGGCGAGTTCAGCCGACCGGCCGACATGCCGGGGACGCAGCCCCTCAAGCCCTATCGGGACGGCGGCGAGCTCTTGGACAAGAGCGCCGCGATCCTGGACAAGGTGGACCCGAGCCTCGGCGGCCAGTACCGAACGATGATCGCCGAGGGCCTGCTGGACGCCGAGAACCGCAAAGGCAAGGCGCCCGGCGGCTATTGCACGTACTTCCCGGTGGCCAAGCGCCCGTTCATCTTCATGAACGCCGTCGGTCTGCACGACGACGTCCAGACGATGCTCCACGAGGCCGGCCACGCGTTCCACGCCTTCGCCTCGAGCGATCTCCCGTTCGCGCCGCAGCTCGAGTCGCCGATGGAGTTCAACGAGGTCGCCTCGATGGCGATGGAGCTGCTGGCGGCGCCGTACCTGACCGCCGACCACGGCGGGTTCTACGATGTCGGCGGCGCCGCCCGGGCGCGGATCGAGCACCTCGAGAGCACGATCCTGTTCTGGCCGTACATGGCGGTCGTCGACGCGTTCCAGCAATGGGCCTACACCCATCCCGAAGGCGCCGAGCCCGACGCATGCGACGCGCAGTGGCGCGCCCTGGTGCAGCGCTTCATCCCGGCGATCGACTTCGACGGCTTGGATGACGTGATGGCCACCGGCTGGCACCGCAAGCTCCACATCTTCAACGTGCCGTTCTACTACGTGGAGTACGGCCTCGCCCAGCTTGGCGCGGCCCAGGTCTGGCGCAACAGCCTCACCGACCACCCGCGCGCCGTGGCCGACTACCGTTCGGCGCTGCGCCTGGGTGGAACGGCGACGCTCCCGCAGCTCTTCGCCACCGCCGGCGCGCGCTTCGCGTTCGACGCCGGGACGCTGGGCGAGGCGGTGGGGCTGATCGAGCGGACGGTGACGGAGCTCGGGGCGGTGGCGTAGCTTCGCGGCTCCGCCGCTCGGCGAACGATCGGACCCGGCCTTACCTCCACCATACGATAACGACGCGCCCGGACCGTTGGACGGTCCGGGCGCGTGATGGTGTACCCCCGGCACGGCTCGAACGTGCGACCTACTGGTTCGAAGCCAGTTGCTCTGTCCACTGAGCTACGGGGGCGTGCTTTGGCGATGATAGCATAGCCGATTGACCGGGCGTCGCCGACGGCGGTGGCGTTTCGTCGGCAGGAGTCGTCGCGGGTGCGGGGGGCGTCGGCGTGCCGTTCGGGTCGGCGGTCGATGTCGCCGTCGGGGTCACGGTCTGGGTGGCCGTCGCCGTCGCCGTCGGCTGCGGATCGTGACGGACCAGCGGCAGGTACGCGCGCCCGGCCGGCGGCGTCGCCGTGTCCGTCGGCGGGACGTCGGTCGGCGTGGGCTCATCGGTGGGCGTGGCGGTGCGGATGGGCGTCGGCCGGGGGACGGTGGCGGTCGGGGGCAGCGTCGGGCGGACGGTGGGCGTCGGGTAGCTCAGGTCCGGCTCCCATGTCAGGGCGACGTTGTCCAGGAAAACGCCGCCGCCGGACGGTGCGCCAGCCGGCGCGACGGCCGTCCATTCCATCGTCCAGGCGGCGCCGCGCAGGTCGTACACGGCTGCCGGGTTGCGGACGTCGACGAGGTTGCGCAGGTCCAGGTAGCGCTGCGGGGACGCCCATGCGCCGGTGTCGCCGGTGGCGCCGAAGATCGGCACGCGGTCGACACCGCCGCCGGGGCGGGGCACGTGGAGCCAGACGACGAGGCCGGCGTCCTCCGCCGCAGCGAGGCGAAGCCAGACGTCGAAGCCAAGCTCGAGGCGGTTGGCGGCGCCGGCGGCCTGGAGGTCCAGGTGCAGGAAGGCGGTGGACGATGCGCCGGGCGGTACGGCAGCATCGCACGGCGCATCGGGCGATGTTGCGGGTGGAGCGAACGCGCGGAGCGCGCGCCGCCCGCCGAGCGCCTGACAGCCGGAGGTGCGCCACGTCGCCGGGGCGGCGGGCACCGTCCAGACGGCGGCGTCGGGCCAGGCGGCGGCTTCGAAGTCGTCGACGACGAAGCGGATGTCGCGCAGGCGCGCCGCGGCGGCCGGCGTGAAGGCGAACGCGGCGGCGGCGGCCAAGGCGGTCCAGCGCGACGCCCGGCGCAGCCCGCGTGGACGGGCGCCGACGGCGCGGACGCGCGCGCGCAGCCGCGCGGGCATCGAGCGTGCATCCGGCGCGGAGCGCTTCGACCGAGGGTCCATCGCCCGCTATCCTAAGGGACGCGTCGGGGCCGAGGCAACCTTCACGCCCCGTGCGGCGTTAAGCCCGTCGTGCCGGTGGCGCCGGCACGGTCCGCTGGACACCGATCGTTCGATGGCCGATGTTCGTTCGGTGGCCGGGTCCGATCGACTCTTCCGATCTCAACGTATCGCAACGTCAGGATGCCGCCATGAACTTTCCAGACCGTGCGCCGTTCCGAGCCGCGCCGCGTCACACGCCGGGCGATCGGCCGGGACGCCGCGCGCTGGCCGTCGTCGGTGCGCTCGCGCTTATCGGCGCGCTGACCGCCACGCTGTCCGCGTTCGATGCGGCCGCCGTCAAAGGGCAGGAGCAGGACTCGTGCAGCTTGGCCGTGGACAAGACGGCGGCGCCCGGGCGGATCTGGCTGGGCGAGGAGGTCACGGTCACGCTGTCCATCACCGGCAGCTGCACGGCGCGGGAGATCAAGTCCGACGTCGTCCTCGTCATCGACCGCTCGCGCTCGATGCTCAGCGCCGGCAAGTTCGTCGCGGCGCGCGCGGCGGCCAAGAACTTCATCGACCGGGCCGACGCGAACCTCATCCAGATCGGGATCGTGGCGTTCGACGACGTGGCCGAGTCCGTTCACTTCCTGTCCACGGACAAGGCCGCGCTCAAGGCGGCGGTGGACGGGATCTCGCCGGACACGGGCACCAACCTCGTCGACGGGCTGGACGAAGGGCGAAAGATGCTCGCCAGCGCCGGGCGCCGGGCGGACGCACGGCCGGTGATCATCTTCCTCACGGACGGCCGTCACTCCGTCGGCTCGCCGCCGATCACCGACCTGCCCCGCGTCGTCGCCGACGTCCGCGCCGCCGGCATCCTGGTCTACACGATCGGCCTGGGCAACGACATCGACGAGTCCAACCTGCGCCAGATGGCCAGCGACCCGACCAAGTACTTCCGCTCGCCGACGGCGGCCGAGCTCGAGGCGATCTACCTGCAGCTCGTCGGGACGATCAGCGCCACCGAGCTGATGAAGGAAGCGTTCATCGTCGACGAGCTGCCGGCCGACATGACGTTCATCCCGGGCAGCGGCCAGCCGGCCGAGCCGACCCTCAGCCCGGACGGCCGGACGCTGACGTGGCGCCTGGTGTCCGTGGCGATGCCGCCGCCGATGCTCACGCTGACCTACCGCGTCCGCCCCACCCGAACCGGCACCCGCCCGACGAACGTCGAGGCGCGCGCCGACGTCACGGACGGCTTCGGCAAGCGGCAGACGCTGCTCTTCCCGGTGCCGTCCGTCCTCGTCCTCGCGCCGGTCACCCCGACGCCCCCGCCGACCGCTACGCCACCGCCTGCCGGCGCGCAATGCGTGTGCCGCGTGACGCGCAACAAGGTGCCGCAGAGCGTCATCGACGCCGCGCTCGCCGACCCATCCAAGGTCTACGGCTGGCAGTACCCACTGAACCCGAACGTGCCGGGCCCGGTGCTGCCGAACAATCCGCCGCGGACGTGTCTTGATCTGCAGAACCGCGGACTGCAATACCACCCGCTGTTCAACAACGTGATCTGGCGGGCGGGGTGTTTGATCGGGCCTCCGTAACCCCTATCCGTCAGCGCCTTCGGCGCTGCCACCTTTCCCCACCGGAGGTGGAGAAAGGATGCTTCAGGGGCTGAGGCAATGCGTGTGGGCCGAGGTGTCACAGCCTGTTCCGGTCGCTGGTCTGTCGTGTCCTTGATCCTTGGGCAGCGCCGGCATCCACCTTCGACCCCAACACGTCAGTCCTCTCCAGCGACAGCTGGGGAGGACAGGCGCGCGACAGCGCGCCGGGAGGGGTTTGCAGGCCGCCGGCGCTCGTCACCGACTTCCGAATCTTGACCTCCCCCTGCCACCACCCCTTCGTACCACCCCACCAACCGCGCGTTCTCCGCCCCCCACCCCCGCGTCCGCGCGTACGCGTTCGCCGCGTCCGCCAGTCTTGCGCGTTCGTTCGGCGCGTCGACCAGCTGGCGCACGACGGCGGCCAGGCTGGCGCGGCTCTCGGCGCGGAACAGCCGGCCGGTGATGCCGTCCCGGACGTGCTCGAGCACGCCGCCGGCGTCCGGCACGACGACGGGCAGGCCGCTGGCCAGCGCTTCCAGGACGACGTTGCCGAGCGTCTCGTTGGCGCCGGGGAACACGAAGACGTCGGCGGCGGCGTAGGCCTCGGCCAGCGGGATGCCGGAGCGGAAGCCGGTGAAGACGACGTTGCGGCCGGCGAAGGCGCGTTCGAGGACCGGCCGCGCCGGGCCGTCGCCGACGATTGCCAGGCGCGCTTCGGGGCAGGCGTCGAGGGCGGCGGTGATCCAATCGATGCGCTTCTCGGCCGACAGGCGGCCGACGTAGGCCAGGAGCGGGGCGTCGGGGTGGCCGCCGGAGAGCTCGGCGCGGACCTCGGCGCGGCGGCGGTGCGGGCCGTAGAGGTCGGTGTCGACGCCGCGGCTCCAGATCGCGACGTTCGGGAACCCGTGGGCGACGAGGTCGGCGGCAGTGGTGTGGCTGGGCGCGAGGTTGAGCGCGGCCTGGCCGTGGCCCCACTTGAGGAGGCGCCAGAGTGTCGGCGCGAGCCAGCCGTGGCCCCAGCGGGCGGCGAAGCCGGGGATGTCGGTGTGGTAGCTCATGACCATCGGCAGGCCGCGCCGTCGGCCGTAGCGGATGCCGATCAGACCGGTGGCGACGGGGCCGGCGATGTGGAGCACGTCGGGCGCGAACGCGTCCAGGACCGTGTCGATGTTGTGCCAAGGCGGGGAGAGGCGCAGCTCGGGGTAGAGCGGGAACGGCATCGCCGGCAGGCCGACGACCTCGGCGCCGGCGAAGCGCGCCGGCAGGCCGGGCATGCGCGGCGTCACGACGAGCGCCGGAATGCCGACGGCCTCGAGGTGCCGGAGCACGTGGCCGAGCGTGTGGGTGATGCCGTCGATCTTGGGGTGGAAGACCTCGGTGAACAACGCGATGCGCATGGGGTGGGAATCGTCCGATCCGTGGTGCGTTGCCCGGTCCAGTGGTGCGCCGACCGGTCAATAGGGCAGAGATGCCAGGACGATCGCCGCCACCCCGACCGCCGTCCCGGCGACGACCTGCCGCGGCGTGTGGCGCCGGAGCACGACGCGCGCCCAGCCGACGGCGAGCGGCAACGCGAGCCAGAGCGCGATGTCGGCGCCGAACGTTCCGCCAGTGCCGCCCATCGCCCCGCCGGCGGCGAGGGCCATTCCGGCGGCCGCGCCGGCCGCGGCGCCGTGCAGGCTGATCTTCCAGCGCAGCGTCACCGCGCAGAGCAGCGCGAGCAGCGCGCTCCACGCGATGCCGAACGTCACAAGCGCGGCAGGTCCGCCCAGGGTTGCGAGGGCGGCGGTGGACGCGACGGCGCACAGCGTGGCGACGGCGAACGGTAGGTGTCGCTGCCGCCTGTCCGAGAGGTCGAGGTCCACGACGCGGCCGGCGCGCACGAGCGCGGCCACGACGAGCGCCGGCGTGACGACGGCCGGCAGCGCGAACATCACCGCCCACACCCATGCCCGCGGCACGGGCGAGCCGTCGACGACGCGGACGAGAAGCGCGAGGGCCACGACGGTCGGGCAGGCGATCCGCGAGATCCAGACGGCGGTGTGGCGGGACGCGGCGCGGAGCGCGTGGGGGTGCGGGACGCCGGCATGCGGGGCGCCGACGATTCCGTGCGGCGGACGTGGAAGCGAGACGGCTGGGAAGGGCCAGTGGGGTCGTACGCTCATGGCGTCGAGCGTAGGCCGGGCGGGTTAATGGGGCGGCGCGGCGTGGTTAATGGGCGGCGGCAGGGACGTTAAGGATGCTCACTTGACAGAACGGGGGGCAGGAAGCGTGCGGTCGAAGGCAAGGCGCCCCTACCGCCGCCCCCAAAACGCCCCCGCCGGACAAGGCAACCGCACCGCGATCGCACTGTAAATCCCCGCCAACGCCTCCGCATCCGGCGCCACGAACGCATCCGCCGGCCGGCTCGCGATCGCCCGCAGCGCGTCCACGTCCAGGTCGTACCCGACGCCCACGGTGAACACCGTCATGCCCGCCGCCTTGGCGCGCGCCGCCACCGCCACCGCCACGTCCGCCGGCACCGGGTTCGCGCGGCCGTCCGTGAGGACGATCATCGCCGCGGCGTTGTCCGCCCTGCGCCGTGCCGGGTCGGCGAGTGCTTCGGCGGCGACGGCGACGGCGCGGTCGAGGCGGGTGAGGGAGGCGGTGGTGATGGCGGAAAGCGCGGCGTCGAGGGCGGTGCGGTCGTCGGTCAGCGGCTGGAGGAGCCAGGCATCGCTGTTGAACGCGACGATCGCGGCCTGATCGCCCTCGGCCAGCCGGAGCGTGCCGAGGAACGTGCGGGCGGCGTCGACGGCGGCGGCGAGCTTGGTGCGGCCGGCGGCGGTGGGCTCGGTCATGGACGACGAGGCGTCGATGGCGAGGGCGATGTCGACGTTGCGTTGGGAGGGGGTGCAGGATTCGGTGAGGGCGAGGGGGAGGTAGATCGGGGCGGGGAGGGGCGTTGGGGTGGCGGTGGCGGTCGATGATGGAACGGTGGTCGGCGTGAGAGTTGCCGGAACGGGAGTCGGTGTTGGTGTATCGGTCGCGGTTGGCGTCAGCGATGATGTCCGTGTTGGTGTGGGGGACGAGGTGGGCGTGGCCGAGGGGCCGATTCGGCCATTGGCGGTCCAAATGTCGCCGGGGAAACTGTTGCTCGTGGTCGATGCGGCGAGCATGCGTCGCTGCTCGAGGCGGTGGCCGTTGTCGAGCACCTCGATGACGGCGAAGTCGCCGCCACCGACTTCTTCGGACGAAGCGGCAATGATGTACTGGCCGCTTGTGCTCCACGCGATGGAGTACGACGGGCCCATTGGGGCCTCAGTCAAGGCTCGTGAACGCCACCACTCGGCGTCGAACGGCCGTCCGATGGACAGACGTGCCACTTCACGCGCAACGTAGGGACGCGCGGGCTCAAACAATGGATCGCCAGCCGGTACTGCGGACAGTTCATACACTGCTATGAAGCTGTCAGCGTGTACTGCGAGCAGATTGCGATTCACCCAGCCATTGTTGAACGCGACGCCGCCCGTAAACGGAATGTCGGGCGCTAGCGTTGCCGTCTGTGCGGTGCGACTCTCCAAATCGATGATGGCGATGTTACCGGCATTGAGGCGATTGGTCACGACGAGTCGTTCGTTGCCATTCATCGTGGCATGAAGTGCTGGAAGCGGTCGTCCGCGGCCATAGTAATGATTGTCAGGCGCGACAGCAGTCGGAAAAGGGATCGGGGGATCAATTTCGATCCAATTCGACGCATCCCTTGATTCTATCATGCCGCCATCGGTCATGATAACAACGTGGTCACCTTGTGCCTTGGGTAGAATCTCAATCGCAAGGTGGTCCATCTTTGGGCTAGAGCTCAACAACACCTTCTGAGGGCGATTCCCTATCGGCCGTCGAAATCGGACCCGGTCGATACCGTACGGCGACTCAGGCACCAGTGCGATGAATCCGGCGTCCACTTGACGGAAAGCGGCCCTGGCGAGCACAAACGATCCGTCGGGCAATGTGGCATTACCACCAAACCCGGCGAGGTCCCTGTCGAACAAGCGGGCGTCGGAGTATGGCGGATGGGACCCGGGACTGGCATCGGCAACGACGGCGAATGGAGAGCATGTGATGTCCATTACAGGCAGTTCGCGCGGGCGCCAGCCACAACCTTCTCCAGACCCAGCCACGATCATCGAAAGATCCTGAGTTGCAGACACCCGCCCAATTCCAACATACGATCTTCCACGAAACGTGGACACACCCGTTGGAATGTCATGGATCGTAATGGCTCCTTCGCCCTCACCATCACGCGCTTCGGGATGCATGGTGACGTCGATGAGCACCACTGTATCAACAGGATTCACATCAACAGGGCTATCTGGCGACTGAGCCCTTGCGTGATCAACAAGATGATGGAGAACTTGACCCATACACAAGATTGTAAACATCCACGAAACAAAGACTGATGTACTCTGTCGACTCTCATGCACGCTAGTTACTCTCCCCAAGTAGATTGCGGCCGCTGAGGCTGGACGCCAAGCAAGCCTGCCCCCGCGGCCGCACACTCATCTACTCACATCGGCACGTCCAGACGCCGGTACGGTGCCCAATTCAGTCATACACGATGTCGACTTGTGGCCCGCTCGCCGCTCCGCACGAGAATGTGCACTCGAACGGGCCGGAGTCGGTAGTGCCGAACGCTTGACTGACCGGACTGACGGCAGTGCTCTCGGAACAGTACAGAGTGTTGATCTGGTTGCCGTCGTCCACGCTGGTGGTTACGTACACGACGCGGTTGAGGAACGACGGGTTGGAGCCCCCGCCACAAGTGGACCCATTGTTTTCATCGACGCTCACGACTAGTTCGTAGCCCCAACCGTTGTCAATGCTCATGCCGCTGCCGCACCCGTACGTACTACAGATGGCGACTCCGCGTACTGGCCCAGCGAACGCATTGCAGCCAGTGCATGTGGCCGACCAGCCAGTGCTATCTGACCAGTCCACCGCTACATACACGACAGCGTTGCTGACAGCATCGCAGTCACACCAAATCGGATCACTGCCGAGTTGGTTCCAATACGCCGTTATCGTCCAGTTTTCGCCCGTGTTAGGCTCAACGGGTACAACCTCAGTATCGTCGATCTGGTCGTAGTGGATGACGTCGATGGCAGACACTTCGATTACAGCGGTTGAACAGTCATTGCGGCCACAGCCACCCTGATCGTACGCGGCCTTCGGTGCCAGCGCCGCCATCACAGCTGCGGCCACCGCCGCAAGGCCAACGCTAACGGGGATGGGAATCAGCCGACGCGACGTGCGTCCGATAGGGGCGGGGGAGGGGATATAACGGTGAACAACATGATCAAGTACCTCCTGATACGGCGGCCTGATTGGGGGCAGACCGCCCGGCGGGTTGCCGGAGGCGTGTACTTTGCCGTCACGGCGGTGGGGGATCCCGCGGGGATGGACCGGGCCAGCCTACAGGCAATCGGCGCGGGTGTCAACAGGTGTCTGCGTTGTTGAACTGTGGAATCCAGTGAAAGTTTACAATTCCTTCTCGACATCTGCATAGTTGACGACGGTTTGAACTTCACGGAGTGCACGAGTTTCTGGAGAGAAAGGACATCTGACTGACTAAGCTCTTCAACTCAGCCCAAGCTGAAGTTCACGTGCCTGTAACATTCGCGTGCAATCTGTCGCACATCGAGTGCAGCGCAGTTCCACCGTACGTCTCCTGCCGCCGTCCCCAAGACGCCCCCGCCTGACAACGCAACCGCACCGCGATCGAACTGCAAATCCCCCCCCAGCGCCTCCGCATCCCGCGCCAGGAACGCGTCCGCCGGCCGGCTCGCGATCGCCCGCAGCGCGTCCACGTCCAGGTCGTCCGGGCCGCATGCCGTGGTCTGCGGTGACAAGCGCCGTGCACCTCGTGCTCCACGCCCGTGCACGCCCCGACACACGCCACTGCACGTCGTGTCAGACAGCAGTGTACGCCGCGTCACACACCCGTGTTCTGCGCGTCCAACGTCAGTGCGCGAAGCGACGCACGTATGTGCGCGTTAGGGCCCATTTCACCCAAGTTGCTTGTTCCACACCGTGCGGATGGCAGACGAACGCTATCGGCCCGCCTACCGGCAGACCAGCCCCTCCGACAAGCTCTCGTACAGTGCGATAAGCTCCGCCGCCCCCGCCGCCGCGTGGTACGCTTCCGCCGTCGCCACCAGCGTCCGCAGGAACGGCGCGTCCACGTCCGCGCCGAGGCCGACGACGTGGAGCTGGGCGCCGGTGGCCCGGACGCGCTCGGCGGCGACGACGACCGGCGCCAGTTCGCCGTTCTGGCGGCCGTCCGTCAGGAGCACCACCGCCGTGCGGGCGTCCGTTCGGGCGGCGCCCAGCGCGACGAGCGCGGCGTCGAGGCCGCGGTCCAGGCGCGTGCCGGGGTCGGTTTCGGCGCCGGCGAGGGCCACGCGCAGCGCGTTCGCGTCGTCCGTGAGCGGGACGATCACGCGGGCGGCATCGTCGAACGCCACAATCGCGGCGCGGTCCGTCGTCGCGGCGTCGCCGGTCAGCCAGAGCTGGTCCACGAACGCGCGCGCGGCGGCGACGGCGGCGGCCAGCTTGGTGACGGACGCGCCGGCGCCGGCCGGCTCCGTCATGCTCTGGGACGTGTCGATCGCCAGCACGACGTCCAGCGGTCGGGCGCGGCGCGTGCAGGCCTCGCGGACGGCGAACGGCAGGTAGATGGCCCGCGGCGCGAAGACCGTGACCTCGGGCACCGGGAAGACGATCCGTCCCGCGGCGCCGACGCCGTCCACGACGTCGGCCGTCGCATCCACGTTCGTCGGGCGCACGCCCACCTGCTGGGCCGTGACGCGGAACGTGAGGACCGGCCGCCCGCCGGCGACGATGTCGGCGATCCGCCACGTCAACGTTCGCGCCGCGCCGTCGTACGTCGCCGGCGGAACCGCGGACCCGGCCACGTAGCGCATGTCCAGCGGCAGCCGGTCGACGATCGTCGCCTGAGCAAGCAGGAGCGGCGGCACGATCGGCGGGCTCGCGGCCTCGGCGACGGCGCCGATGAGCGCCGCTGCCGCGTCCGGCGACGGCTCGAACGCGAACTGCGTACTGCTGCGGCGCAGCTCGTCGACGAACGTCCCGTCCGGCGCGTCCTCGCCGTTGTCGAAGAGGAACGCCGTCAGCGTCACACCCTCCGCCGCCAACCGCGCCAGCGCCGCCGACGACTGATCGTACGGCACGCCGTCCGTGACGAGGAGAATCGCCTGCGGGACGCCGGGCCGGCGGGCAGCCGCCAGCACGTCGAGCGTGGCGGCGAGCGCATCGCCCGGGCGGGTGTCGCCCGCCGCCTGCAGCGTCCCAACGGCGCGCGCCACGCTCGGCAGGTCGCGCGTGAGCGGCGACAGGACGGCCGGCACTTCGCTGAACGCCACGAGGCTCACCTCGGTCGTGGCAGGGTCGAGCGCGCCGAGCGTTGCCCAGACGGCCGCTTGGGCGCGGGCGATCGTGTAGCCCCAGCCCATCGAGCGCGAGCGGTCGAATACGATGGCCAGCTGGAGCGGGCCGCGCGCGGCCGGGCAGCTGCCGGCCATCGTCAGCGTGACGGTGACCTCGCCGCCCAGGGGCACGCGGGCCGGCTGTGCCGTCTTGTCGCGCGTCAGCGTGCAGGCGGTGTTCGGTCGAACCATGGGCGGCACGTCGGCGTCGGGCGCGTACACCCAAATGCCGCCGCCCTGGTGCGTGTCGTTCCGCCCGTTGGCGGCCAGCCGCTGCCACGCCACGTGCACCCGGCCGACGTCGTCCACCGTCAGGTCATAGGGCACGGCGCCCTCGCCGGGCAGGGACCACGTGTCCAGGACGGTACCGTCCGATGCGAAGCGCGTGACCCAGCCGCCGTGGCCGAGGACGTAGACCGAGCCGTCCGGCCCGAGCGCCAGCGCGTCGGGCGTATCGTAGGACTTGAACCGGCCGAGCAGCGTGCCGTCCACCGTCCGCCGTTCGACAAGGCGCGCGCCGCGCAGCGCCAGGGCGATGACACCGCCCCGCACGTCGATGTCGACCGCGCTCGCGACGGTACCGGTGACAGCCGGGTCCGCCGTCGGATCCCCGGTCGATGCGCCGCCGAGCTGCCAGTGCGCGACGTGCGCGCCGGCCGGGTCCACGACGGCGACGCCCGCCGCTGCCGCGTCGAGCACGGCGACGTGGTTCGCGTCGGCGCCGACAGCCAGAAGCGAGGTCCCGACGGACGCGCCCCACAGGCCGCGCGGGCAGTAGCGCCAGCCCGGGAAGGCGTCGTTCGGGCGCTGGATGATGCATGCATCGTCGATCACGTACACCGGCGGGCCGTCCGGCGGCGGCGGGGCGTCGCGACCGACGGCGACGTCGCGGCCCCAGTCGGCCTGACGCCCGCCGGCGCAGTGGCCCAGCTGGTCCGCCAGCGCGCCGGCGGCCGTCCAGCGCTGGATGGACTGGATCGCCCGCGCGCCCGCCGGCGGGACCGCCATGGACGGGACGTCCGTGTAGCCTTCCGTGCGGTCCGTGAGCGGGGCGAACAGATCCTGCAGGACGGCGACGTCCGTGCCGGCCGCCACGCGCCGCGGTGCGACCGGGCCGGCGAGAGCCGGCTCGTCGAGCGCCCCCGCGAGGCGCCACGGGGCTTCCGGCCGCCGGCGCAGCGTGTCGATCCAAAGGACGCCCTGCCACGTGCAGTGGTCCAGCGCGGCGGCGACGGCGTCAGGACCGAGCACCGCCACGTGCGGCTCGCCCGTCCAGCCGGGTCCGACGACGCGCGTCAGCGGCGTGTCCTCACCCTCGATGTGCACCCGGCCGTAGCCCGAAATCACGGCCAGCCCGTCGCCCGCCCCGACGTCGATGCCGCCGTCGAACGGGATGACCCGTTGCCGGCTCAGATCGGGTGCGAAGACGATGACGCCGCTGACGGGCTCGGTCGGCGCCTGGTCGACACCGCTCGGACCGCTCGGACCGGGCGGCAGCGGCCGCCCACCGCCACCGCCGCCGCTGCGGGGCGGCGGCGGGATCGTGTGGAGCACGTGGACCGTGCCGTCCGGCGCGATGTCGACGCGCTGCGGCAGGACCATCATCGGATCGCGCAGGCTGCTGACATAGCCGCCGTCCGCCGTGTAGATGTCGACCGCCGGCTCCGGCTCGTTCAGTCGGAAAGCCTCGGTCGGGCGCGTCAGGAACTGCCGGCCGTCCGGATGGGCGGCGATGTCGCGGTAGCGCTCGTCGAGCGGCAGCTGGGCGCGGACCGTGCCGTCCACCGTCAGGCGGTCGATGCGCGCCAGCGGGCGGCAGTTCGGGCACGAGGACAGGACGACGAGCGTACCGTCCGGGGCGAAGTCGACGGCCAGCAGGCTGCGATCGGCCGCGTCCGGCACGCGCCACACTGCCTGTGGCGTGCCGCCCGCGACGACGTGGACGGCGGCGTTCACCGCGTCCAGCACGTACAACGTGCCGTCCGGCCCGGCGGCGATGTCGGTGGCGTTGCCGTAGCGGCCCGCCGTGAGGTGCCACGGGGCGGCCGTGCGGGTGGCGATGAGCCGGTGGTGACCGCTCGGGACGACGGTCTGGCCGCTGGCCGGCTCGAGCGGCGCACGGAGCACGGCGACGAGCGTCGCGACGAACAGCCGCGTCACGATCCGCAGCGTCGCGCGCCTCGCGCCGGCGCTCACTCCGAAGCGTCCCGCGGCTCGCTCGGCGCGACGCCGCCGCGGCCGCCGAAGGTCGCCAGCCAGCCCTCCATCGTCAGGCGGGCCTGGCGGCGCGGGAACTCGATCTGATCGGCCGAGATCTCGAGCAGCTCGAGGTCGCTCTGCGGGATCTCGTCGAGCATGGACAGCCACGTCGCGACGTCGTCGACCTCGTCGAGCGTGTGCTGGCGCCAGATCGCCCAGCGCTCGTCGGCCACCTCGTCGGGCGAGGCGACGCGGTCGATGAAGAGGTGCGAGCGGCGGGCACCGGTCGGTCGGCTGGCGTCCGGTCGCACGCTGTCGGGGCGACTGCCGTCAGGGCGACTGCCGTCGGGGCGATTGCCGTCCTTGCGCATGCCGCTCGCTCGGCCGCCGCTCTTGCCGGGCACGCCCTTGTTGGGCACGACGGTGATGATCCGGTCGCAGTGGTTGCAGTAGCCGCAGTCGACGGCCTCGTCGACGTCCTCGAGGGCAGGGTGGCGCGTCGCCACCGGCGCGGCGCACCAGCCGCAGTGGACGACCGTCACGTGGCAGCAGCCGCAGCTGGCCACGCCGGTCAGGAGGACCTCGAGGTCGGCGCAGCGGTCGTAATCCGATGGCCCGGCCAAGAGCCGGCCGCCGGGCTCGAGCGTGACGTAGACGTAGCCTTCGCCGGGCGCGTTCGAGGCGGCAGGCAAACCGATGCCGTCGTCGGCGACGGCATCGTCGGCATCCACCCCGTCCACCTCGTCCACATAGCACGTGGCGCAGCGCCCGAGCCGAAGGCCGTGGCCCCGGCACTCGACGTCCGCCAGGTCGTCCGCGGTCCACTCGACGTTGATCACGCGGCCGCATCGGACGCAGCGAACACCGGCCTGGTGCCGACCGGAGAGCGTCTCGTGGTAGACGATCTCGCCGCCGCGCAGCCGCTTGGCGGCGCTCACCGCGCGCCGCTCCCGACGGGCGCCGGCGCGTGCTGGGCAAAGTGCCGCACCCGCGCCGCGATGCCCATCAGACCCATCGCCTTGCCCATCGACAGCTCACGCCCGAAGATCTCGTACACGACGTCGTCCGAGAGCGCCGTCGCTTCGTCGACCGGGCGGCCGTTTAGCGCGTCGCCGAGCAGGACGGCCAATGCGCGGGCCGAGACGCCCTGCGGGTTCTCGACGGCGAAATGGTAGTCCAGCGTTCCGTCCGGCCGCGGCGAGGCCCACACGTACGCATCGGACTCGCAGTCCTTCACCCGGTTCGCCCGATCGAAAGGCCGCGTCGCGATGCTCGGCGGAACCTCGCGGAACCGGCGGGCGATGTCGATGAGCATCTGCACGCGCGCCGAGCGGTCCTCGGACATGTCGAGCGCGTCGATCGCCTCGGCGAGCCGCGGCGGCACCGTGCCACCCAGCCTGTCGGCATGCGCGTCTCCGCGCGGCACGATCTCGCTCAACCCGTCCTCCTTCGGTGCAGGCCGTTCCGGCGTGCGAACACCGGTGACGGGGCCGAAGGATAGCACGCAACCCCCCCCCGCCAAGTAGGGGCAGGCCCCCGTGCCTGCCCCCCTCCCACCCACCCCCCCCACCCACTCACCCCACCCCCCACCCCCCCCACCTTGCCGTCCCCCCCACCCGATGGCAGCATCCCCCCCGTGCATCACCCCCAAGTCCCCCCTCCCGTGCACCACACGCCCGCCGACACCCCCTCCTTCCCCAGCGCCCCCTCTCCCACCCCCCCCGTCATCGTCCTCGGCGCCGGCGTGATCGGCCTGACCACCGCCATCCGCCTGGCCGAGTCGGGCCGCCGCGTCGAGATCGTCGCCCGCGCCTTCTCCCCGCATACCACGTCCGACGTCGCGGCGGCCGTGTGGTATCCGTTCCGGGCCGGTCCGGCGGCTGCGGTGGCCCGTTGGGCGCTCCGCTCGTACGCCGTCCTCGGCGCGCTCGCCGCCGACCCCGCGACCGGCGTCGCGATCGTCGAAGGCCGCGAGTACGCGCACGATCCGGTCCCCGGCGAGCCGTGGCACGACCACGTGAACGGATTCCGGCTGCTCCCGCCCGGCGATGTTCCCCCGCCGTTCCGGCACGGCATCGCCTTCCGCGCGCCCGTCGTCCAGATGCCGCGCTACCTCGGCTGGCTGCGCGAGCGCGCCGCCGCGCTGGGCGTCGCCTTCCGCATGCACGAGGTCGATGCGGATGCGCTTGCCGGTCTGCTGGCCGCCGGCGCGGCGGTCGTCAACTGCACCGGCCTCGGCGCACGCGAGCTCGTGGGCGACGGGACGCTGTATGCGATCCGCGGCCAGATCGTGCGCGTCGCGCCCGGCCACGCGACGCACTTCGTGCAGGCCACGCGGCCGCCGCAGCCCGTGACGTATGTCATCCCGCGCGCCGACTGCACCGTTCTCGGCGGCTCGACCGACGTCGGGCGCGAGGACCTCGCGGTCGATCCGGCCGAGGCGGCAGCGATCCGCGCCCGGTGCATCGCGCTCATGCCCGCGCTGGCCGACGCCGCGATCCTCGGCCACGCCGTCGGCCTCCGTCCGGGCCGCGACGAGGTGCGGCTGGAGCGCGAGGACGTCGGCGCGGGTGTGATCGTCCACTGTTACGGGCACGGCGGGGCAGGCGTGACGTTGTCGTGGGGATGCGCGGAGGATGTCGCGGCACTTCTGAGCGGGGTCTCGAACAGGCCCCGGCCTCCCATCGCCTAAGGCATCGGTCCCTTCTCGCACACGATCAGCGAGATCTCGTCGATATAGTGCCAAGTGGGCACGTTCTCGCTCATTCGGCTCTTGATCTGCAGCTGGAAACGCTCCCATCCCGGGCGGACGACGACGTGGCGCGTGACGTCGTAGCTGAAGCGCTTCCACGTGAAGGGCGGGTTGAGCGGGACGCTCTCCTCGCTCACGATGGCGTCCTTGACCGCGTCCTCCATGCCGTCCTGGCTGAGGAAGACGGGCTGCAGCGTGTCGTCGTCGCGGCGATTGAGCGTCTCCTCGGTCGCCATCGTGAAGTCGAAGCTGAGAGAGGCGGAGATCAAACGGGACGACTGAATCGTCGTCCAGAGGCGCAACGGTCGCCCGGGATGGGTGATCGTCTCGACGACGCCCTGGCTGCCGCCGCCGAGGGCGGCGAAATATTCGCCCCACGTGGGCCGCGGGATCGTGTTCGGTTCCGCCTTGCGGATGATCTGCGACAGCGTTCGCGCCCGGAAGCCGGACACGAGGTCCCACTCGTTCGGACCCTTCTCGAAGTCCCCGTTCGTCGTCAGCTCGCGGCAGACGCGGCCGTCCGAGGTCGGCACGGGCGTCATCGTGGCCGTCGGCGGCGGTGTGTGCGTCGGCGCGTCCGTCGAGAAGATGCTGGGCGTCGCGGTGACGGTCACGTCGAGCGTCGGCGTGGCGGACGGCGGCGGTTCCGTTGGGGGGGCGGTGGGGGGCACCGTCGTGGCCGTCGCGGTCGGCGCCGCCGTGGCCGGGCGCGCGGTCGCGGCGGCCGGGAAGTCGTTGCGGCCGGCGCCGCGCAGGACGAGCGGCAGATAGGTGAACACCTTCGTCCCGTTCTGGGCGAGCGTCGGCCGTTCGATCCGGCCGGCGGTCCCCATCGCCCCGACGGCAACACCCGCGGCCCCGATCCCGGCGGCCCAGCGGCAAACGTTCCACAAGCGACTCATCGCGATCCCCCATGTTCGAACGCGACGGCGCCCAACCGGGCGCCGCTGGACGTCAGACACCGTTTCGACCCGCTCGGGTCGCAGCGCGCGGCACCGCTATACTGCCGCGCCGCTCGCCCGAGGGCAACATCGGCCGCGCGCCGCACGGTCCGTCAGCGACAGGCGACGACGGCCGCCAGCCCGCGATAGATCTCCTCCAGCACCCGTTCGTCCGCCGCCGCGCGGTACCCGTCCGGGCTGGCGACGTCCACGAGCAGCGCGGCATCGACGTCCGCGCCCAGTCCGATCGCGAAGACGAGCGTGCCCGAGGCCTTCAAGGCGGTCGCCACCTCGCGCACCGGCTCGACGGGGCCGTTCTGTGTGCCGTCGGACAGGAGAACGACCACCCCGCGGCTGCCGGGCCGGCGGTTCGGGCTGCCGGCGAGCTCGCCGGCAGCGGCCCGCAGCGCGCGGTCGATCCGGGTGCCGGGGCTCGAGGCGAGGCCGTCGATGGCCGCCATCAGCACGGCGTCGTCGCCCGTCAGGCCGGCGGCCAGCGTCGGCTGCTCGCTGAAGCCGATGACGGCCGCCAGGTCGCCGCTCTCGCCGAGCAGGCCGACGAACGTCCGCGCCGCGGCCTTGGCCGCCTCCAGCTTGGCGCCGACCATGCTGCCCGACGTGTCGATCACGACGACGACGTCGTTGCGCCGCGCGCCGGGCAGGCAGGCGAGACGGTAGGCGGCCGGCAGGTAGACCGGGCGCGGCAGCGGTGTCGGGGTGGCGGTCGGCGTGGGCGTCGGGGCGACGACCTCGATCTCGGGGACCGGAAACGTGAACGTCCGGCGCGCGCCGTCGCCGTCGGAGTACTCCGCCACGGCGCCAAGGTTCGTCCGCAGGCGGCCGGTCCGGAGCGGTCGGATCTGGTAGGTCAGCGTGATCCCGCTCTCCGGCAACAGCGTCCGGCCCCATTGCAGCGCCCGCGTCCCGTCCTCGAACGCCGCAGGCCGCGCCGAGCCGGCCACGAGCTCGACCTCGCCGCCCATCGCGTCGTCGATGACGAGGTTGCCCGCCAGGCTCGTCGTCACGGAGCGCAGGATCTCGCCGTACACCGGAAACAGGTCCTCGGGCATCGGCGCGTCGAAGAACCGGTCCTGCCGCCCGGCGATCGCGACGAGCGCCGGGCGGTTCACGTCCGCGCCGAGGCCGATCGTGTAGAGCTGGGTGCCGGACCGGCGGGCGGCATCGGCGGCCAGGAGCGGATCGCCGGGCCCGTTCTGCCGGCCGTCCGTCAGGAGCACGACGACCGGCAGCGCGTCCGGCCGCCCGGCGGCCACCAAGTGGGCCACGGCGGTGTCGATCGCCGCCGCCAGGTTCGTCGAGCCCGTTGCGGCGAGGCCGTCGAGGGCGTCGATCGTCCGGACGAGGTCGGTGGACAGCGGCGAGACGATCGATGCCGTCGTCTCGAACGCGACGAGGCCGACGCGATGGTGGCGGACGTCGAGCAGCTCGGTGAACGTCCGTGCCGCCGCCTGCGCCGCGGCCAGCTTGGCGCCGGCCATCGAGCCCGAGCGGTCGATCGCCAGCAGGACGTCGGCGCCGGCGAGGCGCGTCGTGGCGGGGCAGCGGGCGGCCAGCGTGAGCGTGACGTTCGCCGTCGCGCCGAGGACGATCCGCGGCGGGCCGGCCACCTTGTCGCCCGTGACCATGCACGCGCCGGGCGAGAACGTCGGTGTGGCCGCCGGCGTGGGCGACGGGCCGGGTGTCCAGGACGGGGGCATCGGCGTGCCGCCGCCCGACACGAAGACGTGGAGGGAGGCGCGGCGGCGGTCGGAGAGCCAGACGGCGCCGAAGCGGTCGAGGGCGATGTCGTCGGCGCTGATCAGCGTGCCGTCGCCGCGGCGAGGCGAGAAGCGTCCGACGAGCGACTCGTCGCGCTCGGTCAGCGCATGCACCTCGACGGTGCCGTCCGCCAGGAGCCCGGCGACCCACGTGGTCGAGCGCGCCCCCGCCTGGGCCGCCACGGCGTCCGGCACCGTCGCGACCGCCAGACGGCGCGGTCCGGCCAGCAGGCCCATCGGCCAGTCGCCGCGCAGCGGACCGGGCGCGATCGGATTCCAGCCCTGCACGCGGGCGGCGACGAGGTCGGCGGTCAGGACGATGCCGGTCGGGAACGCCGCGTCGGGCGCCAGGGCGGCGACATCGGTGGGCCAGAGGCCCTGGCCGGCCGGCCAGCGGATCCGGCCGGTCTCGCCGCCCGAATCGAGGTCGAGCAGCACCGCCTCGCGGCCGCGGGGCTGCGTCACGGCGAGGTGCGTGCCGGCGCTGATCCGCCCGCCGAGCGCCAGCGCCACGGGCACCCTCCAGACGGCCGGCAGATCGCTCCACCCGGTCTGGCCGATGTACCCGCGCCGCTCGACGGCCCCGTCGGCGGTCGTCAGGTAGACCTCGGCCTCCGCCCCCATGGCGATGTCGAGCGTGTTGCTCGGCACGATCCGGCTGCCGATCATCGCGCCGCCGTCGGCATATGCCACGACGCGCTCGCCGCGCAGGTCGAGGGCGGCCACGCTCGCCCCGTCGCGCTCGCCGGCGGAGGGTGCCGCCAGCGCGATCCCGCTGCCCCAAGCCTCGCCCCCCAGCCGCGGCGCCCACGCCGGCTTGGCCGTCGTCCCGACGATCGCCGCCCGCGCGCCGCCGCCGGCCAGGCGGCCCTGCACGCGCAGCCGGCCGCCCGGCGCCGGGCCCGTCGTCGTCACCGCCCAGCCGCCGGCCGGGCCGTCGTCGGCCATCGCCAGCGCGAACGGCCAGTCGCCCTCGGGCGACGGCGCGCCGAGCGCGCGGGCCGTCCAGACGACGACCGGGCGGCCGGCGGCGTCGAACGTCACGAGCAGCGCCGGGTCGGTCGTCGCCGCGGACTCGGGCCGGACGAGGGCGTACACGGCGTCGGCGGCGTCGACGGCGACGGCGAGCGGGACATAGCCGCTGGCGCCGAGATCGAAGGACCGCACGACGTCGCCCCGCAGGTCGAACCGTACGACGAGGCCGATCCAGGGCGATGCCGCCACCATGTCGCCACCGGGCGCGACGGCGAACCGGACGAGCTCGCCGTCGCGCCCGATCCTGGTCAGGCGCTGGGTCTCGCCGGAAGCGCGATCGACGCGCAGCGCGGTGCCGCCGAGGACGGCGATGACGTCGCCCGTCCGCGGGTGGACCGCCAGATCGACCGCGACGCCGAGGTCGCCGCGCGCCAGCTCGAACGTGTCGACGCGCACGACGGACTCGCGCTGGCCGTCGGGCAGGCGGCACTCGAGATAGTAGACCGTGACGCCGTCCCCCAGGCTGTCCGAGCCTTGGAAGATCTCCGCCCAGAGCACGTACCGGCGGCCGCTGCTCTGGCGCGGGTCGGCGGCGACGGCGTACGGCAGCCGCACGGAGGGCAGGTCCGGCCGCGGCGTGAGGGCATTCAGCTCCTCGGGTGCCTGCCACCAGGCCGAAGGCTCGATCTCGCCGCCCCGGTACACTTGCACCGCCCGGTTGTCCCCATCGGCCAGCAGCAGCTCGCCGGTTCGGTCGAGCGCGATGTCGATCGGCGCCGCAGGCAAGGGCGGCAGGTGGATGCTGTCGGCGAGGCCCCAGCGGCCGACGGTCTGCGCGGCGGCGGGGGGGGTGGGGCGGAGCGCGGCGACGGCCGCCGGGACGGCGACGGCCGCACCGATGAGGGCGGTGCGGAGGGCGGCGGACAGGGCGCGGGCATTGACGGGAGGGATCATCGGCGGCTCGGGTCGGCGCAGGTCGGATCGTCGCAGGCACGAGTGTAGCCGATCGGTCGGGGCTATACTCGGCCCAGGGAGGCACCATGCTACCAAACCCGTCGCTGCGCTCCGCCGTCGCGACCGAGAATGTCCAGATCACGGCGGCCGCCGGCGCGCTGGTCCTTGCCCGCCGCGTCGTCGTCCTGACCGGTGCCGGCATGTCCGCCGAGAGCGGGATCCCGACGTTCCGCGACGCGGGCGGGATCTGGTCGATGTTCGACCCCGACGAGTTCGCCACGCCGCGCGCGTTCGAGCGCGACGCGGGCAAGGTATGGCGTTGGTACGCCGAGCGGCGCCGGTCGATGGCTGGCGCCCGGCCGAACGCGGGCCACGTGGCGCTGGCGGCGCTCGAGGCACGGTTCGCGGCGCGGGGCGGATCGGTGACCGTCGTGACGCAGAACATCGACGGTCTGCACCGCGCCGCCGGCAGCCGGAACGTCGTCGCGGTCCACGGCGACATCCACCGCACGCGGTGCTTCGACTGCCGCGCCGACGGGGGCGAGGCCGGTGCCCATGACGCCTCGACCGTCGTGCCCCCGCGCTGCCCCGCATGCGGCGGGCGGCTGCGGCCGGACGTCGTGTGGTTCGGCGAGGCGCTGCCGATGGCGGCCGTCGGACGGGCGCTGCGGGCCATCCGCGCGTGTGACGTCCTCGTGAGCGTCGGGACGTCCGGCGAGGTCGAGCCGGTGGCCAGCTTCCCGCTGCGCGCGCTGGAGCACCGCGCCGTCCTGATCGAGATCAACCCGGCGCCGACGCCGCTGTCGGCGCATGCCGACCACGTCGTGCGCGCCGGAGCGGCCACGGCGCTTCCGGCGCTCGTCGAGGCGTGCGCGTGATCGCCCCGGTCGCCGCCGCCCTGCTGGCCCACGTCGCCCAGGTGCCCGAAGTGGCCGACGACTTCGTACGGACGCTCATCGGCCTGCTGACGACGTACTTCGCGCTCGTCCTCGGCCTGGTGGCGCTGTGGGCGTTCATCATCTTCCGGATCATCCGCCGGATGACGGTCGGCCTGGATGACACCGGTCTCTACGCGCTGCGCTCCGTCACGATCGCCGTACCGCTGGCCATCGACGCCGTGGACCTGGGGCTGGACTTCTTCGGATCGCCGCTCGCGTGGTTCATCGCCAACCAGACGCCGCTGAAGCCGCTGCGCGGAGCGTCGCTCTGGGAAGGCCTCGTGCCCGGCACGCAGCTCCTGCCGACGATGACGCTCGGCTGGTACTGGGCGAACCACGTGCGTCGGGACGGGCCGTGGCCGGGGCGGGTGGTCGACGTCGCCGCCACCCGTCTCGACGCAGGCACGGACGACGATCGAGCCGGACGCGACTAACGCCGTCCGATGATCGCCGCGACCTCCGCCCAGTCCAGCCCGTCCCAGCCGAAGCGGTCGAGGTCGATCCGCAGCGTGTCATCCACGGCGACCCCCTCGGCTCGCAGCCGCGCCGCCTGCTCGGCCGCGTCGAACGCGCGGTTCACGATGCTGATCCGGCCCTGGGCGTTGATCACGCGCTGCCACGGAACGTCGCCGTACGCCGAATCATCGCCGTGGTCCTTCAGCGCGTTCAACGCATATCCGACGGCGCGCGCCCCGCGCGGTCGGCCGAGCATCTGTGCCACGGCGCCGTACGTCGTCACGCGGCCCCGGGGGACGCGGCGGACGACGGCGTAGACGTGGTCGAAGAACGTGGCGGAGGGCGGGGGGGCCGCAGCCATGGTCACCCGGACCTCAGCGGGCGGAGATCGGCGAATGCGGCAGGTACGGCAGGAAGAGGCGGCCGTCGTTCGCCGGCGGCCCGGCATCGCGCCTGTGCGTCACGCGCGCGATCGTCTCGCTCGGGCCGCTGAGCCAGACGTCGTAGCGGTCGGGACGGCCCTCGATCCGCAGGCCGAACCCGCCGCTGCCGACGACGTCCGCCACGGGGCCGAGGCCCACGCGCCGCCAGCGGCCGGCGCTCAGGTGGAACAGCGCGCCGCTGTCCGCGTACCGCAGCTGCCAGCCGATCGCCCACGGCGACCCGTCCGGGGCGATCGCCACGTCCCAGAGGTCGGTCTGGTGCGGCAAGCCGGCCAGTCCTGCCGTTCGATCGATCCATCGCCCGTCGCTGCGCTCGAAGACGATGCCCTGGCCGACGAGCCAGCCGTGGTCGCGGCCGTCGAACGCGATGTCGCTGATCTGGCCGCGCAAGCCCGCCGGCAGGCCGGCCGATCGCCACGTGCCCGCTTCGAGCCGCCAGGCGTCGCTGCCGACGGCCCACGCCGTGTGCGCGTCGACCGCCGACAGGAGCCGCGCGGCGTCGGGCAGCGTGGTCATCGGCTGCCAGCGTTCGCCGTCGAACCGCAACACGTCCGTGGCGGGCGGATCGCCGGCGCGTTCCTCCGTTCGTTCCGTCGCCAGCGCGAACACGCTCTCCGGCGCCATGCCGGCGATGGCGGCGATCCGCCGTTCCGTCGGGAGGTCGAAGGCCGTCCAGGTGCCGGCCGCGTAGCGCAGTGCCGTCGTCGTTCGGTACCGGCCGACGCGGCCCTGTCCGCCGCTGTCGCGCTCCGTCAAGGTGGCCCACCAAACATCGCCGCCCACCGCCGTCACGCCGTCGAGGCGGTCGGCTTCGGCCGGGCCTTCGATCTCGCGCCAGCGCCCGTCGTCGTCCCGCGCGACGACCGGCCCGCCGACGCCGACGGCCAACCCGCGGCCGTTCGGGGCGACGGCGGCCCGCAGCGGCGTATAGTCGCCCGAACGCGTGCCGCCCCAGCGATACCATCCGCTGCCGTCCTGGCGCAGGACGTTGTCCGGCCCGACGGCCCAGAGCGCGCCTTCGGAGGTCAGGGCGAGCGCGCCCAGGCCGAACGGGTTGTCGACCGATACGTAGACGTCGGGTTGCGTCCACTGCCAACCGCGCCCGTCGAAGTGCGCGACGCCGAGCTGGCCCGAGGCGAAGACGTCGTCCGCGGCGCGTACCTCGACGGCGCGCAGTTCGCCCTGGCTGTCGTCGACGGCCACCCGCCAGGCCGTTCCGTCGAAGTGCAGGATCGTCCGCACGCTGGGCACGTCCATCCAGCCGAGCGCGCCGCCGACCGCCCAAACGTCGTCGGCGGCGATGCCGTGAAAGTCCCGGATGCCGCCGTTGAAGCCGGGCGCCGGCACCGCCCGCCACGCCGCGCCGTCCCAGCGCAGCAGCCGGGCGCCGTCGCTGCCGGTCACGGCTGCCCAGCCGTCCGCCTCCGTCCGCAGCCAGAGCGCGGTGACGAAGTACCCCGTCGGGTGGTCCACCCGCCGCCAGCCGTCGCCGTCCCGCACCGCGACGAGCGACCGCGTTTCACCGTCCGCCGTCGGTTCGTGGCCGGCGATCCAGACCGTCCTGCCCGGCGTGATCGAGACGTCGCTCAGCGTGCAGGCGAACGCCAGCGGCTGGGACGTGACGCCCTCGGTCCGCAGCTCGGCGACGCGGCAGTCCGCGCCGGCGCCGACCGCCCAGCCGTGCCCGTCCGCGGCCACGTCGACCGCGGCGTAGCCGTACCCGTCCCCGTCCCGCCCGTGCACGAGCCGCCACGACGCGCCGTCGAAGTGCACGATCCCGTCCCAGCCGACGGCCCAGACGTCGTCCGGGCCGGCCGCGGCGACGTCGAGCACGTGCTGGAAGCCGCCGCGCTCGACGGTCACGACGTCGTTCGCCGACGCTTGGGCGTTGGCCGTCTCCGAGCGGCGCGTGGGATGGAGGGCGAAGGCGGCGATGATCGCCGCGCCGGCACAGGCGCGAAGGGCCGCGACGGCCCTCTGCCGATTACGCGCACGCCACGGCGTGGCCGCGCGGCGGCCATGAGCGCTCGATCGGACGACGACGGATCGGATCATCGGCACGAACGGTAGGCCGGCGGCCGCGTCGGCGCAAGCGGCACCTCATCCGTTAACGAGCGGCGCATGGCGTGCTCCGCACAACCTCCGCCGCATGTGCCGGCTCTGTTGCACGTGCCGGACTCAGAACAATCCGACGACCTCTCCGGTCTCGAAGTCGACATCCACGTTCTCCGCCGCCGGATGGCTCGGCAGCCCCGGCATCGTCCGCATCTCGCCCAGCAGGGGGTAGATGAAGCCGGCGCCGATCGAGGCGCGGACCTCGCGTACGCGGACGGTGAAGCCGGTCGGCGCGCCGAGCTTCTTGGGATCGTCGGACAGGCTCAAGTGGGTCTTGGCCATGCAGATCGGGAGGTTGCCGAAGCCGGCGGCCTCGAAGCGCCTGATCTGGCCCTCGGCGGCCGACTCGTAGGTCACGCCGGCGGCGCCGTACACCTTGGTGGCGATCGCCTCGATCTTGGCCTTGATCGGCTGGTCGAGCTCGTACAGGAAGCGGAACTGGCTCGGCTCCTCGGCCGCTTCGATGACGGCCCGCGCGAGGGCCTCGCCGCCCGCGCCGCCGTCGGCGAAGTGCGTGCTCACCGCGGCGCGGCAGCCGGCGGCGCCGGCGACGTCGACGATGGCGGCCACCTCGCTGTCGTGGTCCGTGTCGAAGCGGTTGATGCAGACCACCGGCGTCACGCCGTGGAGCTGGACGTTCTCGATCTGCTTGGCCAGGTTCGGCGCCCCCGCCAGGACGTCGTCCGCACTCTCGGCCAGCATCCCGTCCGGCAGCGGCTTGCCGGGCACGACACGGAACTTGCCGGAGTGCAGCTTCATCGCCCGCACCGTCGTGACGATGACCGCCGCGTCCGGTCGAAGGCCGCTGGCGCGGCACTTGATGTTGAAGAACTTCTCGGCGCCGATGTCCGCGCCGAACCCGGCCTCGGTGACGAAGAACTCGCCGGTGCGCGTGCCGATCAGGTCGGCCAGGACGGAGCTGTTGCCGTGCGCGATGTTCGCGAACGGGCCGGCGTGGACGAGCGCCGGACCATTCTCGAGCGTTTGGACGAGGTTGGGCTTGATCGCCTCCTTCATCAGCGCCGTCATCGCCCCCGCCGCGCCGAGATCCTCGGCCGTCACGGGCCTGCCGTCCGTGGTTTGGGCGACGACGATCCGCGCCATCCGCGCCCGCATGTCCTTCAGGCCGGTCGTGAGGGCCAGGATCGCCATCACCTCGCTGGCGACGGCGATGTCGAAGCCGGTCTGCCGCATCGGCCCGTCGCCCTTGGAGCCGAGGCCGGTCGTGACGTTGCGCAGCGTCCGGTCGCTGACGTCGAGCACGCGACGCCACGTGACGGAATACGGGTCGATCCCGAGCGCGTTGCCGTGGAAGAGGTGGTTGTCGATCATCGCAGCCAGCAGGTTGTTCGCGGCCACGACGGCGTGGATGTCGCCCGTCAGGTGAAGGTTGATCTGCTCCATCGGCACGACCTGGCTGTAGCCGCCGCCCGCCGCGCCGCCCTTGATCCCGAACGTCGGCCCCTGCGACGGCTGCCGGATGGCCAGCGTCGTCGGACGGCCAAGCCGGTTCAGCGCCTGCGCCAGACCGACCGTCGTCGTCGTCTTGCCCTCGCCAAGCGGCGTGGGGGTGACGGCGGTCACGAGGACCACCTTGGCCGGCGGACGGGCCGCCAGCCGGTCGATCGCTTCCAGCCGGATCTTGGCCATGCCGCGACCGTAGTGCTCGATCTCGTCGAGCTCGAGGCCCATCCCGGTGGCGATGGCATCGATCGGCCGCAGCGTGGCGGCCTGGGCGATCTCGAGGTCGGAAGGGAAGGGCATGGCGGGGCTCCTGCCGGGACTGCGGGTGGCGCAAACGGGCGGCGCAAACGGGCGGCGCACGTCGGAGGTCGGCCGCGCGCGCCGACGGGACCGCACTGCGGCACCGCGGCCGCGGCGACGGCAGGCGAATATACCACGCCGCTGCGCCGAGCCCTCAGGCGAGAGGGGGCGATCCTCGGCCGCGTGGTGTCGGGCACGTCCTGTCAGGCGAGCCCGAGCAGCGGCAGGATGAGCCGGAGTCCGACGAGCGTCACGGCGAGGCCGATGACGTCGATGACGAGTCCGGCCCGCATCATCTCCCGCTGCGGCACGAGCCCGGAGCCGTACACGATGGCGTTCGGCGGCGTGCTGACCGGCATCATGAACCCAAGGCTCGCCCCGAGCGCCACGCCGAGCACGGGTGCGATCGGGCTCACCCCGGCCGCCTCCGCCAGGCCGATCGCCACCGGCGCCAGGATGCTGGCCGAGGCCGTGTTGCTGGCGATCTCGCTGAGGATGACGGCTGCCGTCGTCACGAGCGCCGTGATCGTCCACAAGCTGTCGGCCCCGAACGTCCCGGCCGCGACGCCGCCGATCGTCGCCGCGAGGCCGCTCTCGTCCATCGCGCGGCCGAGGGCGATACCGCCGCCGAAGAGCAGGATCGTCCCCCAGTCGATGTGCGCGGCGTCCGTCCACTGCAGGACCGCGCGATAAGGCCGTCGCTCGGCCGGCAGCACGAACAGCGCCGCCGCCGCGCCGATCGCCCCGACGGACAGGGGCAGGCGCGCCAGGAGCCATTCCGCCGCCGGGTGGCCGCGCCCGAGCACCGCGGCTGCCACGTCGGGCGCGAGCCACGCGGCCAGCGCCACGACGAAGGCGGCGAGCGTGCTCCGCTCGGCCAGCGTGAGCGGGCCGAGATCGGACAGGCGGCGCGCGGCCAGCGCGGGGTCGAGGGCGGAGGGCCGCGCGCCCGCCGCCGGATCCCCGCGAACGGCACGCGGCGGCGCATCGTACGCCGCACCCGGCGCCGCGGCCGACGGACCGTCCGACGTTTCACCCGTCGCTGCGCCGGGCAGGCGGTAGAGCCGGCGCAGCACGAGCCAGCACGCGCCGAGCATGACCGCCGTGATCGGCAGCCCGAAGGCCGCCCACTGGGCGAACGAGATCCGGATGCCGGTGGACTCTTCGATCGCCGCCAGGCCGATGAGGTTGGGCGGCGTTCCGACCGGCACACCGACCGCGACGCTCGAGCCCCACGTCAGCATGAGCAGTGTCGCCACCGCCAACGGGCTGCCCCGCTCGGCCCGCCCGAGGGCGCCGGCGATGCCGAGCCCGATCGGCAGGAGCATCGCCGTGGTCGCCGTGTTCGAGGCAACGAGCGAGACCCCGCACGCGACGGCGCCGAGCGCCAGGACGGCGCGCGACGGCGAGCGCCCGACCGCCCGCCATGCGAGCACGCCCCACGCCACCCGCTCGCCGAGCCGCGTCGCCTCGATGGCGCGCGCCAGGAGGAAGCTGCCGACGAACAACGGGATGACGGGGTCCCCGAACGCCGCGAAGACGGTTTTCTCGTCCCGACCCGCGACGACGACGAGCAGCGCGGCCGACACGAGGGCGGTGACGGGCAGCGGCTGCGCCTCGGCCACCCAGCCCGCCACGGCGAACGCGAACACGGCGGCCACGGCGCGCTGCGGACCCGGCAGGCCGTCCGCCAGCAGCCACGCCGCCGCGAAGGCCGCCGGCGCAGCCGCCCAGCGCAGCGCCGCGAGGGCCAGCGCGCGGTCGAGACGTCCCATCGCAACACCCCCGGGCGTGGCGGCGGACCGGCCGGACGGTCCGCCGCGGGCGATGCGGCCGCATCCGGCGGATGCGCCCCACTGGCCGCGCGGCGCGGCGGATCATAACATGTCGGCACATGTCGGCCGGCGGCTGTTCGACGCTCCGCGGCCAACGTCGTCGTCCGGATCGCCGCCCGGATCGCCGCCCGGATCGCCGCCCGTATCGCCGGCAGATCGGGTGCGTCTCATTTTACAGACCGGGTTGGCCGCCGACCCTGCCCCGCCCCCTCGCGAGGATTGCCGATGCCCTCCCCCCGCCGCTCGATCCCCCGTTCCGCCCCGTTCGCCGCCGGCACGCTCGCCGTCGCCGCCGCCGCCACGTTGCTCGTCGCGGCGGCCGTCGGCGCGTTGTCGGCCGGCCCAGGCGGCGTGCTGGCACCGCAGCCGCAGCTCTACGCGGCGGCGATGGACCGCGGGGTGCACGTCGTGGACTACGGCGCACCGGCCGCGCCGGCGTCCGTCGGCGACTCGCAGCGCGCCGTGCCGAGCGAGGACGCGGCGGCCAGCGGGAACGTGGTCTACGTGGCGGCCGGCGCGAAGGGGATCGGGATCTTCGACATGCGGGACCCCAAGGTGCCGTTCCTCTACCAGACGATCCAGACGCCGCGCTTCGCCGCTACGCGCCTCGTGGTGGACGGCCGGCGGCTGTATGCGCTCGACCCGGCGGCCGGCGTGCGGATCTTCGACGTCACGGACCCGTACGATCCGGGCCTGAAGGGCGCCTTCCACGAATCCGGGCAGACCTGGACGGGCGTCGCGGCCTCGGGCCAGTACATGGTTCTTCTCGGTGCCAAGCGGCTGCTGACGGTCGAAGTGAGCGACCCCGGCTTCGGCAAGGCGCTCGGCGAGATCGCGCGCGGCGGCACGGACGTCGTGCTGCGCGCCGGGCTGGCGTATGTGTCGGACGAAGGGGAGCTCGGCATCGTGAACGTGCGGCGCCCGGCGGAGCCGACGGTGGTCGCCAGCGAGCCCTATCCGCAGGGCGCCAAGCTGACGGGCCCGCGCATCCATCTCGCGCTGGGCAAGGGGCGCACCTGGGCGTTCGTCGGCGGCGGCCTGAACGGGGTGGACGTCGGCGGGGTCTTCACGTTCGATATCGCCAAGCCCACCGCGCCCGCGTCCATCGACCTCTTCCGCTTCAGCGCGCCCGTGCGCAGCCTTGCCAGCGACGGCGAGGCGCTGGCGGACGACGGCCCGCTCGGTGCGGGCGAGCTCTTGTTCGTCGGCACGTCGAACGGACTTTCGACGGTGGCCGTGCCGGACGCCGCACCGGACAAGGCGCAGGTGCTCGGCAGCGCCGTCGCCCTGGCGGACGCCGACGTGCGCGGCCTCGTCGTCGACCCGCGCGAGCGCGAGCAGGCCACGCCCACCGCGGTCATCCGCGAGCCGGGGCAGGCGTGCGTGGACGCCGAAGCGGACGCCTGGGTGAGCGTGAACACGCGGGGGGTGAACCACGGCAGCGAACCGGATCTCTTCGTCTCCGCCGGCGGTCAGGACCAGGCGCTGTCCTACATACGCTTCAAGCTCGGCTTCGTGCCGGCCGACGCGGAAGTCATCACGGCATCGCTCGAGGCGGAGCTCATCCAGCAGCAGGGAGGCGCCACGCCGATCCTGCAGTCCGTCGTCGACGCCTCGGACGCCGCATGGGACGAGGCGACGATCACGTTCCTCAACCGGCCGGCCCACTCGGGCCGCTACGCGTCGCCGAGCATCGACGCCAAGGCCGGCCGCAAGGCGTTCGACGTCGCGACGCTCGCCCGCGCCTGGCACACGGGCGCCCGCCCGAACCACGGCCTGGTGCTGTGGAGCGAGAACACCGCCACGTCGCCGATCGAGAGCCGTTTCGGCAGCCGCGAGAACACGCGCACCGCGCCGCCCCGGCTGTGCATCGGCTGGACGCGCGACGTGACGCAGACGCCGGCGCCGACCGAGACCGCCACCGTCCCGGCCTCGCAGACACCGACGCCGGCCGACACGCCGACGCCCGTCCCGTCCCGCACGCCCGCCCCGTCGACCACACCGTCGACGGAACCGAGCGCGACGACCGGCCCGAGCCCGACCGGCGAGGGCGAGCTGCCGACGGTGACGCCCCGGCCGACCGTCGACGCCACGCGCGGCCCGACACGCACCGCGCTGCCGACCGCGGTCCCGACCGCCCGTCCGAGCGCGGTGCCGACGGCCAAGCCGGCGGGCGGGGGCTTCCGTCGACCGGACGCGGGGGCGCCGCTGCCCCTGCGCAAGATCCGCCGGCTGCGCTTCGGACCCGACGGCGAGCTCTGGGCGCGCGTGCCGGATCCGAACGGCGGGTCGGACATCGTCCTGACGCGCGTCGCCGGGCAGTGGCGGCGGTGGGGGACGGTGGAACAGGTGATCGAGCAGCGCTTCGCGGCGCTCGTCGGGAAGGGCGGCGTGCCGGACTTCTTCGCCGCCGACGCGCGCGGCCGGATCTGGGCCGGTCCGAACCTGTACGACGGCCGCGCCTGGCGCCGTCTGGCGACGGATCAGGTCCACCCCGGCGGTACGCTGCGCCACGACCAGCGAACGCTCCTCGATCGCGCCGGCCGCGCCTGGGTACCGTTCGGCGGCACGACGGAGTGCGCCAACCCGGTGGGCTGCGCCGCCGCCGGGGTGCGGGCGTTCGACGCGGACAGCGGCGCGGGCGCGAGCGTCGACGTCGACGTCGTGCCGGAGATGGCGGAGTACGGGCTCGAGGATCTGCACTTCGTCAAGGGGCAGGCAGGAGCGGGGCCGCCGACGCTCTCGTCGAGCGTGACGGCCGCCGCGGCGCGGAACGACGTGCTCGGCCGGCTGGGGCGATGGCTCGGCCTCGTGCGGCCACGCGTCGCCCGCCCTTCGTCCACGGCATCGACGTCGTCCGCGGCGTCCATGCTCGCCGCCGACGACGTCTACGTCGTGAGCCCGTCCGCGCTTTACGTCCTGCCGGACACGATTACCGCAATCCGCTACCCGTTCCTGCCCGGCATCGAGGATGCGGGCGGCGAGACGAGGAACGCGGGTTACGCGACGACTTCGGCCATGGATCTTTCGGGGCGGCTCGTCGCCTTCACCTGGGTCGAACGGCACGAGGGCCGGACGTTGTCCTATCAGATCGTCGCGAACACGTGGCTCGGCACGGGCTGGGACACGCCGCTGGATCTCACGCCCGGCAGCCCGCTCCTGATCGCCGGCTCGGCCGAGTTCCTGCGCATCTCAGCCGCAGCGTTCGCGCCGGACGGCACGCTCTGGCTCGGGACGAGCGACGCGCAGGTGGCGTCGTTGAAGGAGGGCGTGTGGACGCACCACTTCACGGCCGCGAACAGCCCGCTGATCGCCGGCGAGCCCATCCAGGTGCTGACGGTGGCGGCGGACGGCACGCTGTGGATCGCGCAGGCGAGCGGGATGCTGACGTATGGCGGGAGCGGGCTGGTGGAGACGCCGACGATCTATCTGCCGCGGGCGGAGAAGAAGTAGGGGAGGACGCGCGCCGCGTCCTCATCAGGACTTGCCCCGGGTACGCATGCCGAATCCGCCAAGATCCCTGGTATCCTCGGACCAAGTCCACATGCCGAATCCGTGAACGCCACACGGGAAAGGTCGACGATGAACCGTCGAGGTCGTGCCGCCCTCGCCGCGGTCGCGTTGGTGCTCGTCGTCGTCGTCGTCGTCGTCGGCTGGGTCACGCTGAGCCGGCGGCCCGGCGTGCCGGCCATGCGGTCATCGCAGCCCGCGAACGAGCCGTACATCGACGAGCGGGCGGTCGAATCCGCGAGCGGCCTTCACTGGGTCGCCGGCGCATCCAATCCGTGGCCCACGCCCGGTGAGGTGACGAGCGACGGCACGATTCGGACGCCGATGCAGGCGCTGGCTCTTACGATTCCGCGATTGCCCGACGGCAACCTGCCGACGGAGGCCGTTGTGCGGCTGGCCAACGACGGCATCCTCGGTACGATGTGCGATCCCGGCGGCGGGATGCGGATGCCGGAAACGAACCCGGTGTGGATCGTTGGACTGGCGGCGGACAATCTCCTGTACTGGCGCGACGTCGCAAGCCGGTGGCATGGGCCGCCGATCTTGAACTTCTTCGAAACGCCGGACCCCCGCCCGTCGCCCACCCCTGCTCCAACGGCCACCGACCTGCCCTTGGCCGGCATCTACTTCGCATGGGATGCGAACGCCGCTTACGAAGTCACGCGGAGCGCGATCTTCAAGGACGGCTCCACGGATCCGTATCGCAATTGCCCGACGCTCGCCACGTTGCTGGACATGGCGTCCTTGCCGCTCCCATTCGAGCGGATCCCGACGGCAACACACGGCCCCGAGTTCTACATGCCGACGGTCACCGTGGCCGATGGGACGCCGGAAACGCCGCTACCCTAGAGAACCGGTCAAGTAATCGCCGGCGAACCCCAAACCCCTATCCGTCAGCGCCTGCGGCGCTGCCACCTTTCCCCAGCTGGTGCTGGAGAAAGGATGCGACCTCATCCGTGGCCAAGATGGGACCTCGGCAGCAATTCGTAGGTCCTCTCCAGCGTCAGCTGGGGAGGACAGGTGCGCGACAGCGCGCCGGGAGGGGTTTCGCGGAGGCGCAGTGGCCCCGTGAAATACTTGACCGGCACTCAAGGCTGCGGCTGCGGCTGCGGCTGTGGCTGCCCGGAAAGCCGACGGCAGCGCCGTCGACCTGGCAGCGCCCTACCACGCCGCCCCACCCACATCCACCCACCCGCTGTCATACCACCAATACCAGCTCGCCGCCACGCTGTACCACATCGCCCGTCGGATCGTCACCGCGCTCACGCTGTCACCCGTTCCGTACTGCCACGTCAGGACGCTGCGGCCGGCCGGACCGGGGTCTTCGCCCAGGCAGGTGGAGTTCTCGATATCGGGGACGTATCCGTAGTCCGTGGCGGACGTGCCGGTGTAGAGGGCCAGGATGTCGGCCACCTGGGTGTAGGCCGCGTCGTACCACGGCTTGAGCACCTCGTTGCGCTGCGTGACGTAGTTCGGCTGCTCGCTCGGGACGAGCGGATCGAGCGGGTAGCGCGCGGCCAGGAGGCGCATCAGGCCGCCGTACCCTTGCAGGAGCTCGTTGTACGCCCCGAACCCGCCCTCGTCGATCAGGTAGTCGCGCGCCGAAGGGTTGTCCTTGTCGAACGCCCAGCGCCAGGGAGCGCCCGGGGTGTCGCGGCAGCCGGTGGCGTTGGACGGGCTGGCGACGAACGCCGCCGGCAGCGCCGGGTCGGGGCCGGGGCGCGGCTCGCGCCAGAGGTAGCGGAACGCGAGCGGCGTCGACAGGTCGTCCGCGTCGGCGAACAGCGGCAGGCGCTTGATCTCGGCCGGCACGGGATAGGGCCACTTGCCCGCTTCCATCGCCAGACAGCGCGGGTCGGCCGGGTCCGCCACGTCGACGCATCGGAAGTAGGACGATTGCGCCAGCCAGACCCACATCGAGAACTCGTCGACGTTGTTCCGGTGCCAGGCGTCGAACAGGCTCGGCGCGAGGCCGTCGGCCACCTTGTCGGACAGCGCATAGCCGAAGAGCAGCGTCCCGTAGAGGGAGTTCGGGCCGGGCAGGTGGTTCTCCATCCCGGCCGGATACTCCTGCTTGTCCTCGGCCCACGTGTCGCCGTTCACGGCCGCCGAGTAGCCGGTCGTGTCCTGCTCGCCGTAGCTGTAGCGGCCGTTCTGCGGCATGTCGTCGTGGCGCCCGGCGGACAGCGTCCGCACCGGCCGGTCCCCGCCGCCCTGGTTCAGCTTCCACTCCATGTCGTCGTCGTACGGGTCGGCGCCGTACCAGCCGCTCACGCCGTAGCCCAGGCGGTAGCCGAACGCCTCGTACGTCTTGCCGCCCAGCTGCCCCGGCGGCGTGTCCGGATCGCCGGACGCCTCGAGCTCGCGCAGCAGCGCCGCCGCCATCCGCCCGCCGGTGTGCGTCCAGACCCACTCCTCGGCGATCGAGCCGAGGTTCGTGTCGCCGCAGCCGATCGCCGTCGCCGTCGCGCTGCGCGTATTGCAGTCGCCTGCGCCGTAGTAGCTGCCGATCGGCGAGCGCGTCCCGCCCTTGGCCTCGCGCTTCGCGTGCTCCAGGCACGCCGCGCGTTCGGTCGTGCCGTCCTTGAAGCGGCTGTAGCACCACCAGTCGCCCGGCATCGCATAGTCGGCGTCGAACCACAGGCCGCTCACGGCGCCCGTGTCCAGCGCCGCCGGCCGCAGGCTGTTGATTGGCACGCCGTCGTATACGAAGCGGTTCGTCCCGTTCCACGAGCCGTCGAACAGGAGCGCGTCCTGGTACGTCTTGTCGCTGCCCAGATCGGCGAAGCCCGCCGTCCGTGGCCCGTCCAGCTGCGTCGCCTGCCACTCCCACCACGTTCGCTGTGCAAACGCCGCGACGATGTTGATCGCGTTCTTGCGCGCCGCCGCGTCCGGCCAGCCGTTCGCCTCCTCCAGCGCCTGCACCGTCCGGACGTAGCCGACGGCCAGCGCGCCTGCCGAGCGGGTCAGGTCGGCCTGGAACTGCCCGTCCGTCCGCGTGTCGCGGAACATCCGGACGATGATGTCGCGCTGATGGGCCTCGTAGGCCGCCAGCATCCGCACGTGGTACGCCTTGCGGTCGCGGATCGCCGGATCGTCCGCCGGGACGTAGGCGCCCGCTTGCGGCGCGTCGAACGCCAGCGCAAAGGCGTGGTAGAGCGCGTAGTAGCCCGCCATCTGCGCCACGCCCTCGTTCGCGTAATAGCCGCGCGGCATGCTGAACAGCGATTGTCCCGGCGCGAACGCGAGGCCGAAGGTCCGCGCGAGGCGCTTGCCGGTGCAGGCGGCGAAGTCGGCGCCGGTGACGGCCGGATGGCACTTCGTCCCCGGCCCGCCGTGGTACTCGAACAGCGTGTCGGGATCCTTGTGCGCCTGCTTCTTGTCGATGTCCCACTCCGGGGCGCGCAGGTAGTACGGCGTGACCGCCGGCGCCCGCTGCCCGTAGTACTGCACCAGCATGGCCCGCACCCCGTTCACGAGGTCGGGCGCGGGCCAGACCGGCGTGGCCGGCGCCGCCAGGGCGTCCGCGGCCGGGTGCGCGTCGGCCGCCCGCCCGCCCGGCAGCGCGAGGAGGAGCGCGGCGGCGACGGCGATCGCGATGGCGGCGCGGAGCGGGGCGTGATGGGGAGAGGTCGAGGGCGGCATGCGGCACTCCGTGGATCGTCGACGGGACGTACGGGTTATGACGTAGCGCGCGATCGGGCGGTACTGCGTACTGCGCGTCGGGCCGACCGCTCGTTCGGCGGGCGCCCTGCTCCTACCACGCATACGCCTCCGGCGCCTGCCCGCCCGGCCCCGGCCAGATCGCGTCGATCTCGCCCAGCGTCTCGGCGTCCAGCGCGATCTCGAGTGCCCGCTGGCAATCGTCGAGCTGCCGGACCGTCCGCGGGCCGATGATCGGCGCCGTCACCGCCGGCTGGTGAAGGAGCCACGACAGCGCCACGTTGGCCGGCGGCTGGCCGAGCCGGGTGCACAGCGCCTCCCAACGCTCGAGCTGAGGGTGATGGCGGGCGATCTCGTTCTGCTGCCCTTCCGTCGCCCGCCGCCCTTCGGCCGCCTTCGCCAGCGCCCCGCCGAGCATTCCGCCGGCCAGCGGGCTCCACGGGATCACGCCGAGGCCGTACGCCCCGCACGCCGGCAGCACCTCGAGCTCGACGTGGCGGCAGGCCAGGTGGTACTTGCTCTGCTCGCTGACGAGGCCGAGCGAGCCGCGCCGCACGGCCGCCTCCTGCCCCTGCACGATGTGCCACCCGGCGAAGTTGCTGCTGCCCACATAGCGCACCTTGCCCTGCTGGACGAGGATGTCCATCGCCTGCCAGATCTCCGCCCACGGCGTCAAGCGGTCCACGTGGTGCATCTGGTAGAGGTCGATCGTCTCGACGCCGAGCCGCTTCAGGCTGCCCTCGCACGCGCGCATGATGTGATGGGCCGACAGCCGGCGGTCGTTCGGGCCGTCGCCCATGATCCCGTATACCTTGGTGGCCAGGACGATCCGCTCCCGCCGCCCGCCCCCCTGCGCCAGCCACCGCCCGATGATCTGCTCGGTGATCCCTTCGCCCCGCACGCCGCCGTACACGTTGGCCGTGTCGAAGAAGTTCAGCCCGAGCTCGAGCGCCCGGTCCATGATCGCCCAGCTCGTCGGCTCGTCGGCGTGCTGGCCGAAGTTCATCGTACCGAGGCAGAAACGGCTGACCTTCAGGCCGGTCCGGCCGAGGTGGAGATGGTCCATCGCGATGAGCTCCTAAGGTTGGGGCGGCGAATCGATGGGCAACGGACGGGGCGATCGACGCGCCGGCGACGCCTTACCGCTGAACGATGACCGGTGTGCCGTAGTCCGCCCAGTCGTACAGCCACGCCGCGTCGCCCGGCTGAAGGTTCACGCAGCCGTGGCTGACCGGCACGCCGAAGCTCTGGTGCCAGTACGCGCCGTGGATCGCATAGCTGCCGGTGAAGTATTGCACGAACGGCACGTTCGGCAGGTCGTAGCCGGGTCCCGTCATCCGCTGGCGGTCCAGGCGCGCATACACCGCGAACGCGCCGACCGGCGTCGGCGTCCAGGCCGATCCGGTCGAGGCGATGAAGCGGTTCACGAGCCGCCCGCCGGCCAGCGCGCTGACCGTCTGATCGGACAGGTCGATGACGATCCGGCGCTCGCCGTCGAGCGACGCCGCGATGTCGGCGGAGGACTCGGTTTCCCCTTGCTCGCCGCTTGCCGGCTCGTCGCCGCCCGCCGCGTCGCCGTCGCCCGCCGTGTCCCCGCCGCCCGCCGCGTCGTCGCCGCCCTTCGCGCCCGCGCCGATGCGGCGTGTCGCCCCCGGCACCACCAGGCGCCGGCCGATCCGGATGAAGCCCGCCGGCCCGATCCCGTTCGCCCGTGCGATCGCCTGCACCGTGGTGCCGTGGGCCATCGCGATGGTGAACAGCGTGTCGCCCGGCGCCGCCACGTGCCAGACCGCGTCGACCTGCGCATCGGCCGTCCCGACCTGCGGAACCGACGGCTCGACCGGTCCGGCGCCGCTCGGGTCGGTCGGCCCCGGCACCGCCGCCGCGTCCGACCCGGGCTCGGCATCCGCATCGCCGTCGACGATCCGCTCGAATGCGCGGTCGTCGTCGGACCTGCCCTCGTCGGACATGTCGTCGTCGGATTTGCCGGCGTCGGATGTGCCGTCGGGCACGAGCAGTCGTTGCCCGCTGAAGATCACATCGGCCGAGGCCAAGCCGTTGCGCGCCACGATGCGCTCCACGGTCGTGTCGTGCGCGGCGGCGATGGCGGACAGCGTGTCGCCGGGGCCGACGACGACGAGGGCGTCGGCGTGGGCGACGAACGTTCGGCCGAGCACCAGCGTGCAGGCGACGGCCGCGGCCGTCGCGGCACGTCGGACGAGGCGGCGCGGCGTGGGCGAGCCATGGATGCGGATGTGCGAAGCACCCATATGCTTCTCCTGCACCCCATGGTCCGGGGCGGTTGACCGCTGCCAGTATACCGCGGCGCAGGTCCGGGAGGGTGAGGTCACGCCCCGGCCGCGCGGAGCGTATCCTATCGCCGCGACCATCTTTCGCCGTGACCCTCCTTCGTCGCGTCCACCACTGCCCCCTTGCGAACCGTCCGACGACGCGCCCCCCAGCGCCAGCCGCCGGTCGCCGGCCGCCTGCCGTCGACCGGCCTGCGCAACGCGCCGTCGCCCGCGCATCCCGTCGGGAGCCTCGACATGTACCAGCCTCGATCCGTTGCCTTTGCCCTGCCCGTCGCCCTCCTCGCCGCCGCGCTCGCCCTCGCCGCCGGCGCTCTCGCCCTGCCCGCACGCCCGGCCGCCGGCCAGCCCGCCCCGCTGCCCCACCGCGTCCACCTTCCCCGCGTCGTGCGCGCCGAGCCGCCGTACACCTCGCCGCCGACCGCGCGCCCGACATCGGCGGCACCGACCGGCACGCCGACGGCTTCCGCCGTGCCGACGGACTTCGCGACCCCGTCGCCGACCGAGACGCGGCCCACGCAGCCGGGCGTGCCGGATTGCGTCGCGCCCAAGGGGGACGCCGGCGGCTTCCGGTTCTCGCTGGACGGCGGACGGTCGCTCTCACCGGGCGCGCAGCGGCTCGCGCCCGTCGCGTACACCTGGGCGATCGACATCGACCCGCGCGATCCCGACCACATCGTCGAGCTGCACGCCGGCCAGCTCTTCCACTCCCACGACGCCGGCTGCACGTTCACGCGGCCCGTCCCGCTGCCCGCCCTCGGCGGCGACGCCACCGGCCTCACGCGCGCCGCGGCGGCCCCGGACACGATCGTCCTCCACTCCATCTTCAGCCACAACATCGCCGTCACGGATGACGGCGGCCGGACCTGGGCCGTCGAAACGCTTCCGGACGACGTCGTCGCGCTGGCGATCGCGCCGGACGACGCGGTGCGCTGGACGTTCGTCGGCCGCGAAGGGATCTACCTGCGCACCGCGCGCGACGGCAAGTGGGAACCGCGCCAAGTCGGCGGCGACGACGCGTCGCTCGGCGGCGTGATCCACACCGCTTCGCCCGCGCCGGGGCGCTGGGGGACGTGGCTCGTCGGCGGCTTGGACGGCATCATCCGGACCACGGATGATGGCCTGAGTTGGCACAAGGTCGATGCCACGCTGCGCGTCGGTTCGGTCGGTACGCCGCCGGAGCCGATCACCGTCGTCGTCGGCGTCTGGTTGACGCACGCGCCGGGCGATGCCGACGTGGCCTACGCGGCCGTCAACCAGGTCAGCCGCGGCCCGGCGGAGCGAAGCATCTGGCGCTCCGGGGACGGCGGCCTCACGTGGGACCGGCGCGTCGTCGACGGCCAGCCGGTCCCCGCCGACGCGGGCGGCACGCTGCCGGCGGCGATGACCGGTGCCACACGCGTATTCGTCAGCCCACACGACCCCGACGCGGCCTACTTCACGTTCGGCCTGGCGTTCGGCGGCTACGGCACCGACCTCTTCCGCTCATCCGACGGCCTGGCCACGCTGAACGCCGCCCACTTCACGGGATTCTACGAGGCCTTCGCGCTGGCGTGGGGTCCGAAGGGCAGCGACGTCCTCTACGTCGGGGCCTCGAGCGACCTTCCGTCGGTGCGATGACCGGTTGCGGCGCGGGCGTCGCGCCCGCGCGCGCGGTCCCGCCGTTGCGGGGTTGGAGTCCAGGCGATGGGATGCCCATACGAACTTCGAGGCGTGTTGTGACCTCCCGTCGCGGCACGGCGTTAGACCGTTCGAACGGCGGCACGCGTACCGTTGCGCCCGCCGGGCGCGTCTTCATCGTCCGGAGCAAGGATCGTTGGGCATCTTGCCCGCGCCGTGCCCCGCAACCCCACGCATTTGGCTTTCGATCAGGAGGACCACCCGTGACCACACTGCAACGGACGATCGGCCCGGCCGCACGTCGCCCGCACCTCGGACGATGGGCGTCGCTGTGCCTTGCCCTGTTCTGTCTGGGCTTCACGTTCCGGATCCCGTCGTCGACGAGCGCCGCCGCGCCCCACCAGGAGGCGACGCCCGTCCCATCGCCCACCCCGACGTGCGAGCAGCGCTGCAACGCCCGGGCGCACGAGGTGTACGAGGCGTGCATCGCGATGGGCCGCGGCCCGGACGCATGCGAAAAGGAGTCGAGTGCGGCGCGCGAGGCCTGCATGCGGGAGTGCTCGCGGTCGACGGCCGTGCCGACCTGCGAGGACAAGTGCCGGCAGCGCGCAGAGGCGGTGTTCAAGGCGTGCATCGAAGCCGGCCGCGGCGAGGAAGCCTGTCACAAGGAGTCGGCCGACGCGAAGCTGGCGTGCCTGAAGGAGTGCCCGCGGCCGGACGCCACGGCCACCCCCGTGCCGAGCGAGCGCAGCTGCACGCAGCGGTGCGGTGCGCATGCCGAGGAGATCTACAAGGCCTGCATCGCGGCGGGCCGGGGCGCGGATGCCTGCCAGAACGAGTCGCGTCAGGCCAAGGAGGCATGTCTCAAGGATTGCCCGCGCGATGCGACGAAGACGCCGGGTCCTCCGGAAAAGACGTGCGAGCAGCGCTGCGCGGCGGAAGCCGAGGCGGTCTACAAGGCCTGCATCGCCGGCGGACACGGGCCGGACGTCTGCGAGCGCGAGGCGAAGGCGGCGCGCGAGAAGTGTGCTGCCGCGTGCCCGAAGCCGGAACCGACGCGGATCGGGAACTGTGAGGAGAAGTGCAAGAAGCGCTTCGACGAGGTCTACAACGCCTGCATTGCCTCGGGCCGCGGGCCGGACGCATGCGAGAACGAGGCGCGCCAGGCCAAGGAGGCGTGCTTCAAGGATTGCCCGCGCGATGCGACGAAGACGCCGGGTCCTCCGGAAAAGACGTGCGAGCAGCGCTGCGCGGCGGAGGCCGAGGCGGTCTACAAGGCCTGCATCGCCGGCGGACACGGGCCGGACGTCTGCGAGCGCGAGGCGAAGACGGCACGCGAGAAGTGCGCAAGCATGTGTCCGAAGCCGGAACCGACACGGATCGGGAACTGTGAGGAGAAGTGCAAGAAGCGCTTCGACGAGGTCTACAACGCTTGTATCGCGTCGGGCCGCGGGCCGGATGACTGCGAGGCCGAGGCGCACAAGGCCAAGGAGGCGTGCCTCTTGGCGTGTCCGCGCCCCGAAGCCTCCAAGACCCCGCAGTCGCTGTCGTGCGAGGGCCGGTGCAAGGAGCACGCGGCGGCCGAGCTCAAGGCCTGCATCCAGGGCGGCGGCGACGAGAAGGCCTGCCACGAACGGTCGAACAAAGTCCTCCTGGACTGCTTGGCCCGCTGCCCGAGGCCGACGCCAAAGCCGGAGAGCTGCCGCGCTCAGTGCAACGCGAAGGCCGAGGCGGTCTACAACGCGTGTCGCGAACGCGGAGCGGGCGAGGAAGACTGCCTGGGCGAGAAGAGCCACGCCCTGAATGCCTGCATCGCCGCGTGCGAGCGGCCGACGGAGTCGTGCGAGGCGGGCTGCAAGCAGCGGGCGGAGGCCGTCTTCAAGGCCTGCCGGGCCGACGGCGGCGAGGAAGCGGTCTGCCGCGAGCGGATGCGCGCCGCACTCGAAGTCTGCTTGAAGGGCTGCCCCCGGCCGCAGCCGATCGACTGCCAGGACCGGTGCGCCAAGGCGGCGCGCGAGGTGCTGGCGAAGTGCCTGGCCGAGGGCGGCGAGCAGCAGGCGTGCGAAGGACGGGCCAAGGAGTCGTACGACGTTTGCATCAAGCACTGCGACAAGCAGGTGCCGCCGGCGCCGATTCCGGATTGCAGCACGAAGTGCGCGCGGGCCGGCGCGGCGGTGTTCCAGCGCTGCGTGGCGGGCGGCGGCACGGTCGAGAGCTGCACCGAGGTGATGGCGCAGGAAATCCAGCGCTGCCTGACGGAGTGCCTCAGGCCCGTTGCGGCGCTGATTCCGGCCCGCTAGCGCCCCTCCATCGTGCGGGCGAATCGCCCGCCGACACAGGATCTTCACGACCGCCCGGCAGATCTGCCGGGCGGTCGCCGTGTCGGCGGGACGGTGGCGGAACAGGAACGTGGATACAATGACGCGCCGCGGTGGCCAACGGCACCGCATCTCCCGCCGACCGTCCCCGCAATGCCGCCCGATCAGGAGACCGCCCATGACCGCCGCCTTGCCCATCCGCCGGGACGTCGACCCCGCATCCACCTGGGACGTCGAGAGCGTGTTTCCGGACCGCGCTGCATGGGAGCTGGCGGTCGCCGGCGTCGAGGCGGCGCTGCCGGCCGTCGCGGCGTTCGCCGGTACGCTGGCGCAAGGTCCGGCGCAGCTGCTGACGTGCCTGACGGCGATGGAGGCGCTCGCCCGGCCGTTCGAGCGGGTCTGGCTGTTCGCCAGCATGTTCGCGGCGGTCGATGCCGCCGACGCCGAAGCGCTGGCGATGGTCGACCGAATGCGCTCGCTCGGATCGCGCGTGGCCGGTGCGACCGCCTTCTACGAGCCCGAGGTTCTCGCGATCGAGGCGGCGACGCTGCGCGACTGGGTGGCGCATGAGCCCGCCCTCGGTCCCTACGCGCACGGCTTCGATCGCCTGGAGCGCCGTCGGCCGCATGTCCGGTCGGCCGAGGTCGAAGCGGTGTTCGGTCAGATCAGCGACCCGTTTCGCACCGCGTCTTCCGTCCACTCCGTCCTGGCCAACGCCGAGCTGGCGTTCGCGCCGGCCGTGGGCGCCGACGGCACCGCGCACGCCGTGGCCCAGGGGACGATCGGCGCGCTCGTCACCCACCCGGATCGTGGCGTGCGGCGGACGGCGTACGAGAGCTACGCCGATGCGCACCTTGCGTGCAAGCAGACAATGGCCACGGCGCTGGCGGCCGGGATCAAGCAGGACGCGTTCTTCGCCGCGGCGCGCCGCTACCCTTCCAGCGTCGACGCGGCGCTCGCCCAGACCTTCGTGCCGCGCGACGTCTACGACAACCTCCTGGCCGCCTTCCGGGCGAACCTGCCCACGTGGCATCGCTACTTTCGCTGGCGGCGCGGCGCCCTCGGCTTGGACACGCTCCATCCGTACGATCTCAAGGCGCCGTTGACGGCCGCCCCGCCCGTCGTGCCGTACGCGCAGGCCGTGGAATGGATCATCGAAGGCATGCGGCCGCTCGGGGACGACTACGTGTCCGTGATGGCCGAAGGGCTGACGACCGGCCGCTGGGTGGACATCTACCCGAACGTCGGCAAGCGTTCCGGTGCCTTCTCGACGGGTAGCTACGACACCCATCCGTTCATCTTCATGAGCTACAACGACGACATCTTCAGCCTGAGCACGCTGGCCCACGAGATCGGGCACTCCATGCACTCGTACTATTCCCGCCGCACGCAGCCGTACGCCACGGCGCGCTACGGCCTGTTCGCCGCCGAGGTGGCATCGAACTTCAACCAGGCGCTCGTGCGCGCTTGGCTGCTCGAGCACCAGCAGGCGCCCGCGTTCCAGCTGGCACTGCTCGAGGAGGCGTTCAGCAACTTCCACCGCTACTTCTTCCTTATGCCCACCCTCGCCCGCTTCGAGCTGGCGCTGCACGAGCGCGCCGAGCGCGGCCAGCCGCTGAACGCCGACGTCATGAACGGCCTGCTGGCCGACCTGTTCGAGGAGGGGTACGGCGACGAGGTCGTCGTCGACCGGGATCGCGACGGGATCACGTGGGCGCAGTTCCACACCCACCTCTACTCCAACTTCTACGTCTATCAGTACGCCACCGGCATCAGCGCCGCCAACGCGCTGGCCGAGCGCGTCCTCGGCGGTGCGCCCGGCGCGGTCGGGGCCTATCGCACGTTCCTCGGCGCGGGCGGCTCCGACTTCCCGCTCGCTCTCCTCGAGCGCGCCGGCGTGGACATGCGCTCCCGCGATCCGGTCGACGCCGCGTTCGCCGTGCTCGCGGAGATGGTCGACCGCGTGGCCGCGTTGACCGCCACGCTGCCGGAGCCCACCGGCTGACCGCGTCGTCGGGCGCATGAGCGCGGCGTGAGCGGCGGTGCGGCGGGGCTGGGTGTCGCGCAGATGCGCCCGACCGGCCACCATGAAGAGTTCGTGAGAAAGGGGCGCGCGGCGCCCATGAACGGCGCCGGCAGGTGGTCGGCGATGCCATAATCTGCGCCCGACCCCGTGACAACCTGTGCCGGGCGCAGTGCTGCTGAGGAGATCTCGATGGCCGATCCAACCACCGTGCCCAACGACGACGCACACGACGTCGCCGGTGCGACGACCGCCCGGTCGTGGCCGTCGTCGCCGGCAACGGACGGCGGCGGGCTCGCCGGCACCCCGAGCCCGGAGCCGACGGACGACCACGGCCCCGTCCCGCCCGCCGACCGCGACCGGACGTCGGAGCTGCGCGATCTCGCGGCCGCCGTCCAGCGCTCCGGCGCGTTCGTCGAGCCGCTCGAGGCCGCAATACGGCGCTACGTCGTCGGACAGGACGTGATGGTCGAGCGCGTGCTCATCGCCCTGCTGGCGGACGGCCATCTCCTGCTGGAGGGCGTGCCCGGCCTGGCCAAGACGCTCCTCGTCAAGACCGTCGCCGGCTGCCTGCACGCCGAGTTCAGCCGGGTCCAGTTCACCCCCGACCTCCTTCCGGCCGATCTCGTCGGCACCCAGGTCTACAGCCCGCGGACGGCCGAGTTCAGCGTCCACAAGGGCCCGCTGTTCGCCAACATCGTCCTGGCGGACGAGATCAACCGCGCGCCGGCCAAAGTCCAGTCGGCGCTCCTCGAAGCGATGCAGGAGCGCCAGGTGACGATCGGCGACGAGACGTTTCCGTTGCCCGAGCTGTTCCTCGTGCTCGCGACACAGAACCCGATCGAGCAGGAAGGCACGTACCCGTTGCCCGAGGCGCAGGTCGATCGGTTCATGTTGAAGGTCGAGGTGACGTATCCGCACCGCTCCGAGGAGCGGCGTGTCCTCGACGTGATGACCGGTGCAGCGCTCCCGCCGCCCATGCCCGTCGTCCAGCCGGCCGACGTCCTCGCGGCGCGCGCAGTGGCGCGCCGGATCTATGTCGACGACAAGATCAAGGAGTATGTCCTCGATCTCGTCTGGGCGACCCGCGATCCGGCGTCGGCCGGCCTGAAGGATCTCGCGCCGCTCATCGACTTCGGCGCCTCGCCGCGGGCCGGCATCTACCTCGTTGCGGCGGCGCGCGCCCATGCCTTCCTCCGCCACCGGCCGTACGTCACCCCGGACGATGTCAAGGCGCTTGCGCCGGACGTGCTGCGCCACCGCGTGATCCCGAGCTACGAGGCCGAAGCGGAAGGCGTGAGCGGCAGCGCGATCGTCCAGCGCATCCTCGAGCGCATCGACGTTCCGTAGGGCAGGCCGGTGCCGCTCTTCCGCCGCCGTCCCGCCGCGCCTGCTCCCGAGGAGGCGCCGCAGTCCGTGCTGACGCCCGAGCTCATGCGCCAGATCCGGCGCATCGAGATTCGGACGCGCCACCTCGTCGACCAGAGCTTCGGCGGGGAATACCACTCCGTCTTCAAAGGCCGCGGCATGGCTTTCGACGAGGTGCGACCGTACCAGCCGGGCGACGAGGTCCGCACGATCGACTGGAACGTCACCGCCCGGACCGGCGAGCCGCATGTCAAGCGCTTCGTCGAGGAGCGCGAGCTGACCGTCCTCCTCGTCGTCGACGTCAGCGCCTCGTTCGATGTCGGAACGCGCGGCCGGTTCAAGCGCGATCTGGCAGCCGAGCTCGGCGCCGTCCTCGCGTTCGCCGCGACGACGAATCACGACCGCGTCGGACTGGTGCTGTTCTCCGACAAGGTGGAGCTGCTCGTCCCGCCGCGCAAGGGCCGGCGCCACGTGCTGCGCCTCGTGCGCGAGCTGCTCACGACACGCCCGACCGGCCGCGGCACCAACGTGCGCCTCGCCCTCGACACCGCCAACCGGGTCCTCGCCCGGCGCGGCATCCTCTTCCTGATCTCCGACTTCCAGACGGACATCGGCCGGTTCCGCACGACCCTCGCCGCCACGCGCCGCCGCCACGACGTCGTGGCCGTGGAGTTGACGGATCCGCTCGAGGCCGAGATCCCGGCCGTCGGGCTCCTGCGCCTCGCCGATGCCGAGCACGGCGCCCACGCGCTCGTCGACACCAGCAGCCCTCGCTGGCGTGCCGCCCACGCCGCCGCCCGCGCCGCCCACGCCGCCGACCTCACCGCGGCGCTGCGCGACGGAGGCGTCGACCGGATCGCCGTCACGACGGGCGTCGACTACGCACCGGCGCTCGCTTCGTTCTTCCAACGCCGTGCGCGCACCCGCCGCCGCGCCGGCCGCCGCCGGTCGGCCGCGTGATCGGCCCGATGATCGACCCACGCGTGCATCGTACGGCGCCGTCCACCGGCGGCGCTGCGCGAACGTGCGTCCGAGCGACGGCGCGCGTCGCGGCGGGCGTCGCGGTCGCGCTCGGGACCGCGTGCGCGCTGGGCGCCGCGCCGGCCGCCGGCCGCGTGCCGGCCCAGGACGGCGAACCTGCCGCTTCCATCGAGCTCGAGACCGCGGCGCCGACGGTCGGCGACCGGATCGCGTTCGATGTGCGGGTGACCCATCCGGCCGGCACGACGATCGTCTGGCCCGACGTGATGGGGCGATGGGGCCCGTTCGAGGTTCTCGCCGTCGGGCCGCGGCGCGTGCTGGATGGTACGGCGGTCCCGGGTGCCATGGTCTTCGTCGAGCACCGGGTCATCACGGCCACGGCGTTCACGACGGGCACCCTTCAAACGCCCCCCCTCCGCCTGACGGCCGTCGATGTGGGCGGCGCGACCCGGACCGTCGTCGCCGCACCGATCGACGTCGTGATCCGCTCCGTCCTCGATCCGAACGACACGGCGCCGCGCGGCCCGCGCGGCCCGGTCGATCTGCCGACGTCCGGCCGCTGGCCGCTCATCCTCGGCGCGCTCAGCGTCGTCGGCGCGCTGATCACGCTGCTCGTCTGGGCGCTGCGGCGCCTGTTCCGGCGGCACGCGGCCGCCGCTGTTGAGCCCGTGCCGGTCCACGACTTCCGCTCGCCCCTCGACCTGGCGAACGCCGCGTTGGACGACCTCGCCGCCGCCGACCTGCCGGTACGCGGCCGGGTCATCGAGCACTACACCCGCCTCGCCGACACGCTCCGGCTGTTCGTCGAGCGTGCCTACCACGTGCCGGCTCTGGAGCGCACGACGCCCGAGCTTGCCGCGGCGTTCGGCCCGCCGGGCATGCGGGACGTCGAGGTCGAGCCGCTCCTGGCCGTGCTCAGCGACGCCGACCTCGTGAAGTTCGCCCGGATCATCCCCGACGCCGCCACCGCGCGGGACTCGTTGGCCGACGCGCGCGCGCTGCTCGGCGGGCTGTGGGGTGCGGCCGAGCGGCGGCGGATCGCCGCCGAGGCGGCGGCCGCGCGGGCGGCCCTGCCGTACGGCGTCTCCGTTTCGCCGGATGATGGACGCCCACCGTCCGACGCATCGTCCGACGCAGCGCCCGACGCAGCGCCCGAGGACGACCACCGGCCGTCACCCGACGACGACCACGATTCGCCGCCCGGCCGCGACCCCTTCCCTTCGCCCGGCGACGGGGCGGCGGCATGACGGCGTTCCGGTTCGCCTCGCCCGAGGCGCTCGTGCTGCTGCTGGCCGTGCCGTTGCTGGCGCTCGCCCCGCGCTGGCGCCGGCGCCGCACGGGCGTCGAGGCCGCGGCCTCGCTTCGCGTCGCGAGCACGGCGGCGGTCGGGCGGGCCAGTGCGGCGGCCGGGCACTCGCTGCGCCAGCGGCTGCACGCGCTGCTCGGACCGGTGCGGCTCGTCGCGCTCGGGCTGGCCGTCGTCGCCCTGGCGCGGCCCCAGAGCGGGCAGGCGCGCGAGACGATCCAGGGTGAGGGCATCGACATCGCGCTGGCGCTCGACATCAGCGGCAGCATGGCGGCACTGGATTTCGAGCCGGACAACCGGCTGGCGGCGGCCAAGGCCGTCATCAAGGAGTTCGTGGAGAGCCGGCAGTACGATCGGCTCGGACTGGTCGTGTTCGCGCGCGAAGCGTTCGATCAGTGTCCGATCACCGTCGACCACGGCGTCCTCCTGCGCCAGCTCGATCAGGTGAAGCTGTCGACCGAGCTCGGGATCGAGGACGGCACGGCGATCGGCCTTGGGCTGGCGAACGCGGCGGCGATGCTCAAGGACCAGAAGGCGAAGAGCAAGATCATCGTCCTCCTGACGGACGGCGTGAACAACGTCGGCCAGATCGACCCGCTCACGGCGGCCGAGGCGGCGCGGGCGCTGGGCATCAAGGTCTACACGATCGCCGCCGCCCGGAGCGGCCAGGTGCCGGTGCCGGTCGACGGTTTCTTCGGGCCGCGCGTGGCCTATCAGGAGAGCCAGATCGACGAGGAGACGCTGCGCGCGATCGCGGACGCCACCGGCGGCGCGTTCTTTCGGGCGCAGGACACGGCCGCGCTGCGGGAGATCTACGCGCAGATCGACAAGCTCGAGAAGTCGACGGTCGAGCTGCGACAATGGACGCGCTATCGCGAGCTGTTCGCGTGGTGGCTCGGCCCGGCGCTGGCGCTGTGGTGCCTCGAGCTCGTGCTGCGCCGCACGGCGCTGCGCACGCTGCCCTGACGAAGGTTGAAGCGATGACGTTTGCCCGTCCGATGCTCCTGTGGCTGCTCGCGCTCGTCCCGCTGGCCGTGCTGCTGCTGTTGGCTTCTGCCCGCAGCCGCGCCCGCGCGCTCCACCGCCTCGGCGATCCGGCGCTGATCGCCCGCCTCAGCCCCGCGGCCGATGCGAGCGCGCGGCGGGTGCGCGACGCGCTCTGGCCGGTGGCGCTGGCGCTCGCCGTCGTCGCGTTGGCGCGGCCGCAGTGGGGGCGGGCGGTGCAGGTCGTCCAACAGCAGGGCAACCAGGTCATCGTCGTGCTCGACGTCTCGACGAGCATGCTGGCGCAGGACATCAAGCCGGATCGGCTGTCGCGCGCCAAGGCCGAGATCGGCCGACTGTTCGAGCTGCTCCAGGGCGACGAGGTCGGCCTCGTGCTCTTTGCCGGCGCGAGCTTCGTCCAGCTTCCGCTTACGAGCGACTACGCCACCGCCCGCGGCTTCCTCGATTCCGCCCAGCCGGCCGTCATCTCCCGTCCCGGCACCGAGATCGCCGACGCGCTCCGCACGGCGCTGGCCGCGTTCGACATGCGCCGCGAGGGCGGCAAGGCCGTCTTCCTCATCACGGATGGCGAGGACCACGCCGCCGACCCGCAAGTCGCGGCCGACGAGGCGCGCGACGCAGGCGTGAAGATCTTCGCCGTCGGCTACGGCTCGCCGGTCGGTGAGCGCGTGCCGCAGCTGGACGCGGCCGGCAATGTCATCGGCTGGAAGGTCGACGCCGCCGGCCAGCCCGTGATCTCGCGCCTGGCGGAACGCCCGCTGGAGCGCCTCGCGGCCACGACGGGCGGCTCGTACTGGCGTGCCGGCGTCGCGGGCGGTGCGATCGACGGCCTGCTGGCCGCCCTTGACGGCATGCAGCGCGGCACGAGCGAGGGTCGGATCGAGACGTCACGCGTCGAGCGCTTCCAGCTGTTCCTGCTCGTCGCCGTGCTCCTTATGGTCGTCGTCGAAGCGTCGTCGTTCGTCGGTCGCGGCGCCAAGGCAGCTGCGCAGGCTGCGGACCGCGGCACGGCGGAACCCGCCGACGCCGTCGGCCGCCGTGTCCGCCCCGCGGTGCCGGCCATCGCCGTCATGCTCATGCTCGGGCCGCTCGCCGCCGGCTGCGCCCCGAACGTCGCGGCCGACGTGCGCGCCGGCAACGAGGCGCTGGCCGCCGGCGACACGAAGGCGGCCGCCGCCCACTACGCCGCCGCCGCCGACGCCGCACCCGAACGCTCCGAGCCGGCATACGACCTCGGCGTGGCGCGCCTGGTCGACGGCGACTTCGGCAGCGCTCGGCGGGACTTCGAGCGCGCGCTCGTCGGAGCGACGGGCGATCTGGCGGCCATGGCGTGGTACAACCTCGGCACCGCCGCGCTCATGGCCGGCGAGCTCGACGTCGCGATCGACGCCCTCTCCGAGGTGCTGCGCTCGACGCCCGCCGACGGCGACGCCAAGCACAACCTCGAGCTCGCGCTGGCGGCACGGAACGCGGCCCAGTCGCAGTCCGAGGCGGAGGACGACCGGAGGGCCGAGGGCCAGGAGGGCCAGCAATCGTCCGATGGGCAGAGCCGTCCCGGTGAGGAGCAAGGGGAGGGTCAAGAGCCAGGCAGCGGCGAGGAAGAGGGGGCCGAATCGTCCGCGAGCGGTCCAGGCACCGGCACGCCGGGCGCGACGGGCACGCCGGCGGCGTCCGACGGGCAGGCGAGCACCGGTGCGGGCGGGACGAGCACCGCGATGGCGCAGGCGCGCCGCACGCCCGGCGCGGGCAGCGAACGGACGAGCGGCACGCCGGCCGCCGGCCAGGCCGGCAGTCGGAGCGGGGGCGCGTCGGCTCAGATGTCGCAGGAAGAGGCGCGGCGGTTGCTCGAGGCGATCGGCGGGCGGGCACGGACGTTGGGCGAGGTGCTGCGGATGCGGCTGATGGCGCCGGGGAACCCGCCGGAGCAGGACTGGTGACGGCGCGCCGCATGTGGCGTCCGCTCGCGGCCTGCGGTTGGGCGCTGGTCGTCCTCGCCCTCGCGCCGCCCGCGAACGCCCAGCCCCCCAGCGACCCGTCAGCCGCCGCCCCGACGCCGCCTGCGCCGAGCCCGATCTCGGCCACCGTCGACCGGACGACGCTCTCGACGGACGATACGCTCCGTCTGCGCGTCGAGGTGAACGCCGACACCATGCAGCTGTCCCAGCTGCAGCAGCCCGTGTTCGATGGCTTCGCGATCGTCGGCAGCACCAGCAGCTCGAATCTCGCGATGATCAACGGCGTGCCCTCGTTTCAGCTCGGCTACGACTACGCGCTCCAGCCGATGCGCTCCGGCGACCTCGTCGTCCCGTCGTTCACCATCGACATCAACGGCCGGACGTATCGCACCGAGCCGATTCCGATCTCCGTCACGGTCGGCACCCAGCCGACGGTGTCGCCCGCGCAGGCCGCGCCCGGTGCGGTGGCGCCCGGCGAGCGGTTCTTCATCACCGCCGGCGTCGACAAGCCGGAAGCCTGGCTCGGCGAGCAGATCGTCTACACCTTCCGCCTCTTTCAAGCCGCCAACCTTGGCCAGCAGCCGTCGTACGGCGCGCCGCCGTTCACCGGCTTCTGGCAGCGCCGCGAGTCCAGCCAGCGCTCGGACCGCGTCCTCGTCGGCGACCGCCTCTACCTGGTGACGGACCTCGACACGTATCTCTTTCCGACCCGCAGCGGCGACATCGAGATCCCACCCGCCCGTCTCTCGCTCGTCGGCGACCTGAACGATGCCCGCAACCGCCTTGCGACGGAGCCGCTCTCCGTCCGTATCCGTCCGCTGCCCGACGACGCGCCGCCCGCGTTCGGCGGCGCCGTCGGCCGCTACAGCCTCGCCGCATCCGCCGCCCCGACCGACGTGGCGGTCGACGAGCCCGTCCGCCTGACGCTGACGCTCAGCGGTGAGGGGAACGTCGAGACCGCACCGGACCCCGCCTGGCCGGAGATCGCCGGCTGGCAGTCCTACGACGATGGCCAGACGCAGGCCGTCGAGGCGCGCGATGGCCGGATCGTCGGCCAGCGGACGTGGCGGCGGCTGTACGTCCCGTCGCGGCCCGGTGCGGCCCAACTGCCGGCCGTTCGCTATGCCTATTTCGACCCGCAGCGCGGCAGCTACGCCGTGGCCGAGACGGCCCCCATCGATGTGCGTGTCCGTCCGGCCTCGAACGCCGGCGCCGCCGCGCCCGCCGCGACGGATCCCGCGGACCGCGCGGTGCCGATGGTGGACGGCGTCGTGCCCGTCCCCGACACGTCCCGCTGGCGCACGGATGCCCCGCTCCTGGAACCCGAAATCCCTCTTCCCGGCGCACAGACGGGCTCCGGCGTCCTCGGCCGCGGCCGCGCAGCGGCTGCCCGGGTTACACGACTCGGCTACTGGCTGCTCTGGTTCGGCCCGTTTGCCGTCGTCGCGCTCGACATCGGCCGCCTGCGGCGAGCGCGCCGGCGTGCCGCACAGCGCAACGCATACGGCGCGCGGGTACGTGCCGCCGCCGACGCGGCGCGGCGTGAGATGGTCGCGGCATCCTCCGCCGGCGCCGTACCGGCCGTCGCGCTCGCTGACGCGGTGCGAGCCGTGCTGTCGGCGGCCATCGGTCCGCGCGTGGCCGGCGTCGCGCACGATGCGCTGTTGCCGCTGCTGGAAGCGCGCGGTCTCGGCACGGAGCTCGCCCGCCGGGCGGTGGAAGCGCTCGCGCTCGGCGACGCCGCGGCGTGGCGGCCCGCCGGCTACGAGGCAGCCGACGGTCACGACTCGCACGTGAGCGGGCGCCCGGGCCGCACGGAAGCCGCCGATGCCGAGGCGCTCGTCGCTGCACTTGCCGCGGCGTTGGGGCGGGGGGAGGGCGGGTGATGCGCGCGAACCGACGGGCCGTGCCCGCGGGTGCGACGCTCGGCAGCCGCGTGCGCACGGGGATGTCGGCCGGTCTTGCCGCGTTCGCAGCGGCCGTGCTCGTCGGGTGGTCGCCGGGGAGCGGCGGCCGGGTGGCGGCAATGACGCCGGTGATGCCCACACCCGGAGCTCCGTCGGCCGCCGATCTCGTCGCCGCCGGCGACGCACTGTACGCCGCCGGTGACCCCGCCGCGGCCGCCGACGCGTATGCGGACGCCCAGGCGCTCGGCGGGCTCGATGCGGCGCACGCCGTCCGCCTGGGCAACGCGTACGTCCGGAGCGGCCGGCCGGGGCGGGCGATGGCGGCCTACCGGCTGGCCGAGGCGATGGCACCGCGCGAGCCGGCGCTGCGGGCGAACATCGCATGGCTGCGGATGCAGCTGGCAAGCGGCGCTGCGTCGGCCACGGTCGCCGAAGGGGGTGTGGCGGACGCAGATGCACGTGCGGTGACCGCCGGCAACGGCGACCTGCCGGAGGTGGATCACGCCACGGCCTTCGCACCGGCCCGGCGACAAGGCGGGTCGATCGCGTGGTGGGCGACGGCGAGCCGCGCGTGGTGGTCGCTCGACGGGCTCGCGGCGCTCGTGCTCGCCGCGTGGTGGGTGGCGGTACTGGCGCTCTGGGCGGGGCGGGTCGAAACCCGGCGCTGGGTGCGCGTGGTCGCCGGAGGGGCGCTCGGGGCGGCGCTGCTGGCGGGTGCGTTGCTCGGCGCGCGGATCGTGCGGCGTGCAGCCGCGGTGCCCGCGATCATCGTCGAACCGCGCTCGGCGGCGGTCCGTCAGGGTCCCGGGCTGCCGTTCTCCGCCGTGCGGTCGCTGCCCGAGGGCGCGGAGGTGCGCTATGTGGAGCGGCGCGGGCGCTGGCTGCGGCTGGCGGACGAGGGCGGCGAGGCCGGCGGCGGCGGCTGGATCACGGCCGATGCCGTCGTCGACGTGCCCGAGTAGGCGTTCGTCGGCGGCGGCCCACCGGAGATCGCGGCGGCGATGTGGGCCAGCAGCGCATCCGCGCCGCGGCGCGCCGCGGCGCTCGTCTGCACGATCGGCGGGTCGATGCCGAGTTCGGTCAGCGCGGCGGCGAGAGCCTTCGTGCTGGCGGCGCGCTCGCGCTGGTTCGGCTTGTCCGTCTTCGTCAGGACCATGACATAACGGGCCTTGGATCCGGCGCACAGTCCGATCGCCACACGGTCGAGGTCGGTCGGGGGGTGGCGGCTGTCGATGAGATGGAAGATGAGCTTCACGGTCGGCCGCTGCTGGAGATACGGGGCCATGAGCTTGGCCCACGCTTCGCGCTGCGTGCGCGACACCTTGGCGTAGCCGTAGCCCGGCAGGTCGACGAGGTACGCCTTCCCGTTGATCAGAAAGTAGTTGATCTCGCGCGTCTTGCCCGGCGTCCGGCTGGTGCGGGCGATGCTGCGCCGACCGGTCACCAAGTTCAACAGCGAGCTCTTGCCGACGTTGGACCGCCCGAGGAACGCGATCTCCGGCAGGCCGTCGCGCGGATAGCCGGCAGGCGAGACGACGCCCTTGACGAACTCGATTTCGTTGATCTTCATGCAGCAGAGCGTAGTGCCATCGTCCCCGGCCGCCAAGCCCCGCACCGTGCATCGTTGACCGCCGCCCCCGCTGCCGACATCCTTGGTCGGCCGCGTCGTGCCCCGAGGAGCCTCAAGCGATGATCGGTCCACCCACTTCCGCCGACCGCCCGACCGAGCCGCTCCGCCCATCGCCCGCCCCGTCGCCCGCCCGCCGCGCCGCCCCGCCTCGTCGGCCGCGCAGCGTCGGCGCGTACGTCGGCTACGGCGCAGCGCTGTTCGGTGCGGGCGTGCTCCTGTTCGTGGCGCTGTACGCCTACGTGGCGCGCCAGCTGCCCTCGGCGGACGAGCTTGCGCAGCGCGCCAGCCAGTTCCAGAGCACGCGGATCTACGATCGCGACGGCGGCCTGCTGTACGAGTCGATCGATCCGAACGCCGGTCGGCGCACGGCCGTGGCGATCGCCGACGTCGCCAAGGTGATGGTCGACGCGACGGTGGCGACCGAGGACGCGAACTTCTATCGGCACCGTGGCGTCGACCCGCTGGCCGTCGTCCGCGCCGTCTGGTACGCCGTCCGCGAGCGGCGCGTCGTCTCGGGCGCCTCGACGATCCCACAGCAGCTTGTGAAGGGGCTCTACCTCACGCCCGAGCGGACCGTCCGGCGCAAGGTGAAGGAAGCGATCCTGGCGACCGAGATCAGCCGGCGCTACCCCAAGGACCGCATCCTCGAGATCTACCTGAACGAGCTCTACTACGGCAACCATGCCTACGGCATCCACGCCGCCGCGCTCACGTACTTCGGCGTTCCGCCCAAGGACCTCTCGCTGCCCCAGGCCGCGCTGCTGGCTGGCCTGCCGCAGGCGCCCTCGCTCCACGATCCGTACACGAACCCCGAGGACGCCAGGAACCGCCGCGACGTCGTCCTCGGCCTGATGGCCGAAGCGCGGCTGATCGACGCCGCAGCCGCCGAAGAGGCCAAGGCGGCGCCGGTGGAGCTTCAGCCACCGCCGACGTTCGAGATGCGGGCGCCGCACTTCGTCCAGTACGTCCGCCAGCAGCTCGAGACGATGTACGGCGCCGAAGCACTCCAGAAGTACGGCCTCGAGGTCACGACGACGCTCGAACCGCGCTCGCAGCTCGTCGCGGAGCGGACGGTGGCGGAGCACGTGGCGGCGCTGGCGGCGCAGGGCGCCTCGAACGGCGCGCTCGTCGCCCTCGAACCGGCCAGCGGCGAGGTCGTCGCGTTCGTCGGCAGCGCGGACTTCGAGAACGTCGAGATCGAGGGCCAGGTGAACATGGCCCTCGCGCCGCGCCAGCCGGGCAGCACGATGAAGCCGATCGCTTACCTGACGGCGTTCGAGGGCAAGGGGCGGGGGACGGACGATCGCTGGTCGCCCGGCACGCAGATCGCGGATATCGAGGTCCGCTACCCCGGCGGCGCGGGCAGCGATTACGTGCCGGTGAACTACGACCGGCGCGAGCACGGCATCGTCACCGCGCGCGTCGCGCTCGGCAACAGCTACAACATCCCGGCCGTGCGGACGCTGGCCCACATCGGCCTGCCGGCGCTGATCGACATGGCCGAGCGGCTCGGGATCACGACGCTCGACCGGGAGGGGGACTACGGCCTCAGCCTCGTCCTCGGCAGCGGCGAGGTGCCGCTCTTGGAGATGACGGGTGCGTTCGGCGTCCTGGCCGCGGGCGGCGTCCGCCGGCCGGTCGTGGCGATCCGCAAGGTCGTCGACAGCGCCAAGGTGGTGCGTTGCGAGGCCGCCACGGGCACGCCGTGCGTCGTCGAGGGCAGCGTCCAGGGCAAACAGGTCGTCGGGGCCGCCGATGCGTTTCTCGTCACGGACATCCTGCGCGATCCGAACAACCGTCGCCCGGCGTTCGAGGGCGTGCTGCACAACCTCAGTCTGGCCGACGGGCGGCCGGCGGCCGTGAAGACCGGCACGACGGACGACTACCGCGACTCGCTGACGATCGGCTACACGCCCGACCTCGTGACGGGCGTCTGGGTCGGCAACGCCGACCGTCGGCCGATGGCCAACACGGCGGGCTCGATCGGCGCGGCGCCGATCTGGAGCCGATTCATGAGCACCTACCACCAGCAGATCGAGGTGCATGACTTCCCGGTCCCGAGCGGAGTCGCCGCGTTCGAAGTCTGTCGGGACACCGGTACGCTTCCCAGCGAGGCCTGCCCCGAGCGCACGAACCACTTCTATGCCGTCGATCACCCGCCCCTTCCGCCGGAACGCGATCTCTGGCAGCTCGTCCGCCTCGACCCGGCCACCGGCCTGAAGGCCGCCGACGCCGCACCCGACTGCCTCGTCGAGCGCAAGCCGTTCAAGATCTACCCCGAGGCGTTCCGCGCCTGGGCCGAGGCGAACGGCATCCCGCAGCCGCCCGCCGAGACGAGCCCGGTGGACAGCGGCGAGGCGGACGTCGAGATCGGCGCGCCCGACGACGGTGATACGGTGACGGGGGAGGTCGTCCTGGCCGGCACCGCCTTCCTGCCCGGCTTCGAGGAGTACGTGGTCGAGATCGGCGCCGGCCGCAACCCGGGCGACTTCGACCGCGTCGCCGGCCCGTTCGACGACCCCGTCACGGACGGTGTCCTGGCCGAGCTCGACCTCGGAGGCCTCTCGAGCGGCACGTATGTGCTGCGCGTGACCGCCCGCGACCGCTGCGGCACGGAGCGTTCGGACGACGTCCGGATCGTACTCGACCTCCCGACGCCGACGGCGTCCCCCACCGGCATCCCGACGCTCGGCCCGACGCCGAGCGCCACCGCCAGTACCGTCGCCCGCGTCACGCCGACACCCCTCACGCCCAAGGCCACCGCGCCGGGCGCGACGCCGACGCTGGCCGTACGGCCGACCGTCGCGCCGCCGCCGTCGTCGACGCCCGTGCCGCCCGCCGCGACGCCCATCCCGACGGCCGGCGACGGTATCCCGACGCCGTTCGCGCCGACGGCCACGCCGCCGAACGAGCCCACAGCCGAGCCGACCGCGGGCGCCGTGCCGGAACAGCGTCCGGCCTACCGGGGCGGGTCGGCGGGTGCGCCGCATCCGCCTTCGGCCCGACGACAGCGCGCGGGACGACGATGACCCTTCGCCGCCCCGCCGGCCGCCTGGACGGTCTGATCGAGAGTCAGATCCGCGAGATGACCCGCCTGGCGATCGCCCACGACGCGGTGAACTGCGCCCAGGGCTTCCCGGACTTCGGGACGCCCGAGCCCGTCCGCCGCGCCGCGGTCGAGGCGATCATGGCGGACCACAACCAGTACGCCATCACGTGGGGCGTGCCGGCGCTGCGCGAAGCGATCGCGGCGAGCTACCGCGCCCGCTTCGCGCCGCACTTCGACTGGGTCGATCCCGAGCGGCACGTGACCGTGACGTGCGGTGTGACCGAGGCCGTGACGGTGGCGCTGATGGCACTCCTCGAGCCGGGCGACGAGGTGATCGTCCTCGAGCCGGCGCACGAGAACTACGCCCCGGCGGCCCGATTTGCGGGCGGGCGCGCGGTCGGCGTACCGCTCCTCGCGCCCGACTTCGCGCTCGACGTCGACCGGCTGGCCGCCGCCGTCGGGCCGCGGACGAAGGCGCTGATCCTGAATGCCCCCCACAACCCGACCGGCCGTGTCTTCACACGCGCCGAGCTCGATGCCGTTGCCGCGCTGTGCATCGCGCGCGACCTCGTGGCGATCACGGACGAGATCTACGACCGGATCGTCTACGAACCGCACGTCCACGTGCCGCTGGCGACGCTGCCGGGCATGCGCGAGCGGACGATCACGCTCTCCGGCTGCTCGAAGACGTTCGCCGTCATGGGCTGGCGACTGGGCTACGCCGTCGCGCCCGAGCCGTGGTCCCACGCGCTGCGCACCGTCCACGACTTCACGACGATCTGCGCCCCGACGCCCCTCCAGCACGCCGCTGCCGCCGCGCTGGCCCTGCCCGAATCGTTTTTCGCCGATCAGCGCGCCGCCTACGCCGTCCGCCGCAGCGCGATGCTCGACATCGTCCGCGCCAGCGGCTTCACGTGCACCGCCCCGGAAGGCGCGTACTACCTGCTCTGCCGCTTCGACGCCTGGCGGTTCGACCGCATCCGCGACCGCGACGGCGTCCACGTTGCCAGCGGCAGCGGCGACAGCGACGCCTTCGCCCGCTGGCTGACCGAGCACGTCGGCGTGGCCGTCGTGGCCGCCAGCAGCCTGTACGTCACGCCGGGGCTGGGGCGGGACGAGGTGCGATTCGCGTTTGCGAAAAAGGCGGAGACGCTGGAGTCCGTGCGTCAACGGTTGTCGACCGGCTTCGCCAAGTTCGCGGTGTAGGGGCACGGCATGCCGTGCCCTTCGTTGGGTCGGCCAGGGCACGCGGCCAAGAACGCGCGGCCCGCGGCGTGCGGCCCTCACCCCCCGACCCCCTCCCCCCATGCGGGGGGGGGGGGGGGCAACTGGGCCGGAGGACAGTCGGGGCAGCGCGGACGCGAGTTCGGCGGATCGATGCAATGCATCGCCTGAACGAGCCATATGGGATCGCGGCGGGATTCCATATGGCATCGCGACCACGATCCATATGGCATCGCGACCACGATCCATATGGCATCGCGATCTCGATCCATATGGAGTCGTGACGGGAATCCATATGGCATCGCGAAGCGATTCCATCGAGCGACTCGACGGCGCCGCGATGCCGCGCAGTGTCGCTCGGCCGGATTGGCCTTTGGGTCAGCGCTGGGCGAGTCGGGACGTCAGCGGCAGATAGGCCGAGCCCGCCTCGGTACCAATGCCGAGTTGCACGACCGTTCCGACCCCGGTAACGAAGAGTACGCCGTCCGGGAGGCCCTCCAATCGTGCAGGCTCGATGTGCATGCGCTGGTGCCGGTAGCCGTACACCTGGAGACCGACGTAGCCACCGCCGCTTGCCCGGCAGTGTCGCCAGACGGTACGCGCTTCACGACTTGGGACCTGGATCGTCACGATGCAGCCGCCGTGCCATCGAATGCTCTCAACTGCCATGTCCGCCCCTAAATCGGTCGGCGCAGGACCGACGCGCTCCCTCGTGGCGACGTTGAACGCGACGAGCCCCGTGGTCGTACCGACCGCCACCGTGTTCGCGTCGTCCACATCGATCGTCTGCGCGGGGCTTGGCAAGTCGATGTGGCCCGAGCGCACGCGGCCGCCCGCCCCGAGCGCAAATTCGAGCACTTGTCGCTCGCACGCCAGGCCCAGCCACGTCCCAGCGACGGCAATTCGCACGTCACTTCGACCGCATGGCGGCGTCATGACGTCGGTGGCCCGAACGATTGCGATCGAGCCGTCCGATCGGATCGCGATCTCGTCGATCCGATAGCTTGTCTTCGGAGCGCGCGGTGCGTTCGTGTCCATCACGGCCAGTAGCCCTCCACCCGACGGAACAACATCCACGAACCGCTCCCGCGTAAGGTCCACGCGCAGATGGGAGACGATGTCGAGGCCGTCGTGGTCGGTGCGGGCCACGAAGATTCCACTACGCGCAGCTCCGACCAACCAGGGATCCGCGCGAAAGAGTTCCTGACCCGTCAGCCCGGTCTCAGCGCACCAAACGCTTCGGCCAGATGTTCGATCGATCGCGCAGACCCCGCCACGTTCTCGTGCGGCCAGGAATCGGTCGTCGGCCAACGGTACGGCCGAACTCGCTGCAACTGTGACGATGTGTCGAGCCGTATCGATCGGCAACGGGCCTGAGCGGGTGTCATACGCGATGAGTTCGTCCCGTCCAAACGTGAAGACATGCGACGGGGAGGCGCGCAACCGCAAGTTGCGCCGCTCGTCCGGCGCAAGCGCCACCGCGGTCCGCTCCGGCGTGCCGTCGCGGCCTGCGATGTCATAGGTGGCCAGCGACATACCGCTCAGATCGAACGAAGACTCATCCCACTCGAGCGCAAAGAGTCGTGCGTCCGTCAATGCGATGGAGGGCGGCCAACTCCCAGAGTTGAGTGCGAGCGTGGTGGGCACGGTTGTGGGCAACAGCGGGTCAAACAGCAAGATCGCGTTCGCCGTCAGGACGACGAGGGCCGTATCGTTGACCTCTATCTGGCGCGCCTGCTGGCCCGTGAAATCGGCAAGCCGTGATCCGCCCCAATCGCTATCGGCGTCGCGTCGGATGGCGACAACGGACCCCCGGTCGTCGGTAAAGTCGCTGGCGTCCAGTAAGACGTAGAACGCACCGTGGTGCGCCGTCATGTCCATGGCCCACCACTCGCCGGGGAGCACGGCATCCAATGGCAGCGCGCCCATGAGCTCTGTCGCTCGAACGTCCCTCACGTCCAGCAGTGCGACCGCCCCCGCCGCCGTCGAGCTGGCCAGCACGCCGTCCGCGAGGGCGATTCTCGTCACGTCCCCAATCGCAGCCCTCAGCGCCGCCGGCAACAGCGCCGTGGCGAAGTCCCGCAGATCGACGAGCTCGATCTCGCCGTTCGCGAGTAGAACCGCCATCGTCACGCCGTCGACGGCGAGTGCGGTTGGGTAGTCACTGAGCGTGACCTCGGCCACGAGTTCCGTCAGGTCCTCGGTGTACACGGCCGCTCGGTTGCCATAGGCGACATACACCCGGCCGCCGACCGTCCGCGCATCGACGATCGCACCGCCGAGCAGGGCAGCAGGCCTGGTCGCGGACGTTGGCCGAGCCACGGCCGGAGTGGCCGAGAACGCGGTGAGCAGGCTCAGTGAGACGGCAAGTGCCGCCACGATCCGGCGTCCCTGCCTGGCCACGGTCCAACTCCTTGCGGTGGTTCGCTTGCGATGTCGCGCCTGTCAATCCGCTGGCGATGACGATTCCTCGTACGCCGCGGATACGACCTCCACCCGGTTCCCGAACGGATCCCCCACATACAACCGCCGCCGCGGCGCCAGCCCGTCGTCCCACGCCACCCCATACCCCGCCGCCCGCAGCGCATCCGCCACCGCGTCGATGTCGTTTGCGACGAACGCCGGATGCGCCTTCGCCGCCGCGACGAAGCCCGCTTCGACGCCGAGGTGCACCTGCCGCCCGTCGTCGAGCGCGAACCAGACGCCGCCCCGCCCGGCGAGCGCTGCCGGCTTGGCGACCTCGCGCATTCCGAGCAACCCGCCGTAGAACGCCCGCGCCGCGTCCTCGCCGCCGGCGGGAATCGCCAGCTGGACGTGGTCGAGGCCGGTGATCATCGCGCCGGCATCCGCACAGGCATCCGGGCTGGCAACCGCGCCGTCAGCGTCGTCCACCAGCAACGCTCAGCCCCCCGCCATCGCCCCCACCGCCGCCACGGCCAGCCGGACGCTGTCGGCCGGGCTGACCTTCACCTGGACGTCGACGAGTCGGCCGTCCGGGCCGATGACGAAGTGGCTGCGCAGGATCCCGTCGTACTTCCGGCCGTACATCGACTTCTCGCCCCATGCTCCGTACGCCGCGGCGACGGCGTGGTCGGCGTCCACGAGGAGGGGGAACGCCAGCCCGTACTTGTCGCGGAAGGCGACGTGCGACGCCTGGCCGTCCGGGCTGATGCCGATGACCATCGCGCCCGCGGCGTCGACCGTCGGCAGCTCGGCCTGGAAGCCGCACGCCTGAGCGGTGCAGCCGCTCGTGTCGTCCTTGGGGTAGAAGAAGAGGATGACGGTCCGGCCGCGCAAATCGCCGAGGCGCACGGTGCGGCCGTCCTGGTCGGGCAGCGCGAATTCGGGGGCGGGGTCGCCGATCTGGAGGGTCATCGGTTCGATTCATCCTTGTTCGTGGGCTGGCGCGTGCGCATCTGCGGTCGCCAACGGCGCTATTCTATCGCCCGTGCGCCTCCGATGCCCTCGACGACCGAACGCTGTCGCCGATCCGACGCCCGCGTACGCCGCGCATCGGTCTAACGCCCCCGCCCGTCCGCGCGTTTGTCCCGGCGGCGCGCCATGCCGCGCGCCCGCCACACCGACCGCAACGCACCCACCCCCAGGAGGTGCCCGATGGCCGTCACCCGCCGCACGTTTCTCGGCCGGGGCAGCGCCGCCCTCGCCGGAGCAGCGCTCGCCCCCGCCGCCCTCGTCCGCGACCAGCGGCCCGCCGTGCGCTGGGCCGCACGCAGCGCGGCCGACATGCCCGAGCCGGACGCCGTCGCCCTGTTGTGGCAGCGAGCCGCCTTCGGCGCGCGGCCGGGCGACGTGGCCGCGGCGCGACAGAAGGGTGCCGAGGCCTGGATCGAGTCGCAGCTGGACCACGGCACGTTGCCGGATCCGTACACCGACGCGGCGCTCGTCGCGCTTGGGCTGACGTCCTATGGTCTGACGGCGGCCGAGCTCCTGGCGGGCAACAACGGCAACCCGGCGCAGCACCTCGTCAACGGCACACTCATCCGCCAGTGGTTCAGCCCGCGCCAGCTCTACGAGGTCATGGTCGACTTCTGGAACGATCACTTCACGGTCTTCGTCGGCCAGGCGGATGCCGGGCGGGTGCGGATCATCGACGACCGCACCGTCGCCCGGACGCACGCCCTCGGGACGTTCAAGGACATCCTCACGGCCTCCGCCCACTCGCCGGCGATGCTGATGTTCCTGGACAACGACTCGAACCAGGCGCGCAAGATCAATGAGAACTACGCCCGCGAGATCATGGAACTCCACACCCTCGGCGTTGCCGTCGACGGCGTGCCGTACACCGAGGACGACATCAAGGAGGTCGCACGCTGCTTCACCGGCTGGAACTGGGTCCGCCAGGGTGCCGGCGCGCGCGGCGGCGTCGTCGGCGACTTCCAGTATCGCGACGGGATCCACGACCAGAACGCCAAGCGCGTCCTCGGCCGGGCGATCCCGGCCCGCCAGGGCGAGCAGGACGGCGTGCAGGTCATCGACATGCTCTGCCGGCACGACGCGACGCCGCGTTTCATCGCCACTAAGCTCATCCGCCGCTTCGTGTGCGACGATCCCGAAGCGGATGTGCCCGGTCTCGTCGACCGCGTCGCAGGCGTCTTCAAGACCAAGGACGGGGACATCAAGGCGGTCGTCCGCACGATTCTCACCTCCGCCGAGTTCACCGCCGCGTTCGGCCGCTTCGGCGGACGCTACAGCCGCCCGCTGGACTACGCCGCCCGCGCCGCCCGCGCCCTCGGCGCCCAGCCCAAGGACTTCGATGCCCTGTCCGCCTTCACGACGTCGCGCCGTGGCCGGACCGGCGCCGGGATGCTCGCCCTCGCCGGCCACCTCCCGTTCTACTGGTCCACGCCGGACGGCTACCCGGACGTCAAGGTGGCCTGGGCAAGCTCGTCCGGCCTGCTGGCCCGGTGGAACTACGCCCTCGACCTCGTCGGCAGCGTCGACCGGGGCGCCGGCGACCGGCCGGTCGGCGGGGGCGTCGAGAGCCCGCTGAATGTCATCGACCAGACGCCGGCCGACCGCAAGACGGCCGGCGCCGTGGTGGACTACTGGATCGACCGCATCCTCAGCCGACCGATGCTCGCCGCCGACCGCGCCGTACTGGTGGACTACGTGACGGCCGGCGGAACCGAGTTCGACACGCTGAGCGCGGCCCAGCGGCCGCGGATCCGCGAGCTGGTGGCGTTGATCCTGGACAGTCCGTACGCGCTCTGGCGGTAGAATGGGGCGGACGGGCCGACCGCCTCGCCCGTCCCGCCGCGTTCGACCGGAGCAGCCATTGGCCACGTACCTCTTCGACATCGACATGACCCTCCTCGCCACCGGCGGTGCCGGCGTGCTGGCGATGGGCCGCGCCGTCCACGATCTCCTCGGCATCCCGGACGGCATGGCCGGCGTGTCGTATGCCGGCCGCACGGACCGTGCGATCGCCCGCGACCTCCTGTCGCGCGGCGCTGTCGACCCGGACCGCCTCGACGGCGGCTTCGAGGGATGGCTCGACCGGTTCGCGTCCGTGTACGCCGAACACCTTGGCGACGCCCTTCACGAGACGGCCGGCCGCGCCCTCCCCGGTACGCACGCTCTCGTCGAGCGCCTCGCGGCCGTGCCCGGCGCGCAGGTCGGCATCGCCACCGGCAACTTCCGACGCACGGGCCTCATGAAGCTCGCCCACTACGGCTTCGGCCCTCCCCTCGACGACGGCGGCTTCGCCGACACGCACGAGGACCGCGGCCAGCTCGTCGCCCACGCCGCCTCGGTCGTCGGCGGCCCAGCTGCCCTCGCCCGGCCCGCCGGGGTCTTCGTCATCGGCGACACCCCGTTGGACGTCGCCGCCGCCCGCGTGAACGGCTTCCGCGCCGTCGCCGTCGCCACGGGCGACTATGATTTCGACGCGCTGACCGCCACCGGCGCGGACGTCGTGTTCGAGGATCTGGGCGACGGGGACCGCGTGCTCGACTGGCTCCTGGCGGCCTCCGAGGCGGCGTAACCGTCCGCCCCATTCGGCGTTGTCAACCATCGTCGACTTTGCCGGCGACCCACGATGATCCGCCGGTCACAATGCGCGCGCCCGACCCCGCATCCTCCCCCTCCCCCAGCCTTGAGGGAGACGGTCGGGGGTGCGGGCTTCCTTCCCCGCGTCCCCTGGAGCCCATCCGTGCGAACGTCCCACCCCATCCCCCTCCGGAACACCTCCCGCAGCCCCCTCCGCAGCACCCTCCGCCGCACCCTCCGCCGCGTCGCGCCCCTCCTGGCCGCCACGCTGCCGCTCTGGGCCACCACCGACCACGGTGCGTTCGGGACGCCCGCGCCGGCCCGTGCCGCGCAGGCCGCCGAGGTGTTGTCCGCGGGCGGCGGCACACACCTCGTCACGCCGGAGCGGGCGATCGTCGGCACGGTGTTCGAGGATGCGGACGGCGACGGGCTGCGCGGCAGCGGCGAAGGCGCGCTGGCCGGTCGGCCGATCGCCCTGGCCGGTCCGACCGGTGCGGCCGGCGCTGCGACCTCGGACAGCACCGGCGCATTCGCGTTCGGCGTCACGGCCGCCGGCGCGTACACGGCAACGCTCGCCGTCCCGGCCGGTTGGGTAGCCACGCGCGCAAGCGAGGCGCACCTGCGGTTCGACGCCGCGCCGAACAGCGCGGCCGGTGCCCTCGGCGCGCCGTTGCAGTTCGGCCTGCGCCGCGCCGGTGCCGCGCTGCCCCTCGCGGTGGATGTCGACGCCTCGACGGGCTGCCGGGCCGGCCCGGGCGTTTCGGTTGCCCAGCCGGCGGCTTCCGCCGTCGTCGGCGACCACGCCGTGCTGCGCTTCCGGGTGCGCGGCGCCGCAAGTGCCTGGCTCTCCGTCCAGGACATCGCGCCGGACGGCGCCGTCCGCAGCCTGGCCGACAGGCGGGCCGTCGACGGCGGGCAGGCATATGGCGTTGCGGTGCCGATCGGCGCCGCGCTCGGCACGCGCCGCGTCCTGTGGCGCGCCTTCCGTGCCGCGGGCGATGCCCAGCCGACAGCCGAGGGCGCCTGTGCGTTCGAGGTCGTCGCACCGGTTGGACCCGCGGTCACGGTGCGGCCCGATCGCCTCGCGTTCGACCGCATCGCCGCCGGCGGCACGTCCGATCGCATCCTGACCGTTCGCAACGTGGGGGGCGCGCCGCTCACGGTGTTCGGCCTGGCGCTGCAGAGCGAAGCCGGCACGTCGCCGTTCGCCCTGCCGGCACCGTGGAGCGCCAATACGCTCCTCATGCCGGGTGAGGAGCGCGGCGTGACCGTCCGCTTCACCCCGAAAGCGGAGGGCGCCTGGCAGGACTTTCTCCTCGTCCGCACGGACGACGACCACGCACCCCTCGTGACGATCGGCCTGAGCGGCGAGACGAGCGGCGTGCCGCGCCTGGCTGCGGCCGTGGCCACCGACCGCGGCTGCGTGATGGGCGACAGCGGGCCGCTCTTCGTCGCCGGCGAGGCGGTGGACTTGACGCTCAACGTCGTCTCGGGCGGCGGCGAGGCGGTGCAGGCGGTGCTCGAGGACATCGGCCCCAGCGGCGAGACCGCCGTGATCTTCAGCGGCGCGGCACCCGCCGTCCCGTGGCGGCGGACGGTGCGGGCGCGCCGTTCGCCGACGGGCGGGGGCGCGCGGCTGTCGGCCAGCACGGGCGGCGGGGCGCGCTACGCCTACGGCCAGTGCGACTGGCTCGTCGCCGCCGGCCTGACGGACATCGCCGGTACCGTCGACGACGTCGGCGGGCCGGCGCCGGTGCCGCTCGCCGGCGCGCGCGTGACCGTGGCCGGCCCGGAGGCGCAGACCGTGCTCACCGGCGCGGACGGAACATTCCGCGTCGCCGTCGCCCAGCCGGGCCGGTACGGCGTGACGGTGGAGCCGCCGGAAGCGTATGCGCCGTCCGGCGCACCGGCGCAGGCCGTGTGGGTGCGCGGCTTCGCGGGCGAGGAAATCGCCGGGCTGCGTTTCAGCGCCGCGCGCGCCGACGGTGCCCCGACGGCCGTCCCGACCCCGGCGGCCGCGCTCCCGACGCTCGTCGGCCCGACCGCCACCCCGGCCCCGCCGACGCCCATCCCGACGGCGACGATCCCGACGACGTGCCGCGTGTCGATCACGCCCCGCACCGGCACCGCCAACGTCGGCCAGCGCGTCGCGTTCCGGGCGGCGATGACCCCGACGCGCGGCAACTTCACGTACAGCTGGGGCTACGACGGCGACGCGATCGCCGATTACAGCGAAAGCACGGCCGGCGTGTGGCGGACGACACCGCTCCGCGCGACCGACATGCGCGCTTCGACGTTCGCCCTCTATTGGAAGCCGGCGCTGAGCCAGCGCCACCCGAACAACGCCGGCCCGGTGGCCCGACGCGTCTGGGTGACGGTGCGCGACGGCGTCGGCCAGTGCACGGACGTCGTCACGCTCAGCGTCGAGCGCAATGCGGCCAACAGCACCCGGCAGGCGGAGGACTTCTATACGACGAACCACACCCAGTTCGTCCAGCGCGAGCACGCGCTGTGGCACCAGCGGTACGCGTTCGAGCAGCCCTTCTACGACGGGGCGTTGTTCTTCGACTTCCACGTCCAGTTCATGGACCGCTTCAACCGCTGGCGGCACGAGTTCGGCTATCCCGAGATCGGGACATGGGACTCCGCCCAGCCGATCCCGCGGGGGCCGGACATCGACCACGCATCGCGCAACGCGTTCTATCGACCGTTCGCCAAGCCGGCATCGTTCACGGCCAACGGCGGCGGCGTCCGCGGCTGGAACGGGATGCCGTGCGACGTCACCGGCGGCGGCCAGTCCCGCCTGTCGGACTACCCGGCCGACCGGCGACTGCTCGGCTGCGCCGTCACCGAACCATGGCACAACACGATTCACCTCCTCATCGGCGGCGACATGTTGAACCCGCCGAGCGCGCCGCGGGATCCCATCTTCTGGCGTTGGCACCGCTGGGTGGACACCGTGAACCGCGACCGACAGATCCTGCAGTCGGGAGGACGGACGGGCGACGCCGCGGCGTCGGGCGACCGACCCGGTCTCGAACCCCCGCACGTCGTCTACCAGACGCCGTTCCACCTCCATCCGTACGTCGTGTCGCTCCCTTCGTACGCCGTAACGTTCGACGCCGAGGTCGTCGGCGTCCGGCCGGCCATGCTGACGGTGAACGGCTCTCCGGCGACGTCGCTCTCCGGCGCCGGCGCCGGCCCATACGTCTTCACCGGCTTCGCCCCACCCGCCCTCGGCCCCCTCGAAGTGGCCCTCGACCGCAACGCGATCGCCCGTGCCGACGCGACAGCATCCGCCCCCGCAACTCCCCTCAGCCCGCCGCAGACGTGGACGTATGTGCTCGTCGCACCGAAGGCGGACGACGACGGCGACGGCCTGCCGAACGGCGAAGAGGTCCTGCGCACGCTCTCGTGGCCCGACGATGCCGACTCGGACGACGACGGCCTCGACGACGCGGCCGAGTGGCGCGCCGGGACGTTCGCCCTGGCGCCCGACACGGACGGCGACGGGGCGGGCGACGGCTGCGAGGCGCGCGCGGGCAGCGACCCGCGTGCGGCGGCCAGCCGGTCGACGCGCTGCGGGATGGACTTCCCGTACGTCTGTCGGACCTCGGCGGCGCGGGCAAGCGGTGTGATCGACCGCTGAGCGGCCCGATCCGATCCGCGCCGGATCGGATCGGCAACCGATCCGTCCAGCAACCGATCCGTCCGTCGCCCGAACCATCCGGCGGCTGTAACGTACGCGCCGCAGCGTGCGACCGTATGGGGCTGCGGAGGCGGGAATGTCGCGCGCCGTGGTGATTCGGTTGTCATTGGCCCCCAAAGGACGGACATCATGTCGCTCGGCGCAACGAACGCTGCCCCGGATTCACTGTTTGCGAACGATCTTGCCCCGGCCCGATCTGCGCCGATGGCACTCCCCGCGGCGAACGGCCGCGAACCGGTGCGCCTCCCGACCGGGAGCGCCGCCGAGATCGAGTCGCTCGTCGCCCGCCTGCTCTCGCTCCTCGGCGAGGATGCTGCGCGCGATGGCCTGCAGAAGACGCCGCACCGCGTCGCCAAGATGTATCGCGAGATGCTCTCCGGTTACGGCCAGGACATCGAGACGATTCTGAACGGCGCGTTGTTCGAGGTGGCCTACGGCGACGGCGAGATGATCGTCGTCGCCGACATCGGTTACCAATCCATGTGTGAGCACCACATGCTGCCGTTCACCGGGCGGGCGCACGTGGCGTACATCCCACGCGACAGGGTCGTCGGGCTGTCCAAGATCCCGCGCCTGGTGGACATGTTCGCCCGCCGGCTCCAGATCCAGGAGCGCCTGACGAACGAGATCGCCGACAGCATGGTCGCGGCGCTCGATCCGGTCGGGGTGATGGTCGTCCTCGACGGCGAGCACACGTGCGCCAGCCTGCGCGGGGTGAAGAAGCACGGCGTGAACATGATCACCACCGCCCGCCGCGGCGCCTTCAAGCACGATCCGACGCTGCGCGACGAGTTTTACCGCCTGATCGGCCGCTGAGAGAACGCACACTGAGAGAACGCACGCTGAGAGAACACACGATGCCCGCCCGCCCGCTCGCCGGCCGCACGGCGCTCGTCACCGGCGCCGCCGTCCGCCTCGGACGTGCAATCGCGCTCGGGCTCGCCGGCGCGGGCGCAGATGTGGTCATCCACTACGGCGGATCGCGCGACGACGCGCTCGGCACCGTCCGCGACGCCGAGGCGCTGGGCGTCCGGGCGATCGCGCTGTCGGCCGACCTGGCCGACGCGGCGGCGATTCCGGGCCTCGTCGACGCCGCTGCGGCCGCATTCGGACGGCTCGACGTCCTCGTGAACAACGCCGCGCGGTTTGACCGGCAGGCGATCGGCAGCATCACGGCGGCCGACTGGGATGCTTCGCTGGATGTGAACCTCCGCGCACCGTTCCTGTGCGCCCAGGCCGCGGCGCCGCACCTGCGGGCCGCGTCGCGGCCGGAGGGCGAGGGCGCGCTCATCGTGAACATGGCCGATCTTTCGGGTGTCCAGGCGTGGAGCGAGCACATCCAGCACGGCGTGAGCAAGGCCGGCGTCGTCCATGTGACCCGCGTCCTCGCCCGCGCCCTTGCGCCCGACATCCGCGTGAATGCGATCGTTCCGGGCGCCATCCTCCCGCCGCCGGACGCGGCCGAAGGCGAAGACTGGGGCCGGCTGACGAAGAAGCGGGTGCCGCTGCAGCGTGTCGGCGAGCCGGCGGATGTCGTGCGCACCGTGCTCTACCTCGTCCAGAGCCCGTTCGTCACCGGTGCCGTTCTCCACGTGGACGGCGGTGAGAGCCTGATCGGGCCGATCGGACGATAACGTGCAGGATTTCCGCGGGGCGGCTCGACGTCGTGACGCGCACCAGCTGATGAGGAGCATAAACACCCCATGATCGACGACGATCGGCTCGACAAGGTGATCATCCGCGACCTCCTCGTCCGAGGCGTCATCGGCCTGAACGACTGGGAGCGCACTGTCGAGCAAGACATCCTCATCAACCTCACGCTGTTCGTGGACACGCGTGCCGCGGGCAGGACGGACGATCCGGCGCACATCCTGGACTACAAGGCGGTGACGAAGGCCGTCCTCGCCCACGTGGCCGAGCACGCGCCGCTCCTCGTCGAGCGCCTTGCGGCCGACGTGGCGCGGATCTGTCTGGCGCGCGGGGCGGAGCACGTGACAGTGTGCGTCGAGAAGCCCGGCGCCGTTCGGTTCGCGAAGAGCGTCGGCGTCGAGATCACGCGCTCTCGCGGCGACTTCGACGGCGACGACTCGGGTGGTGACGCCGAAGGCGGCCCGTGATGGAGGGCACGACGCTTGCGCTCGTCAGCCTCGGCAGCAACATCGACGCATCCGCCAACCTACGGCGTGCGGTCGCCCTGCTCGCCGAGCGGAGCGACGTGCGCGCGGTCTCGCGCGCGTGGCGCTCCGGCGCCGTCGGCGGCGAAGGGCCTGCATTCCTGAATGCCGCCGTCGCGATCGCGACTCCGTTGGATGCCGCCGCGTTCAAGTTCTCCTTGCTGCGCAGGATCGAAGCGGAGCTCGGCCGCGTTCGCACCGGGAATCGGAACGCGCCGCGGACGATCGATCTCGACCTGGCGCTGTTCGGCGACGCCGTCGTGAACCGCGCGGACGGCCATGGGGGACGCCTCCGCCTGCCCGACCCGGACGTCGGCCGCTATGCCCACGTGGCCATGCCGCTGGCCGACATCGCGGGCGATCTGCGGCTGCCCGGCGACGGGCGACGGCTGCGGGACGTCGCCGCCGCATGCATCGCCGCGGCCGCCGCTGCCGGCCGCGCCGCGCCGCACGTCGTCCGCGGCCTCGACCTGTCCACTGTGACCGTGCCCCGGTGAGCCGTCCGCACTCGCCGCCGCCGCCCGGCCCGGCCTACCGCCTGACGACGCCGCGGACACTGCTGCGACCGTGGGCCCCCGAGGACGCGTCGGCGCTCGTCGCGGCGGTCGCCGAGAGCTTGACCCATCTTCGACCGTGGCTGGGCTGGGCGCAGGAGCGCCCGGACGTCGAGGCCACCGTCGCCCGGCTGCGCCACCTGCGCGCCGAGTTCGACGCGGACCGCGACTTCACGTACGGCGTGTGGAGTCCGAGCGGGCAGACCGTCATCGGCGGCTGCGGCCTCCACCCGCGCATCGGCGCCGACGCGCTGGAGATCGGCTACTGGATGCACGTCGACCACGCCGGCCGCGGCCTGGCCACGGAATTCGTCGCCGCCCTCACCCGCGCCGCCTTCGCCTTCCACCGGGTCCACCGTGTCGAGATCCACTGCGACCCGCAAAACGTCGCCAGTGCGCGCGTCGCCGAGAAGCTCGGCTACCGCCACGAGGCGACGCTGACCGCCCGGCTGCAGCGCCCGGACGGCACGTGGCGGGACACGATGATCTGGACGATGTTCGCCGAGGCTTTCGCCGCGAGCCCGGCCGCGGCGGTCGAGGTGCGGGCATGCGACGCCCTCGGCCGTCCGATGGATCCGTCGCTGCCCACGTAATGCCCTCGGCCGCCCGATGGATTCGCCGATGCCCACGAAGGGGCGATGCATGCCTCGCCCGCATGCCATCCGCCAACCGCTCTCCCCCGCCCAAACAACTCCCGCGTCGCCGCCCGCCTCGTCCTACCCCTTCGCACCCATCCCGACCCACGGCACATCCACCCCCGCCCGCGCCCCCAGCCGCTCCATGAGCTCGCCCGTGTGCTGCTGGATGTGGCGCAGGTTGTAGAGCTGGAGCTCGAGCTTGCCGAACGGGAGCCACTCGAACCCCGACGGGCCGTCGAGGTCGATCGCGCCGAGCTGCGCGTCGACGCGGTCGCGACATATCTTGAGGTAGGCCAGCACTTCCTCGCGCGTGTACGGGGCGCCGATCGCAACGATCGAATGCGGCGGCCACGGTAGCGTGCCGAAGAACTGATGATTCTCGCGGTGAAGCGCCCAAGGAACGAACGACGCCTCGCGCTCGCTGAGATAGAGGTCGGTGTAGAACAGGACATGGTAGGCCACGTGCCAGAAGCGGTTCGTGTCGGCCGGGTCGTCCCACATTCCGTCCGGGCAGCCTCGCACGGCGTGCTCGAGCATGTCGAGGGCGGCGCCGAACTGTGAGCGCAGGACCTGCCGGACGTCCATGTGTCGTCCCTCCGATCAATCGTCGCCGACGATGAGCGGGCAGAGGCACAGCGCCGTCGCCCCGTTCAGCAGGCGAACGGTCTGCAGCGCATCCTGAGCCGCGGCGAGCGTCGCCAGTCCGGGAAGAACGGACGACGCCAGCGTGCGCGCCGTCGCGACCGCGCGATCCGCCCCGTCCCACGCGGCGCCTGACGGAGGCGCCGCCGGCCCGCGCCGCTTCCGCCCCGCCCGCACCTCCCGCGCCGGCACGCCCGGCCCGACGCCCGCCAGCTCGCGCGCCTTGGCCAGCGCGTCGTCCAACGTGCCGAGCGCATCGACGAGGCCGCGCTCGAAGGCTTGCCGGCCCGTCCAGACGCGCCCGCCGGCGACGGCGTCGAGCGCCTCCAGCGGCAGGTTGCGGCTCGTGGCGACGCGGGCCAGGAAGACGTCGTACACGCGGCGGATATGGCCGAGCATCGTGTCGCGTTCGGCGTCGCTGAACGCCGTGGCGCTGTCGAACAGGCCTGCGGCGCCGCCGCGCGAGAGGGTCTCGTGGTTGAAGGTGAGCTTTTCCCAGAGCCCGCCGAGCACGAGCTTGCCGCTGAGGACGCCGATCGAGCCCGTGATCGTGCCCGGGTGGGCCACGATCCAGCGGGCGGGTGTGGCCACGTAGTAGCCGCCCGACGCCGCCACGCCGCCCATGTGCGCCACGACCGGCTTCCGGGCGGCCACGCGCTCGATCGCCGCCGCCATCGCCTCGCTGGCCGTCGCCGACCCGCCGGGCGAGTCGATGGACAGCACGAGCGCCACGGCGTTGTCGTCGGCCAGGATGCGGCGCGCCTGCTGGACGACCGTCCGATCGCCCGAACGCCCGTCCCCGACGACCGGCACCGGCAACGGCCCCGGCGGCGCGGCGGTCTCGCCGTCGACGATCGCCCCCTCGATGCGGAGCACGGCGATGTACGGGCCGGGCCGCGGCGGCGGTTCGTTGATCAACGACCGCCGCGCCTGCCGCTCATGGACGATGACCGCCGGCGGCGCGGCGGGTCGTCCGGCAGGCGCGGGACCGGTGTCGGCGAGGTGCGTCGGGAGGTCCTCCTCACCGGCGACGTGGTCGACGATGCCGGCCGCCCGCGCCTCGACATCCGTGAAGAAGCCGTCGGCGAGCAGCGCGTCGACGGCTTCGGCGGTCAGGCCGCGGCCGTCGGCGATCGAAGACTTCATCTCCTGCCATGTGCCCTCGAGGAGCCACTCGCCCATCTCCCGCGCCGCGGCGGACATCTCCCGGCGGGTGAACGTGTCGGCGGCCGTCTTGTGCGGCGCGATCTGGACGGCGTCGAACCGCAGCCCGGCGCGCTCGAGGCCGTCGGCGATGTGAAAGTAGCCGCGCTGCAGGCTGAGCGGCCCGACGTGGCCTCCCTTCTGGACGATGATCTCGTCGCACGCGCACGCCAGGTAGTAGCCGCCGAAGGTGTAGTGCGGCGCGTACGCCACGACGCGCTTGCCCGCCGCGCGCACCTCGGCGACCGCGGCACGGAGCGTCTCGATGGACGGCGCAGGCATCGCCAGCGGTCGGATGTGGAGGACGACGCCCTTTGGCCGCGGGTCGCGCGCCACGTCGCGCAGCAGCGTCACGAGGTCGCGGATCGTAGGCGCCTGCGGCACGAGGCGCTGCCAGAGCGGGCCGGGCGGCGGCAGCGGGGCCATCTGGTCTTCGACGAACGCCAGCACCCAGTCGGGCGCCGGCTCACGCCAGCGACGGAGCTGATCGAGCTGCCAAGCGCCGAAGACGGCGGCGTGGCCGAGCTGGTCCGCCAGGTTGCGCGGCGCCGGTCCGCGCACGCTCACGGCGCACCGTCCGATCCGGCCGCGCCGCCGCCGACGAACCGCGCCCAACCGGCGTCGATGGCCTCCACCCAGGCCGGCGAAGGCTCGGCCACGCGCTGCGCGGCCACGACGTCTTCGGCGAGGGCGTTCGGCGGGGTTGCGACCTCGGCGTACGTCGCCTGCCAGGTCTCGGGGATGAGGTGCGGTCCGATGACCGTCGGATCGCCCCAGTTCTCCGGACCGAGCTTGGCGAACTGGGCTTCGGGATCTTGGAGGAAATTCGCCAACACGATGGCCCCTTGCTTGTTCGGCGCGTTGAATGGAATCGCCAGGAAGTGGACCCGGGACAGCATGCCGCCCTCGAGCGCGAACGCGTGGGCACCGGCGAGCGCGGCGGCGCGTTCGACGGCTGCGCGACCCTCGGGCGATGCGTCGCCGCCGCCGTCGACCGGGCGCGGCGGCGGTCCATAGCGCATCGTGATGTCGGTTTCTGACGCCGCGAACAGATCGTCCACCTCGGCCTGCGCCTGTGGGTACGGCCTGCCCTGCTGCCGAAGCATGGGCGCGATGGCTTCGAGTTGGGTCCAGCACGGCGCGAGCGCGGCCTCTGCCGTCGCGGCGTCGTACGGCTGGCTGAAGATGGACGCGTCGGCGGCGAGGGCGATGCACGCCTGTCGGACGAACGCGCTGCCGACCGGGTCGGGCGGCGCGGCGTACGTGAAGCGGCCGGGGTTCGCCTCGATCCACGACCAGAGCGCAGGCCAGGACGGCGGGGGCGCCGGCAGTCGCGTCGGGTCGTGCAGCAGGACGAAGTGCGTCCGGCCCCAGGCAAGGGCGTTCTCGCCGACGTCCCGGCCGAACGTGCGCTTCAGCCAACCATCCTTCGGATCGAGGTAGCGCCGGCTGGGCGTGTAGCCCGTCCACGGGCCGTAGAGCAGGCCGCCGTCGGCGAGCGCACCGAAGCTCGCGTCGTCGATCCACAGCAGGTCGATCGTGCCCGTCGTCTCCTCCGATGCGGCGACGCCGGCCGCCTTCTCGGCCGCCAACTGCGCCGCGACGTCGCCCGGCGCCTCCACGTAGATCGGCGCGACCTCGATTCCATATCGCCCCGCCGCCACGTCGACCACCCAGTCGTCCACCCACGCCCGCGGCGGGTCGCCGTCGCGCAGCGCGAAGCGGACGGTCGTGCCGGACGCGTCGTCCAGGAGATGCTGCCAGCTGTACGTTTCGAAGCCGGCCGGGCGGGTGCTGTCCGGCAGCGGGAACTCGCCGCGCTCGGCGAACGTACCGGGGTCGGCCGGGTTCGTCGTCGGGAATGCCGCGACGGCGGTCAGCATGCGGGCGTCCGCCGTCACGGACTTGCCGTCCGGTCCGGCTATCCGCAGGCCGCCCGGCAGCGTCGGGGCAGGCGTCGGCACGGCGGTGCAGCCGGCGAGCGCGAGCACGAGCGCGGCGACGGTGATGACGATCGGTGCATGCGCAATTCCGGTTGCGCGAGGCGACGGGCACGTTCGCGTGGCCGGTGTCGGTCGGTCGGAAGGGATCGGGTTCATGGCTTCAGCCTCGTGCGGCGGTGCGATCGGCCCAGGCGCGGCGGGCCGCCAGCCAGCGGGTTGCGAGCGCGCGGTTGCCCGGCGAGCGCCGGCGGTGGTGCGCTTCGTCCGCCGCGGCGCGCACCGCATCGGCGAACACGCCCGGCGGGCGGATCGCACGGCCAAGCTCGGCCAGCGTGATGCCGGCGTCGATCGCGTGCGCCAGCTCGCCGATGGCCGCGGCGGCGTCCGACCCGACGAGCGTTGCGCCGAGCAGGACGTCCGTTCCGGCGGCCAGGTGGAAGGCGACGACGCCGACTTCATCGCTGGCATGGGACACGTTCGGCGGCGCTGCCGTTGCCTCGGCGCGGTGGACGAAGGTGTCGAGCGGCACGTCGGCGGCCTCCGGCTCATGCGCCAGGAGCCCGACGGAGGCCAGCTGCGGTACGGTGAACACGACGCGCGGGATCGTCAGCACATCCGCCCGGCGGCGGCCGTCCAGCAGCGCGTTGCGCAGCGCCACGCGCGTGCAGGCCATTGCGCCGTGCGGCGACGGATGGTCGAGCGCGGCATCTCCCGCGGCGTACACCCGGTGGTTCGTCGTGCGCAGCCGCTCGTCCAGGCGGAGGCGGGCGCCGTCCGTCTCGACGGCGGCGGCGGGGAGGTCGAGCGCGCGCAAGTCCGACCGGCGTCCGGCGGCCAGGATCACCTTGTCGAAGGGGCCGGCGTCGCTCGTCGCTTCACCGTCCATCGCGCTGCCGCGGAATGCCCAGCTGCCGGCCTGAGCGACGGCTGTCGTCACGCGGTGGTCGGTGCGCACGTGCACGCCGTCCGCCGTGAGCGCGGCATGGATCGCCGCCGCGGCCTCCGGAGCCTCGCGGGGCAGCACGCGCCCTTCGGCCTCGAAGAGCGTGACCCGACCGCCCCGGCGCGCCAGCCCTTGCGCAGCCGCGCAGCCGGTGGCGCCGGCGCCGATCACGGCGACGCGGCCGGGCGGCGACGCGAGGTCGGCCGGCGAGGCGGCGTCCAGGCGGGGCACGGCCTCGATGTCCGAGTCAGGCGGCACGATCGGCGTCGCGCCGGTGGCGATCAGCGCGCGCACGAAGTGGAGCCGGCGCCCGGCGAGGTGAAGGGCGTCGGAGGCGATGAAGTGCGGTGCGCCGCGGTAGACGTCGATGGTGGCGGCCGCGACGCCGGCGGGTGGGGGACCGTCCGCGTCGCCGACGAGCCATGCCACGCGGGCGCCGAGGGAGGCGGCCTCGCATGCCGCCCAGCGCGCGGCGCGGTCAGCGCCGAGGATGACGATGTCGTAGCGGCCGGGAGGGATCGGGTTTGTCCCGGCGTCCGCCGTCGGACGGGCGGCGTTCGGTTGGCTGGGATGAGTCGGCATGGCGCGCTCCGCGGCAGGTCGAGCGGGTATGGTAGCGCGGGCGCCCGAGAATCGCCCCGCGCGCAGGCGTGGCCTATAATGGCCTGCAACACCTACATTCGCGACCACGCGCCTCCTTCTTGGCCGTGACCCGCCCGACGACGGGCGCGGCGCGGCCTTTGCGTGTGGCCTTCGCCGGCGGCGCCGTTCGCCTCGTCCGTCGCCGCCAGGAGTGGTAAGCACATGTCCGATCCGCATGCCCCGAATGGGGCGGCCGCCAGCGCCGTGGCCGAGGCCCCGGCCGTCGGCGCGCCGAACGTCGATGAGGTCGAGTCCGTCATCATCCGCTTCGCCGGCGATTCCGGCGACGGCATGCAGCTGACCGGCACCCAGTTCACGAACACGGCCGCCGTCGTCGGCAACGACATCAGCACGATGCCCGACTTCCCGGCCGAGATCCGGGCGCCGGCCGGCACGCTGGCCGGCGTCTCGGGCTTCCAGGTCCACTTCAGCAGCCTCGACATCCTGACGCCGGGCGATGCCGCGCAGGTCCTGGTGGCGATGAACCCCGCGGCGCTGAAGAGCGCGCTGTCCGAGCTCGTCCCGGGCGGCACGATCATCGTCAACACGGACGAGTTCAACGCCTCCAACCTGAAGAAGGCGGCGTACGCCACCAACCCGCTCGAGGACGGCAGCCTGAAGGGCTACAAGATCCATCCCGTCCCGCTCACCCGGCTGAACCGGGACGCGCTCAAGGACATCGAAGGCCTCACGACCAAGGACATGGACCGCTCGAAGAACCTCTTCGCGCTCGGCCTGTCGTTCTGGATCTACGACCGGCCGCTGGACAACACGCTGCACTGGATCGAGGAGAAATTCGGCAAGAAGCCGGCGATCTTCGAGGCGAACCGCCGCGCGCTCATGGCCGGCTACCACTTCGGCGAGACGACCGAAGCGTTCCAGCGCCGCTTCCACATCCCCCCCGCCAACCTGGCGGCGGGACAGTACCGCAAGATCACCGGCAACGAGGCGGTCGCCATCGGCCTCGTCGCGGCGGCGGTGCTGGCCGACAAGTCGCTCGTCTACTGCAGCTATCCGATCACGCCGGCCAGCGACATCCTCCACAGCCTGGCCGCCCTGAAGAACTACGACGTCCGCACGTTCCAGGCCGAGGACGAGATCGCGGCGATGGGTGCGGCGATCGGCGCGGCGTTCGGCGGCGCGTTCGCCGTGACGGGCACCAGCGGGCCGGGCCTGGCGCTCAAGAGCGAGGCGATGAACCTGGCGCTCGTCCTCGAGCTGCCGATGGTCATTGTCGACGTCCAGCGCGGCGGTCCGAGCACGGGCTCGCCGACGAAGACCGAGCAGTCCGACCTCCTGCAGGCGATGTTCGGCCGCAACGGCGAGAGCCCGCTGCCGATCCTCGCCCCGGCGACGCCCGGCGAGTGCTTCGACATCACCGTCCTGGCGTTTCGGCTGGCGGCGCGGATCATGTCGCCCGTCGTCGTGCTCTCCGACGGCTACCTGGCCAACAGCGCGGAGCCGTGGCGGATTCCCGACGTGGGCGCGATGGCGCCGATCCAGATCGGCCATCCGACCGCGATCGGCCTGAACGGCACGGGCTACCTGCCGTTCGCGCGCGACGCCGAGACGATGGCGCGGCCGTGGGCGCTGCCCGGCACGCCGGGACTCGAGCACCGCATCGGCGGCCTGTCCAAGGAGCCCGGCACGGGCAACGTCAGCTACGACCCGACGCATACCCAGCAGATGAACGACGAGCGGCGGGCGAAGGTGGCGGGCCTGGCGGATTACCTGCCCGAGCAGGACGTATACGGTCCCGAGTCCGGCGACCTGCTGGTCCTCGGCTGGGGCGGCACGTTCGGCGCGCTGCGCCAGGCGGTCATCCAGGCGAACGCACAGGGCAGATCCGTCGCCCACGCGCACGTTCGCTACCTGAACCCGTTCCCGCGCAACCTGGCAGCCGTGCTCGGCCGCTACAAGCAGGTGCTCGTGCCCGAGCTGAACGGCGGCCAGCTGGCGCTCCTCATCCAGGGCCGCTTCCTGAAGCCGGTGATCCAGCTCGAGAAGCTGCAGGGCCAGCCGTTCCGCATTTCCGAGATCCGCGCCAAGATCGACGAGATCCTGGGCTAATACTCTGTCACTGAACACGCTTCGGATATCCGACAGAGGTAGCTATCCGCAGACTCTGCAGTGACAGAGTACTAGGAGGTTCGACATGACGACCGAAACGATTCCGCTTCAGCCCGTGCCCATGACGAAGGCCGACCTGGTCACCGACCAGGCAGTCCGGTGGTGCCCCGGTTGCGGTGACTACGCGATCCTGGCGACGATGCAGAAGGTCCTGCCCGAGTGCGGCATCCCGCGTGAGAACGTCGTGTTCGTGTCGGGCATCGGCTGCTCGAGCCGGTTCCCGTACTACATGAACACGTACGGCATTCACAGCATCCACGGTCGTGCCCCGACGCTGGCCACCGGCCTCAAGCTGGCCAACCCCGACCTGACGGTCTTCGTCATCACCGGCGACGGCGACGGCCTCTCGATCGGCGGCAACCACCTGATCCACACGCTGCGGCGGAACGTGGACCTGAACATCATCCTCTTCAACAACCGGATCTACGGCCTGACGAAGGGCCAGTACTCCCCGACCTCCCTGCCCGGCCACAAGACGAAGTCCTCCCCCATGGGATCGGTCGAGCAGGGCTTCAACCCCCTGTCCGTGGCGCTGGCCGCCGAGGCGACGTTCGTCGCGCGCTCGATCGACGTCCACACGAAGCACCTGGGCGAAGTGATCAAGCGCGCTGTCGAGCACAAGGGGACGTCGTTCGTCGAGGTGTTCCAGAACTGCAACATCTTCAACGACGGCGCCTGGGAGGACGTGGCCAACGCCAAGACCCGCGCCGAGCACACGCTCGAGCTCGTCCACGGCCAGCCCATGATCTTCGGCGCGGCGCGCGACAAGGGCATCCGCCTGAACGGCTTCCAGCCCGAGGTCGTGAACGTCGCCGACGTGCCCGCCGACGCGCTCCTGACGCACGACGAGCGGGCGCAGGTGAGCTATCACTACCTCATCAGCCGGATGACGTTGCCGGAGTACCCGGTGCCGCTCGGCGTCCTGCGCTCCGTCGACAAGCCGGTCTACGAGCACCAGGTCATCCAGCAAGGCCGCGACGCGGCGGCAAAGATGGGACCCGGCAGCCTCGAGGACCTGGTGGCGTCGAACGAGAGCTGGGTGGTCTCCGCCCGCAACGGCCTGCACTAGGGCCGCCTGGAAACGCGTGCCGAGGATCTTCCACCGCCGACGGCCACCAGCCAATACGTCGACGGTCACCCATTCACCAACATCTACCCGATTCACCAACATGAAGGGGCGGGTCTCAGACCCGCCCCTTCGCACGTTCTTAAGCTTCCGATCGCCCCAACCCACCCAGGCACACGTAGGGGCACGGCATGCCGTGCCCTGTCTTCACGACGATCGCGTACCCGCTGGCGGGTCGAACATCATGGGCCGAACCGCGGTCCCGGCGGCCTTCAACGCCCGCCCTACGGGCAGCCCGCCACCCACTTCAACGAGTTGAACATCGGGTGGAAGTGCACGTGCGGGTTCCACAGGCTCAGGTACACCCGCCGCGGGTTCAGCGGATAGCTCACCGCCACGTTCGGATTGCGCGGCCGGTTGAAGCCGTACACCGCATCCGGGTTGGCCAGCGCGCTGGCGATGACCTGGGCCGGCACCTTGTTCAAGATGAACTGACAGACCTGGCCTGTCTGCGGCACCTCGGTCGGCGCCGGCGGCATGCCGACGTTGGTGGCGGTGGGCGCGGGCGGGGGCAGCGTGGCCTGGAACGGCGCGGTGCCGGCGGCCTGGGTGGCGGGCGGGCCGTTCAGGCTGGCCATGGCCAGCACGGCGGCCACGCCGACGGCCGCGGCCGCGAGCGAAGGTCGCTTCACGGGTGGTCCTCCTAAGGTGTTGGGTCATGCGAAACGAGGCGAGGGAGCCACCCGCACGTCGGTCGTCTCCCCCCTGTCCGGGGGTGAGTGTAGTGCGAAGGTCGGGTGGGGCCAAGGCGGGGGCCGTCGCGGGCGGCACCGGTCATGCCGCCCGGCGCATCCGACACACGTCCCGCCCGGTTACACCACCGCCTTGCCGTCCACCGCCCAGAGCACACCGAACACGATCACCGTCCCGATGACGATCAACGCCACCCGCCGCCACGGCCGCGCTCCCCACGCCGGCTCGAACTCCGCCGCCTGCGTGAGCGTGGACGAGACGAAGATCAGGATCAGCACGAACGCGGTCAGGGACAGGACCGGGATCGTGATGAAGCCGAGCCAGTAGATGTAGTCCGAACTGCACGGGACCGATACCTTGCAGGCCGGCGTCTCGGGCAGCCAGTTCGTCTTCTGGAGCAGCACGTGGTACACGGCGACGGCCGTCCCGACGAGGGCCGACGGGATGACATAACGCGCGACGGACCGGTCGCGGACGCCGATCCCGATCGCCAGGATGAAGGCCAGCGGGTACATGAAGATGCGCTGGTACCAGCACAGCACGCACGGCGTGTAGCCTCGGATGTTGCTGAAGTAGAGGCTGCCGATAAGCGCAGTGAGCGCGACGACGAGCGCGGCGTGCAGTCCGTAGCGCCGAATCGCGCTGTCGAGCTGATCGGCGATGCCCGGCGTGGCGACCGCATCGTGCGTTGCCGTGGCGCTGTCCGTCATGGCGAGGGCTCCTGGGAGGGGAATCGTTCGGAACGGCGGGGCGTTCTCGGGACGATTATAGACGCGCTCACGCAAGCCTCTCTCCCCGATCGTCCAACGACTCGGCGCCCGATCCCTCACCCCTACCGCGCCGCCTCATTCCCCACCCACGGCAAGTACACCCCCGTCCGGCTCGGCTGCCCTGTCCCCGCCCGCAACAGGTACACCGCCCGGTCCAGCCGGTCCGCCACGTACACCGTCCCGTCCGGCCCGGCGGCGATGTCGCTGGCCGGCTCGTTGCCCGCTCCCGCGGGGCGGGGCAGCGGCACGACGGCCTGGCGGCGGCCGTCGGCGGCCAGGATCGCGACGTCGTCGCCGCTCGTGAGCACGGCCAACCGACCGTCCGGCAGCGCCGCGATGCGCAGGGCGCTCTCCACGTCCAGCGCCACGGCGTCCGGCGCGCCCCCGTCCGGACGGACGACCAGCAATCGTCTCGTCGGGCCGTGGAGCACGCCGATCCGGCCGCCCTGGAGCGCCACGACGTCGCGGTACTCCAGTGCGCTGCTCGCCTCGGGCAACGGCGTCGTCGCCACGTCGATCGTGTTCGAGATGCCTTGAACGATGTGGTGCAGCCGGGATGAGCCGCGGTCGAGCACCCAGGCACCGCGGCCGTCGGCGTCGGGGGCGCTGGCGGCGGCGACGATCGTGTCCGACGCGGTGACGTCCGTGACGAACGTGCGGGTGACGACAGTGGTCAGGTCGATGCCCGGGTCGGCGCCCGGTCGCACGCTGTAGCGCTCGAAGCTCACCCGGCGGATGCCCGGCGGCGGTGCGTCGCGGTCGTCGGGGGCGTCGTTGGACGACGAGCTGCGCGTGCGGATGACGACGGCCGTCGATCCGTCGCCGAGGGGCACGATCTCCTGCAGGCCGTGGAGCGTGAACTGGGTGTCGCCCTCCCGGCCATCGGGCGTCAGCCGCACGGCGCGCTCGAGCTCGTCGACGACCCACAGGCGGCCGGTCGCATCGACCTGCAGGCGCAGCGGCGGGCCGAACCAGCGGCCGGCCGGGCGGGGCAGCGGCAGCCGGCGCACCTCACGCCCGCCCTCGACGACGGCCACGGCCGCCGGAGCGGCAGGCGAGGCGCCGTACAGGAGGAAGACCTCGTCGGCGGCGCGAGCGGCCATCGCCACCGGGAAGCCGGCCACGGGCCAGGCGCGGCCGATCTCGCCTCGCTGCCGATCGAGGCGGCTGACGATCCGGCGGTTCGTCCAGTCCAGGACGAACATCTCGCCGGCCGCGTCGAAGCTGATGTCCCGCATCCGCCACCGGAGCTGCGTTCGCGGCGGGATGACCGCGCCGTCGGCAGAGAACTCGTAGAGCACGTTGGCGGCATTCGCCACCGGGTTCTCGGCCGCGAAGAACAGCGTCCCGCGCCCGCTCGTCGCCAGGCCGCTCGGCAGCTCGGAGGAGAACGAGAGCGCCCGCTGGACCGTGATCTCCGCTTCGGCCGTCCCGTCCGGGCGACGGACGGCCAGCGCCGCCTTCGGCCGATCGTAGACATACAACCGCCCGTCCTGCCCGACCGTCGCCGCCTCGGGCTGGGCGAACCCGGCCCACGCGGCCTGCAGCCCACCGCCGAGATCGAACGCCAGTACCTTGCGCCCGACGGCGTCCGAGATGTACGCCCGCGACCGCGCCGGATCCACCGCCACCCCGATCGGCGCCTCGATGAACGCCCCGTCGCCCGGCACGCCGCCGTAGCCGACCACCACGCCGCCGGCAGCGTCGAACCGTTCGGCACGCTGTAGCGTATCGTCCACGACCAGGAAGCCGCCGTCGGGCAGCACCGCCAAATCGACCGGACGAACGACACCGCCGGGCGGCGGCAGGAAGCCCGGGCGAACGGTGTCCACGACGGCCCACACCGCCGCCGCGTCGGAATCGGCGGCCGAATCGGCAATCGGTTCGGCATGGGCAACACCGACGGCATCGGCATCGGCACCCGTACCGGCCTCGGCGGCAGCACGCGCGGCGCCGAGGCCGACGAGCCCGATCGCCAACGCGACGGTCGCCACCCGCGCGGACCGCTGCGCGGACCATCGTCCGATCGTCCCGTTTCGCCGCTCTGCCATCGCCCTACCCCCGCCTCGCGTTCCTGCCCGCCGCGGCGCCGATCCGCGCCAGTGCCTGGCTGAACGCCCGTCCGTCGGCCGCAGGTAGATCCACGAGCGGCGGACGGACATGCCACGTGTCGCCGCCGAGCCGCTGGGCGATGTCGGCCTTCAGGGCGGCGACGGCCGGCCGTGCGTCGAGGACGGCGCGCGCCGTGTCGAGCGCCGCTTGCGCCGTCCGCGCATCGTCGGCCGTTGTCGCAGCGCGGTCCCAGACGTGGCGCAGGAGGTCGCCTCGAACGGACGCCAGGGCCGTGATCGCTCCGGCCCCGCCGGCCGCCAGCACTGCGGACAGGTCGGTGTCCGTGCCGGAGAAGATCGCCAGCTCCGGCAGCGCGCGGATCCGATCCACCGTCGCGGTCCGGTCGGCGGTCGAGTCCTTGAGGCCGACGATCGGTCCGTGCGGGCCGTAGTCGTCGACAAGGGCGGCCAGGACGGCGTTCGGGATCGGGACACCGGTATGGCGGGGGATGTCGTACAGGAGGATGCGCAGCGTCGGTGCGCGCGGCGCTTCGGCCCCGTTGCCGCCGGACCGCGGGGATGCGGGGCCGTGCGCGAGCCGATCGCCCGCACCGTCGATCACCCGCCGATACCAGTCGATCAGCCCGCCATCGCTCACGCCCTTGAAGTAGTAGGGCGGGACGACGACGGCCGCGTCGGCCCCGGCCGCGACGGCGGCGGCCGTCGCGTGTGCGGCGTCGGGCCAGGCAGGGTGGCCGGTGCCGCAAAGGATCAGGAACGGCGGCGCGTCGATCGGACGGGCGGCGCGCCAGGCGCCGGCGGCGGCCACGAGCGCGGTCCGCTCGTCGAGCGTCAGCGACGGGCCTTCGCCGGTCGAGCCGGCGAGGAGCGCCCCGTGGCAGCCGCTACCGGCGACCAGGTCCAGGAGCGGGGTGACGGCGGCGTGGGCGAGGGATCCGGCGGCGTCGAACGGCGTCGGGAGTGCGGCGAGGACGCCGCGGAGCGGGAGCGGCGGCGTCGGATTCATCACGCTACTTCGGTGGGATCGGGGAGAACGTGCGGATGTAGGCGATGACGGCGTCCTCGTCCGCGGCCGAAAGGGCGATCGGGCGCATGGGGGTGCCGGCGCGGCCGCGCCGGATCGTCTGGCGGATGAAGTCGTCCGACGCGGTGGTCTGGAAGACGGCGCCGGCCAGGCGTGGCGCCCCGTCCGTCCAGCCGCCGGCGCCGTGGCACGATGCGCACGCGCGGGCGTAGACGGCCTCGCCGGCGGCCACGTCGCCGGCCGCCCGGTACGCATCGTCGAGCGCCACGGGCTCGGCCTTCTGCCAGGTGCGCAGGTGCCGTACGATGCCGTCGATCCGGGCGTCGTCGAGCGGGGTGGCGCCGTTGCCGTAGGCCTGCATCTTCACGCCTTTCGCCCCGATCCCCTCTCGGCCCGGGCGACCGAAGACGATCGCCGCGCGCAGGAAGTCGTCGCCGGCGAGCGCCAACAGGTCGTCGCTGGCCAGATTCGGCGCGATGCTGCCCGCAACGGTGCGCCCGTCCACGCCGTGGCAGACGGCGCAGAACTTGACGTAATCTACGGCGGCCGCCGCCAGGACCTTCGGATCGTCGCGCGGCGCGTCGACGTTCGCCCGGCTTCGGAGCAGGACGGCGATGCCGACGATGAGGAGGACGGTGGTCAGGACGAGGGCGATCAGGCGTGTGGGGCGCATGCGGGCTCCCGGGGAAGGGGGTGATCGGATGTCCGGCGACGCGAGGTCACGTCCGGCTGCACGCAGCGGCGTCGGGCGAGGCGATCCCGGTGCATACGATTGCATGCCATGTGCGGCGAACACACTTTATCCGGCGGACGAGGGTCGATCAAGGCTGGCGATGCGGTCGTGCCGGCGACGCGAACCCGACCGCGCCGCCGCCGGCCGCTCCAACGCCGCCCCAACGCCGCTCCAACGCCGCACGAACGCCGCTCCACCGCACGCAGTCACGCTACACTCCTTCGCGTGAACGCCACCACCCCGTCGGCCCTCGTCGCCGACCTGCCCGCACTCACCCTGGGCAGCGCGCCCGCCCTCGCCGCCGCCCTCGCCGACCGCTTCGCCGCCGGCGCGGCCGCCCACGACCGCGCCGGCACGTTCGCCGCCGACCACGTCGCGGCGCTCCGCGCGATCGGCTGGCCGCGCCTGGCCGTGCCGGCGGCCCTCGGCGGCCTCGGCGCCGGCCTCGGCGCGTCCGTCGATGCGCATCGGCGGCTGGCGGCCGGCGATGCGTCGACCGCGCTGGCGGTGGCGATGCATACCCAGACGATCGGTGCCGCGGCGGCCGGCGGACACTGGGCCGGCGACGCGTTCGCGCGGTTGTGCGCGGACGTCGTCGGACGCGGCGCGTGGGTGAACGCGTGCGCCTCCGAGCCCGAGCTCGGCAGCCCAAGCCGCGGCGGACTCCCCAGGACGACGGCGCGGCGGGTGGCGGACGGCTGGCGGATCGACGGGCGCAAGACGTTCGCCAGCCTGTCGCCGGCGCTCGACGCGTTCGTGATCCCGGCGGCCGTCGAAGGCGCCGACGCGTCCGAGGGCATCGGCCGGTTTCTCGTGCCCCGCGGCCGCGGTGTGCGCATCGAGGCCACATGGGATCCGCTCGGCATGCGCGGCACCGGCAGCGACGATATCGTCCTCGAAAGCGTCGTCGTGCCCGAGGACGCGCTGCTCTATCGCCAGAGCGCGCTGGCGCCCGATCCGAACGCCTCGAACGCGAACGCCTGGTTCACGCTCCTGCTCTCGTCCGTCTACCTCGGCATCGCCGACGCTGCGATCAACTTCGCCGCCCGCTATGCCGGCGCGCGAGTCCCAACCGCCCTCGGTCGGCCGCTGGCGACCGTCGAGGGGGTCCAGCGGCGTTTGGGCGAGGCCGAGCTGGCCCGCCGGACGGCGTCGACCGTCCTCAAGACCGCCGCGCGCGCGTGGGACGACGCGGCCGGGGCGGGCGACGCGGCGGGCGTCGGCGACGACATCGTCGCCGCCAAGGTCGTCGTCACGAACCACGCCCGCAGCGTCGTCGATGCGGCCGTGCGCGTGGTCGGCGGCGCCGCGATGGGGCGTGCGCTGCCGATCGAGCGGTATTGGCGCGACGTACAGGCCGGGCTGTTCCACCCGCCGAGCGACGACGCGGTGCACGTGCTGCTCGGGCGGCGGGCGCTGATCGAGGCGGGGGTGGATCCGGACGAAGGGCGATAGACCGCCGACCCTACCGCCCGTCCGCCACCACCCGCAGCACGGCCCCCCCCGCCATATCCAATGCGTACACCTCGCCCGCGTCGTCCAGCCCGAACGCGCTGATCGCGGCGTCGCTGTCCGTCAGCATCGCATCGTGCCACCGGCCACGATCGTCGCGCCAGGCGCCCCAGATGCGACCGCTGCAGTAGTCGGCATAGATGTAGACGCCGTCCAGCGCCGGGTAGCGCCGGCCGCGGTAGACGTGACCGCCGGAGATCGAGCAGTTGCCGTCGTCGTGGCGGTACTCGGCCACCGGCCGAGTCGTGCGGCCGTCGGGGTCGCAGGCGGCCAGGCTGCCGTCGGCGCCGTCGGCGCCGTCGGCGGCGTTGTGGCAGTGGTCGCCCTCGACGTCCGGCCAGCCGTAGTCCTCGCCGCCGCGGCTCGCCGCCGGCTGCCAGTTCACCTCTTCGTACGTGCTGTCGCCGACGTCGGCGATGAACAGATCGCCCGTGGCGCGGTCGAAGCTGAGCCGCCACGGGTTCCGCAGGCCGACCGCCCAGACCTCGGGCAGGTGGTCGCCGGCGACGAACGGGTTGTCGGCCGGCACCCGGTAGCCCCCCGGCGGGCCGTCGACGTCGAGCCGCAGCACCTTGCCCAGCAGCGACGCCGGGTCATGGGCATTCTTCCCGGCGCCGCTCCCGCCTCCATCGCCCATCCCGACGTACAGGTAGCCGTCCGGCCCGAACGCGTTCTGGCCGCCGTTGTGATTCGCGGCCGGCTGGTCGACGACGAGGATCTCGCGCTCGCCGGCCGGATCGGCCCGCCGCCGGTCGGCATCTGCGGTCAGCTCGCTGACCACCGTCGCGCCGTCGCGGCGCGTGTAGTTCACGAACAGACGTCCGTTGGCGGCATAGTCCGGATGGAACGCCACCGACAGCAGACCTTGCTCGGACGCGCGGCTGTTCACTCGGTCCGACAGGTCGACGAACGGCGGGTCCGCCAAGGTGCCGCTCGCGAGGTCGACGATCTCGATCGTCCCTGCCTTCTCGACGACGTACAACCGCTGCCCATCGACGCCGTCGCCTGTGGCGTGCACCGGCTCGTCAAGGCCCGTGGCGATCGTTTCGAGCGAAACATGGGTCTCGTCGGGATCGAACGGCGTCCATTGGGTGCGGGTTGCCGCCGCCACGGCCATGGCCGTCGCTGCGTCCGTCGGCTGGAGCAACGCCGTCATGGCCGACGTCGCCGCCACGTCCGCCGTCCGCACCTCGTCGGTCGTCCGTACGTCGTCTGTGCCCCCGACGTCGCGCCGTTCGCCGGGGGAGCCGACCGTTCCGGGTGCGCGCGGCGTCGGAGCGGCGGGCATGGCGCGTTGACGGACGGCCGCGCAGCCGATGACCGAGCCGCCGACGACGGCGACGGCCAAGGCGACGGCCGGCATCGCTACGGCGATGGCGGCGGTGCGATGGGCTCGGGCGAGCACTGCCCTTAACGTGGCCGCTGCTCCGGCTCGCGCGTCGAGGCGATCCAGCCGGCGACGTTGCCGTCGCGCAGCGCCGCGAACACCCCGGGCAGGGCGGTGTGCCCGTCGCCGGCCGCGAACGTGAGCACCATGTCCGGCCCGTACGTGCCGAGCATGCTCACCCCGACGCCGATGTGCGTGAAGTGCCCGTGCAGGATGTTGGCGCGGTGCGGGGCCGAGTTCATCCACCACTTCAGCGCGGCGTCGGCCGTGCGCCGCGCGCACAGGATGTTCTCGCCCGCCCAGTTGTTGTACGGATACCCGTTGCGGCGCAGCCGGTCACGGGCCAGCGAGCCGTCCGAGCCGCGGTGGCGGCAGAAGTTGCGGTAGGCCATGTCGACGGCGTGCTGGCGAGCGGCCGCCACGAGGCGGTCGTCGAGCTGCAGCGGGCCGAGGCCGCGCTCGGCGCGCACGCCGTTCACCCGCTGGAGGATCTCGAGTTCGAGCCGCGTGCGGTCGTCGTAGTCCGGGTTGGCCAGGACGGCGCCGAGGTCGGGCGCGGTCCATTCGGCCGGTGGCGCCGGCTGCGCGAGCTCGGGCGCGGGGGCGGATTCGGCGGCGGGGGATAGGGCGTCCGCGGCGGCCCGCGACTCGGCGGACGGGGCTTCGACGGCGGCGGGGTCGACGGCTGCCGGAGCGGGCGACTCGACGGGCGCTTCGACGGGCGCTTCGTCGGCGCGAGCGGTGGGGGGGGCGGCGACGGCGAACGCGAACACGGCGGCGACGGCGGACACCTTCAACATCGGCACGCAAGCAGCGCATGCCCGGATGCGGCTTCGCATGAACACAGCTCCTCTGCAAGCATCGCTGCCCATCCACGCGGCCAGGGTGCGGCGCGTCCAAGCGGACCGCGCACCCGTTCCCGACGAACTCCATCGCGGAGCCGTCTGGCCGACCGCCGATTGCCTACCGAGCGGCCGGCCGCCGCGTTTCCGGGGCGACAACGCGGCCCATTGTATGGCGTTGGGGCCGGGCGTCAATGGGTCGCCCGCATCGCCGACCCACCCGAGCGCCATGTCGCGCCGCGCGGTCCGCCGCACCTCCCGCCCGCGTTCGCCCTTGCGACCCGGCTGGCCCGTCGCCTACAATCGACGCGCCCGCCGCCCCCGGCCCGACATGCGCCTGCGGGTGCGTGGCGGCTCCCCGCAACCCCACCGCCGCGCCCGGGACAGCCCGGATGCGCCGCGCCCGGCACACCCGCCGCGCCACGATGTCCGGAGGCCGTTCGTGATCGATCCGCATCCCATTGCGCAGTCGCCCCGCGTCCGCCGCCCGTCCCGTTCGACGGCCGCGCCCCTCGCCAAGGCGCTCGCGCTGGCCGTCGCCGTCATCGTCGCCCTCGTAGCCGCTCGCCCGGTCGGCACGGCTCAGGCGCAGACCGACGACCTCGCCGGCGTGTCATGGCAGGCGCTCCCGGGCGATCGCGCCCTCGGCGGCCACGGCGCGGTGATCGACGGCCGTTCGATGACGCTCATCGGCGGCGAGCAGGGCGATTTCCAGCCGCCGGACGCGCTGCGGTCGCTTGCGCTCGCGCCGGCGCAGGCCTGGACGACGTTGGCCGAGAGCGGCGACCGGCCCGTGTCCGGACTGTCCGGCCGGGGTCTCGTCGGCGCGCGCGCCGTGCGCATCTCCGATGACGGGGCCGCGGAGACGTCGGCGCTGCTGATCTGCCACTGCACGGGCGCCACCACGTACGGCGCCGTTTGGCCGGCGACCGGCGGTGCGGTCACGTGGCGGCGCATCGCCGACGTGCAGTCCCTCCCGCTGGCGAACGGGCTCCTGGCCTTCGACGCGCCGCGCCGGCGCGTCATCGCCGCCGGCGGCGAGTTCAGCGGCTCGGGCGATATCATGACCGCGACGTGGGCGCTGGACGTGAACGACCTGAACGCGGCCCAGTGGCGGTCCGTGCCGGCCGTGCCGTTCCAGCTCCTCTTCCAGGCCGCCGACCGCGACCCCCGCTCCGGCCACCTCGTCGCGTTCGGCGGACAGGGGCCGGACGCCACGCCCACCACCCATCTCTGGCGCGCCGACCTCGCGGCGATCGATGCGCCCGGTGCGTGGTCGGACATCGCGGCGCAGGCCGGCGCCGGCCCGAGCGCCCGGAGCGGCGCAACGCTGACGTTCGCCGGATCCACCGGCTGGGCGATCCTGTACGGCGGCTACTCGCCCGTCCTCGGCGAGATGTCCGACGTCTGGGCGCTCGACTATCGCGACCCGACCGCCCCGCGCTGGCGGGCGATCACGCCGGCCGGCACGGCGCCGAGCGCGCGCAGCGGTCAGAGCGCGGTGTGGGATGCGGCGGGCGATCGCGTCCTCGTGTACGGCGGCCTGCGCCTCGAGGGCAACGGCGTGCGGTACCTGTCCGACGGCTTCGCGGTCGACCTCTCGCCCGACACGGCGCCGACCGTCACCCCGCCCGGCCCGACGGCCACGACCGCCGTGCCGACGCCGTCCTCCGCCACCCCCGTCCCGTCGCCGACGACGCCGTCCACCGAGGGCGGGCGGGTCTTCCTGCCCGTCTCGCTTCGCAATGCCGATGTCCGTGCCGCACCGTAGGCCCGCGGGGCGCCGGCCGACGCGATGAACACCGCCGGCGGCGTCGATGTCCTGTTCGGGCACGCGCTGTTCATGGCGCTCGACCCCAAGCAGGCCGCGCTCCGGCGTCCGTACCCGCCCCTCGGCACGCTGTACGCCGCGGCAGCCGTCCGGGACGCGGGGTGGAGCGTCGCGCTGTTCGATGCGATGATCGCCCCGGGCCCGGAAGTGTTCGAGGACGCGCTGGACGCCCATCGCCCGCGGCTCGTCGTCCTGTTCGAGGACAGCTTCAACTTCTATTCCAAGATGTGCCTGGCCGTCATGCGCGATGCCGCGCTCCGGATGGTCGCCCTGGCGGCGGACCGCGGCCTGCCGACGCTCGTCGCCGGCTCCGACGCCAGCGACGCACCGCAGCGCTTTCTCGACGCCGGCGCGGCGGCGGTGGCCTACGGTGAGGCCGACTGGACGATCGTCGAAGCGGTGCGCGTGCTCCTCGGCCACACCGATCCGACGGCGCCCGAAGTCGATCGCCGGTCCACGCGGCACGACGCCGTTCGCCCGGACCTGTCCGCCGTGCCCGGCCTCGTGCTCGCCGGCGTCGGCGGCGGCATCGCCCGCACCCCGCCCCGCCCGACGGAACGCATCCCCGACCGCTTTCCGCCGCCGGCCCGCGATCTCGTCGACCTCGACGCCTACCGCGCCGTCTGGCGAGCGGCGCACGGCCACTGGTCTCTCAACGCCGCCAGCACGCGCGGCTGCCCGTTCCACTGCAACTGGTGCGCCAAACCGATCTGGGGCCAGCGCTACGCGATGCGCACGCCGGACGCCGTCGCCGACGAGCTGGCGGCGCTCAAGCGCGAGCACGCGCCGGACCACGTCTGGTTCGCCGACGACATCTTCGGCCTGCGCCCCGAATGGACGGCGGCCTTCGGCGAGGCCGTCGCCGCGCGCGGCGCCGACCTGCCGTTCACGATCCAAAGCCGCGTCGACCTGATCAGCGATGCCGCCGCCGACGGCCTGGCGCGCGCCGGCTGCGTCGAGGTCTGGCTCGGCGTCGAAAGCGGCTCCCAGCCCGTGCTGGACGCGATGGACAAGGGCATCCGCGCCGCCGACGTTCCGGCCGCCGCCGCGCGCCTGCGCGCCCGCGGCATCCGCGTCGCCTTCTTCCTTCAGCTCGGCTATCCCGGCGAGGAGTGGGCCGACGTCGAGGCCACCGCCGCCCTCGTGCGCGCCGTCGTGCCCGACGCGATCGGCGTCTCGGTCAGCTACCCGCTGCCCGGCACGCCCTTCCACCACCGCGTGGCGGACGAGCTGGCCGGCGATGGCCACTGGCAGGACAGCATGGACCTGGCGATGCTCTTCCAAGGCACGTTCACGACCCGGTTCTATCGCACACTGCACGCCCAGCTGCACCGCGAACTCGACGCGCGCCACTCCGTCGCCCGCGCCGACGCGGCCGGCGATGCGGCCGCGCCGTCCGCCCGTGCCGTCGCGCACGCCGAGCTGGACGCGGCGATGGCCGCGTGGGACGTTCTCGCCGCCGAGGCCGCGGTCGCCCGCAACGCGGCGCCGACACGGCCGACGGTGCGGCCGCCCTCCGCGCCGCCGGATCTGACGGCGTCGGCGGGGTGACGGAGGCCGAGACGTCGTGCCGCCCCGTGGTCAGTCGATCGCACGACGGCTGAACCCGTGGTCCGATCCGTCCGCGACCGAGCGGACCCGGACCCCGCGTTGCGCTACCATTCCCACACTCGCCCCGGCCGACACGCTCCGAACATCGCTCGTGCCATGGCCGGCCGCCGCAATTCCGGAGGCCCGCCGGTTGGACGTCCTCCTGTCGCACAGCTACTTCCTGGGCGAGGACGCGCACGAGCAGCACGTGATGAAGCCGTACGCGCCGCTCGGCCTGCTCTATGTCAGCGCGTACCTCAAGCGCGCCGGATTCACCGTCGGCGTGCAGGACACGACGTTCGCCACGCGCGCGACGGCCCATGCCCGTCTGGCGGCCCGCGAAGCGCCCGTGCTCGGGCTGTACACCAACCTTACGACCCGTGCGAGCGTGCTCGACCTGACGCGCCATGCCAAGGCGCATGGCTTCACCGTCGTGCTGGGCGGGCCGGAGAGCGCGAACTGGCCGGAGGCCTACCTGGCCAACGGCGCCGACGTGATCGTCATCGGCGAGGGCGAGGTGACGATGGCCGAGCTGCTGCCCGCACTCGCCCGCCACGGTCCGCACCGCCTGCACGACATCGCCGGCATCGCCTTCCGCGACGAGGCCGGCGCGGTCGTGCGCACTCCGCCGCGCCCATTGCTCACCGCCCTCGACGGCGTGCCGTGGCCGGACCGCGAGGCGATCGACATCGATGCCTACCTCACGTGCTGGCGGACGCACCACGGTGCCGGCTCGCTGAACCTGATCTGCGCCCGCGGGTGCCCGTACAAGTGCCGCTGGTGCAGCCACAGCGTCTTCGGCCACCACCACGCCCGCCGCTCGCCCGCGGATGTGGCCGACGAGGTGGCCCACCTGATCGAGCGCTGGAACCCGGACATGCTCTGGTATGCCGACGACGTCTTCACGATCCACCCGCGCTGGCTGTCCGAGTACGGCGCCGAGCTCGGCCGGCGCGGCTTGAAGCGCCCGTTCGAGTGCATCACCCGCGCCGACCGACTGTCGCCCGCCGCCGTCGAGGTCCTGCGGGAGATGGGCGCCTTTCGAATCTGGATCGGCAGCGAGAGCGGCTCACAGCGCGTGCTGGACGCGATGGAGCGCGGCGTTTCCGTGGCCGAGGTGGCGCAGGCCACCGCCTGGCTCAAGGCGGCAGGCATCGCGGTCGGGATGTTCCTGATGTGGGGCTATGACGGCGAGACGACGGCCGACATCGAGGCCACCGTCGACTTCGTGCGCCGGACGGACCCCGACATCTTCCTCACGACCGTCGCCTACCCGATCAAGGGCACGCCGTACTTCGACGCCGTCGCCGACCGCGTGACGCCGCCCGCCGACTGGGCGGCCGCCACGGACCGCGACCACCACGTTGCCGGCCGCCCCGGCCCGCGCTACTACCGCCACGCCACCCGCCGCCTGCGCCATGCCGTCGCGCTCGCGCGTCTGCGCCGCGACCGCCCGCACGCCCTCCTCCCGATCGCCCGCGCATGGCTCAGGGCCGAGTGGAGCCGCTGGGGTATGCGCTGGAACGACCGGCCGGTCGACGGGGCGCGCCGGCCGTGAGCGCGGCGGTGGTGACGGACGAGCGGCCGACGGCCCCATTGCCGTCGGGATCGCCCTTGGCGGCCGCCTTCGACGTTCTCGCGTCCCGCTACGACGAGGTGTTCTCGGACCACCCGTCCGGCCGGATCGTCCGGCAAGCCGTATGGCGCGTCGCCGACGAGGTCTTCGCCGGCGCCGACCGCGTCCTCGACCTCGGCTGCGGCACCGGCGTCGACGCCCTCCACCTGGCCGCCCGCGGAATCGACGTCGTGGCGCTCGACGTTGCGCCGCAGATGGTGGCCGTGGCGCGCGACGCCGCTGCCGTCGCAGCGGCCATGACCGACAACGGCGTCGGCAGCGTCGCCGTCCACGTCGCCGACGTCGGAGATCCGTCGACGTGGCCGGTGGGCGTCTCGCGGCCCGATCCGCCGGCGAACCGTCGCCCGGCCGATCGTTCGCCCTACGCCGGCGCCCTGGCCGACTTCGGCGTGCTGAACTGTATCGGCGACCTCGCCCCGCTCGGAGCGGCGCTGGCGGCCCTCGTACGACCGGGCGGGTGCTTCGTCGCCGTCGTGATGCCCCCCGGCTGCGCCTGGGAGACCATCCTCGGCCTGGCGCGCGGGGACGTCCGGCGGGCGACGCGGCGCTGGCGCGGCCTTGCTTCGGCCGATCTCGGCACCGGGCGCTGGCCGGTCTGGTATCGCTCGCCACGCGCCGTGGCCGGCGGTCTCGGCCCGGCGTGGAAGCTCGTCCGCGTCGTGCCGATCGGCGTGGTCGTCCCGCCCAGCTGGGCCGTGCCGCGGGGCGGGACATTCGATCGACCGTGGCTCTGGCGCGCCTGGGCGACCGCCGAAGCCGCAGCCAGCCGGCTGCCGACGGCGGCGCTGTGGGCCGACCACGTCGCCGTCGTGCTGCGGCGCGCGCGATGACGTCGGCGGACGCGCACGGACCGGCGGCCGGCATGGATGCGGTCGGCTGGGCGATGCGCTGTCCGGCCTGCGGGCACCCGCTCGGCAAATTGCCGGAGTCCACGGCCTCCGTGGAATCGGACCCGGATGACGCGGATGCCGATGCCCTTGCCGACGCCCATTCCGCCTCCGGTGCCGTCGCCGCGGTCCGCTGCGCCGCATGCGGCGCGCGGTGGCCGTGTCGGGACGGCATCTGGCGCTTCCTCTGCGACACGGATGCGGCCCTGCTCGCGGACTTCCTGGCCGAGTACACCGGCGTGCGGCGCGCCGAGGGCCGTGCAGCGATGACGGCCGCGGAGCGGTTCGCGCTGCCCGACGCGCTGTCGACGACGCCGCTGGCCTGGCAGTGGCGGATCCGCGCCGCAAGCTACCGCACGTTCTGCCGCGCGGTGCTGGCCGGCGGCATGCCCGGGCGGGTCATCGACGTCGGTGCCGGCACGGGCTGGCTGGCGTGGCGGCTTGCGGTTGGCGGCGCTGCCGTGCTGGCCGTCGACGTGAGCGATGATGCGGGCGACGGGCTGGGGGCGGGCGAACCGTACGCGGCCGATCTCGTCGCGCGCGGCCTGGGTCGACGATTCGTCCGCGCCGTCGCCCATGCCGACCGCCTGCCCGTCGCGGACGGCGCCGCGGATCTCGTCGTCTTCAGCGCCAGCCTGCACTACGCCGTCGATCCGGCGGCGACGCTGGCCGAGGCGGCCCGTGCCGTGCGGCCCGGTGGCCGGGTCGTCGTCGTCGACAGCCCGATCTACGCGCGGCACGCGAGCGGGGTGCAGATGGTGGCCGAGCGCGCCGCGGCGTTCGCGGCGCGCTACGGCTATCCATCCACCGCGCAGGGCAGCCGCGAGTTCCTCGTCGCCGGCGAGCTCGAGCGGATCGGCGCGACCATCGGGCTGGACTTTCGGCACGCGCGGCCGTACGTCGACGTCCGGTGGGCGCTGCGGCCGCTCACGGCGCGGCTGCGCGGCCGACGGGCGCCGGCACGGTTCGCGGTGTCCATCGGCACGAAGCGCGGCGCGCGCATCGGCGATCGACACGACCGCGGCAGAGAGAGCGGTCGGACCCGGATGCTATAATCGCCGGATGGCCGACCCCCAAGCGCCGACCGCCGCCTCGCCGGCGGCCGCCCTATCGGATACCGAGCTCGAGATCCTCCGGCTCGTCGCCACCGGCGCGACGAACCGCGAGATCGCGCACGCCCGCACGATCTCCGAGGCGACGGTCAAGAAGCACCTGACGAACATCAACGCCAAGCTCGGTACGGCCAACCGGACCGAGGCGATGCGGCGGGCTCTCGACACCGGGCTGATCGCGCTCGGCGACCCAAGCGACGGCAGCCCGGATGGCGGCGGCGGCGACGAAGACGTGCGCCGCAGCGACGGCGGTGCGGCGGCGCGTCTGGCCGAGGAGCTCTCGCGCACCCGTCAGCGGGCGCGGCGGACCGTCATGCTCACGCTCGGCGGCGCAGCGCTGACCGTGCTGGCCATCCTCGGCGCCGCCACGTGGCGTCTGACACACGGCACCGCGACCCCGACCCCTCCGCCGACCGCGCCGGCGCCGGCGCCACAGGACTGGGTCCTCGGCCGACAGCTGCCCGAGGCACGCACCGGGCTGGCGGCCGTTGCCGCGGGCGCCGACCTGTTCGTCATCGCCGGGGCGACGGACGGCGGCCGCCTGGTGAGCACGACGCTGCAGTATGCCGGCGGCGGCGGGCTCGACTGGCGGGTGCGCGCCTCGAAACCGACTGCGGTGCGCGACGTGGCGGGGGTGGCCGTACAGGGCAAGATCATCGTGCCGGGCGGCTGCGCGGCCGATGGGCGGGCGACCGGCGTCGTCGAGATCTTCGATCCGCGCACCGACACATGGCGGACCGCCGCGCCGCTGCCGGCCGGCCGCGCCGTCTGCGGCTACGGTCTGGCGATGCTCGACGGTCAGGTCTACCTCTTCGGCGGCCGCACCGACGACGATCCATCCAGCGCGACGGATGCGATCCTGCGCTACGACTGGAGTACGGACGCCTGGACCGTCGAGCCCGATCGGCTGCTGCGGCCGCGGGCCGACCTGGCGGCAGCGGCCTTCGAAGGGCGGATCCACGTGGTCGGCGGCCGGAGCCCCGGCGGCAAGCCGGAGAACAACCACTGGGTGTTCCGCCCGTTCGAGCCGAGCGCCGATCGATGGGATGAGACCGCCGCGCCGCTGCCCGACGCGCGCGCGGGCCACGCGCTTGCCGTCGCCAACGTGTCGGGCGAGCGGTTGTACGTCGTTGGCGGCGGCTGGAGCACCCACCTCGACATCGGTACGCTGGCCTACGACCTCGAGCGCGGCATGTGGTCCGAGTTCGCGGTCGTCCGCGGCTACACGCCGGACCGAGGCGCCGGGCTGGCGGTGCTCGCGCGGCAGCAGCTCGTGCTCGTCGGCGGCCAGCGGCTGAGCGGCGAGCCGTTGCGTCAGACCTACCTCCGGCCGCTCAAGTATGAGATCGTCCTGCCGACCGGCGGCCAGCGATGACGCGCCGGACCGCAGTGCCGCCCGAACCGTGCCACCCGAACCGTGCCACGTCGCACGGCTCGGGCCGTGGCGAATGTTAACCGAACGATTGGAGGCTTCGATGTCGCGCGAATCCGGTTCGCTCCGGCCAACCATCACCATCCGTCCTTCCGCACTGGCCGGCCTGGCGGCGCTCGTGCTGGCGTGCGGTGCGGCGTACGGCGCCGGCGGCAACGTCGCCGGCAACGTCACGATCGCCACGCTGATCGAGGACCAAGGCTTCGAGGGCGCGTTCCCGCCGCCGGACTGGTATGTCCAGGACAACATGACGCCGCCCGGACAGTACGTATGGGCACGGACGACGTGCACGGCGCCCTCCGGCGGCGGCAGCGCCAGCGTCTGGTCGGTCGGCGGCGGCACCGCGGGCGGCGGCCTGGCGTGCGGCGGCACGTACGCCGGCCCGTCGGAGAGCGACCTGATGTTCGGGCCGATCGACACCCGACCGTTCGAGGACGGGCTGCAGGTGGCGACGTACTTCAAGCTCGACCTGCACCGCGAGACGGACTTCCAGGTCTGCGTCACCAACCCCGGCTCACCCGGCGGTATCGATTGCTTCTCAGTCGGCGTGCTGCAGATCGACTGGAACTACTTCGAGCCGAAGCTCCAGTTCCCACTCGTCGGCGGGCAAGAGGAGGCGTTCGTCGTCTTCCGCTTCCGCGACCGCGATTTCGAGACGCCGCACCAGGGTGCGTTCGTCGACCGCGTCGTCATCCACGGCCTGTCGGATGCGCCGCCGCCCACCACGACCGGCGCGGCCACAACCGCCGCGCCGACCGCCACGCCCACGCCCACCGTCAGCGCAACCCACACGGCGTTGCCGTCGCCGAGCGCCACGCGCACCGGCACACCCATGCCGACGGCCGCCACCGCCACCGCCGGCCCGACGGGTTCACCGACCGGAGCGCCTTCCGGCACGCCGACCGTGACGCGCACCCCGACCGGCACCGTCGCGCCGCCGACCGCGACGCCCACCCGGACGGGCTCGCCGCCCAGCACGCCGCCGACGTCCGTGGCCACGCCCGACCGCCGGACGGCCACCGCCACGGCGACGGCTACCGGGACGTTCGTGCTCCCGCCGCCGCCGACCGTCGTCGGCACCGTCACGGACGCGCCGACGGCAACGTTGGAACCGACATCGACGGTCGGTCCGACCACGGCGACGCCGACGACATCGACGGCAACGCCTACGGTTCTCGTCACGCCGGAACACCGGATCTACCTGCCATACGGGTTCCTGCGCCGCTCCCCCTGAGATTCGGTTCGGCTTTCTCGCTGCCGCGACAGAGCGCTGGCGCCGCCCGAAGGGCGTGTGCTAGACTGTCGCCCGCTGGTCATGGCCGCCTTGCGCGGATGATGGGGAGGAGACTTGTCATGAGGATGCGCGAGGGAGCGGCGGTGCTCGGTGCGGTCGTCGCGGGGATGTGGGCGCTGCAAGGGGGCGCGCCGGCGGCGCGTGCCGATCGGTCGGACGTGTTCACGGCGGCACCGGCCGCGGCAATGATCGTCGAAGAGGCTTCGGTGGGGCTCGTGTCAATCGAGGACGGCGGCGGCCGGTCGGTCGATCATCGACCCCTTGCCGTGCGGCCGCAGTCCCTCCAACAGGGCACCGTGCCCGTGGTGGAAGAGGACTTCGAAGGCGACTTCCCGCCCGAGGGTTGGACGACCTACGACTTGCGGGTGGCGCAAGGTCAGCAAGAGAACTACACCTGGGGCAACCAGGACGTGCTCCTCGCCGCGCCCGCACCGGGGCGGCCGGGGGGCGGGCTGAAAGCGCCGTGGTCGATCGGCGGCGGCCGGCTTGGCGCCAGCCTGTCGCCGGGCTCGAACTACGATCAGCCGGTGGCCACCGATCTCGTCTACGGGCCGTTCGACGCGACGGACTTCGACGGCGGCGTGCAGGTGAACCTGCTGCTCTACCTCGATGGCCCGGTCGGCTTCCTGCCCAACGGCACGAACGAGGTCGTCCTGTCGTTCAGGGTCTGTGCCAGCACCGCGGTGCCGACGGAGTTGCGGTGCTATTCCTTGAACTACCGGTCGGGGGACGGCACGGATCTCCGCAAGCGCTGGCTCTCGCTGCAGGATCCGCTCAAGTTCCCGTTTGCCGCCGGCCTGCCGGCGGCGCGGATCTACTTCCGCGTGGAGGACGCAACCCCGACGGGCACGCACACCGGCTCGCTGATCGACAACGTGACGATCGAGGGACTCTCTTCCTCCGTGCCGACCGCCACGCTCGAGCCGGGTGTGACGCCTTCGGCCACGCGGCTGCGCGAAACGCCGGCGCCGGGCGAGACGCCGGCGTCGGAGGCCACACCGCCGCCCGCGACGCCGGACGGTTCGTCGCGCGCGTACCTCCCGATCGCCGTGAACAACGTCGACAAGGACATCATGGCACCGTCCCAACCGACGGCATTGCCCGGCGGCGTGGTGGTGGGATTCGGGACGAACGTCCTGAACGACGGCACGCTCGTCGGCCAGGGCACGCGTTTCGGCCGCATCTTTCAGCTGTGTTCGGCCCAGCGTTGGACCGGGTTGCCCGTCGACACCCTGATGTCCGTGCAGTGGTACGAGGACGTGGCGGGCAGGTGGCAGAAGATCATCCTGCCGGACGGCAACGAGCGCCTCAACCCGACGACGAAGACCACGGCCGCCTCAGGCTTCCTGTCCGAATGCGTGAATGCGGCCGACGGGTCGGCGCTCGAACCCGGGCGCTTCAGGGTGGCCGTGTTCCTGCGGGGCGAGGCGGTGGCGTGGGCGGACGAGGTGGCCGAGGTGACGGGCAACAGCGGTCCCGGGCCGACGCCGAGCGCCGTGCCGACGCTGCCTGCCAATTGCCAGAATCCGGTCGTCAACGGCGATTTCGAACTCGGGGGCGAAGGCTGGTCGGGCCGCGCTCTCAACGGCCATGAGCTGCTCCGCACGCCGGGGTTCCAGAGCCGCTTCGCGATCGACCTGGGTGGTTACGACAACGCCGAGGACATCTTGGTGAACTCCGGCAAGATCGAGACGCTGCCGCTCGAGGACATCGCGTCCGTTCAGATCAAGCTGGCGCTCGGCATGCTCGGCAACGAGACGCGGGGCAACGGCGACAACGCCGACAAGTTCTTCCTCGGCGTCGTCGGCGACGCGCCCACGGATCAGGCGGCACAGTGGTTGAGCGAGGACTCGCCCGTCGGCGGCCAGCTGCTGCCGCTTGGCCAGTGGGTGCCGCTCTCGGTCGACCTCAAGGATCTGTGGGCCAAGCGCGATGGGTTCAACTCGGCGCAGATCTTCTTCGGCGCGACGACGAACGGGTCCAACCCGATGGCGTTCGGCCTCGACAATGTCGCGGTCGAGTACTGCCGCACGACCGGCGAGGTCGTGCGCCAGGACGTGCGCTGGACGCCGGCCCGGATGTCGGCCGCCCATCTCGCCGCTGCGCTCCGCAATGCCCGGCCGTTCGGGGCGGACGACGTGCGGCGCACCGGCCCGTCCTTCCGCGGGATCGAAGCGTTCGGCATCGTCGAGAACCGCGGCACAACGGCAGGACGTTGACCGCCCGGCGGCCCGTGCGCCCGGGCAAATGACGGCGCATCCGTTCGGAAACCGGGTCGGGGCGCACCGCTGTGCGCCCCGACCTGCGCCCCACCGCGCGGCCTGCCCGCCGTTCGCCCGGCGGTGATCGCCACGCCCGCGCGCGACGCGTGATCCCACCACCGCTTCTGCGTCGATTGCGGCTGTCCGCCTTGGCGCTGCTCGGTGTCGCCGGCGCGGCCCTGTGGCTCGCGCTCCGCCCGCCGTCCGGCGCCGGGTTGGCCGGTGCGGCCGCCCATCGCCTGGCGACGATCCCGTTCACCGACGTGCACCCGTGGGGCGCCAACGTCTTCCTCGAGCGGGAGGTCGAGGTGTGGAAGGCGGAACAGACCGTTGCGCTGGCCGCCGACGCCGGGATCCGCTGGGCCAAGCAGCACCTGCCGTGGGCCGACGTCGAGCGCGAACGGGGGCGAATCGACTGGGCCAAGTACGATCGGATCGTCGACATCTGTGACGCGAGCGGGATCGAGGTCATCTGGCGGATCGACTGGACGCCCGCTTGGGCGGCGCGCGACGACCACGGCCCGGGCGCGAACAACGTCCCGGCCGACCCGGCGGAGTTCGCCCGCTTCGTGGGCGAAGCGGCAGCGCACTTCAAGGGGCGGGTCCGGTTCTACCAGATCTGGAACGAGCCGAACCTGGCCAGCGAGTGGGGCTACCGGCCGGTCGACCCGGCGGACTACGTGGCGCTGCTGGCCGCCGCCGCCGCCGCCGCGCGGGCGGCGGACCCCGCAGCGGTGATCATCGCCGCACCGCTGGCGATCAACACCGAGTCGCTGGCCGACGGCGACAATCTGAACGATCTCGACTACTTGCGCGGGATGTATGCCGCCGGCGGCGCCGAGCACTTCGACATCCTGGCGGCCAATGCTTTCGGGATGGACCGGCCGCCGAACGACCCGCCGGCGCCGGACCGCCTGAACTTCCGGCGAATCGAACTGCAGCGGGGGATCATGCGCGAGGCGGGCGACGACGGGACGCCGATCTGGCTCTCGGAGTACGGCTGGAACGCTGCGCCGGTCGGCTTGGAGGACAACATCTGGGGCCACGTGCCGGCCGTGTCGCAGGCCGAGTGGACCGTCGAGGGCGTCCGCCTTGCCCAGGCCGAGTGGCCGTGGGCCGGCGTCTTCGGGCTGTGGTACTTTCGGCAGTGGGGCGGCATCACGCCCGACCGGGCGGACTACTGGTTCGCCGCCGTCATGCCCGACTTCACGCCGACGCGCCTGTTCGACGCCGTGCGCGACGCCGCAAGCGGGACGACCGTTGCCGGCCCCGGCTTCTGGCAGGAGCGCAGCGCGCCGGTGCGCGTGACCCCGGGCGGCCCCTGGCGCTGGCTGCCGCGCGAGGGTGCTTCCGACGGCCAGGTGCTCGTGGCGCACGGCGCTTCGGCGGACGGCGACGACGGCATTGCCCAGTCGGCCGGGTCCACCGCCGCGCAGGCCGCCGCCGACCGCGACGATCTGGTCTTCTCGTTCCGCGGACGCCAGGTCGTTGCCCGGCTGGCCACCGGCCGGCAGGCCGGCACGCTGGCCATCGAGCTCGACGGCCAGGCGCAGTCGCCGCGCCCGCTCGGCGGCGCCGAGGCGGCCTGGGCCGACGTGACGCTCGTGGAGGGCCTCGACGGCGGTGCGCACACGCTGCGGCTGACGGCCGGCGCGGCGGGCGGCGAGATCGCCCTCGACCACTTCCGCGTCGACAGCGGCCCACCCGCCGACCCGCGCACCCTGTGGTGGGCGCTGCTGGCGCTCGCAGCGGCAGGGCTGGCTGCCTCCATCCTCCGGGACGCACGGCGTGTGGCCGTGAGGTTGAACGCTTGACCGCGGCCACTGCCACGCCTGCGGCGGGCGGAGAGAACAGGGTGCGGCACGATGGGGAGTCGCCCGTCGGCGAGGCCGGCGGCGGCCGGGAGGCTTCCCAAGACGCGGCGGTGGCGCACGACGCTGTTGTGCCGCATGACCCGAATGCCGTACTCGAGGGCTGGGTCGTCCGGACGCAGAGCGGGTTCTATGCCGTCGAGACGGGGGGCGTGATCCTGACGGCCACGCTGCGCGGCCGGCTGAAGCGGGATCGTGATCGGGAGGGGCTGATCGCACTTGGCGACCGCGTGAAGGTGCAGCGGACCGCGGCGCCGTCGGGCGGGGGTGGCTATGATGCCGTCATCATCGAGCGACTCGAGCGGACGAGCAGCTTGGTGCGCCGGGCGCCGGGGCCGAAGGGTATCTGGTCGAAGGACGTCGTCATCGCGAACATCGACCTGTTGCTGATCACGTTCAGCTGTCAGCGTCCCGACCCGAACCCGCGCCTGATCGACCGCTTCCTCGCGTTGGCCGAGATCGACGAGCTGGACTGCGTGATCGTCATCACGAAGGTGGACCTCGGCATCCAAAAGGCGGTGGCCGCCGACCTGGCGGAGTACGAGCGGATCGGCTACCGGATCCTCCCCGTTTCCGTGCGGACGGAGGCGGGCCTTGCGGCGGTGAAAGAGGCGCTGCATGGGCGCGTCAGCGCCGTCGTCGGGCCGAGCGGGGTCGGCAAGTCAAGCCTGTTGAACGCGATCGAGCCCGGTCTTGCCCTCGGCGTCGGGGAGGTCAGCACGACGCACCACAAGGGGCGGCACACGACGCGCGTCGGCGAGCTCCACCCGCTGACGGGCGGCGGGCGGGTGGCCGACACGCCCGGCTTGCGCGAGCTCGCGTTGTGGGAGATGGACGGCGCCGAGCTGCAGTGGGGCTTCGTCGAGTTCCGTCCCTACCTCAACCAGTGCCGCTTCCAGAACTGCAGCCACGTCCACGAGCCCGGCTGCGCCGTTCGGGCGGCCGTCGGCGGCGGCGGGATCAGCGCGCGGCGGCACGACAGCTACGTGCGGATGCTGTCGGGAGATGTCGAGCGATCGTCGTGACCCGCCGCGTCACGGGCGCTGGAGGCGGAACTCCACGCTGGTGCGCCGGAACCGGTTGAAGGCGGAGGCGGGCACGTCGATCGGATTCGGACTGTCCGGGCACAGCGCGTAGCCGTCGGGAACGGACAGGCCGAACGTGGCGGCGCGGCCGAGCGGGTACTGAAAGGTCAGCCGTCCGCTCTTGCCGAGCCGCGCGCCGAGCACGTCCGCACCAGCCGTGACGTCGACGCGCGGCTGCATCGCCAGCGGGACGTCCGTGCCGCGGCGGAAGCGCCGGTCGCAGCCCACATCGACATAGGCGAACACGCCGACGCTCCCGCAGTCCCGGACGCCCGTGCATGCGGTCGTGCGCTCGACCGCGCCGGGCGGCGGCGTCGGGCCGGCGGGCGGCACGGCGCGGACGACGACGTTGTCCAGATAAGCGCCCTGCGCGTCCGCGCTGCCGTCGGCGCTGAGGAAGACGAACTCGATCAGGACCTGCTTGCCGCGCAGGTCACCGCGCCACGCGCCGTCGTACACGTCGCGGGCGTTGGCCAGATCGAGGCGGACGCCGCCCTCGATCCAGCGCCGGACGCGGCCGGTACCGGAGTACAGGATATGGCGGACATAGTAGCCCTCCGGCGCCTCCGGCCTGAGGTAGGCCACGATCAGGCCTTCGTTCGGCTCGGCGTCCATCCAGAGGTCGAACGCCAGCTCGGCCGACGCCGCATCGGCCATGTTGGAGAGGTCGAGGGCAAGGACGGTCGAGGCGGTGAAGCTGCCTTCGTACGGCGCGGCGCATGTCGGCGGCCCGACCGGCGTTGCGCCGTTGGCTCGCAGACCCCGCGACCCGCCCTTTGCCTGGCAAGTGGACGGCGACCAGCGCGTCCCGGTGCCCGGTCGGTTGAGGTCGGTGTCGTACAGCCAGCGGGTCGGATCGGGCCAGAGAGCGCCCTCGAACGCGTCGAGCATCGTCGTCCCGTACGGCAGGGCGAAGGCGTTCGTCGCATGCGCCGAGGATGGCAGGTCGGCGGCGGACGGCTGGGGCAGCGTCTCGACGGCCGGCCGGTCGATCACCGGCAGTCGGGTCGTGCCGCCGGCGGCCGCTGCCGCGTTCGAACCGGCCAACGCCACGGCGGCGGCGACGGCGACGACGACGAACTGGCGGCCGCCGATGCGGTGTCGATCGATCGCCCGTGCGCCGAGCGGTGCGTGTGGAGTCATTCGGTTGGCCTCTCAATCGATGCCGGATCTTCGGATTGCGGCAGCGTGGTGGGCGATCGTTCGGCCGCCCCCGGATCTTCTGTCGGCGGCGTGCGCATCGCTGCAGGGCGGCGGCGCGGCCGGACGACGACCAGCGCCAGGCCGACGAGCGCGACGAGCGCCGCGGCGGCCGGCAGGACGAACCACCACCAGCGCCCGGTGCGCTGAAGTTGAAGTGCGGCAACCGTCGGTTCGTCGTCGGATGGAGGGCCTGGGCGGATGCGCGCGGGCTGGGCGAGGCCGGGCGGCACGGCGTCGGGCGGGGGCGTTGCGGCGGGGGAGAGTCCGCGTTCCTGCCGGTAGGCCTGATAGAGCCCGAGCTGGTCGAAGCCGTACACCTGTGTCAGCGCCTCGTCGATCGTCCGGTCGCCCGGCGCCAACGTGTCGAACAGCGCGGTCAGCTGGGCGCGGCCGTGCGTGTCCACCAGGTAGGCGATCACGTCGCGGCTCTGCGCGTAGGCCAGCGTCACCTGGTCGGCATCGCCGGGAAAGCTCGTCATCGAGCGCAGGCTCATCAACGCGTCGTCGCGGATCGCGCGGTCGAGGGCGCGGCGCTCGAGCGTGCCGAAGCCGCCCTCGAGGTACATCGCCAGCCCTTCGTCGAGCCAGGACGGGACGTCGATCCAGGGCTCGTCCATCCGGAGGTGGACGGCGACGTGCGACAGCTCGTGGCGCAGAACGGTCTCGAGCGCCACGCTGCGGCTGCCGGCGTCGAGGACCACGACGTCGTCGGCGACGCGCGCACCCAGCGTCGCCAGGCGGGCCTCGTACACGTCGCCGCGGCCGAGGAGGGACGGTCGCAGATCGGCCTGCGAGGCGTAGGCGACGACATGCACCGGCTGCTCGACGGCGAGACCGACGCGCTCGCGGATCGTCCGGAGAGAGGCGACCGCCGACGCGGCCAGCGCCTCGGCGTCCTTGTCGTCGAGGCTGTAGGACCACAGCCGCACATCGGCAACGTCGCGGCTGGTCCAGGCGTAGCGTTGATCGAGGTAGCGCAGCGTGCGTCGCTCCGTTTGGATGCGCCCGCCATCCGCCACGGCGATGTCCCACCACCACCGGATCTCGCTCGTCGGCGGGATCGCCCCGCGCGGCGACGGCTCCTCGTGCCGCGCCACGACGCGCGTTCCGGGCTCGAACGCCGGGACGCGGCGGTTGATCACCTCGCCGTCCCCGATCGTGAAGCGCAGGACGACGTCCTGTACGGGCGCGTCGGACCGGACCTCGAGCCGAAACGCGATGCGCTCGGCGAACGAGAACGTGCCGTCGTTCGCGACGATCACGACGGACGGATCGGGGATGGCCGCGGGCGGCGGGGTGGGTGTCATCGCCAGAACGCCGACGGCGAGCACCGCATTCACGGCTTGCGCGAGCAGGTCAGTCATGGCCGCGAGTATAGCATCCGGCAGGCGAGGCCTTCGTTAAGGTCGCCGCGCACGTCGATCGCGCCGCACTCGCCGCACTCGCCGCACTCGCCGCTCGCCGGTCTATCGCCTGCGACTCTGGTTGCGCAGCGCCGGCAGCCAGAGGCGATCGAATTGGATCCGGCCCCCGATCGGCGCCGGCGTCGGGCGCGCGCGGGTCGGGCTCGCGCCGGTCGTCGGCGTCGGTGGGGCGGTCGGCGCATCCGTCGGCTCGGCGCTCTGCGCCGTCGTCGGCGTCGGTGGGGCCGTCGCGGCGGGTGGCGTCGCCGTCGGGACGGACGATCCGCCGCCGCGGGGCTGGAGCGCGAGGGCGGCGTCCAGCACGGCGATGAGGGTGCCGCGCTGCCACGTGCCGCTGGCGTCGGCCAGGTGGTCGGCCGGGTTCTGGCCGGCGAACGCGGCGCCCTCGCCGAACGTCTCCGGGCGGAAATAGCCGGCCAGCGCCCACGCGGCGTCCGGCATGCCGGAAGGAGGGAAGAGGTCGTAGCGGTCGTGGCTGACGGCGCCGGCGTCGTCGTGGGCGCGCGGCGCGTTGCGGCAGGAGTGCGCGGCACCGTCGGTCGGGACGAACCGACCGCCGTTGTCGGGCCGGACCGCCTGATCGTACACCGGGTCGGCGAGCGCGACGACCTCGCCGGCGGCGTCCGTCCCGGCCAGCGCGGCGTAGTGCCCGCCGATCCGGCGCCACCCCTCGCCCGCCTGCTCCCAGACGCCGATCAGCACGACGACGCCGGCGGACCGGTCGGCCTGCGCGCGCAGCCACAGCCCGGTCGGTCGCAGCGTCGTGGCGACGGCGTAACCGGGCTTGAGCCGCCGCGTCGCCACGTACGACTCCACACCGTCGACGAAGTCCTCCCATCGCGTCCCGCGCACGTTGCCGGGCGCGCCGCGGTTGTCGGTGTTGACCCGGCCGGCGAGGTCGTCGATGAGCGGCCCGAGGTTCGCCGTGTCGTGGTCGTCGCGGGGCGGCCCGAAGGCGGGGTAGGCCGTGACGAGGCCGTGGCCGTCCCGTACGAAGGGAGGCGCGGCGGGCTGCGGCTCGGCGCGCGAGTCCAGCCACCACAGGGCGTCGGCCAGGGCGACGGGCGCGCTGAACGTCCACTGTCCGGGCCCGTTCGCCTCGGCGGCGGGGCGGCTCCACTCCGGTCGACAGGCCGAGAAGTCCGGCACGCCGACGGGAGCGTAGTCCGTGAGATCGGCGGGGATGTAGTCGATCGGGCCGGGGGAGGCGGCGGTGCCGGCGGAAGTGACGATCTGCGTCGTCGCGAGGACCACGGCGGTCATGGCGACAAGCGCGTTGCGTGGTTGTCGGGACATCTGTCGCTCCGCAGGAGGTCGAGAGGAGGTCGAGAGGAGGTCGAGGGGTGAGGGGCTCCGACGGCCTCCGCGGCACGACCACAGTTGACCGCCCTCTCGCCGCACCGGATACTTCCAACGTCTCCCCCCTCGCCGCCGTTATGCTTTCTCGTCCCGCCGACGAGCACCGAGGCCAGCGCCATGTCCGATGATCCTTCGATGGATGACCCAACCGACGTCGACGTCGTCGACGAAGCCGACGCCTTGTCGGACGACGATGACGAGGCGGACGACGCGGCGCATTCCGACCTCGCCGAGCTGTACGAGGCGATCGCGCCCGCCGACGCGGACGATGTCCTCGCATCCATCTTCGGTCGTGCCGACGAGCCGTCCGACGGCGTGTTCCGCAGCGGCTTCGTTGCCGTCGTCGGCCGGCCGAACGTCGGCAAGAGCACGATCATGAACGCCTTCGTCGGCGACAAGGTGGCGATCGTGTCGCCCAAGCCGCAAACGACGCGCCGCCGGATCCTCGGCATCCGCACGACGGACGCGGCGCAGGCGATCTTCGTCGACACGCCGGGCATCCACCGGCCGCGGACGCCCTTGGGCAGCTACATGGTCAAGGTGGCCCGCGACGCGATCCCGGATGCGGACGTCGTCGTCTGGGTCGTCGACGCCTCGGTGCCGCCGCGCGCGTTGGACGAGCGCGTCGGGGCGATGGTGCGCCGGGCGGGGCGGCCGACGATCCTGGCGCTGAACAAGACGGACAGGCTCGCGGCGGAGGACGTCGCGGCGCGCGTCGCCGCGTTCACGGCGCTCGCCGGCGACGGCGCGCTGTGGGAGCTGACGATCGCCACGCGCGGCCACAACCTCGATCGCCTGTGGGCGCTCATCGCCGCCCAGCTTCCGCCCGGGCCGCTGTACTACCCGGCCGATCAGATCTCCGACCAGACGGATCGCATGCTCGTCGCCGAGCTCGTCCGCGAGGCGGCGCTCTTCCTCTTGGAGGACGAGGTGCCGCACGGCATCGAGGTCATCGTCGAGGAGTGGGCGGTACGCGACAACGGCGTGACGGTCATCGGGGCGCGGCTGTTCGTGGAGCGCGAGGGGCACAAGGCGATCGTGATCGGCAAGGGCGGGGCCGTGCTCAAAGGGATCGGCACGCGCGCGCGCCAGGAGATCGAGAAGATGCTCGAAGGGCCGGTGTACCTCGAGCTGCAGGTCGGCGTCCGGCCGGACTGGCGGCGGAGCGCGGCGGAGACGAAGCGGATGGGGTTTGTGTAGGGACGGGCGCACGAGGTCGGTTCCGGGCCGGCCGTCAACTGCCGCGTTGAGCAGGTCGTCGTCGCTCCCACCGGCGCGCCCCGAGGCCGACCATGATCAGCAGCCCGACGAGTGCCAGTTGTTGCGGCGTCCGGTCCGAGCCGCCCGTGCTTGGCAGTCGCGCGGGGGGCGGGGGCGACGGCAAGCCCGATTGCTCGGCCGTCCTCGTCGCTGAGGAGGTGCCCGCGACCGCAGGGGGAGCCGGCAGGTCGGTGGACACGGCGTCACCGGGCGGCGGGGCGGGCACCATGGCGCTCGGCGTCGGCGGCGCGGGCACGGCCGTTCGTGGGGCAGCGGTCCCAGGCATCGCCGTCTCGACGGACGAGGCCGTCGGCGGCACGGCGGTTGTCGCGCCGTGGGCGACGAGCACCTCGACCCTGCCGCCGTTGTCGCTGCGGCAGGCGTCGGCGTCGTTCATCCGCATCAGGAGCGCACCGGCACGGTCGGCCACCGTCGACTTGTGGTTCCCGATCAGGAACGGCGGACCGCCGCCGATGCGCCCGATCAGGGCACCGTTCTGCTCGTCCGGCAGGGCTGCCTCGGCGCAGGCCCCTTGCACGTCGCGCGGGTAGTAGCCCGGATAGCCGTCCGCATCGAACCAGTTGCCGGCGGTGTTGATCGTCCAGGTGCCCGTGATGTAGCGGACCTCCAGCGCCTCGCCGTCGACCAGGTCGATCGCCGTGTCCTGCCAGCCGTCCACCGCCGTAACCGCCAGCCTGACGCTCGATGACCCTTGAGCGGCCCAAACGTTGACCCTGCTGACCGTCAGGATCACGATCGCGAGCGTCGCACATGAGCCGGCGTATCTCGGGTTCACCAAGGCCTCCCGTTCGCTCTTCGCCGCGTGTCGCACCGCCGGGCGAGCCGTACCCGTGCCGAAGGTGCCGTCCGCACGTCGCCGCGTCCAACTCCGTAATGGTGCGCCCGCAGGCGGACCGCGTCTACCCCGCCCACTCCCCGCGCGCCCGTTCCACGTCCGCGGTCATCTGCGCGATCAGCCCCGCCACGTCGTCGAACCGCGCCTCGGGCCGCTGGAAGGCGATGAAGTCGACGGCCATCGGCGTGCCGTACAGGTCGCCTTCCCAATCGAGGACGTGGACCTCGACGGTGTGCGCGTCGCCGTCGTCGAAGTGGGGCCGGATGCCGATGTTCGCCGCGCCGCCCAGCGTCCGCTCGCGGCCGTCCGGCAGTTGGAGGTGCGCGCGCACGGTGTAGATCCCGTTCGCCGGCAGCTGATAGTCGTCGTCCAGCGCCAGGTTGGCCGTCGGGAAGCCGAGTGTGCGGCCGCGCTTGGCGCCCTCGACGACACGTCCGCGCACCCGGAACGGGCGGCCGATGAGCGCACCGGCGCGGGCGACATCGCCCTCGGCCAGCAGCGCACGGATCCGCCCGGCCGCCGCCCGCTCGCCGCCCACGGTCACCGGCGCGACGACGTGCACGTCGAAGCCGCGCGCCTCGCCGAGCGCGCGCAGCACGGCAAGCGTGCCGGCGCGGTCCTTGCCGAACGCGAAGTCGGGGCCGACGACGACGGCCTGCACGTCGTACCACTCGTCCAGCTCGTCGAGGAACGCCTCGGGCGACAGCGCCGCGATCTCGGGCGTGAACGTCAGCCAGCGGACGGCCTCGATCCCGTCGGCCATGAGGAGCTGCATCCGGTCCATCATCGAGGTCAACACCGGCACGCGCCGGCCCGCAAGCACCGTCGCCGGGTCCGGATGGAGCACGACCGCCGCGGCCTTCACGCCCAGATCGCGTGCTACGGCACGCACGCGCGTCGACAGCGCGTGGTGCCCGAGGTGCACACCGTCGAACTTGCCGATCGTCAACGCGACCGGCAGGCCCAGCCCGTCGTCCGTCATCGTCGCCTACCCTTTGCTGTCGGCCGGATGGCCGGAAATGTTGTCGGACTGGTTGTCGGACTGGATGTCGGCCGGGTCGGCGACCGGGTCCGCGGCCTGGTTGGCGGCAGGCGGGAACACCCGGCTCGGCTGCCAGCGCTCCGTCACGGCATCCCAGCGCGCCATGCCGACGAACGCGCCGCCGGAGTGGTAGACCCTGACCTGCGGCTGGCGGTGGTCGGCGGGCGGCGCGGCGTCGAACTGGCGGCCGGCGCGCATGTCGGCCGCCACGGCGTCGTCGGCCACGATCGCCGGGTAGGCGACGAGCGCGGTGTCGAGCGGGTGGAGGATGTGCCCGTACCAGCCCTCCATGAACGCCTCGACGACGCGCGCGAGCGACGTCGCGTCGTCGACGGTGAACGGTCCGACCCGCGTGCGTTCGAGCGCCGAGAGGTGTCCGCCGACGCCGAGCACGGCGCCGAGGTCGTGCGCGATCGAGCGCACGTAGGTACCGCGGGAGCACAGGAGATCGACGGTAACGTCCGGCGGCGACCAGTCCAGGATGTCGAGGGCATGTACCGTCACGCTCCGCGCCGCCCGCTCGACCTCGATGCCCCGGCGGGCCAGCTCGTACAGCCGCTTGCCCTCGTGCTTCAGCGCCGAGACCATCGGCGGGACCTGGGCGATCTCGCCGCGGAACGCCACGAGCGCCGCCTCGACGTCCGCGCGCCCGATCGCCGCAAGCTGCCCGGCGTCGCCCGTGGACGTGACCTGGCCCATGGCGTCGTACGTGTCCGTGGCGCTGCCGAGCGTGATCCGGGCGCGGTAGCCCTTCACGAAGGCCTGCACGTCGTCCACGACGCGCGTCGCCGAGCCGAGGCAGACCACGAGGACGCCGGTGGCCATCGGATCGAGCGTCCCGGCATGGCCGACGCGCTGCTCGCCCGACGCCCGCCGCACGGCCTGCACGACGTCGTGGCTCGTCCGCCCGGCGGGCTTGTCGATGTTCAGGATCCCGCTCTTGGGCGCGAGGCCGTTGCCGGCAAGCGCCAACGCGGGCGACGGCGGCTTCGACTTGGCCACGGGCAAGGGCATGATGCCGTTCGGCACGGCGTAGATCCGCGTCGCCCACGACGGGATGACGGCTTCGTCGTCCGCCGGGTCGCCGCCGCCCGCGACTTCGCCCGCCGCGTCGTCGCCGCCGCTCGCGACGTCGTTCGCTGCGCCGCCCCCGTCCGTGCGGTGCGCCGCCATCGGGTCGCTCGGCTCGACCGACTCCATGGGCCCAGCGGGATCCTCGGTCATCATCATTCCGCCGCCGCCACGTGCTTCGCCAGCGCCTGCCGCACCGCGTCGAGCGCCGCCGGCAGCGGCCCGGGCGTGCGCCCGCCGGCCGCCAGCGCGTGCCCGCCGCCGCCCAGCGCCCGGGCCGCCGGCACAAGGTCGACGGCGCTCTTCGCGCGGAGGCTCACGTCGAACGTGCCGTCGTGGCGTTCGCGCAGCAGTGCGACGGCCAACGGCTCGACGGCCGTCGCCAGCGTCTGGACGATGCCGCGGCCGTCCTCGGGCGCGGCGCCGAGGCCCTCGAAGTCGGACAGGGACAGCCACGAGATCGCGAACGGGCCGTCCATCACGAGGCGATCGAGCGCGCGGCCCTCGAGGCGGAGGCCGGCCAGCGGGCGGCTGAGGAAGACGCGGTGCGCCACCTCGGCCAGGTCGGCGCCGTCGGCGACGAGTCGGCCGGCCGAGGCCAGCGTGGCCGCCGACGTCGACGGCGTTCGGAAGCCGATCGTGTCCGTGACGATGCCGCACAGGAGGCACGTCGCGGCCTCCGCGGTGAGTGGAACCCCCAAGGCATCGGCCACCGCGAGCAGGATCTCGCACGTCGACGACGCGCTCGGCACGATGCAGTCCACGTCGCCGAAGCCGGTGTTGGAGACGTGGTGGTCGATCACGAGCGTCGGCTGCGCCGCCCAGGTGTCGGCCGCGTGCAGCGTCCCGAGGCGACCGGCGTCGCCGGCATCCACGGCGACGGCCAGGTCGTACGGCGCAGCGGCGGCCGTTGCATGTCCGCCGTGCGCGGTCGGATGCCTCCCGTGCGCGGCCGGATGCCTCCCATGCGCGGTCGCATGTCCTCCGTGTGCGGCCGGATGCCCGTCCGGACCCGACGCCACGATGTCGTGGGCCCCCGGCAGCCAGATCCCGTCGCGCGGTGGCGCATCCTGGCAGGCCACCGTTACCACCTTGCCGAGAGAGCGCAGGATGTGGGCCAGCCCGAGCGCGCTGCCGATCGCGTCGCCGTCCGGATCGACGTGGGTGCCGATCCAGACCCGCTCGGCCCGCCGCAGCGCATCGGCGGCAGCGGTGACGGCCAAGGCGGCGGCCCGCTCGTCGGCCTGCGCTACGGCCCGCGCGGCGGCTGCGGTCACGGCGCCTTGGCGCCGGGATCGTCGCCCTCACCGGTCCATTCGGGATCCTCGGACAGGTGGTCGAGCAGGTCGAGGACGCGCTTGCCGGCGATGAAGGCGCGGTCGAACGCGAACACGAGGTGCGGCAGGCGACGAAGACCGACGTCCGCCAGTTCGGCCCGCAGCCCGAACTCGGCCGCTTTCAATGCAACGATGATCGCCTGGATCTCTGCTTCATCTTCGGTCGGCGCGCGGAAATAGACCTTGGCCGTCGCAAGGTCCTGCGTCGTCTCGACGCGCGTCACGACGACGTCGGCCAGCGCGTCGTCCTCATCCGCCGGGCCGGGGATCAGGAGCGAGAGCTCCTCGAACAACCGCTCGTTGATGCGGCGCTGTCGGAGCGTGGCCATTATCGAACCCGTTCGCGGATGCAGGCCTCGATGACGTCGCCCACCTGCAGCACGCTGCCGTCGTCCAAGCCGATCCCGCACTCGAAGCCTTCCCGCACCTCGCGAACATCCTCGGCGAAGCGCTTGAGGGACGAGATCGACGACTCGCTGATCAGCTCGCCGCCGCGCAGGAGCCGCGACTTGGCGTTGCGCCGGACGACGCCGCTGGTCACGAGCGAGCCGGCGATGCGGCCGACCTTGGTGATGTTGAAGACCTGCCGGATCTCGGCCGTGCCGATCACCTTGTCCTCGTACACCGGATCGATCATGCCCTTGAGCATGAGCTCGACGTCCTCGGACAGCTTGTAGATGATGTCGTACTCGCGGATCTCGACGTTCTTGGAGAGCGCCATGCGCCGCGCCCGCCCGTCCGGGGCGCTCCGGAAGCCGATGACGACCGCGCCGGACGCGGCCGCGAGGTTGATGTCGCTCTCCGAGATGTCGCCGGCCGAAGCGTGGAGGATGTCCACCTTCACCTCGCCCGACAGCTTCTCGAGCGTCTCGACGACCGGTTGGACCATCCCCTGCACGTCCGTCTTGACCACCAGATTGAGCGCCTTCACGTCGCCGGCCGCTGCCTGGGCGAACAGCTCCTCGAGCGTCAGCGGGCGCGCGATGACGTTGTAGACGCGGGCGTGGCTGTCGGAGTAGTCGCCGCTCCGGCCCTTGGCGGCGCGCTGGTCCTTGACGACCTCGAACCTGGCGCCGGCGCTCGGCACCTTGTTCAGGCCGAGGATCTCGACCGGCATGCTCGGCCCGGCCGTCTTCACCTCGGCACCGGTGTGGTCGAACATCGCCCGCACCTTGCTGAAGTCGTCGTCCACCACGATGAGATCGCCACGGTTCAACGTGCCGCTCTGCACGAGGACGGTCGCCGCCACACCGCGCGCCGGGTCCACCTTCCCCTCGAGCACCGTTCCGCGCGCCAGGCGCCTTGGGTTGCCCTTGGGCGGGAACTCCTCGGCGGTGAACAGGATCGCGTCCAGAAGCTCGTCGATGCCCGTGCCCGTCGACGCCGACGTCTGGACGAAGAACACGTCGCCGCCCCAGCTGTCCGGGACGACGCCGAGCTCGGCCATCTGCTCGTAGATCCGGTCGGGCTTGGCCTCCGGCAAGTCGGACTTGTTCACCGCCACGACGATCGGCACGCCGGCCGCCTTGGCGTGGTCCACCGCTTCCTTCGTCTGCGGCATGACGCCGTCGTCCGCCGCCACGACGATGACCGCGATGTCCGTCGCCTGCGCGCCGCGGGCACGCATGGCGGTGAACGCCTCGTGGCCCGGCGTGTCGATGAACGTCACCGGCTGGCCGTTGCGCTCGGCGGTGTATGCCCCGATGTGCTGCGTGATCCCGCCCGACTCGCCCGCCGCGACGCGCGTGTTGCGGATCTTGTCGAGCAAGCTCGTCTTGCCGTGGTCGACGTGCCCCATGATCGTGACGACCGGGCTGCGGGTCTCGAGCTTGTCGGCGGGTTCGTCGACGAGGTACCACGGCACCACCGGTCCTTCCGGCACGGCCGGAACCTCGGGTTCCTCGGATGCCGGCGCTGCGGGCGCGGCCGCCTTGGCCGGCTTCACCTCCGCCCCCTCGAGGAGCAGGTCGAAGCCGAGATCCTCGGCGACGAGCGCGGCGGTCTCGTAGTCGATGGACTCCGAGATCGCCGCCATGATGCCGTTGGCGATGAGCGCCTTCAGGAGCTCGATCGGGCTGATCGCCAACCGCTCGGCGAGCTCCCGGACCGGGATCGTCGCCGGGATCACGACCGTCGTGCGTTGTTTCGTGGTGTCTGTCATTGCGCGTCTCCCCCGCCGGACACTCGTCCGGTCGCAGTTGTGGCGGCGTGCCGACGCGCGTGGCGGCCCTCAGGTTGGGGCGCGCGGCGTCGGATCAGCCGTGCCGTGTCATCGTTCAGCCCGCGTCGTCAGCGCTGCCCGTCTTGGGCAGGCCACGCCGTCATCTTCCAGTTCGAGAGCGCGTGCGCGCAGTCGCGCCGCGTCAGCTGCACCGAACTTCGCCTTCAGCGCCCGCTCGAGCTTGGGCACGAGGCCCGGATCGGCCCAGCAGCTGCGCCATGTCCCGACGTACGCGCCCCGACCCGCCGTCGTGCCGCTCGGGTCGAGCGAGACCGCCGCGCCGTCCCAGACCACCCGCACGAACTCGCGTTTGGGCGCCCGGGCGCGGCATAGCGCGCACATCCGTTCCGGCACGCGTCGGGGCGTCATCGTGCGCGCTCGCGATCATTCGTCGTCATCGCCGCCGGCGATAAAGTCATCTTCGGTGAAGCCCATGTCGTCCAGGTTCTCCTCGCCCGCCAGACGGTCGTCGACGTCGTCCTTCCAGCTGGCGCGCGAATCCTTGCGCCGCCGCTGGACGACGAGGTTGCCGGTCTTCGGGTCGCGCACGAGCCGCTTGCCGCGGTTGCGCTTCTTGGAGGACGTCTCGAACAGCAGGTCCTCGTCCGTCTCCTCGTCCGCGTCGCCTGTCGGTTCGGCCGTTGCGGTGTCGTCGCCCGCCGCCGGAACGGCCGCCGGCTGCGGGGCGGCCACGGGCTCCGCGACGCCCTCCGGGGCCGGGACGAGCGCCTCGGGCACTTCGATCACCGCCGCCGGGGCGACCTCGACGGCCGTTTCGGCCGCGACGGCAACCGGCTCGATGACTTCCGGCGCTTCGAGCACGGCCGCATCGGGCACGGCGGTCGGCTCCGCGTCCGTGGACGCCGCGCGCTCGACGGCCGCAGCGGCAACCGCCGCCGCCAGCGCTTCGGCTGCCGCCGTGGCGGATGCGGCGCGGTCGCGCGAGCGCAGCTCGTCGTCCACGCGGATCCGCTCGATCAGCTCGCCGGCCTCGCTCTCGGCGCGGATGTCGATCCGCCAGCCGGTGAGCTTGGCGCCGAGCCGGGCATTCTGGCCCTCGCGGCCGATCGCAAGGCTGAGCTGGTCGTCGGGGACGACGACGTTGGCGGTGCCGCGGGCCGGCGAGCCCTCGTCCTCACCCTCGCTCAGCCAGACGTGGATGACCTTGGCCGGCGAGAGGGCATGCTTGATGAACACCCGCGGATCGGGGTCCCACTCCACGATATCGATCTTCTCGCCGCCGAGCTCCTTGACGAGCGTCTGGATCCGGACGCCGCGCATGCCGACGCACGCGCCGACGGGATCGACGCCCTGTTGGAGCGACCAGACGGCCACCTTGGATCGGCTGCCGGCCTCGCGGGCGATCGCCTTGATCTCGACGATCCCCTGGAAGATCTCCGGAATCTCGAGCTCCATCAGCTTGGAGAGCATCGTCTTGTGGGTACGGCTGACGATGACCTGCGGACCCTTGGGCGAGCGCTTGACCTCGCTGACGTAGACCCGGATGCGCTGGTTGGGCAGATAACGCTCGCCCGGGATCTGGCCGGCCTTCGTCAGCACGGCTTCGACGCGGTCGAGCGCGACGGTGATCAAGTCCCGGTTGGCGCTCTGGACCACGCCGTAGACGATCTCGCCCTCGCGGTCGGCGTACGTCAGGTACGTCTGCTCGCGCTCGGCCTCCCGGATCCGCTGGAGGATCACTTGCTTGGCCGTCTGCGCCGCGATGCGGCCGAAATCCTTGGGGGTGACCTCGACGGTGATCGTATCGCCGACGCGCGCGTCGGGCTTGACCTCGAGCGCCTGCTCGAGCGTCCACTCCGACAGCGGATCCTCGATGAACTCGGGCTCCGTGACGGCGTAGTGGCCGAAGACGCGGGCCTGGCCGCTCGTCTCCGAGATCTCGACGGTGACGCTCGATGCGGTTCGATCGGCGATCTTGTCGTACGCCGACCGCAACGCGGCCCTGAGCGCCTCGAGGATGACCTCAGGCGGCAGCTCGCGCGCCGCGCTCAGACCGCGCACGGCGGTCATCAGCTCGGACTTGGTGGTTGTGGCGGCTGCGACGGCCATTTCACTTCCCCGCGGACACGTTTCTGAAAACGAACGATCGTCCAACAAACAGAAAAGTGGGGAGGCCCCACTCTTCGCAACCCACGATCGGCCCCCGCATGTTGGCGGCTCACGAGTATATCGCGCCACGCTCGTCCGGACAAGTCTGTTTTCGGCAGGATGGGCACGTTATAATCGCCACCCGTCTTCCCCGACGGCATTCCCGATGGATTGGAGGCGACGATGAGCCCCCTGCAGCCGGCGATCACGGCCCGCCCGCGCGTGGCGTCGCGTGCCGACTATGAGGAACGCTACCGCCGATCCATCGACGATCCCGAAGGCTTCTGGCTGGCCGAGGCGTCCCGCCTGGACTGGGACGTGCCCCCCGCCGCCGCCGGACGCTGGGACTTCAACGCGGCCGACTTCGCGTGGTACGAGGGCGGTCGGCTGAACGCCTGTCTGAACTGCGTCGACCGCCATGCCGCCCGCGACCCGGACCGCACCGCGATCATCTGGGCCGCCGACGAGCCCGGCCGCTACGCCCACATCAGCTACGGCCAACTGCGCCACGAGGTCTGCCGCGCGGCGAACGCGCTCCGGACGGCGGGCGTCCGCGCCGGCGACCGCGTCTGTCTCTACCTGCCGATGATCCCCGAGCTGGCATACACGATGCTGGCGTGCGCCCGCCTCGGCGCCGTCCACTCGATCGTCTTCGCCGGCTTCTCGGCCGACGCGCTCCGCGACCGGATCCTCGACGCCGGCTGCCGCGTCGTCGTCACGGCCGACGAGGGGCTGCGCGGCGGGCGGACGATCCCGCTGAAGGCGACGGTGGACGAGGCGGTGGCGCAAGCGCCGTGTGTGGAGACCGTCTTCGTTGCCCGCCGCAGCCACGCGGCCGTGGGCATGACCGCCGGCCGCGACGTCTGGCTGGACGAGGCGATGGACCGCGAACGCGGCACGTGCCCTGCGGTCTCGATGGACGCCGAGGCCCCGTTGTTCATCCTCTATACGTCGGGCTCGACCGGCAAGCCGAAGGGCGTCGTCCACACGACGGGCGGCTACCTGGTGTACGCCGCGCTGACGCACGAGACGGTCTTCGACCTGCGGGACGACGACATCTACTGCTGTGCCGCCGATGTCGGCTGGATCACGGGACACAGCTACATCGTCTACGGACCCCTGGCCAACGGCGCGACGACGGTGATGTTCGAGTCGACGCCGCTCCATCCGGATGCCGGCCGGTACTGGCGGATGGTCGACGAGCTCGGGATCACGGTCTTCTACACCGCACCGACCGCGCTCCGGGCGATCCTGCGCGAGGGCGACGATTGGGTCCACCGCCACGCGCGCGCCTCGCTGCGCGTGCTCGGAACGGTCGGCGAGCCGATCAACCCCGACGTCTGGTGGTGGTACAACGACGTCGTAGGCGGTGGCCGGTGCGCGGTGGTGGACACGTGGTGGCAGACCGAGACGGGCGGGATCCTGATCACGCCGCTCCCCGGGGCCGTCGCGCCGAAGCCCGGCGCGGCGATGCGACCGTTTTTCGGCATCGAACCGGTCGTCGTGGACAACGAGGGGCGTGAGATCCTGGGGGACGGGATCAGCGGCAACCTTTGCCTGAAGCGCTCGTGGCCCGGCCAGGCGCGCACGCTGTATGGCGACCACGCCCGATTCAAGGCCACGTACTTCAGCCAGTTCCCGGGCCTCTACTTCACCGGCGACGGCTGTCGGCGTGACGAGGACGGCGACTACTGGATCACCGGCCGTGTGGACGACGTCCTCAACGTCAGCGGCCACCGCCTCGGCACGGCCGAGATCGAGAGCGCCCTCGTGGCCCACCCGGCCGTCGCCGAAGCGGCCGTCGTCGGCTTCCCGCACGACCTGAAGGGCGAGGGCATCCACGCCTACGTCCTCGTCAAGCCGGAGCACGAGCCCGCGGACGACGAGGCGCGCGATGCGCTCGTCGCGTCGCTGAAGGCCCAGGTCCGCAAGGCGATCGGCGCGATCGCGACGCCCGACAGGATCCAGATCACGGCCGGGCTGCCGAAGACCCGATCCGGGAAGATCATGCGGCGGATCCTGCGGAAGATTGCGGCAGGGGAGACGGACGCCGGCGCGCTGGGGGATGTGACGACGTTGGCGGATCCGGGGGTGGTGGAGGGGCTGATGGGGGGGCGGGGGTAGGCTGGACCGGTCGATCTGTTAGGCCGTCGCTTCGAACCGACGTCGCATGGCGTGGCCGTCACATCTCGCGACCGTCACCCCGTCACGATCCGCGCGCCGCGCACGATCTCGTCGGCTGACAGGTACCAGTCGACCTCAAGTGTCGACACCATCGCAAGGCTTCTACCGGCCGTTAGCCGTCGCGCGATCGATGTGAGGTCCAATTGCCCACCGCCCGGCGGCAGGTGGTCGCGTACGCCGACGACGTCATGCCGGTGCCCCCCCACCCACCGACCGCCGACGCGCGCCACCGCCTCGAACCATTCGTCGAACATCGCCGTCCCCACGTGCACCTGCACCCCCACGTGCCCCGTATCCAGCCACGCCCCGACAACCGCCGCCTCCCCCACGACCGCCCCCGTCTCCGCCGCCTCAAGTCCTTCGAGCAGAAGCCGCATCCCCCCCGCCGTCGGCAGCTCCCACGCGTGATACCCGGTTTCGATCCCCAACGCCACTCCCGCTCCCCGCAGATCGCCGACGACGCTCGCGAGCACGTCCACCGCCCGCTCGACTGCCGCCGGCTCCACCACCGCCAGACGGTCGCGCAGCTCACCCAGCGCCTCGACATAGCGCGGCGAACCTTTCTGCCCGGCCTGATAGCGGCTGTGGAGCTCGAACCAGAGCTTGCGCACCCGCTCGTCGTGTGCGCTTCCGAGGTGGGCGCAGATCGCCGTCGCGCACAAGCGCTGCGCCGTGTCGATCGTCCGCAGCAGCGCGTCCGCCCAGCGCGCGCGCGCCGCCGGGTCGGGCGATGTCGCGTCGTCGCCGGGGCGCAACGGAGGGCCGGCAGGGCACGGGTGGTGGACGGAGGCGATGACGACGTCCGGCGGGATCGATGCAAGCGCCGCGGGCGCGTGGGTGTGGCTGAGCTCGAAGCGCTCGAAGCCCATCGCGCGGCCGGCGTCGAAGAACGGGCGGAGGTCGTCGGGGTTGGGGAAGCGCTGGGCCCACATGGACGACAGGGCGAGCGCGCCGAACGTCAGCGGCACGGGTGCATCTTCGTCGGTCATCAAAGGCGCCACAACCCGATCACCCCGACCCCCACGCACCACGCCGCGAACACGTAGAGCGGCGACCGCCGCACGAACCGCAGCAACCCCGCGATGGCCGCGATCCCGACCAGAAACGCGGCCACGCAGCCGGCCGCGACGATGCCGCCCGGCTCCATCGCCCCCCGCGCCACCGGGTCCCCCAGCACCTCAACCGCCTGCAACAGCCCCGCCGCCACGATGATCGGCGCCGCCATCAGAAAGCTGAACCGCGCCGCCGCCTCCCGCGTCACCCCCAACGCCAACCCCGTCGCGATCGTCGTGCCGGATCGTGAGATGCCCGGGAGGATCGCCGCGATCTGCGCGACGCCCATCGCCAGCCCCCTCGCCAACCCGACGCGATGCACGGCGTCCGCCGGCGCACCGGCTTCGGCGCCCGTTTGCGCACCCGCCCTCGACCGTGCGATCCATTCGGCCGCCACCAGAATCACCGCATTCACGATGAGCAGCCCCGCCGCCAACCGCGGCACGCTGAACTGCGCCTCGAACCAGTCCTTGAACGTGATCCCCGCCAGCCCCGCCGGGACGTTCGCGGCGACGATGACGCACAGCAACCGCCCGTCCACGTCCCGCCACGGCGCCCCGAGGCGCAGGCCCCGCCAACCGCCGGCGATGAGCCGGACCCAGTCGCGCCGAAAGTACAGCAGCACCGCCAGCGTCGTGCCCATGTGGACGGCGACGTCGTACGTCAGGCTCGGGTGCGGCCAGCCGAGGAGCGCCGGGATGACGACGAGGTGGCCGTCGGACGAAACCGGGAGGAACTCGGTGGCACCTTGGAGGGCGCCGATGAACATCGACTGCCAGATGTCGATCGTCATGCGCGCGACACCGCGCGCACCGCGCCGAACGCACGACGCCCCTCACTGCGGTTCATCGGCCTATGCCCGCTCGAACGGATCGACCAGCCGACGGTACTCCTGCAGGGCGTACCGGTCCGTCATCCCCGCCAGATAATCGCAGATCACGCGGTAGCTCTCCGGCGCCAGCGGCCGGCTCGCCCGGACGTCCGGTTGGGCGCGCACGATGCGCGCCGCGGTCGAGGCCGGCAGCTGGCGGTAGTCGTGCTCGAAGGTCTCGAACATCGTCTCCAGCACGTGCACGGCCTTGTGGAACATCCGGATGACCCGCCAGTGGCGGTAGAGGTTGGCGTACAGGAAGTCCTTCAGCTCGCGCTGCATCGCCTGCATCTCGGTCGAAAGCGTCATCAGCGGTTCGCCCGCCCGCCGCACGTCGTCCGCACTCTGCGGTGCGTGGCGCGCGATCCGCTCCGCACTGGCCGTCACGACGTCCGTGATCAGCGCGTCGACGACGCGGCGGATGATCCGGTGCCGCCGCAGCTCCGGGTCGTCATCGTCGATGCCGTGCGATACGTGCTGCCAGAACGCCAGGCGCTTCAGCTCGGGCATGTTCATGTCGATCATGCCGCTCCGCAGCCCGTCGTCCAGGTCGTGCGCGCTGTACGTCAGCTCGTCGGCGAAGTTCACGATCTGGCCCTCCAGCGACGATCGCCAAGCAGGCTCGTACGGCTGCATCCACTCGAGGCCGACGGCATCGTACTCCGTGGCGTGCTTGACGATCCCCTCGCGCGCCTCCCACGTCAGGTTCAGTCCGTCGAACCCCGGCCAGCGCTTCTCGAGCTTCTCGACGACCCGCAGGCTCTGGAGCGTGTGGTTGAAGCCCTTGCCCCTGTTCGCCTCGTCCGCCGGGTCGAGCCCGATCCGTTCGAGCATCAGCCGGTCGAGCGTCACCTCCCCGGAGTGCCCGAACGGGCTGTGCCCGAGGTCGTGCGCCAGCGTCACCGCCTCCGCCAGCTCCTCGTTCGCCCGCAGCGCCCGCGCGATCGTCCGCGCGATCTGCGCCGCCTCGCCGGTGTGCGTGAGCCGCGTGCGGTAGTAGTCGCCCTCATAGTTCACGAAGACCTGCGTCTTGTACTGCAGCCGCCGGTAGGCCGTCGTGTGGACGATCCGGTCGCGGTCCTTCTGGTACTCGGACCGGTACGCATGCGGCTCGCTCGGATGCAGCCGCCCCCGGCTTGTCGCCGACCGCTCGGCGTACGGCGCGAGGACCGTCGCTTCCTCGTGGTCGATGTCGGCGCGGGTGCGCATCAGGCGGCGGGCGGCCTCGGAGGGGTCGGTCACGCGGGGGCTCCTTGGCGAGCGGGGGGGCGAACGGGCGGAGGGAGGATAACGGGGCGGGCGCGGCGTCGCAAGCGCTGGAGGGGGGTCGCGGGGGTCGGCGGAAGGTGATATTGTTGGCCGGCCGCCCGAGGCCCTCACCCCTCGACCCCCTCCCCGAAGTCTGGGGGAGGGGAGGATGCTTGGCGATAGGAGTCAGAACATAGGCAGTCGAACCACCCGATGGCCACCCACCCCAAGCATCCAACCGCGTTTCCCTTCCCTCCGCCAACCTGCCGCCCCCTCCCCCAAGTTTGGGGGAGGGGGTCGGGGGGAGAGGACCTTAGGCCGTCGCCTGCGCGCCTTCTTCGGCCTCCTGTCCATCCTCGCCGCCCTCCACTTCGCCTACGCCCCAACGGCCCGCGCCGACACCCCACCTCCCACCCCCTTCGACCCCTACCACCGCGCCGGCGCCGAACTCCTCCTCCCCATCCTCGACTTCCAAGGCCAGGACGACGTCTGCGAGAGCTGGATCGACGTCCAGAACCTCGGCGCGGACGACGCCAAGGTCGCGCTGGTCACATGGGGCGAGCCGGGGTTCTGCCCGCCGCAATCGGCCGGGCCGCTGAAGGTCGAGTGCAGCGGCGCCCTGCCGGCGGGCGGTACGTGGACGTTCTCGGGCCCACTGGTGCCCACGGGGTCGAAGGGCGGCGTGCTGCTTCGGTTCGGCAATCAGCCGTACACGCCGCCCTGGCCCGATGCCGAGCTTCAGGACGATTGGACGATGGCCGGTGTCCTCTGCGACGTCGCGTTCTTCGGCCTCCTCGGCGACGCGGACGATTCCCGCCGCTTCCTTCGGGCCTACCGATCGGGTCTGCCGTTCGACGGCATCGACTTCGCCGCCGCCGCCGGCTCCGGCCAGCTCGCCGCCACCGTCACCCGCCGCTGCCCGGGCTTCCGCACCCGCGGCGCCGATACCACCACCCGCTACAACGCCGTCGCCCTCAACCGCGTCGGCGATGTCGACCCGGTCCAAGGCGGCTACGTCGTCTTCGCGCCCGACGCGCACGTCGTGACGGGCGGCGACGGCGCGCCGGGCGTCGACGGCGGGACGACGATGCTGTACGTGCAGAACGCGGGCCTCCAGTGCGCCGTCATCGACGTCTGGTTCGCCGCGCACGACGGCTGCGGCCGTGCCCGGCTGTGCGACGAGATCTGGCTTGCGCCGCTCGAGACGCTCCACTTCGACGCCGCCGACTGCGGGCCGCCGAACGCCGCGGGCGCGATGTGGGTGCGCGCGACGCAGCCCGTGGCCGTCGTCGCAGAGCGCATTCTCGGCGACGAGCGGTCGACGGTTGCGGGCGTCCCGTCCACACTCCTGGCGGCCCTCGATCCGGCGCGCGAGGCGCCGCGCCCGACGGGGCCGACGATCGCCGTGCCCTACGCTTCGAACGGCAACGATGTCGGCGACGACGACAGCGACCGCGCACGGCACATCGTCGTGTTGAACGCCCATCCGTCGGCCCCGGCCCGCATCCGGCTGACGCTCCTCGACCCCTCGGGCGCCGTCCGGACCTCGCTCACGGACTGGCTCTGCCCGCGCGGCAGGGCGTCCTACGACCTCGCGGTGATCGGGGACCTGCCGGTGGGCTGGCGCGGCGCGGTGCGCATCGTCGCCCTGGAGGGCGGCGCGTCGCCGGGCGGCGAGGCGATGCTGGCCGGCGGCGCAGAGGGCGGCGGCCTGATCGCTCTCCCGTCCGTCCAGCGCGCTTTGGACGGGCGTTCGACGATGATCGTCATTCACAACGCTGCCGCCGCGCCCGGGTTCACGGCGCTGCGCACCGGTTTGTTCGACGCGAACGGGCTCGTTCAATACGTCTGCTCGAGGTTGTCGGCCGGCGAGCAAACGGAGATCGACCTCGACGCGCTCGCCTATCTCGGCGCCGGGTTCCGCGGCGCGGCCGTCGTCAGCGCATGGTACTGGGACCACGGTCGGATCGACGCGGACGACGAGGTCGAAGCCGAAGCGGCGAACCGCGTCCAGCTGACCGCGCTCACGGTGATGCGGGGTGTGGATCGCGGCGGCGCGACGATCGAAGCGTCCGCCGGCTCGGCGGGCATTCCGCTGCGGCGGCGCGAGATCGACCGCGAGGGACACGGCATCGGGTGGCTGGTCGCGGGATCGTGTGACGGCGAGGTCTTCGCGTCGCGGGCGAGCGGGGGCGCGGACGGTCCGTGAACCTTCCGTCGTGACGCTTCCGTTCCGCAAAGATGCTTAACGTCCCGCCGGTATCTGACCCCCCTCTCCCTCCGTTCTATAGGACGTCGCAACGCGGCTCGCTGCCGCGTGCCTGTTCTCGCGGTGCGTCGCCCACGCGCCGCCGACATGCGCCCGTCGCCTCGATCGCCGCACGGAGACCGCCTGATGGCCAGCTCACACCGTCTCGCCCGCCTGCTCGCGCTGCCCGCTGCCGTCGCCGTTGCCGCGACCCTGGCGCTCGCGCCGCGCACGGCGTTCGCCCAGGCGCCGGACCTCTTCATCTCGGAGTACACCGAGGGGACGAGCTTCAACAAGGCGATCGAGATCTACAACGCCACCGGCGCGCCGGTGAACCTGGCCGCCGGCAACTGGGTGATCGAGCTCTACTCCAACGGCGCCGCGGCGCCGACCGCGTCCGTCGCGCTGACGGGCGTCATCGCCAACGGCGACGTGTATGTCGTCGCCAACACGCAGTCCGGCGCCGCGCTCATGGCCGCCGCCGACCAGCTGGACGCCACGGCGATCAACTGGAACGGCGACGACGCCATCGCGCTGCGCAAGGGCGGCGTCGGCGGCACGCTCGTGGATGCGTTCGGCCAGATCGGCGTGGATCCGGGCACGGAGTGGGGCACCGGGCTCCAGGGCACGCAGGACAACACGCTGCGGCGCAAGGTGGACGTCTGCCAGGGCGACACGAACGGCGGCGACGTCTTCGATCCGTCCGTCGAGTGGGACGGCTTCGCCGTCGACACCTTCGACGGCTTCGGCGCGCACGTCTCCAACTGCCTCGCCGCCGCGACGGCGCAGTTCCTCCAGAGCAACGCCGTCTTGACCATCACCGACCCCGCCGGCTGCACCGGCCCGGGCGACTACCTCTCGGTCACGACGGCGATCACGAACACCGGCGACGGCGACGCGATCGGCGTGGAGATCATCGCCGCCTTCGAACCGGTGCTCCAGGGCGTCGCAGGCTCATGCTTCTTCACCGGCGGCCGGAACGGCAGCTGCAGCGTCGAGTCCAACCGGCTCATCTGGCGCGGCGACATCCCCGGCACCGCCGGCGCACCGGACAACGTCCTCTCGATCACGTATGAGGTCCGCGTCGCGGGCGGTACGCGCTTCGACACCGAGGCCTGCATCGGCACGACGCTGTTCTACTCGATCGACGAGGAGGCGCCGGGCAACGAGGAGATGCTCAAGTTCGGCGCGTGTACGCTGGTGAACTGTCCGCCGACCGTCGACCCGAACCGCCAGCTCGGCGGCCAGGTGCACCTTCCGATCCTGAACTTCATCGGGCAGGATGACGTCTGCACCACCTGGATCGAGGTCCAGAATATCGGCGACGACATCGTCAAGGCGGCGCTCATCACATGGGCCGAGCCCGGCTTCTGCCCGCCGCAGGCCGCCGGCCCGCTCAAGGTGGAATGCACCGGGCTGATGAGCCCGGGCAGCACATGGAACATGGTCGGCGCCCAGATCCCGACGGGTTCCAAGGGCGGCATCCTCTTCAAGTTCAGCGGCCGCCAGTTCTCGTTCCTCGGCATCGACGTCGGCGAGGACGACATCGTGGCCGACTTCCTGTGCGAGACCCTCTTCTTCGGCGTCGTCGGCGATGCCGATGATTACCGGCGCTTCAAGAAGGCCTACAACGAGGGACTCGTCTTCGAGGGCGTCCCGCTGAACATCGCCCAGGGGCGCGGCATCCTGGCGGCCGACGTCCACCGGACGTGCCCGGGCGACGCGACCCCGGGCGTGGACGTGACCAGCAAGTACAACGGCATGGCCGGCTCGCACCTCGGGAAGTTCGACCCGGTGTACGGCGGCTACACGTACTACGTACCGCTCGTGCAGGCCAACGCGGGCGGCTTCAACACCATCCTGTACATCCAGAACGGCGGCCTCGGCTGCTCGTCGGTGGAGATCTGGTTCAAGGGGCGCGAGGACTGCATCCGCGCCTCGATCTGCGACATCCTCACGTTGGCCGCCGGCGAGACCTACCAGTTCAACGCCGCCGATTGCGTCGGGCCGGACTTCCAGGGCAATGCCTGGCTGCGCGCCACGCAGCCCCTGGCCATCGCGGTCGACATCCTCGGCCACGACGTGCTGATGACGTACATCGGCGAGCCGGGCGAGATCAACTACACCTTCGACCCGAAGCGCTCGGTGGCCTCCGACGGCAGCCAGGTCGTCTTCGGGCCGCTCATGTACTCGGAGTACCAGGGCTGGGACACGGGCGTCCAGGTCCAGAACCTCTCGGCCGTGACGGCCGCCAAGATCAAGGTCTACTTCCTCGACCGCGGCGGCGACATCATCACGACGCTGGTCGACTGGGTCTGCCCGCGCGGCAGCCAGACGCTGTTCCTGCCCGTCGTCGCCGATCTGCCGGGCAATTGGGTCGGCTCGATCCGCGTCGAGAGCCAGGAGTGGGTCACGCCCGGCGCGCCGAACATCCTGTCGCCCAACATCGTCGCCGTGGCAACGCTGATCAAGTACATCGACTCGGCGCGCACGAGCGTCACCGAGGCCATCGCCTACAACCTGCTGCCGGAGCACAAGGTCTACGACTGGCAGATCGGGGCCAACGCCGGCGGGCTGGAGAGCGGTGTCGGCCTGATCGCCGTGCCGTCCCTGCTGCGGGACCTCGAGAAGTCCGGCATGACGAGCGAGCTCGCGATCGCCAACGTCGTGCCCAAGCCGGGCTTCACGGACCTCGTCATCTACCTGTACGACCAGAACGGGCTGTTGGACTACGTCTGCCAGAAGCTGAACGAGAAGCAGGTCGAGTACATCGACCTCCAGACGTGGGGCTTCGTCCACAACGGCTACAAGGGCTCGGCCATCATCAGCGCCTTCTTCTGGGAGCACGACGTCTTCGACGAGCAGGGTCAGTTCGTCCGCAACCTCGTCGGCCTCGGCGCCGTGGCCATCGAGCGGCGCAAGACGCACCTCGGCGAGGACGTGCCCGGCGACGAGGCGGCCGGCGAGCGCGGCATCCCGTTCCGCGAGCAGGACGTCGAGGGCGCCGCGTTGGGCTACCTCTTCCTCGGCCCGGCGCCGCTCTGCCCCGGCTTCCCCGAGGTGTTCCGACCGGCCAACGAGGGCGAGTGCCCCGAGACGTTCACGGCGGCGTGTGCGAACTGCCCGTTGCCGCTGGCCGATCCGGGTCGCACGACGCTCAAGCTGCGCGTCACCGTCCCGGCCAAGTGCCAGGTCGACGACGTGAACGTCGTCCTCGACATCGATCACGGCTTCAACGCCGACCTCGACGTCGATCTCGTCAGCCCGGGTCTGAACGCCAAGGCCAGCCGACTGTTCGACGACATCTGCGGCAACACGGACAACGTGAACGTCTTGGTGGACGACGATGCCGGCACCCCGATCGGTGTCGTCTGCCCGCCCAGCGGCGTCGTCCAATCCGAGTCCGGCACCGCCCTGAAGGCGTTCGACGGCGCCCAGGCGGGCGGCGACTGGACGCTGGCGATCGAGGATGACTTCGCGGGGACGGCGGGGACCCTGCAGAACGTCGAGCTGCGGTTGAAGATCAGGATTCCGTAGGCGGGTCGCCGAGCGGGTCGTTCCCATGGACGAGGGCAACCACGGCTTCAGCCGTTAAACTCCGATGGACGCCCGGACGGGACCAGGCCCAAGGACACGCACGGTTCGGACTGTTCGGGCACTGTGTTCGGGTACCGTGTTCGGGCACTGTGCACTGTGTTCGGGCACTGTTAACGGACGACGTTCGGATTGCTGCAAGCCAATCCTCCTGCTACCGTCGGTGCCGCTACGTCCGATCCGTGCCGAACCTCCGCCCGCGAGCGTGATCCATGCCTTCGTCATCGGCCAACGCGGAACGAACCGCCCCCTCCCGCCCGGCTCGCCGTGCGACGACCGCTGCGGGCGCGCGCCGCGCAACGGCGAGCGCGCCGCACCCCGAAGAATCGGCAGCGATCGACCTTACCGACCCGTCCCTCTACCTCAACCGCGAGCTGAGCCTCCTCCAGTTCCAGTGGCGCGTCCTCGAGGAGGCGCAGGACCCGTCCAACAAGCTGCTCGAGCGCGTGAAGTTCCTCGGCATCGTCGGCAGCAACCTCGACGAGTTCTTCATGGTCCGCGTCGCCGGGCTGCACCACCAGGTCGAGGCCGGCGTCGTCGACGCGCCGCCGGACGGGCTGAGCCCCGCGGCGCAGCTGGCGGCGATCCGCCGCGACGCGCTCGCCCTCATGCGCCAGAGTCGTGCCACGCAGCGCGAGCTGTTCACGGCGCTGCGTGCGCAGGACATCGCCGTGCTGGACTACGCCGAACTGTCGCAGCGGCAGCGCGAGCAGGTCAAGCGCATCTGGGACGAGCAGATCTTCCCGGTCCTCACACCGCTGGCCTTCGATCCGGGCCGCCCGTTCCCGTTCATCTCGAACCTCAGCCTGAACCTGGCGGTGGTCGTGCGCGACGCGGCCGGAACGGAGCGGTTCGCCCGCGTGAAGGTGCCCGGCGGCCTGCCGCGCTTCCTGCCGCTCAAGCGCTCCAGCGGCGGCGTGCGGCGCGACGGCACGGCACCGCGCAACCACGTCTTCACGTGGCTCGATCAGGTGATCGCCGCCCACCTCGGCGATCTCTTCCCGGGGATGACGATCGTCACCGTCTGCCCGTTCCGCGTCACGCGCGACGGCGACCTGACGATCCAGGAGCTCGAGGCCGACGACCTCTTGGCGTCGATCGAGCAGAGCGTGCGCCAGCGGCGCTTCGGCGGTGTCGTGCGGGTGACGGTGACGGAGCAGATGCCGGCCAACCTGCGAGACCTGCTCGTCGCCGAGCTCGAGATGGATCCGAACGATGTCTACGTGCTGGACGGCCCGCTCGGCATGTCCAGCTTGTTCAGCCTGTATGGGATCGACCGACCGGACCTCAAGGACCGGCCGTTCGTGCCGGCGCTGCCGGCCGCGCTCGCCGCTGGCGGCCAGGAAGACGGGCTGTCCGTTTCGGCCGCCGTCGCCCGCCCGAACGCGCAGCGCCTGTTCGATGCGATGCGCGCCGGCGACATCCTGCTCCACCACCCGTACGACTCCTTCGCCCCCGTCGTCCAGTTCCTGGATGCTGCGGCGCGCGACCCGCAGGTGCTGGCGATCAAGGTCACGCTGTACCGCGTCGGTACCCCGTCGCCGATTGTCGACGCGCTCCTGACGGCGATCGAGAACCACAAGCAGGTGGCCGTGCTGGTGGAGCTCAAGGCGCGCTTCGACGAGGAGAGCAACATCACGTGGGCCAGGCGGCTGGAACAGGCGGGCGTGCACGTCGTCTACGGCCTGCTCGGCCTGAAGACGCACTCCAAGGTGGCGCTCGTCGTCCGCGCCGAAGGCGACGGGATTCGACGCTATGTCCACCTATCCACCGGCAACTACAACCCGTTCACGAGCACGGTCTACACGGACCTCGGCCTCTTCACGTGCGACGAGGCGATCGGCGCCGACGCGACCGATCTCTTCAACTATCTGACCGGCTGGTCGGACAAGCATGCCTACCGCAAGCTCCTGGTCGCCCCCATCAACCTGCGCGAGCGGATGGAGGCGCTGATCGATCGCGAGATCGAGCATGCGCGCAAGGGGCGGGGCGGCCGGATCGTCATGAAGATGAACAGCCTGGCCGACCCGGGCATCATCCGGCGCCTCTACCTCGCCTCGCAGGCGGGCGTCCGCGTCGACTTGATCGTCCGGGGCATCTGCTGCCTGCGGCCCGGCGTGCCGGGGGTGAGCGACCTCATCCGGGTGCGCAGCATCGTCGGCCGCTTCCTGGAGCACCACCGGATCTACTACTTCCGCAACGCCGGCCGCGAGGAGGTCTTCCTCGGCAGCGCCGACCTGATGCCCCGCAACATCGACCGCCGGGTGGAGGTCCTGTTCCCGCTCGAGGATCCGCGTCTGATCGCCCAAGTGCGCGACGACATCCTCGCCAGCGCGCTGGCCGACAACGTCAAGGCACGTGAGCTCGGCGAGGACGGGCGCTATCGCCGCCTTGCGCCGGCCGCCGGGGCGGAGCCGTTCAACAGCCAGGAGCGGCTGGCGGCGCATGTGGGGGGGCCGGGGTTGCCGGAGTAGGGACGGCGGTGGGGCTGGGCGACGGGCTGGACGCAAGGATCCGCTTCAGCCGCAGCAAATTGCCGGCAACTTCGCTTTGCATCGTAGTGGCCATGTCGGCATTGACATGTCATCGCGCGGGGCTGGTGATTCCACGCGACGTGCCGCGGCAGGCAAGGTGGGACATCCCATAACGGCGTAGTGTCTCCGGAACGCGCCGTCGCCCGGCTGCCGCACGCCCCCTTGACACCCCTACCCCCCCCGCGCGATGATTGCCCGCCCTCCGCCCCATCCGCCCGCCCCCCTCACACCCGCCGCCGCGTCCGCACGGCCCGCCCGCCGCGCCGCGGCGCCTTACCTTGGAGCGCTCCGATGCCATCCCTCCCCGTCCGCCGCACACCGATCGCACGCGCCGGCACCAAGCGCGCCCGCGTCCTCCTCGTCGCCGCGCTCGGCGCTACGATGTTCGCCGCCCTTCGCCCCCATCCCGCCGCCGCCCAGGCGCCTGAATGGCGCTTCGAGCGCGCCCCGAACGACCAGACGCTCCGCGCGATCACGGCCGTCGACCACGACCACGCCTGGCTCGTCGGCGGGGACGGCGACAAGGACTGCGTGATCGGCCGCACGACGGACGGCGGCGCGCACTGGCAGGGGATCTTCTGTGACGACGGCCGTCGCCCGGAGTCCATCGACTTCGCCGACGTGAACAACGGCTGGATCGTCGGCCGCGCCGGTCAGATCCTGCGCACGACGGACGGCGGCCGGTCGTGGAGCGCGCAGCGCGGCGGCACGGGCGCGGCGATCCTGAACGTCTTTGCCCTCGACGCCCAGACCGCCTTCGCCGTCACGCGCGACAGCGAGATCCTCGTCACGACGGATGGCGGGGCCAAGTGGACGCGCCGCACGTCGGGCGGGGATGAAGGGCTGTTCGACAGCTTCTGGTTCGATGCCCAGACCGGCATCGCCGCCGGCAGCGCCGGGCTGATCATGAAGAGCACGGACGCCGGCCGGAAGTGGCGCCGGATCCACACCGGCAGCGACCAACGCTTCTACGCGGTCACCTTCACCGACGCGCGCCGCGGCTACACGCTGGGCAACGATGTCCGCGTCACGGATGACGGCGGCGAGACGTGGCGGCTGCAAGTGCGGCCGGACAAGACGATGGCCGACATCGCCTTCGCGCCAGGCCAGCCGAACATGGGCTGGATCATCGGCGATGAGGGCCTGATCCTGCGCACCACCGACGGCGGCCAGCGCTGGGTGAACGACGGCGTCGGCCTGACCGGCAAGAGCATCCGCGGCCTGGCGGTCGTCGACCCGGAAACGATCTGGGTCGTCGGCACCGGCGGTCTCCTCATGCACCGCGTCGGCCCGCGCACCGTCCCGACCGACCCGCCCCCGCCGCCGACGTCGACGCCCCGCCCGACCGCCATCCCGACCCGCACGCCCACCCCGACGCCGACGATGACGCCGACGCCCTCCGGTCCGTGGGTGCGGATCAACCGCAACGACCTCGTGCTCATGGTCGGCTCCTACGGCGCCCGCCCGCTGACGGTGCAGTACGGCAATCTCGGCGCCTCCGAAACCGTTTCGGCCACGCTCACCGGCCCGGTGGCGTTCCTCGGCGGCCAGCAGGCGCTGAGCGCCCCGGTCTTCCCGATCGCCGGCGCCGGCGAGTACGCCGCCGTCGTCCAGGCGGCCCCCGGCGCCAAGAGCGGCGAGGCGTGGTCGATCCGCGTGCGGATGGGCGCCGCGGTCACGGAGCGAGCCGGCATCATCGCCTGGCAGGCACGGTTGCCGAAGCTGAACGTGCGGCTGAGGTAGGGGCGATCACGGCGCGACGGGCCTCGACCATCGACAGTTCCGTCCTCCCCATCGCCCGATGGGGACGACAGGCGCGCACCAGCGCGTCAGGAGGGGCCCGCCGCGACGTCCTCATCGCCCTCACCCTGTTCGCCCTGGCCGTCGCCATCCGCCTGCCGCACCTCACGCTCGTCCCGCGCTACACGGACGAGGTCCGCCGGATTCTGTGGTCCGTGCGCATCGCCGAGGGCGGGTTCTGGCCGCTGGCCTACAAGAACGGCTACAACGGGCCGGCGATGCTCTACCTCACGGCGCTGGCCCTCAAGCTCGCGCCGGCCGTCGCGACGCCGCGCTTCGTGGCGCTGCTCGTCAGCAGCCTGACCGTGCCGGTGACGTACGGCGCCGGGCGAGCGCTCGGCGGTCGCGCCGCCGGAACGGTGGCCGCGCTGCTCCTCGCGCTGCAGGGCACGCCGCACGAGAAGGCCTCCACGCCGGGCGAGATCGACGAGATCCTCGCCGCTCGGACCGACAGAACGTGCGTCATCGTGTCCGATGCACACCACAAGGCGATGCGGCTCGGTGCGCGGTTGGCACCTGTCGAGGGGCACGCGATCGGGGCGGGGGACGATGGGGACGGGTATGCGCTGTATCGGTGGACGCCGTGACCGCCCTTCGCCCACACAGGCCGACCGCCATCGCCATTCCCGTCGTGTAGGGGCACGGCATGCCGTGCCCTCTGCCGTACGCCAATCGCCCACCACGGCGTGTCCAACCCACGTCCGGTAGGGGCGGGTCTCAGACCCGCCCTCATTGATCCACGTTCACCGCGCATGTCCGGCAGCGAGAGGCTGGTCGTTGGGGGGGTGAAGGTGCGTTGCCCCGCGGTGTTTGCGCATGCGAACGTGCGGGCTGCCCAGCGAGGGCGGGTCTGAGACCCGCCCCTATGGCAACGGTGATGGGTGCGCCAGGGTGGGAGGTCGGTGGGTGGCCTTCGGGCACGGCATGCCGTGCCCCTACACGTGCGCGGTCGCGTCGCCGTTGGGCGGGGTGGCACCGACGCCGTTGTCACGTTCGTCGTCCGCCTGCTCCACGATCTCCGGCTCCATCCCGAACACGCGCGCGAACGCCGCGATCTGCCCCCCGAGCCCCCAGCGCTCCAGCGACCAGTCGCCGCCGGTCGTGATGTGGAGCGCCGGCCTGCCGTCATCGCCGCGGACGAAGCGGGCTTGGCGGACGACGCCGGTGTGCGTTCGGTCCAGGCTCTCGGCCAGGCGCAGGAGCGCGGCCAGCGGTCGGACCAGGCGGCGGCCGGCGCGGGGCAGGTCGCGGTACTCGAAGCGCAGCTTGGACGGGAAGCCCTTGCGGTGGAAGCGGGCCACGGCGGCCAGCAGCTCGATCTCGTGGTCGTCGAACCCGAGCAGCGGGGCGTGGCGGACCAGGTAGTACGTGTGGCGCTCGTGGCCGCTGTAGGACAGGAAGGCGCCGATGTCGTGCAGCATCGCGGCGTGGGCCAGGATCTCGCGGGCGCTTTCGGGCAGGTCGTGGAGCTGGCAGGCGCGCGCGGAGTCGAATAGGCCCATGGCCAGCCGGGCGACGTGGACGTGGTGCGCCTCGTCGAACTGACAACGGCGGCCGAGCTGGAGCACGCTCTGCTCGCGCACCGTCAGGCCGGCGCGGATGCCCGGGTGGTGGCGGTCCTGGTCGTCGAGGATCAGTCCCTCGCGCAGGCCGCGGTCGCTGATCATCAGCTCGCCCACGCCTAGCTCTTCCAGCAGCGTCTGCAGGATCGCCGCGCCGGCGACGATGATGTCGGCCCGCGCCGGGTTGATCCCGGGCACCTTGGCCCGTTCGGCCTGCGGCAGCCCGCACAACAGGCGCGCCACGTCCGCCACCTGCCCGGCCGTCACGGTGTCCGTCCGGTCGCGCAGCCGGTTGTGCGCAACCCGGATCGCGATGTCGGCCACGTTCTGCGCCGTGCCCGACGAGCCGACGGCGATGTCGAGCGGCCCGAATTCGGACAGGCGCTGCAGCGCGCGCACGGCCGTGCCGCGGATCGTGTCCCGCAGCTCGGCATAGCGCGCGGCGCTGACCGGACCGGTTTCACCCGGCTGGAAGAACTGCGCGGTGAGCCGAATCGCCCCCAGCCGCAGGGAGTCGAGTGCCCGATAGCTGTGCTGGTCGCCGACGACCAGCTCCGTCGACCCGCCGCCGATGTCGATGAACACCGCCGTACGGTCGCCGAGGTGCAGGCCGCTGGCCACCCCAAGGTAGATGAGCCGTGCTTCCTCGAGGCCCGAGATCGGCCGGACGTCCAGCCCGGTCGCATCCCGCAACCCGCTCAGGAACACCTCGCGGTTGCGCGCCTCACGCGTGGCGGCCGTGGCGATCGCCACGATCTCCGTCGCCCCGTTCGCCCGAGCCATGTCGGCAAAGGTGCCGACGACGAGCGTCGCCCGCGCCATCGCGCCCGCCGTCAGGAAGCCGGTGCCGAACTCGCCCTCGCCCAGCCGCACGGTTTCCTTGCGCTGGGCCAACTCGGTCGTGCTCCCATCGGCGGTGATCCGAACGAGCACGAGCCGCACGGAGTTCGTGCCGATGTCGATGAACGCCTTGACCTGCGGCGCCCGTCCCCCGTCGCCGGGGCCGGGAGAGCTGCGCTCGTCGGCCGGCGCGGCCGGGCCGCCTACGATCGCACCCCCGCGGGCATCAAACGCCATCGCCGTCCCGCGCGCCGAGGATCGACAGCGCGCGGGCCAGACGCGCGCGCGCGTCCGACGGAAGCGTCGCGACGGCGGGCGCCGCCGCCAGCAGCTCGACCGCGCGATCGAACTTGCCGCCCACGGCCGCCCGCCCGCCGCTCGCCGCCGACAGCGCCGGCACGACGCGCGCCAGGTCGGCCATCGTCGCGCCCGATACGAGCTCGACCTCGACCTCGTCGAAGCTGGCGATCGCGTCCGCGCCGCGGCGGATGTCGCCGGGCAGGTGAAGCCGCACGGCATCGATCGAAAGCTCGCCGACCGTCGCGCCGTCCAGCGTCACCGCCCGGACACGCCGGCGCTGGGCCAGCGTGAAGAGCTCCGCCAGCGGCGGCACCACCCCGCCGATCGCCGCTTCCGCGGCCAGCCGAACGTCGTCCGGCCACCCGGCGGTGTCGAACGGCGGGCCGACGACCGGCCCTTCGTGCTCGGCGCGGACGTGGACCCCGTCCCGGAGCGTGGCGGCGCCGGCGAGCTGCTTGAGCGTCACCACATGCTTGACGGACGGCCAGCCCTCGGCGCCGGTGATGAACCGCGTGCGGTGCCGCAGCGCCCAGCCGGCGCGCAGCAGCGCCAGGTCGTCCGTGTCGGCGTAGTCGTCCTGGTCCACCTTCTCCGTGACGACGCCGAGCGCGATGTCGTCGCCCAGCGTGACCGCCTCGGCCAGCGCGTCGCCGACCTCGGGCGCCTCGAGGGTGAACTTGGCTTCGATCTCGAGGGGCGGCCGGGCGGTCATCGCGGCAGGCGTCGAAGGGGTGCCGGGTTCAGCACTCGGAGTAGCCGCACGTGAAGCATTTCTGACACCCCTCGACGTGAACGAATGTGGCGAAGTGGCACGATGGGCAGAGGTCGCCGCCCGGCATGTGCGGTGCGTGGTCCGTGACGTCGCCGTGGCCGCCCGGAACACCGCCGCTCGGTCCCCGAACGCTTCCGCTGTCCGTTGCGCCCTCGGCGGACGCCGGGAACAGCCCCGGCTGGACGGCCTCCGCGCCGCCGTCGCCTGCCGCCGCGTCGCGCAGCGCGCTGGCGATGCCGTCCGGGATCGACCGGACACGGTCCGGTCCGAACCCCACGTGCCGGCTGCCGCCGATCCCCTCTAGCTCGTCGACGACGAGCCGGAGGCGCTCGCTCGGTCGGAGGCGGCTGGGCATCCGCAGCAGCAGGCTGATCAGCCGCCCCATCGCCTCGGCATCCGCCGCCAGATCGCTGCCCGCCTTGCCGACGTTCACGAAGACCTCGAACGGCTCGTTCTCCTCGGCCAGGTTCACCGTGACATACGCCTTGCCGAACGGCGTGTTCACCCGCACCGTCCGCCCAACGGTCTGGCGCGGTCGCCGCCGGATCGCGTCGGCCGTCGGCCACGTGCGCACCGACGCAGCTGCGCCGACATGGCCCGCGTCGCCGTCCCCTGCCGGATCGACTCCACCTTCCCCGTCGCGTGGGGGCGCGGCACGCCGTGCCCCCACGGCGTCGGCGTTGTCGTCGGTGGTGGCATCCTCGTCCTTGCGGTGCAGCACCTGCTCGTTGCGCGACCCGTCACGGTAGATCGTGCCGCCCTTGCACCCGAGGCGGTACATCTCCTCGTACAGCGTCCGCGTCTGATCGATCGTGTACTCGGCCGGAACGTTGCAGGTCTTGGAGATCGCCGAGTCGATCCAGCGTTGGATGGCGGCCTGCGCCCCGACATGTTCGAGCGGCGTCAGGTCCATCGCGGTCACGAAGTGCGCGGGCAGTACGACCGCGTCGGGGTGCGCGGCGCGCCACTCGTTCACGACCGCCACGGTCTCCTCGTGCCACCCCAGCCGGCTCTTGCGGTAGAAGGACCAGCTGAAGAACGGCTCGATACCGGTGCTCGTGTTCACCATCGTGCCGGTCGTGCCCGTCGGCGCCTGGGTCAGGAGCGTGACGTTGCGCAGCCCTTTGGCGCGCACGGCGTCGCGCACGTCGTCTGGCATGCCCTGCATATAGCCGCTTTGGAGCAGTGGCTCGGCGTCGAACTGCGGGAAGCTGCCCTTCTCGGCGGCGATGTCGCTGGATGCCAGGTAGGCCTCGCGGGCGATGAACGCGAACAAGCCGTCGCAGAACGCGTTGCCCTCGGCGCTGCCGTAGCGAACGCCGCAGCGCACCATCAGCTCGGCCAACCCCATCGTCCCGAGCCCGACGCGCCGTTCCGACTTCTGCTGGGCCTCGTTCTCGGCAAAGTGGTAGGGCGTGGCGTCGATCACGTCGTCCAGGAACCGCACGGCGTAGCGCACGCCCTGGCCGAGCGCCGGCCAGTCGACCTCGCCGACGGGGGTGTGGAAGCGGGCGAGGTTGAGGGCGCCGAGGTTGCAGACGGACCAGGCCGCGAGCGGCTGTTCGCCGCACGGATTCGTGCAGATCAGCGGCGCGAAGTACCCCGAGTTCGACATCCGGTTCGATCGCTCGCTGAACCACACCCCCGGCTCGGCGCTGGCCCACGCGCTCTCGATGATCGTGTCCCAGAGCTCGCGTGCCCGCACGGTCTTGTGCGTGATGACCGGATGCCCGGCGGCGCGCCACGCGGCCAGGTCGCCATCCCACGCCGTGTCGTACGCGGGCGCGTTCGTGTCCGGGAACACCAGATCCCAGTCGCCGTCGGCCTGAACGGCGGCCATGAAGTCGTCCGTGATGCCCACCGAGATGTTCGCGTTCGTGATCCGGCCCATCGTCCGCTTGGCTTCGATGAACTCCGCCACGTCCGGGTGCCAGATGTTCAGGATGAGCATCAGCGCGCCGCGGCGGCTGCCTCCCTGCTCGATCAGGCCGGTAACGAAACTGTAGACCGAGCCCCACGACACGGCGCCGCTCGAGCGGCCGTTCACGCCGCGCACGTAGGCGTAGCGCGGACGGAGCGAGCTCAGGTTGATCCCGACGCCGCCGCCGCGCGACATGATCTCGGCCATGTGCGCCAGCGTCGTGAAGATCCCGTCGCGGCTGTCGCGCGGGCTGGGGATGACATAACAGTTGTAGAACGTCAGGTTCTGGTCCGTGCCGGCCGCCGACAGGATCCGCCCGCCGGGCACGAACCGCCACCCGCCGAGCAACCACTCGAAGCGCGCCGTCCACGCCTCCCGATCGGCGGGCGCCTCGATGGCCGCGATCCCGCGGGCGACACGGGCATGCATCTCGTCCGGGTGAAGCTCGATCGGCCGGTCGATGTGCTCGAGCGCCCGATCGACCGCCTCGCCGCCGTCCAGCGCCACCGTCGCGTGGCCGCCACCGACCGCGGTGACGACGCCGATCTCCCGCTGCCCCGTCGCGGTGTCCACGCACACGACGACGGTGTCGCCGACGGAGAGGTGGGCCTTGTCCATGTCCTTGAGGGCGTACCGGTCGAGGAAGATCCGCTCGCCGAGTTCACCGAGCGCGTTGAGGTCGCCCTCGGCCACACGGCGTCCGAGCTGCGCCGGTACGCCGTCGCGCTCGATCGGGCGCGGTCCGTCGTCGGGCGGAGCGGAAACGGAAGGGGCGGCGTCGGCCGCGGCGGAGGGGCGTGCGCCCTCGGCGGCGGGGGCCGGCCATGCGATCTTGCTCATCGGCTACACCTCGATCAAGCGCATCTGGCGCTTGTCTTCCTCGTCGCGCTGCTTCTGGTCTCGCAACCGCTCGATCTCATCGACCAGACCGTCCAGGTCGGTGAACCGGCGGTAGACCGAGGCGAAGCGAACATAGGCCACGTCGTCCAGCAGACGCAGCTGGGCGATCACGAGGTCGCCGATCAGCTGGCTGTCGATCTCGCTGCGCCCCTGGCGGTAGAGCTCGCTCTCCACCGTTCGCAGCACGTCGTTCACGACGTCCGTGCTGATCGGCCGCTTGGCGCACGCGATCTGAATGCTCGTGAGGAGCTTGTCCTGGCTGTAGCCCTCGCGCCGCCGATCCCGCTTGACCACCTGCAGGTTCGTCGAGGAGAGCTGCTCGTAGGTCGTGAAGCGCTGCCGGCAGCCGTCGCACTCGCGGCGCCGCCGGATCGTGCTGGCCACCTCGCGCGTGTCGACGACGTGGCTGTCGGCCTGGCAGTACGGGCACTTCATCGTATGCTCCGAGGCGCAACGGGAATCGAAAGGGATCCGCGTGCCATGCGACAGCTTTGCGACGACTTTGGCGCAAAACAGCCGCCGACGCTAGATGTCGTCGCGATCCGGCCGTGGGACCACCGTATCTGGGTGTATCCGGGAGCGATTGTACCACCCGGCGAAACGCGTCGCAACCGGTCTCCCGGCGAATCGACCCATTAACGCACGAGGGCGACCGGGACATGCCCGATCGCCCTCGCACACCCCGAAGGGCGCGGCCGCGTGGGGGTGGAAGCGTCGATCAGCCCCCGGTCGACTGGCGACGGAGGAACGCCGGGATATCGATGTCGGATGCGCCGGCCGGCAGTCCGCGCTGGAGCGAGGACTCGACCGTGCGCGTCACCGGGCGGCGGTGCGAGAGGTCGATCACGTTGGACGGCGTCGGCCGACCTTCGACGCGTGCGTTCGCCTGGAAGCCGGTAGCGATCACGGTGATCCTGAGCTCTTCGTCCATCGTCGGGTCGAGCACCGCGCCGAAGATGATGTTCGCGTTCGCGTCCAGATGGCGGCCGATGACCTCCGCCGCGTCGTTCACCTCGGTCAGCGTCATGTTCATCCCGCCCGTCACGTTGAACAGCACGCCGGTCGCGCCGTCGATCGTGATGTCGAGGAGCGGGCTCTGGATCGCGCGCTCGGCCGACTCGACCGCCCGCCGCTCGCCCTTGGCGCGCCCGACGCTCATCAGCGCCGCGCCGCCGCCGCTCATGATCGAGCGGACGTCGGCGAAGTCCAGGTTGATCAGGCCGGGCACGGTGATCAGCTCCGAGATCCCCTGGATGCCCTGGTGAAGCACTTCGTCGGCGGCGCGGAACGCGTCGTGGAACGTCAGGCGGCCGTCGTTGAGCGACATCAGCCGGTCGTTCGGGATGATGATCAGCGTGTCGACGGCCTCCGCCATCCGCTCGAGCCCGGTCTCAGCCGAGCGCGACCGCGGCGTGCCCTCGAAGATGAACGGGCGCGTCACGACGCCGATCGTCAACGCGCCGGCGTCGCGGGCGATCTGGGCGACGACGGGCGCGGCGCCGGTGCCGGTCCCACCGCCCATGCCGGCCGTGACGAAGACCATGTCGGCGCCCTTGACCGCCTCCTCGAGGTCCTCGCGGCTCTCTTCGGCCGCCCGCTCGCCGACCTCGGCGCGGCCGCCGGCGCCGAGACCCTTCGTGAGCTTCGTGCCGATCTGCAGCCGCGCGTCGGCGCGGGACAACTGGAGCGCCTGGGCATCCGTGTTGACGGTGACGAAGTCGACGCCGGTCAGTCCTTCCTCGATCATCCGGTTGACGGCGTTCGATCCGCCGCCGCCGACGCCGACGACCTTGATCGTGGCCAGGTTCTCGTGCAGATTCGTGTAGTGGTGCGGGTTCATGGGGTACCTCCGGGTTGGTGGGTCAAACGGTTCGTGGTTTCGAGCGCGGAGACCGCGCGGTTGGATCGGGTTGGATCGGGTTGGATCAGGTCGGATCGGGTCGGATCAGATCGAATCGGATGGAGGGTGGCGTGCCGGCGCGGCGGCCGGCGGGTGACGGTTCGGCGTTCAAGGAGGAGGCCACTCCTTTCGGGACTTCATCCGCGCCTCCCGTCCCGGCGCGGCAGGAGCGTCTCGCGCATCCAGCCGAACATGCCGCCGAGCGGCACCGCGTGGCCGTTCGTGGACACGTTGGGCACGGCGGCGTCCGGCACGCCGCGCACCGCCCACATCAGCAGGCCGACCGCCGCGGCGTGGTCGGGGCTCTTGGCGGCGTTCGTCAGCCCCGCCACCTGCGTCGGCCGGCCGACACGGACCGGCACACGCCAGCTCTCCTGCAGCCGGTGCGGCAGGCCCTTGAGCTCCGTGCCGCCGCCCACCAGCACGACGCCGGCCGGCGGGTGGTCGCCGAATCCGGCACGTTCGATCTCCGCGAGGATCATGGACGCCATCTCGTCCGCCCGGGCCGCCAGCACGCGGCTGACGTCGCGCCGCCGGACGCTGCGCACCTGCTCCTCGCCGAACGGCACGATGTCGACCTCCGCCCGGTCGTCGTCGTGCTCGGGCAGGACGTGGCCGTGCGTCTTCTTCAGGCGCTCGGCCTGGTCGAACGGTGTCTGGAAGAGAACGGCCAGGTCGTTCGTCAAGTGCTTCCCGCCGATCTTGAGCGTGGCGGTGTGAACGATCGCCCCGTCCGCGAAGCACGCGATGCCCGTCAGCGCGTGCCCGAGGTCAACGACGACGACCCCCAGCTCGCGCTCGTCGGGCGTGACCGTGGCCTCGGCCGCCGCCAGCGTGCTCATCACGATCCGGTAGCGGTCGATGTCGGCCAGCTTGAGGCAGCGGCGCACCGTGTTGAACGCGCCGAGGCTGCCGGTGACGATGTGGACCTCGGCCTCCAGCCGAAAACCTTCCATGCCGATCGGCGAGTCCACGGCGCTGCCGCCGTCCAGTCGATAGCTTCGGGGCAGGACGTGCAGCACCTCGCGCTCGGGCTCGACCGGCACGGTGCCGGCCACCTCGAGCACGCGCTCGACGTCGGTGGCGTCCATCGGCCGCGGGCGCCGGCCGCACGGCACGGCCGCGCGGTTGGCGGTGCCCACCACGTGCGCGCCGGTCACGCCGATCATCGCGCTGTCGAACGTGTCCCCCGCGAGCCGCTCGGCCCGCTCGACGCACGCCCCGATCGCCCCCGCGGCGTCCTCGACGCTCACGACCTCCCCGGCCCGGATGCCCTCGGCCGGCGCGTGTCCGGCTCCGACGACGCGCACGCCGCCGCCGGGCAGGCCCTCGCCCATGAGCGCGACGATCTTGTGCGATCCGATATCGATGCCGATGATCATGCGGTTCGGTCCTTTGGTGCGTGTCGTCACAGTCCGGACCGCAGTCGGTAGTACGGTCGGGAAGGGAAGCGCAGGTCAACCAGGCCGACCGCGTCGGCCGGCGTGTCGAGCCCGCGCCGGAATGCCTGCAGCGTGGCCGCCTGCAGCGCCGCCTGGCCGGCGTCCGCCCCGAGGACGACCGCCCAGCCGTCTTCGGTCGTGACGCGGAAGCCTTCGGCCGGTCCGCGCCACTCCAGCGCGCCGAAGCGTTCCTGATATGCCCTGGCCGCCGCGACGGTGCCGGCCCCGATGAGCGACCCGATCGCCGGCGGCTGGCCGCTGGCGTCCGTGACGCGGACGAGCCCGGCCGCCCATGCGCCGTCGGGCGGCAGCGGGATCGCCCGCCCACCCTCGTCGATCGCCACCGCCGCCGCCCCGCTCTGCCAGAGCAGCGCCGGTGCGGTCTCGACGACGTGGATCGTCACCCGGTTCGGAAGTGAAACCTCGAGCGTTGCGTCCCGGATGTCGGCCAGCGCGGTGAGGCGGGCCTTCACGGCGTCGGCGTCGATCGCCAGCGCCAGCCGCCCGTCGATGCCGGACTGCGCGTACACCGCGGCGCTCTTCAGTCGCTCGTTGCCGACGACCACGGCGCCGTGCACGCGGAAGCGCTGGCCGGTCCAGATGTGGACCAGCATCGCCCCGAGAACGATGACCGAGGCCAGGCTGGCGACGCGCGACGGGTTGCCGAGGAGCGCCGCGAAGGGTGCGCCGAGGTCGGGCGTGCGGGCGCGGTGGCGGGCGCGGACGCGGGGCACCGCGCCGGCGGGGGACGGCGGTGCGGCGGCCAGCGCTTCCTGGCCGCGCCTGGCGCGCCAGATCCGGGTGACGCGGCGGCGCCGACGGCTAGACCAGAGCTTCATCGTCGTCTCCAAGCGTTTCGATCTCGAGGTCGAGCCGGATGCCGGCGCGGCGGGCGACGGCCGACCGCGCGGCGGCGATGAGACGCCGGACGTCGCGGGCGTGCGCGCCGCCCTCGTTCACGAAGAAGTTCGCGTGCACGTGCGAGATCCGCGCACCGCCCTCGCCGTGGCCCTTCAACCCGGCGTCCTCGATGAGCCGCCCGGCGAAGTCGCCCGGCGGATTCCGGAAGACCGAGCCGACGGACGGGGTCGTCGGCTGCGTTCGGCGGCGGTAGGCGCTGTGGGCGGCGATGCGGGTGAGGATCGCGGTCGGATCGTCCCGGCGGACGGCCAGCACGGCGCGGCGCACCAGGTGGGACGGGTCGTGCTTGAGGGCGCTGGAGCGGTAGCCGAACGCCAGCCGGCCGGCGTCCCAGCGCTCGACCGCGCCGCTGCGGTCCACGACCTCGGCCCACACGACGCTGTCGGCCATCGCCCAGCCGTGCGCTCCGGCGTTCGTGACGATGGCCGCACCGACGCTGCCCGGGATGCCGACGCCGGGCTCGATGCCGGCCCAGCCCTGCCGCGCCAGCTGATGCGCCAGCGCCGCCAGCGTCACGCCGCCCTCGGCCACGACGCGCGCGGTTGCGGCCGCGTCGCCGGGCGGTGGGCCGTCCGTTGCGCCGCGCTCGCAGCCGCCGTCGTCGGCCACGACGTGCCAGCCCTCACAGCGGTTGATCAGCGCGACGCCCGGCAGTCCGGCGTCGGCGACGAGCACGTTGGAGCCGCGGCCGAGCACGCGCACCGGCGCGCCGAGCCGCCACGCGAGGAGCCACCAGTCCGTCAGATCGGCCAGCGTCCGGATGCGCACCGCCACGTCGGCCGGGCCGCCGATCCGCAAGGTGGTGTAGTCGGAGAGCGGGGACGGGCCGAGGAGGTCGCCGCCGAGGCCGGCGGCGCGCGCGGCATCCGCGACGGCGGCAGCGGCGCGGCGGGCCAGGGCGCGCACCGCGACGCGGCTGGCGCGGGGAATGTCACCGGCGCCCATGAAGAGCGCCACATCGCCCGGTCGTGCCTCGGCCGCGACGACGTCGGCCGCCTGCGTGAGGCTGTCGACGCGCAAGGGGCCGGCATGGACTTCGTCGGACCGGTCCATCGCCTGCAGGGCCGCATCGATCGCGTCCGGACCGCCGTCGCCGGCCGTCTCGCGGGCGCCGTACACCGGCGTGAGGACGACGCGGTCGGCGGCGGAGAGCGTCGCGGCGAACGCGTCGGCCAGGAGCGCGACACGGCTGAACGTGTGGGGTTGGAAGATCGCCCAGATGCGGCGGCCCGGGAAGCGGCTGCGCGCGGCGGAGAGCGTCGCCGCGATCTCGGTGGGATGGTGGGCGTAGTCGTCCACGACGGTGACGCCGGCCACGTCGGCGATCACTTCGAACCGCCGGCCCGCCCCGCGGTAGCCGGCCACGGCCGCGCGAATTGCGTCCACGTCGACGTCGAGCGCGCGGGCCGCGGCGATGGCGGCGAGGGCATTGCCGACGTTGTGCGTGCCCGGCAGGCGCGTCGTGAACGTGCCGAGGCATTCACCGTCGCACGTGACGTCGAAGAGCTGGCGATCCGGCTGGACGGCGACGATGCGCGCCGTCCAGCGCGCCGCAGGGCCCGGAGCGTCGGCCGCGACGGCCGCGACGGCCGTGGGCGGTGCGTCTGCCGCGAAGGCGGCGTCGTCTGCGCCGTCCAGGCGGACGGCGTACGACTCGACGGCCGCGGACGCCGCGCCGACGACGGCGCCGATGGCGTCCGAGCCGGCGCTGACGATCACGCGGCCGTCCGGGTGGACGAGGGCGACGAATGCACGGAACGCTTCCAGCACGTCGTCGAACTGCGGGTAGATGTCGGGGTGGTCGTGCTCGACGTTCGTGACGACGGCGATGTGCGGCCGGCCGAACAGGAAGCTGCGGTCGTACTCGTCGGCCTCGTAGACCACGAGGTCGGACGTTCCGGCGACCGCGCTGCCGCCGATGTCCGGGATGTCGCCGCCGACGAAGACGGTGGCGTCGAGGCCGGCGCTGCGGAGGATGTGGCCGACGAGGCCGGTGGTCGTCGTCTTGCCGTGCGTCCCGGCGACACCGATGCCGCGGCCGGCGTCGACGAGGGCGCCGAGGAGCTGCTTGCCCTTCACGACCGGGATCCCCGCCCCGCGCGCGGCGTCGACCTCGGGATTGCCCGCCGGCAGGGCGGCCGTCACGACGAGCACGCGGGCGTCCGCGGGCACATGGTCCGCGTCGTGGCCGGCGTGGACCGTCGCGCCCGCTTCGGCGAGCCGCGCGAGGGCGGGCGACGCGTCGCGGTCCGACCCGGAGACGCGCAGGCCGCGCGCCAGCAGGACGACGGCCAGCGCCTGCATGCCCGCGCCGCCGATGCCGACGAGGTGGACGGCGTCGCCGGCGGCGAGGGCGGGGGCGCCGCAGCCGGCGGGCCAGCCGCGTGCGGGGAGGATCGCAGCCATCACCGCGCCGCCTTCATCGAACGACCCGCAGGCCGATGAGGAGGATGAGGAAGCCGGCCAGCACCCACGTTTCGAGGCGGTCGGGAATCAGGGCCAGCGGAGCGAGTTGGACCCAGTGGTCGGCCCGGGCGGTGATCGGCAGCTGGAAGCCGCCGAAGGCCGTGTTCGGGTAGCCGAGGTCGTGCGTCACCTTCCACGCCGTCCAGATGACGAGCCAGCCGTTGAACAGCCCGATGAGAAGGTCGAAGATGAGGCCGGTGGCGGGGTTGGGCGGCCACTTGCCCTGGAAGGACAGCGTCTGGCCGGCGTAGTTGATCACGACGAAGCCGGTGATGATCGCCATCATGACGAACCACTTGAACAAGTCGACGTTCGTCTGCGACGCAAGGCCGAGGCCCTTGAAGCCGTCGTAGACCAGCGTGCCGAGCGCGTCGCCGCCCAGGCTCAGCATGAGCATCATCGCGGCGTACACGATCGTCGCCCCGAGCTCGCGCGGGAACTTGCGCGCCACGCCGACGACGCCGAACGCGCCGACGAACAGGACCGCGACGTACTCGATCGGGACCATCAGTTGTACACCTTGAACCGCGGCGCGCTGCCGCCGAGCGATTTCACGCCGAAGAAGATCAGCAGGACGACGACGCCGAAGAAGATCATCGGCGCGTACGGCGCGGCCGCCGCGGCGATCGTGAGGCGCGGATCGACGATGCTGATCCGTGCCCCGGGGACGATCCGCGGCAGCACGAAGTGGGCGACGAGCAGGCCCGTCAGGCCGCCGATCAGCGCGCCGACGAGGCGGTCGATGACGCGGGGCATCCGCGGCGCGCCAGGCTGGCCGCCGGCGGCAGGACGCGCTGCGATCGAGCCGAACACCCGGTAGCCGACGAGGAGAACGGCCAGCGCGAACAGCGCGATCTGCCAGACCGCGGCGTTCGTGCCCGTGGCGGGCACGATGGGCTTCATCGCGGACATGGACGCGAACACCTCCGCCGGCTCGCCCGTCCCGGCGCTGACCTGGACGCCGGCGTACAACAACTTCCACTGCTTGTTGATGACGGACGCCACCTTGGCCCAGGCCGGCCCGAACAGGAGGACCGCCATGCCGGTGACGACGAGCGCCCGCGTCGCTCCCTTCACGCCGCGCGCCGCGCCGATCACGGCCAGTACGGCCATGATCACGAGGGCGTACGCGCTCAGGTCGACGCCGGACGGCAGGGTACCCGGCACCGCCGGGTCGACCGGGCCGCCGAACGACGGGTGGGCGTAGGCCGAGGCGGCGCCTGCCAGGAACAGGCACAGCGCAAGGCTCGCCGCCGCCGACCGCGATCCGCGCGCCGTCAGCATCTTCATGCCGCCCCTCCGCTCGTCATCGCGAGGAGCACCAGGGCGATGTCCTCCGCCGCCGCCGGCCGGTCGAGCCGGCGTGCGGCGGCGCCCATCGCGCCGCGCTGCGCCGGGTCGTCGAGCAGCGCCGCGACCTCGGCCGCAAGGCGCGCGCCGTCGAAGTCGGCATCCGCCACGACGACGGCTGCGCCGGCGTCGGCCAGGACGCGCGCGTTGGGCCATTGGTGGCCGCCGGAGATCGGCAGCGGGACGAGGATGGCCGGCAGGCCGCGTGCCGGAAGCTCGCCGAGGACGGCGGCGCCGGCGCGGCAGACGACGACGTCGGCGGCGGCGAGGGCATCGGCCATCGCGTCGTCCTCGAAGTACGGCACGAGGCGCCAGCGGGCGGCGACTTCGGCGCCGAGGCGTTCGGCGAGCGCGGCGCGGGCGGCCGTCGCCGCCGGCAGCGTCGTGGCGCCGGCAGCGTGCAGCACGACGGCGCGCGCGAGAAGCGCGGGCCCGGCGTCGGCGACGGCATCGTTGATCCGGCGCGCGCCCTGACTGCCGCCGAAGACGAGCACGACGGCGGCGTCGGGGTCGACGGCGAGGCGGGCGCGGGCGGCGGCGCGGTCGGCGTCGCGGACGAGCGGGCGGACCGGGTAGCCGGTGACGGCGGCACGGACGCGGGCGCGGCGGGGCAGAGAGTCGAGCGCTGCCTCGGCGGTCACGCAGATGCGGTCGGCCAGACGGGCGATCAGCTGCACGGCGCGGCCGGGGACGATGTCCGGCAGGTAGAGGCACAGCGGCGTACCCGTGAGGCGGGCGGCGACGGCGAGCGGGACGCTGACGTAGCCGCCGGTGACGAAGACGGCGTTGGGCCGCTCGCGGCGGAGGTCGCGGACGGCGGCGAGCGTGCCGCGGGCGATCGCGACGGCGCCGGCGAGAACGCCGAGCGGGCCGCGGTCGACGAGGGCGCCGGTCCGCACGGCGCGGAACGGGATGCCCGCCCGGGCCGCGAGCGTCGCCTCCATGCCGCCGGCGCGGCCGTACCACATCACGGCGCTAACCCGCGAGCCCAGCGCGCCGCGCACGGTAAGCGCGGGATACACGTGACCGGCGGTTCCACCACCGGAAATCCACAAGACCATACGGCGTCACCTTTGCGGGATCGACCCGCTGCGAGATCGCCACGAGCAGCCCGACGCCCACCAGCGTCGTGGTGAGGCTGCTGCCGCCGGACGAGATGAACGGCAGCGGCACGCCGGTGAACGGAATGAGGCGCGTGACGACGGCCATGTGCACGAACGCCTGGCTGACGATCCACCACGTCACGCCGAGGGCCGCCAGCTTGGCGAACGGGTCGGGCGCGCCGCGGGCGATGCGCATGCCGCGCCACGCGACGCATGCGAAGAGCGCGACGACGAGCAGGCAGCCGAGGACGCCGGTCTCCTCGCCGATGACGGCGAACACGGCGTCCGTGGCGCCGGTGGCGAGCGGCATGAAGTGCTTGTACTGTCCGTTGCCGAGGCCGACGCCGAACCAGCCGCCGCGGAGCACGGCGCCCTGCACCAGGTTCGGCTGCCAGTTCGCGCCGTCGGCCATGCCGCCGGCGTTCAGGAAGCCCAGGACGCGGCTGACGCGGTAGTCGGCCATGATCAGCGCCCCGGTGAGGACGACGACGGCGATCGAGCCGCTCATCAGCATCTGGTCGATCCGGGCGCCGGCCGCCACGAGCATCGCGCTGGCGATGCCGAGGACGAGGATGGCGGTCGAGAAGTTCGGCTGGAGGATGATCAGGCCGCAGACCAGGCTGACGAGGACGATGAACGGCACGAGGCCGACCGCGAACTGACGGATCTCATGCGGCCGTCCCGACAGCCAGTCGGCGATGTAGATGACGACGACGAGCTTGGCGAGCTCGCCCGGCTGGACGGAGCCGCCGAACAGCCAGCGCGTGCTGCCGTTCACCTCCTGGCCGACGAGGAGCACCAGCACGAGGAGGCCGATCAGCCCGATGAACAGGAGCGGCGACCAGCGCTGGATGAGCCGGTAGTCGCCGACGGTGGCGACGACGCCGGCGGCGGCGATCCCGACCGCCGACCACATGAGGTGCCCCTGCAGCGCGGCGCTGTCGCTGGCGGTGAAGACGGCCAGGATGCCGATGAGCAGGAGCAGCCCGACCGCGCCGATCAGGACGCCGTCCCGCTGCCGCTTCGGCCGCGGCGGCGCCTGCATCGCGTGGAGGGGCGCCTGCCCGTCGCCCGCCGAGCGCTGCACGTCCGTCACGCCGCCACCCATGCCTCGGTGCGCGCCGCCAGGACCCAGTCCGTCGCGCACGTGCGGAACGCGGCCGTCCCAACCGGCTCGACCACTTCGCCCCCAGCGCCCCCGACGCCGCCGAGGTTGTCGACGCCGTCGACCCGCCCCCTGAGCGGCGTCCACGCCACCGCGTCGCCCACGTGGGCCAGCCGCCCGGCGGCCTGCACGGCATCCGCCACGTCCGCGCACCGCACGACGATCACGCCGCCGCCGACCTGCGCGATCGCGCCGGCCAGCCGGGGTGCGGACGGCCCGAACATCACGACGTAGCGCGCCTTGCCCGCGCAAGCCCGCGCCCAGCCGCCGAGCGCCGCCGGCACTTCGTGCGCCGGGACGATCGGCAGGACCATGCCGGGCCACGGGCGGAGGCGGGCCATCGCCTGCGCTCCGGTCGCGGCGTGCTCGGCCGCCAGCCACGTGACGCCGTCGCGCGTGCCGATCGTCTCGATCGTCTTCAGGCGGGGAAGGGTGGGCGCGGCCAGGGAGGTGTCGTTCACGGTCGGTCTCCGATGATTGTGGGGGATCCGCATCCCGCGTATCCCCAGCCCTGGCTGGCCTGTGGCCAGCCTGTCCCTCCCCTTGGAGGCAAGGGGAGGGATGTATGCGTGCACATCGCGAAGCTTCGGTTGCCTTCGATCATCCCGACATCCCCCACGTGGCCCAGTACACGAACCCCACCGCCAGCGCTGCGCCCGCGGCGCCCGCCAGCCAGAACCGCCGCGTCACGGCGCTTTCGTGCATCCCGAGGAGCTCGAAGTGGTGGTGGAGCGGCGCCATCCGGAAGAAGCGCTTGCCGCCGGTCCACTTGAAGTAGCCGACCTGGATGATGTCGCTGAGCACCTCGGCGACGTAGACGATGCCGATGAGCGGGAGCAGCAGCCATGTGCCCGTGGCGAGGGCGATCGTCGCGAGGGCGCCGCCGAGGGCCATGCTCGTCACGTTGCCCATGAACACGCGCGCCGGGAAGCGGTTGTGGACGAGGAAGCCGAGGCAGGCGCCGGCGATGGCGAAACAGAGTACGAACAGCGTGGCGTCGACGATCGGCATCATCCGATCGCCTTCCGGCACCCAGTTGTGCCAGCGCAGCAGGACGAGCCCGAGCGCAGCGAAGGCGACGGCCGCGAGGCCGGCCGCCAGGCCGTCGAGCCCGTCGCTCAGGTTCACGCCGTTCACGGTTGCCACGAGCACGAGCGATGCGACGACAAGCCAAGCCACGGCTCCGAACCCGTTCTCGAACGTGGCCGCGTCGACCGCGATGGCTTGGAGAAACGCCTGCGCTCCCGGGTGCGCAGACGTGGCACCGAGCTGCGTGTCCGACGCGAACGGCTTGGGCGTCGGTACCCAGGCAAGGAGCAGTGCGACGATCACCGCGGCGGCGAGCTGCAGTGCGATGAGCCGGCGGGCGGACAGCCCGATGCCCATCGCTCGCGCGCGTCCTTTGCGCGCCAGCCCCTGCCAGTCGTCGGCCAGACCGATGGCACCGAACAGCACGATGGCGACGGCGGTTGCGGTCAGCATCCGCACCAGCGCCGTGGCCGCAACGCGGGCGCTCTCGGCCACGCGGTACGTGTCGTCGGCGACGTGGATCATCGGGCGAAACAAGAACGCGTAGGCGAGCGCGCCGATGGCGATCGTGCTGAGCAGGACGGTCGCGACGAGCACCAGGCCGCCCATCGTCGGCGTCCCCGCCTTCGAAGCGTGCTGCGGCCCATCCTCGCGGATCGCCTTTCCCAGCTGGCGTTGCGCGAGCCATCGGGTGAGCGGCCCCGTCGCCAGCGCCACCAGGACGAACGCAGGCGTCGCGAACAAAGCGACATACAGGAGCGCCGAAAGCCAGTGGTTCACTGCTCGTCGTCCCCCATCTTGTCCCCTGCGACCCCCAACACCCCCGCCACCACCTCCGCCACCTCCGCGAAGATCGGCGCCGCCACCCGGCTGCCGCGCTCGCCGACCGGGCGGTCCAGCTTCACGAGGATGACGGCCCGCGGCTTGGCGACCGGGAAGAAGCCGCAGAAGCTGGCGATCAGGTCGTCCTCGCCGTCGCCATCGCTGTCGAACAACTCCGATGTGCCGGTCTTGCCGCCGGACGTGTGGTGGGCCATCTCGGCGCCCGTTGCGGTCTCAGCGACGACGCTCTCGAGCATCGTGCGCATCGTGCGGGCGGTGGCGGCGGAGATCACCTGGGCCACCGGGATGGGCGCCACGTCCTGCGGCGGCGCCCCGTCCGCGCGCAGCTGGCGCACGACACGCGGCGTCATCCGGACGCCGTCGTTCGCGATCGTCGCCATCGCGGCGGCCATCTGGAGGGGCGTGACGTCCAGTCCCTGGCCGAACGCGTTGTAGGCGAAGTTGCTGCCCACCCACCCCTCGGCGCCCGGCTGGACGATCATGCCCGGCGCCTCGCCCGCGACGTCGATGCCCGTCGGGCGGCCGAGGCCGAACGCGTCGAGCGCGCGATAGAAGCGGGCGCTGCCGAGCGTGTCCGCCACGTGGACGGCACCGACGTTCAGCGAGAGCTGCAGCATCTGCCACATCGTCGCCGCGCCGTGGGCCGTGTAGTCCTGGTTGGGAATCGTCACCCCCTGGTAGAAGACCGTGGCCGTGTCGTCGTACGTGGAGTTGGGCGACAGGATCCCGCCGTCGATCGCCGCCGCAAGGCTCAGCGGCTTCAGCACGCTGCCGGGCGGGTAGTACGCGCCGACGGCCGGGTCGATGTAGCGGTTCACGTCGGCCGCGGCGAAGTTGTTCGGGTCGTAGGCCGGGTAGCTGACCGATGCCAGGACGTCGCCGGTCGAGGGTTCGAGGACGATGACGGTGCCGCCCGTGGCGTCCTGCGTGCCGATGTGGGCCGCCAGGATCCGCCACACCGCCAGCTGGAGGTCGCGGTCGATCGTCAGCACCAGATCCGTGCCCTCGCGCGGCGGGACGAACGCCCGCGGGTCCGTGCCGAACGGGCCCGGCGTGTGGCCCTTGACCCCGATCAGCTGCGCGTTGTAGGCCGCTTCGATCCCGTACTCGCCGTTGCCGTTCGCGTCCACGAAGCCCGTCAGGTGGCCCGCCGCCTCGCCGAGCGCGTAGTGCCGGCTGGCGAGCGGCCGGACGAAGACGGCCTCGGCCGGCGCCAGCGCCTTGACGGCGTCCGCGGCCTCCCGCTGGGCGTAGCTGAACACCGTCACCCACTTCACCATCGGGTCGTCGAGCTGCTGGCGGACGAAATCCGCGCGCGCGCCCAGATGCGGCGACGCCGCGGCCAGGAATCCCGCCGGGTCCGGCAGCTTGGCCTTCTCGAGGATCACCTCGTAGCGGTCGTAGCTCTCCGTGGCCACCAGGCGCCCCCGCCGGTCCCACATCGCGCCGCGCTGCGGCAGCACTTCCGTCGACGGCTCCCAGGCCGCGCCCGCTGCCGACGCCGGCCGGGCGCTCAGCCAGACCACGCGGCCGGCGACGAGCGCCATCGCGCCGAAGAGCGCGAGCCCGAGCCACGGCAGCCGCGGGTAGTCCACGCGGCCCCTCACGGGCTCGGCTCCAGCGCCTGCCAGAACGACAGCGGGATCGCCGACAGCGGCGGCTCGTCCGCGTCGGCGGTCGGCACGTCGGACGGCGGGACGATGAGTTCCAGCGGACTGCGCCGACCGGGCTCGGCCAGCGCCGCCGAACCGGCCGGCGCCGCGGCCGCCGTGACGACGACGACCTCGACCGCGGCTTCCTCGACCGGCACGAAGCCGAGGCCGCGCGCCCGGTCCGCCAGGCCGCCGGGGTCCGTCGCTTGCGCCAGGGCGACGCGGGCCGCCGCACGCTGCATGAGCAGCGCCTCGCGGCGCTCGAGGAGGTGGGCGATCGCTCGCCCGGTGTCCGCCACGGAGTTGGCCTGGCGGACCCAGAGCAGGCCGGCCATCGTGAAGCCGAGGACGGCGACGAGCACCGTCGGGGCGAGCGCGGCGACCGGCGGGCGCCGGTCCAGGTAGGGCGACGCGTCCGAGCGCGGCGTCGCGGCCGCCCGGCGGTGCGCCGCTTCGTGCGGCCCGCTGCCGCGCGACGGGACCGTGCTCGGGTTGCCGCTGCGCGCGCCGCCGCGCGGTGCGATCACGCCGCCACCTCGGCGAGGCGCTCGGCGACGCGCAGCTTGGCGCTGCGGGCGCGCGGGTTCATGCGGCACTCGTCGTCGGTGGGCGTCACGGGGTGGCGAGTCACGAGGCGGACCGTAGGGCGGCCGCCGCAGACGCACAGCGGCAGTTCGGGGGGGCACGTGCAGCCGGTGGACGCGGCCTTGAAGGCGCGCTTGATGATCCGGTCCTCGAGCGAGTGGAAGCTGATCACCGCCAGGCGCCCGCCGGCAACGAGCCGCCCGAAGGCCTGCGGCACCGCCCTCTCCACCGCCGCGAGCTCGTCATTCACCGCGATGCGGAGCGCCTGGAACGTGCGTGTGGCCGGATGGAGCGGCCGCCGGCCCCGCTCGGGTCGGACGACCCGCGCCACGACGTCCGCCAGCGCGCGCGTCGTGCGGAGCGGGCGGGCGGCCACGATCGCCCGGGCGATCCGGCGGCTCGCCCGTTCCTCGCCGTAGCGCCAGATGATGTCCGCCAGGTCGGCCTCGGCCGCGTCGTTCACCCAGTCGGCGGCGGTCGTGTCGGCGTCGGGGCCGATCCGCATGTCGAGCGGGCCGTCGGTTTGGAAGGACAGACCGCGGGCCGGATCGTCCAGCTGGTCGGACGAGATGCCGAGATCGAAAAGGATACCGTTGCACAGCGGCCAGGCGTTCGCGTCGGCGACGGCGCCGAGGTCGGCGATGTTGCCTTCCGCCAAGACGAGCCGGTCGCCGTACGCGGCCAGCCGCTCGGCCGCCCGCGCGAGCGCCGACGGGTCGCGGTCGATGCCGAGCAGCCGGCCGTCCGGCGCGGTGCGCATCAGCAGCGCCTCGGCGTGGCCGCCGCCGCCGAGCGTGCCGTCCAGCCAGTGGCCGCCGGGCGTCGGAGCCAACAGCGCGAGGATCTCGGCGAGGAGGACCGGGGCGTGGCGCGTCGTCATGGCGCAGGCTCCGGGTCGCCGCGCATCGCCGCCAGGTCGGCGGCGGCCATGATCTCCGCCACCTGGTCGATCACGTCGACGGCCTGCTTCTGCCAGAGCTCGGCGCTCCAGAGTTCGAGCCGGTGGCCCATGCCGAGCGCAGCGATGGCGGAGTTGGGCTTGAGACCGCAGTGGTCGCGCAGCGGCGCCGGGATCATCGCCCGCCCCTGGCGATCCGGTGTCTCGGCGAAGCCCGTGCGCAGGAAGCGGACCGCGTCCACCGCGCCGGCGCCGGCCGTGAGGTGCGCCAGGAGCGCCGCCCGTTGCGCCGGCCACTCGTCCAAGGGGAACAGCCAGAGGCACTTGCCCGAGAGGCCGCGAATCATGTGCAGACCGGCCTCGAACGGCTCGCGGAAGGGCTTCGGGATGATCACCCGGCCCTTGTCGTCGATGCTGCACCGGAGCTCGCCGTCCAGATCCCAGGCAGACACGCGGTTTCCTTCCCACTCGGCTTGCAATCATCGAGGCAAACGAGATGTGTTTCATCCACAATTCACCACGATTCTCCACATCGGTCGATCTTACCATAACGCAGGGCCTGTCCACAACCCACCCCGGCCAACTTTTAAGGTTTAGTTGTCCACAGGCCCGGCGAAGGATGTCGACCATGGTGCGCCTCTGTCGATGCTGGCGCGAGCATGTCGCCCGGGTGTCGCGAGGGCGTTGACAGCATGGAGCGGATGCGTATACTTGCGATAGACTAGAATGCATGTTCTATGCCTCTCTGGTCATGTGATCGAACCGTCACCCACGAACCCTGAACGATCTGGAGGAAGTCATGTACCAACGCACTGTCGTCGTGGGCAATCTCGGCCGGGATCCCGAGATGCGCTACACCGCCAACGGCACCCCTGTCTGCAACTTCACCGTGGCCACCAATCGGAAGTGGACGGACCAGGACGGCTCATCCCAGGAGGAGACAACCTGGTTCCGCGTCAGCGTCTTCGGCCGCCAGGCCGAGATCTGCAACCAGTACCTGGCCAAGGGTCGGCTGGTCCTGTGCGAGGGCGAGATCCGCACGAGCACCTACACGGATCAGAACGGCGCGGAGCGCAACGGCTGGGAGCTTCGGGCGAACATCGTCAAGTTCCTCGGCGGCACCGGTGACCGCGGCCCGGCCGGCGCGTTCGACGACGCCGGCGCCGGTCACGGCGAGAGCCACATGGCCGAGGACGACATCCCGTTCTAAGCACGCCGAAGAGGACGCACCCGGCCGCACCACGCGGCGCGGCCGGGTGCGTCGCCGTCAGCCGGGCGCGGACATGCAATGGTCGTGCCACGCTGGGCACGGCCTTCGCGGCGTGCCGAAACGCCGGCGGGACGTCGGAGTGGACAGAGGTGGGAGGGCCGAGCCCGGCGTGACGCGCGGGCGCCTGGGCGGCTGCCGGGTACGCGAAGGCGCGGCGGCGCGCGGGAATATCCGCACGGCGCTACGGGTTCGTACGCACGGAGTCGGAACGGCTGGTCGAGGCGGTGATGTAGGGGCACGGCATGCCGTGCCCAATTCGCCGGCAGTTGCGAAGCCGGATGCAGGGCACGGCATGCCGTGCCCCTACACGACGCGGATCGCGCCCGCCGGGGCGGACTTGTGCGCCCATGGCAGAGCGGCCACCGGGGCCGCCCCTACGGCGTCTGGAAGACCTGGATCCGCCCGTTCTGCTGATCGACGACGTACAGCTGGCCGGCGTTGAACGCCAGGCCGGTCGGCGTGTTGAACTGCGTCGGTCCGGCGCCAAGCTTGCCGAGGTCGCTCACCCAGCCGTCGGCGTCGAAAACCTGGACGTAATGCGACGCCGCTTCGCTGGCGTACAGCCGGCCGACATCGTCCAGCGCCAGACCGGCGATCCGGAAGAGCGTCTCGTCCTTGTAGCCATGGGCGACGCTCTTCTCGTACGCACCGTCCGCGCCGAATACCTGGATCGCGTAGCTGTCGCCGACGCCGACGTACACGCGACCGTCCGAACCGACGGCCAACGCGCGCGGCTGCGAGAACTGGCCGCGACCGCCGCCCTTCTCGCCGATCGTCCGGAGGTGGCGACCGCCGGCATCGAAGACCTCGATGCGGCCGTTGACCGCGTCGGCCACGTACAGGTTCCCGTCGCCGTCGAGCGCCAGTGCCGCCGGCTGTGTCAGCTGGCCGGGTGAGGTACCGGCCTCGCCGACGGTGCCGATCGCCGCACCCGCCGCATCGAACACCCGCACCGGCGGCGTCCGCTCGGCCACGTACAAACGCGAGCCGTCGGGCGCGACGGCTACGCCTTCCACCGAGACGAGCTCGCCGGCGGCCACGCGCCGCACGAAGGCGCCCGTGCCGTCGAACACCTGCACCCCGACGGAATCGGCGATGTACACGTTGCCGGCGGCATCGACGGCGATACCGGTCGGCAGCTGGAGCTGGCCGTCGCCGTTGCCGAAGCCGCCGAAGCTGCGCACGTACGTCGGCACCTTGCCCGTCGCCCGCTGCGTGCCGAGCGCGTCCGGCGCGGAGAGCGTCGGCCCGGAGCTGCTCGCGACGGTGACGGCCGCAGTTGCGCCGGGCGGCAAGGTCGAGCCTTCCGGCGTGACGGCGCCCGGCGTGCCGACCGGCCCATCGTTGGGCGTGCAGCCGGTCGTCATTCCGAGGGACAGCAGCGTGGCGGCGGCCATACCGCGCGCAATGCGGCGCGTCCTGCGAAGGATCGTGGTTGCGGGCATCAGGTGAGTCCCCTATCGGTTCGTCAGTGGGGGGGCGGGCAGGCGATTATAGGCCGCGCCCGTCCGAACGCCGTGCCGCGGCCGCTCCGATGCGGCCGTGCGTTGCGTACGGCAGGTAAATGACGAACCGCGTCGGCCGCGTTGCGCTGGGCGATGGGGCGGCGGTGGCGGTGTGGATCGGCGTGGCGGTGGAGGGGACCGTCGGCGTCGGCTCGTCCGTCGGCGTGGCGGTGGCGGACGGCAACGGCGTGGGCGTCGGCGTGGGCGGTGAAGCGCGGAAGAAGTGGATGCCGGCGTTCTCCGTCCCAACCCACATCCCGCCCCGAATGGCGTCGAACGCCAACGCGGTGACGGACTTGACGCCGAGCACGTCTGGCGACGGCGCGAGCGCGAGCCAGCCACGGCCGTCGAAGATCCGGATCCCGCCCTGCGCCTTGTCGACCGTGTCGAAGCCGACGACGGCGTGCTCCGTGGCCGCGTGGCCGCGCGTCGTGCCCGCCCATAGCCGTCCCTGGCCGTCCGTCGCCAGCGCGTCCACCCAGCCCTCGCCCTTGAAGCGCGTCGCGTGCCAGCGCCCGCCGTCCCAGCGGTTGACGACGGCGTCCGTAAACGGCCAGACCGCGGCGATCGTGTCCCGAGTGACGTCGATGTCGTACGTCCCCGCCCAGGCCTCGCCGCTGGCCGCTACGACGATGCTGCGCACATCGCCCGTCACCTGCGGGTCGCGCCCGAAGCTCGAGCCGTGGTAGCTGTCGAGGCCGTCCCGGCCGCCCGTCCACCCGCCGAACGTGCGGTCGATGGCGCGGGTCACGCCGCCGCCGACGCGCGACTCGGTTTCGGGGTCGAGGTGATGGCTCGCGGCGGCCCAGATCCCGTTCGGGCCGGCGGCCAGGTCGAGGACGGTGTTGCCGACGAGCGCCCGGCTTGTGCTGTCGTAGGTGTGATCCTCCCAGCCCTTCGTCCGCGGGTCGTAGATCGCGATGCCGTTGCCGCGGCTCGTCGTTCCGCTGGCGCCGGGACCGTCCGGCGAGGCGCCAAGCCCGATCCACAGCCGACCGTCCGGTGCGACGAGCAAGCTGCCGACGTCGTTGTCCGGCAGTTCGGACGAGCCGTGGCGCAGCGGCGGCTGCCACTGCAGCGTGTGCACGTCCAAGGCGCTCACGCCGCCGTCGACCCAAGAGTTGCCGTCATATGCGGACTTCGTGCTGGCGACCCACAGCGTGTCCGCGCCGACCGCGAGGTCCGTGATCGCATCGCCCGCCAGCCGACCGCCGGTGGTGGCGCGCGTCTGCCGCGTCCACGTCCGGCCGTCGTAGTGGAGCAGCCCGTGGCCGCGCGTGCCGGCCCAGAGCCCGCCGCGGCCGTCGACGGCCAGCGCCGTGATGTCGTTCGTGGCCGGTGCGCCGCCGGCGGTGGACAGGACGCGCGCCGGCCCGCCGTCCCGCGTCGCGATCCCGCTGCCGTCGCCCGACCCGTCGTTCGTCATCCCGTCGGCGGCGAACCAGACGCGGCCGGCGGCGCCGGCGATGGCCGTGATGGCGGGTGCGCCGGGTGCGGCGGCGGCGGTCGTCCAGCGCGCACCGTCCCAGCGCGACGTGCCGGCGGCGCCGCTCTCATCGGCGCAGGCGGCCCAGAGCTGGGTGCCGACGGCGGACAGCGCGGTGATGCTCTTGCCGCAGAGCCCGTTCTGGGGCCGGTGCCAGTACCAGTCCTCGCCGTCGAACCGATAGAGGCCGCGCAGCCACGTGCCGGCCCACAGCGACCCGTCCCGCGGGTCGGCGGCCAGCGTCGTGATCTGCTCGGTCTGCGGCCCGTTGTTCGGGTTGCCGCCGGGACCGACGGACGTGACGTGGTGCCACGCCCGTTCCTCCGGGTCGTAGTACGACATGGCGGCCCGATCCTCGTCGACCCGGTCGCGGCCGTGGGCGAACCAGATCCGGCCGCGACCATCGATCAGGCTGGCGATCGCACCGCCGGCGCCGGGGCCCTTCTTGGCGGCACGCGAGAACCGCGTGAACGTGTCCCGGGCGACGACCGTGAAACGATCGTCGCCGGGCGCCATGCGGGCGATGCCGGCGTCGCCGCTGGCCCATACCGTCCCGTCCGCCTGGACGACGACGGTCCGCACGACGTCCGACGGCAGGCCGTCGGCCACGTGCCAGCTGGGCCACACCACGCCATCGGCGCGCACGACGCCGCCGGCGGTGGCGAGCCAGGCGGTGTCGGCAGCGTCGAACGCGATGTCGTATACACGGTTGGACGGCAGGCCGGCCTGCGCCGGCGCCACGAACTGCGCAAACGTCCCCGCCAGCGCGTCCCAGACCACGACGCCGGCGCTCTCGGTGCCGGCCCACAGCCGGTTGGCATCCCGCGGATCGGCCTGCAGCGTCAGCACCTCGTCCCCGCTGGCGAACGTCCGCCACGCGGTCGCGTCGGCCGGGTGGTGGAGCGGCGGGAGCGCCGGAATGCCGACGACCTGCGCCGCGGCGGGTGGCGCCGGAAGGTGCGTCGCGGCGGCGCCGACGACGAGGCACGCGGCGACGATCCTTCGGCTGTTGACGAGAGCGAGTCTCGATCGGGACACGACGTGCGAGCCATCGGGGGGGATGGACGTCAAGGGTGGTGTTGTCCTTCGAGGTGGCCTGAGCGGGTGGGGAGGCCAGATCGAACGCGCGAATCGGCGGTCGAACAGAATGGAGGGTCGAGCGGATCGTCGTTCAAGTCGGCGGTTAAGACGGAGGGGCTGCCGCTGCGGTTACGACGCTACGGATAGCACAACTGCACGCGCGCCAGTCGCAGTTGCGTGCCGTCGTCGCTCGCATACGCCCAGCCCACGTCGCCGTTCGGGTAGTTCTCGAAGTCGTCGTGGGCGCCGACGGCGGCCGGCACGCCGACGGGCGCCTCGCGCGGTTCGGCACGGGTGCTGAAGACCGAGAGCTTGAGCTGATCGCCTTCGTTCCAGCCGACGAGGAGGTGTTCGCCGTAGTTTGCCATGTGCGGGGCGACCTCGTCGACGGCGGCGCTGTTCGTGAACCAGTACGGGTCGCTGATCTCCTCGGCATCGCCGTACACCCGCACGAGGCCGATGTCGTACGACTTTCGGCCTTCCTTGGACTGGAAGTTCAGCGCAAAGCCGTCCTCTTCGCCGCGGCCTTCGATCGTGACGAGCCCGCCGAGCGCCGCGTCGCTGTGGCCGTTGCCGTCGCCGCTCGGCTCGCTCTTCAGCGTCGGGCCGTGGCGGTAGACGATCGCCTTGGCCGGAAAGCTGTCGGACAGGCAGACCGGGCCGACGATGTCCTGCCGGCGGTTGTAGCGCAGCCGGACGTCGAGGCTGTGGCTGCAGCCCCAGTCCCACTGCGGGTAGTCGCGCGCCTTCTCGGTTTCGGGCACCACGCGCTTGCCGTCGCCATCGAACAGCCACATCAGATCGCCCTGGTGGACGCCGCCCGAGCCGAAGTTCTGGGTGTGGCCGACGTACGCGGCGAAGACCTCGCCCGTCCAGCGCAGCCGGCTCTCGTGCGTCCAGTCCGGTCGCGCCCACTTCTTGCCGCTGCCCGTGCCGCCGTCCCCGACGACGACGGTCTTCCACGGCACGGTCCCGTCCGTCTTGAAGCGGACGAGGAGCATCTGCGTGTTGTTCCGCACGAGCGCCGCCCCGCCGTCGGCCCCGACGGCCGCCAGCCCGTGGACGCTGTCGCCCTGCACCTTGACGTCGTCGTGCTCCCGTCGGCCCAGCGATGTCACGAACGAGAAGTGGATCTGGCCATCCGTGTCCGGCCACGCGACGATCGTCCGGCCGAGGTCGACCGGCGCGGCGAGGACCGGCATGCTGGTGAAGTACGTCGCTCGGCGATTCACCTCGTACTCGCCGATATCGATCGGGCGGGTCGAGACGCGGGTGTCGAGCGGGCCGCGGCACGGGCCGGGCTGTCCGGGGATCGCGGTCGGGGACGGGACGGCCGTCGGCTCGGACGTGTTCGTCGGCTCCGGGGTGTGGGTGGGCGGCGGTGCGGTCGGGGCGGCCGGGATATCGCGCCGCAACGCCTGCCGCATGACGACGGACAAGTAGATCCGCTCGACGCGCGGCGGCGGGGCGAACTGCGCGACGCCGGCCGCACGGGCGGCATCGAACGGCGCCGCCGGGCCCGTCATGATCGCACCGAGCGCCGCGGCGAACGCGCCGCACGCCACGCGCCGCCATCCGTTCCGCCGTCCACCGTACGCTGCTGTCTGTCGGGTGCGACCCATCATCAGATGCTCTCCTCGAACCTTCGGCCGTGTGCTGCGGTGCGGCGCATGGCGACACAATATGGCAGAGGACGGGGCACCTGACAAGGTGGGTTTCTCCGGGCGCGCGGCCGGCCGTGCCCGACGGTCTCAGCCCCGCGTCAAGCTCCGATACCGGATTCGATGCGGCGTGTCGGCCGCCGTGCCGAGCCGCCGGCGCCGATCGGCCTCGTAATCCTGGAAGTTGCCCTCGAACCAGCACACGACGCTGTCCCCCTCGAACGCCAGGATGTGCGTCGCCACGCGGTCCAGGAACCAGCGGTCGTGGCTGACGATCACGGCGCATCCGGCGAACTGCTCGATCGCTTCCTCGAGCGCCCGGAGCGTGTTGAGGTCGAGGTCGTTCGTCGGCTCGTCAAGGAGGAGGACGTTGGCGCCCGATCGCAGCATCCGGGCCAGGTTCACGCGGTTGCGCTCGCCGCCGGACAGCACGCCGACCTTCTTCTGCTGGTCCGAGCCCATGAAGTTGAACCCCGAAACGTACCCGCGCGAGTTCACGGTCCGCGGGCCGAGCTGAAGGTACTCGTCGCCTTCGGTGATCGCCTGCCAGACGGTCTCGTCGGCGGCCAGATGGGCGCGCGACTGGTCGACGTATGCCAGCTTGACGGTTTCGCCGACCGTCACCGTTCCGGCGTCGGGCACGTCCTCACCGGTGATCAGCTCGAGCATCGTCGTCTTGCCGGCACCGTTCGGGCCGATGACGCCGACGATGCAGCCCGGCGGGATCATGAACGACAGATCCTCGAAGAGCAGCTTGTCGCCGAACGCCTTGGTCACGCCGTCGAACGTGATCACGACGTCGCCCAGCCGCGGGCCCGGCGGGATGTAGATCTCGAGGTCGGTCCGCTCGCGCTCGCCCTCCTCGCCGAGCATCCGCTCGTAGGCCGTGACGCGCGCCTTGCCCTTGGCGTGGCGCGCCTTGGGCGCCATTCGGATCCACTCGAGCTCGCGCGCCAGCGTCTGCTGCCGTCGCGAGTCGGCCTTGGCCTCGTTCGCCAGTCGCGCCTGCTTCTGCTCGAGCCACGACGTGTAGTTGCCGCGCCACGGGATGCCGTGGCCGCGGTCGAGCTCGAGGATCCACTGGGCGACGTTGTCCAGGAAGTAGCGGTCGTGCGTCACGGCGATGACGGTGCCCTTGTACTGCTGCAGGTGCCGCTCGAGCCACTGGACGCTCTCGGCATCCAGATGGTTCGTCGGCTCGTCCAGGAGGAGGATGTCCGGTTCGGTGAGGAGCAGGCGGCAGAGCGCGACGCGCCGGCGTTCGCCGCCGGAGAGCACGCGGATGGGTGTCTCTGGCGGCGGACAGCGCAGGGCGTCCATCGCGTGTTCGAGGCGGCCGGCAAGGCTCCAGCCGTCGACGGCCTCGATCCGCTGCCCGAGCTTGGCCTGGGTCTCGATGAGCGCGTCCATCTCGTCGCCCGACAGCTCCTCGGCGAAGCGACCGGACAGCACGTCGTACTCGGCCAGCAGATCGATGACGGGCTTGACGGCCTCCTCCACCACCTGGCGAACGGTCTTGGCGTCGTCGAGAGCCGGCTCCTGATGGAGCATCCCGCGCGTCACGCCTTTGTCGATGACGATCTGCCCGGTGTAGCCGTCGTCCTCGCCGGCCATGATGCGCAGCAAGCTGCTCTTGCCGGCGCCGTTCAGGCCGAGGACGCCGATCTTGGCGCCGTAGTAGAACGAGAGCGAGATGTCGCGCAGCACGTGTCGGTCCGGCGGGTGGAAGCGGCCGACGCCGATCATGGAGAAGAGGATCTGTTGGGTGTCGGACATCGCGTGGACCTCGGGTGGGGCGTGGGCACGGGCGCAACGACGATTCGTGTAGTCAGGGGCTATCGAACGACGGCGCGAGCCGTTATCCTATGGGTTCGCCGAACCGATGGGAAGGATGGACGATGACGACCGAACCCACAGGGCCGACCGGGAATCCCGCCGCCGACCCCGCGCTGCCCCCGACCGGGTCGCCGCCGATCAAGGCGTACGGCGCCGGCGATCCCGCCCTGGCCGCCTACGTCGAGGCCGTGTTCGCCCCCGAGGACGATGCCCTCCGCGCCGCCCGCGTGCGCTCCGCCGCCGCCGGCCTGCCGACGATCCAGGTCGGCGCGATGGACGCCCGCCATCTCGAGGTCGTGACGCGCGCCGCCGGGGCGGTGAAGGCGGTCGAGATCGGCACGCTCGGCGGCTACTCGGGCATCGCGATCGCCCGCGGCCTCGCGCAGGGCGGCCACCTTTGGACGCTCGAGCTCGATCCGGACCGCGCCGAGCTGGCGCGCGCGAACTTCGCGGCCGCGGGCATCGCCGACCGCGTGACGGTCGTCGTCGGCCCGGCGCTGGACAACCTGCCGGCGCTGGCGGCCCGCGGCCCGTTCGACCTTGTGTTCATCGACGCCGACAAGGGGGGCTACGGCGCCTACCTCGACTGGGCAGCCGCCAACCTCCGCCCGGGCGGCGTCGTCCTCGGCGACAACGCGTTCGCATGGGGCGGGGTGGTCGGCGATGACGCGCCGAGCGATGATGCGCGGGCGATCCGGGCGTTCAACGCGTCGCTGGCGGGGGACGGGCGGTTCCTGGCGACGATGTGGCCGACGGCGGAGGGGCTGGCGATGGGGGTGCGGGTGTAGGGCCGGCGCGGGCCGCCGTTTCATTGCCCCCCCGCCCCAATCCCATATACTTACCAAGGTTCGGCGGCCGGTGAGGGCGGCCGAGCCTTGTCTCGTCGTGAGAGGGGGAGAAACCGCATGGCCAGTATGCGCACGGCCGGCACGCTGCCGCGCCCGGGGCTTTGGCGTCGCCTGCTCGGCATCCTGCGGTACCGCGGGCACGAGGGGCAGTGGTCTTGGATGCTGCATCGGGCGGCCGGGCTCGGCATCATCCTGTTCCTCTACCTCCACATCTTCGACATCTGGCTCATCGGGCTGGGCGAGGAGACGTTCAACGACTTCCTCTTCCTCTACAGCCACCCGGTGTTCAAGATGTTCGAGACGTTCCTCATCTTCGGCGTGCTGTTCCATGCGGTCAACGGCGCGCGGATCATCCTGGTCGACCTCGTGCCCGGGATGACCCGGCACCAGCGCAAGCTCGTCTACATCGAGACCGCCGTCATGCTCATCGTCCTCGTCCCGACCATCTGGGTCACCCTCGAGTCCTTGTTTCGCTGATCGCGGAGGTGAGCGTGAGCATCTATCGCACCCCGCGCGCCGAGCGCGTGCGCGCGCAAGGCAACTTCGAACTGTACGCATGGTTCTTCATGCGCGTCAGCGGCCTTGTCCTGTTGTTCATCGCCGTGTTCCACCTGCTCTACATGCACCTGTATGCGCGGGTCGAGACGATCGATTACGCCTGGGTCGTGCAGCGCTGGTCGCATCCGGGGTGGCGGCTGTACGACTGGCTGCTCCTGACGTTCGCGCTGTCGCACGGCACGAACGGCGTACGGACCGTGATCGATGACTACGTGCCGCGCGGCCTCGCCAACGTCGTCTGCAAGTGGACGGCGTTCGGTTTGGCGCTGTTCTTCTTCGTCATGGGCACCCAGGTCATCCTGACCACCAAGGTCCCGGCAGCCGCGCTGGCGCTGCTCCGCCTCGTCGTTTAGTCGAACCGCCGCGCGGCGGGCCGTCGTCCGGCGCCGCGTGTCAGGGGGAATCGTGACCGTTCAACACCACTTCGACGCCGTCATCGTCGGCGCCGGCGGCGCCGGGCTGATGGCCGCGCTGAACGCCTCCAAGCATGCGCGCATCGCCGTGATCTCCAAGCTCTATCCCAGCCGATCCCACACCGGAGCGGCGCAGGGCGGCATCGCCGCGGCGCTCGGCAACGTCGAGGAGGACCACTGGGAGTGGCACGCCTTCGACACCGTGAAGGGCGGCGACTACCTGTGTGACCAGGACGCCGTCGAGGTGATGTGTCATGACGCCGTCGAGGCCGTCATCGAGCTCGAACATGCCGGCCTGCCGTTCAACCGTACGTCGGCCGGCAAGATCGACCAGCGCCGCTTCGGCGGACACACCCGCCCGGCGCCGACGGACGACAACCCGGACCGCCGCGTCGCCGTCCAGCGCGCGTGCTACGCCGCGGACCGCACCGGCCACATGATCCTCCAGACGCTCTACCAGCAGTGCATCAAGCACGGCGTCCAGTTCTTCGACGAGTTCCAGGTCGTGGACATCATCGTGAAGAACGGCGCCTGTCTCGGCGTCGTCGCCTACGAGATCGACTCGGGCGAGATCCACGTCTTCCGCTCGCGCGCGACGATGTTCGCCACCGGCGGCTTCGGCCGGATGTGGAAGGTGACCAGCAACGCCTACTCGCTGACCGGCGACGGCAACGCGATTGCGCTCCGGCGCGGCGTGCCGATGGAGGACATGGAGTTCTACCAGTTCCACCCGACCGGCATCTACAAGCTCGGCGTCCTGCTGACGGAGGGCGTGCGCGGCGAGGGCGGCATCCTGTTGAACAAGGACGGCGAGCGCTTCATGCCGCGCTACGCGCCGAGCATCAAGGATCTGGCCAGTCGGGACGTCGTCAGCCGCGCGATCTTCCAAGAGGTCAAGGCCGGCCGCGGTATCGACGGCAAGGACTACGTCTACCTCGATATCCGCCCCGAGGTCGTCAACCGGTACTTCGACGAGGACGGCGCGAAGAACGTGGACGGCACGCCGCGCCGCATCACCGCCGAGGACGTCCGAAAGAAGCTGCCGGACATCTCCGACTTCGTCGAGACCTACCTCGGCATCGATCCCGTCACGGCACCGATGCCGATCCAGCCGACGGCCCACTACGCGATGGGCGGCATCCCGACCGACATCGACGGCCGCGTCGTCATCGACGAGAAGAGCACCGTCATGCCGGGTCTCTACGCCGCCGGCGAGTGCGCCTGCGTGAGCGTGCACGGCGCGAACCGCCTTGGCACGAACTCGCTCGTCGACCTCGTCGTCTTCGGACGGCGGGCGGGCAAGGCGATGATCGCCGATCTGGACGGACTGCCGACGGACGACCTGCCCGCAGACGCTGCCGAGTACACCGCCGAAGCCCTGGCCCGCCTGCTGGCGGACGGCGGTACCGAGCGCGTGGCCATCCTGCGGCGCGAACTGCAGCAGCTGATGACGGACGATGTCGGCGTCTACCGCAACGCGGGCGACCTGACGAAGGCCGTCGCCGGGATCCGTGCGCTCCAGGAGCGCTACAAGCACGTCGCCATCGACGATCACGGCAAGCGCTTCAACCAGGACCTCCTCGAGGCATGGGAACTCGGATGCCTGCTCGACTTGGCCGAGGTGACGGCCGTGGCGGCCCTCGAGCGCCAGGAGAGCCGCGGCGGCCACGCCCGCGAGGACTTCCCGGACCGCGACGACGGGGCCTGGCTCAAGCACTCGTTGGGCTACCAGACCGCACAGGGCGTCGAGATGCGCTACAAGCCGGTCACGATCACGAAGTACCCACCGAAGGCGAGGGTGTACTAGATGGACGTCCATCTCAAAGTCCGGCGCTTCAACCCCGAGCGGGACACCGAGCCGTGGTGGGGCGAGTACACCGTCGAGGCCGAGCCGGACGACACCGTGCTCACGGCGCTCAACATCGTGAAGTGGTACCACGACGGCACGCTGGCCGTGCGGCGCAGCTGCAACCACGGCGTGTGCGGCAGCGACGCGCTCCGGATCAACGGCCAGAACCGGCTGGCGTGCAAGACGATCCTCAAGGACGTCGGCAAGCACGTCACCGTCGAGCCGATCGGCGGCCTGCCGGTCTTGAAGGACCTGATCGTCGACATGGTGCCCTTCTTCGACAGCTACCGGGCGGTCAGCCCGTTCCTGATCAACGACGAGACGCCGGGCGAGCGAGAGCGGCTGCAGTCGCCCGAGGAACGCGAGCGATTCGACGACTCGACGAAGTGCATCCTGTGCGCGGCGTGCACGACGAGCTGTCCATCGTTCCTGGCGAACGATCAGTTCATCGGCCCGGCGTCGATCGTGCAGGCGCATCGCTTCATGTTCGACAGCCGGGACCGCGGCGCCGCCGAGCGGCTCGAGGTGCTGAACGACGGCGACGGCGTCTGGCGCTGCCGCACGATCTTCAACTGCACGGAGGCCTGTCCGCGCGGCATCGAGGTGACGCGGCGGATCGGCGAGGTGAAGAAGGCGCTCCTGTTCAACAAGGTGCGCTGACACCGGTCGATTGAGTTACTGCAGATCGAGTTGCTGCAGTTCGAGTTTCTGCAAGGGGTACGCTACGGGGCGCAGGCGCGCGCCGCGAAGCGCGATCTTCCGGGCCGATCGGAAGGGTCGGACCGCTGAACACGTTGAGGAGATGTGAGACCGTGACGGATATGCTGATCAAGGGCCTCGACGGGGTCGTCGTCGCCCAGTCCTCCAAGAGCAAGGTGTACGGCGAGGTCGGGAAGTTGATCTACGGTGGCTACGCCATCGAGGATCTGGCCGAGAACGTGACGTTCGAGGAGGTGATCCACCTCCTGTGGTACGGCGAGCTGCCGAACCAGGCGCAGCTGGCCGCGCTCAAGGCGGAGCTGGCCGACCTGCGCGCCGTGCCGGACGGCGTTCTGGCCGTCCTGCGCGACCTGCCGCTCGATGCCCACCCGATGTCCGTGCTCCGGACGCTCGTCAGCGCTCTCGGCTGCCTTGACAACGCGGACGCCGAAGCCGCCGCGCGCGACGAGGCGGCCCGCTGGCGTTGCGCCAAGCGGCTGGTGGCGCGCATCCCGACGCTCATCGCCGCCCACGAGCGGCACCGCCGCGGCCAGCCGATGGTCGCCCCGCGCGCCGATCTGGCGCACGCGGCCAACTTCCTGCACATGCTCCACGGCACGGCGCCCGGTCCGCGTGCCGAACGCGCGCTCGACGCCTATCTGGTCCTCCTGGCCGATCACGGCTTCAACGCCAGCACGTTCTCGGCCCGTGTGACGGTGTCCACCGAGTCCGATCCGTACTCGGCGATCACGACCGCCATCGGGACGCTCAAGGGCCCGCTGCACGGCGGGGCGAACGAACGCGTGATGGCGATGCTGGAGCAGATCGGCGACCCGGCCAGGGCCAAGGCGTTCGTGGACGAGACATTGTCGGGCAAGGGCCGGATCCCCGGCATCGGTCACCGCGTCTACAAGACGCTGGACCCGCGCGCCGGGGTGCTGCGCCGCCTGAGCGAAGAGCTCGTGGCCGAGGTGGGCGACAGCCCGGAGCGCCGCTACCACGAGATCGCGACGAACGTGGCCGACGCGGCCGCGACCTGGTTCGAGGCGAACCGGCCGGACCTGCGCCTCCACCCGAACGTGGACTTCTACTCGGCGATCGCGCTGCGCGTGGCCGGCGTCCCGACGGACCAGTTCACGCCCATGTTCGCGATGAGCCGCGTGGCCGGCTACACGGCCCACATCCTGGAGCAGTACGCGGACAACCGGTTGATCCGGCCGCGCGGAGAGTACGTCGGTCCGCTGGACCGCGTGGTGGCGCCGATCGAGGAGCGGTGATCGCTTGACGGCAGCCCTCCTCATCGGCATCAGCGGCGCTCCCGACGCGATCAAGGGCACCGGCAGCGCCGCTTCCGTCCGCGCCTGCCGCGCGCTCGGCATCGATGCGCTCGAGCTGGCGTGGGTCCACAGCGTTTCGGTGAAGCCGGAGGGCGGCGCCAGGATACGCGCGGCGGCCGAGTCGCTGGGCGTGCGGCTGAGCGTCCACGCGCCGTACTACATCAACCTGAACAGCCCGGAGCCCGAGAAGGTGGAGTCCAGCATCGGCCGGATCGTCCTCGCGGCGCGCGGGGCGGCGTGGGTCGGGGCGCGGAACGTCGTGCTTCACCTCGGTTTCTACCACACGGACGATCGAGCCGACGTCTACGCCCGCGTACGAGACGGCTTGCTCGAGGCGCAGTCGCGGATCACGGCCCTCGACGACGTCGATCCATCCTCGGTCTGCCTGCGCCCCGAGCTGATGGGCCGAGCGAGCCAGTTCGGCGACCTGGACGAGGTGCTGCGGCTCTGCCAGGACGTGCCGGGCATCGCCCCGTGCCTCGACGTGGCGCACTGGCACGCCCGCACGGGCGCCTGGAACACGGCGCACGAGTTCGAGGCGTTCTTCCGCGCGGTGCGCGATGCGCTCGGACCGGCGGCGCTGCAGGACCTCCACATCCACATCAGCGGCATCGCCTACGGGCCGCTCGGCGAGAAGAAGCACCTGCCGTTCGCCGACGCCGACCTCGACGTGCGCGCCTTCCTCGATGTCGCCACCGACATGGGGCTGGCCGGTACGGCGATCGTCGAGAGCCCGGAGCGGGAGCGCGACGTGCTCTGGCTGATCGAGCGGCAGCGCGAGGCGGCGGGCTCGGCGTGCGGCGAATAGGAGCGGACGTGTTCGCGGACGGCAACGGCTTCCCATCGTTCTATCCGGTCATCGCCGCCAGCATCATGGCCGGGGTGCCGTTGTACGCCATGCTGCGTGGCCGATCGAGCGGGCCGCCGGCGCCGCGGTCGATCGGGCGGCACGCGCTGTGGTTTGCGACGTTCTTCGCGGGCTCGTTGCTCGGCTTTCGCATCGTGTCCGCCGTGTGGACGCTTCTCGTCTACAGCATCGTCATCGGCGTCTTCACCGCGCCGCGTGTCCGACGGCTTGCGCAGCGTGTCCTGTACGGCCGGGCGTGGGTGGAAGCCTATCCCGAGACGGCGGCTGCCGAGGCGAAGCTGACGTTCATCCCGCTGTTCTCGGTGGCCATCGCGTCGTTCCTCGTCGCGATGCTCGCGCGGGCGTTCGAGATCGTCGCGTCCGTCACGGGACAGGGTGGCGGCAGCGTGCCGTGATCGACGATTCCCGGGTGCACCGGCGGCTATAATCGCCTCATGACTTTCCTCCTGGACACGTTCGTCTGCCCACCCTTCGCCGAGAACACCTACCTCGTCGGCGACGCGGCCGGCGAGGCCGTCGTCATCGACCCCGGCGGCCGGATCGACGAGGTGCTTCGCACGGCCGAGCTGCGGGGGGTTCGGATCACGCAGATCTGGGGTACGCACAGCCACATCGACCACATGGCCGGCGTGGCCGAGTTGCAGCGGCGGACGGGCGCACCGTTCCTCCTGCACCCGGAGGCAGTGCCGATACTCGTCGGCCTGCCCGTGCAGGCGGATCGCTTCGGCATGCCGCCGGTGGAAGTGCCGACCGTGCAGGGGCTGCTGGCGGCGGGCGACACGGTCTCCGTTGGCCGGTACGCGTTCACCGTCCGCGACACGCCCGGCCACGCCCCCGGCCACGTCACGTTCGTCGGACCCGACGTCGCGTACGAGGGCGTCACGGCCCCCGTGGCGTTCTGCGGCGACGTGATCTTCCTGGGATCCATCGGCCGCACCGACCTGCCGGGCGGCGACTACGCGCAGCTGCTGCAGTCGATCGAAGAGCAGATCCTGACGCTCGACGACGCGACGGTCCTCTTCAGCGGCCACGGCCCGGCGACGACGGTCGGGCGAGAGCGGCGATCGAACCCGTTCGTGTTGGACTGGCTGGCGCACCATGCCGCTCGGTGAGGGTACCCGGCGGCCGCCGATGGTGTCCGTGCGCCTGTTTGCCGCCTATCGCGATGCGGCCGGACGGGCGGAGCTGACGCGATCGGCCGTCGGGCCGGACGGCCGACCCTTGACGGTCGGCGCCCTGTGGGCCGAACTCGTCGGCGACCACCCTGCGCTGTCGAAGTTGCCGCCGGCCGCGGCCGTCAATGCCGTCCTCGCTCGCTTCGAGCACGTGCTCGCGCCGGGCGACGAGGTCGCATATCTGCCGCCGGTCAGCGGCGGTTAGCGGCCGGGCATGGCTGCGGATGCGAACGTGAACGTCGAAGACGACGCGGGCGGCGTGGACATGAAGGTCGCCCGCGCGGCCCTGACCGACGCCGACATCGACCCGCGCGCCGTCGAGGCGCTCGTCGCCCGCCCCGGCGCCGGGGCCATCGTGACGTTTCTCGGCGTGACGCGCGACAACACGGACGGCCGGCCGATCGACTGGCTCGAGTACGAGGCGTTCGACGAGATGGCGCTGCCGGCGCTGCAGGCGCTCGTCGACGGCGTGGCGGAGCGCTGGGCGGGGGCGGGCGCGCAGGCGGCCGTGGTGCACCGTACCGGGCGCGTCGACATCGGCCGCGCATCCGTCGTCATCGCCGTGTCGGCGGCGCATCGGGCGGAGGCGTTCGAGGCGTGCAGGTGGGTGATCGATACGTTGAAGACGACGGTACCGATCTGGAAGAAGGACGTGTGGGCCGGGGGCGGTGCGTCGGCCTGGGTGGCGGGGCAGGCGATGGAGGGGGCGGGCTGATCGGCGGGCTGATCGGATCGTCGTTCACGCGTTGAAGGTCGGAGTCCGTTGCCGAGTCGAGTCCGGCTCGCGGGGACGCCTGCGCACTACGGCCACCCCGCATCCACGATCACCGCCCACCGATCCACCCCCTCCGCCCCCTCCGCGTCCAGAACCACCGACGCGCTCGTCTCCGGCAACCGCCACGCCGCCATGAAGTCCTCGAGCGACACCGTCCAGTAGGAGGGGCCGTGCAGCGTGTTGTCGAGGTAGATCTCGCCCTCGCGGACGTCGATGCCGAGCACGCGTGCGAAGTGGGCGTAGTTGGGCGGCTGATCGGACGGCACCACGCGATCGTCGTTGACCTTGAGGTCGACGATGACGATTCGGTCGGACGCCAGGGCGCCGTAGAGAACGCCCAACGTCGTACGATCGCGCGCCTTGACGTTCCACCAACCGAACGTTCGCCGCAGCGCGGCCGCATACGGCCCCGGCTGGATGCCGGTGCGCGCACCGTAGTCGTCGCCGGCCGTCGCCACGATCTCGGCCAGCAGCGCCGGCCAGTCGTCCCCCCCGAGCGCGACGGCCGCCGCGATCGGGCCGCAGGCGACCCGGCCGTAGCCGGACGGTGAGGCGTCGATGTCGTCGAACTGCGAGACCTTGGGATGGCCGTCGAGGTCCACCTGCACGACGCGCGCGGGCTCGCCGCTGCGGGCCAGGTGGTCCTTCAGCTCGCCGACCTGGACGGCGGCATCGTCGACGGCCGTGAATGCCGGCGTGCGCATCGACCACCACGGGTACACCGCCGCCGAGCCGACGGCCAGAACGAACAGCCATGTGCCCTTGCCCGGGCCGCCGCGGCGGACTTGCCCGTCGGCGGGTGCGTCCGGCGATGCCGTCTTCTTCGTGGATCCGGCCATGGGCCACCTTGCGGCTGCAGAATTGCCGGGGCAACGATGCTTGCGTGCGGCGCGTGTGGCAAGCGTGGCAAGCATCGGAACGTACGCTGAAGCACGCATCGGGACTCACTCCATGTCGGCATGCGTCTTTGCTCCATGTATGCATGCTGAAGGGGTCCAAGCACGCATGTGATCTTGCGCGACGTCCCAAGGGAACGTGGGCCGACCGTCCACGCCGCGTGTCCAACCCTTCGGCTCCGCTTGGCCCTGCCACCCCGGCGGCGCCATAATCCCCCCATGAGCACCCCGCCTCCCGCCCGCAACCCCATCCCGCTCGTCGACCTCGACCTCGCCGCCCTCACCGCCGACGACGGCCGGCCGCTGCCGCTGCGCCACCGCCGTCCGCCGTGGCTGAAGGTCCGCGCGCCGTGGGGCGAGACGTTCGGGGCGGTCGAGCAGCTCATGCGGTCCAACGGCCTGCACACGGTGTGCGAGGAGGCGCGCTGCCCGAACATCGGCGAGTGCTGGGGGGCGGGGACGGCGACGTTCCTGATCATGGGCGATACGTGCACCCGGTCGTGCGGCTTCTGCGCGATCAAGACGGGCCGACCGGGCGTGTTCGACGTCCTCGAGCCCGAGCGCGTGGCGCGGACGATCGAGAAGCTTAACCTGACGCACTGCGTGATCACGTCGGTGAACCGTGACGAACTGCCCGACGGCGGCGCCGCGATCTTCGCCCGCTCGATTGCGCGCAGCCGTGCGCTGGCGCCGCACACGTCCATCGAGGTGCTCATCCCGGACTTCTGCGGCGATCGGGCGGCGCTGCAGGTGGTCATGGACGCGCGGCCCGAGATCCTGAACCACAACCTGGAGACCGTCCCGCGCCTGTATCGCACCGTCCGCCCGCAGGCCATCTACCCGCGCTCGCTCGATGTCCTGCGGTGGGCCAAGGAGATGGACCCGACCGTTCTCACGAAGACCGGCATCATGGTCGGCCTCGGCGAGACCTGGGCGGAGATCGAGACGCTGGTCGCCGACCTCGTGGCCGTCGGTGTGGACATCCTGACCGTCGGCCAGTACCTCCGCCCGACCGAAGCCCACCTGCCGATCATGCGCTACTGGTCCCCCGACGAGTTCGACCGCCTGCGCGACACCGGCCTTGCCCTCGGACTGCGCTGGGTCGAGGCCGGACCGCTCGTGCGCAGCTCCTACCGCGCCGAACAGCAGGTGGCCCACCTGTCCGCGCGCAGCCCGCACGACGGGATGCGCCGCACCGCCGCCGAGCTGCGCCATCTGGCCCGCGTCGGGGCGGAGGACGGCGCGATCGTTGCGCCTCCGGCTTCGTTGGAGGAAGGCGCGCATCCGTCGCCCGTCGCCGCGACCGCCGAGATCACGCTCTTCGACGCCGCCGGGGCATGATCGACCTCCACACCCACACGACCGCCTCCGACGGCACGCTCACGCCCCCCGAACTCGTGGCCCACGCCGCCGTCGCCGGCCTGCGCACGCTGGCGATCACCGACCACGACACGACGGACGCCATCGCCCCGGCTGCGGCCGCCGCCGGGGCGCACGGGATCACGCTGATCGCCGGCGTCGAGCTCGGCACGGAGGACGAGCGCGGGGAGCACGACATCCTCGGTTACTTCGTCGATGTCGCCGATGCGCCGTTCCAGGCCCTCCTCGAGACGATCCGCGCCCACCGCCACGTCCGCGCCGTGGCCATCGTCGAGCGCCTGCGCGCCGCCGGCGCCCCGCTCGCCATCGACGACGTCCTGGCCCTGTCCGACGGCGGCGCGATCGGCCGGCCGCACGTGGCGCGTGCGCTCGTCGGCATCGGCTGGGCGGAGGACGTTTCCGACGCGTTCCGCCGCTACCTCGGCGCCGGCCGCCCCGCCCACGTCGGGCGCTACCGCCTCTCGCCGGCCGAAGCGTGCGCGGCCATCCGCGCCGCCGGCGGCGTGCCCGTCCTAGCCCATCCGACCCCGCCCGGCAACCCGTGGTCCGACCCCAAGCGGCTGCGGACGATGCTCGGACCGCTCGCCGACGCCGGCCTCGGCGGCCTCGAGTGCTACTACACCGGCTACACCGCCCGCGTGAACCGCTGGCTGGCCGTGCTGGCCGACCACTTCGGGCTCGTGCCGTCCGGCGGCAGCGACTTCCACGGTCCGCACCGGCCGCGCAGCGTGCTCGGTGCGGTGCGCGTGCCCGACGACACCGTCGAGCGGCTGCGCGCGGCGGCGGGCCCGGTGCCGGGGAACCGGCCGAAGGCCCGCGCATGAGCGTCCCGCTCGGCGTGTCTGGGCACGTGCACGGATCTCGCCTGATCCTCGGCATCGAGACGTCGTGCGATGAGACGGCCGCCGCCGTCGTCGAGGCGGGCCGCGTCGTGTGGTCGAACGTCGTCGCCAGCCAGGCGATGCTGCACGCCCCGTACGGCGGCGTCTTCCCCGAGGTCGCCAGCCGCCAGCACGTCCGCGACATCGTGCCCGTGATCGAGACGGCGCTGCTGGACGCGGGCATCACGTTGGCCGACGTCGCCGCCATCGCCGTCACGGCCGGCCCCGGCCTCGCCGGTGCGCTGCTCGTCGGCGCGAACGCCGCCAAGGGCCTCGCGATCGCCACCGGCAAGCCGCTCATCGCCGTGAACCACCTGGCCGGTCATCTGGCCTCCAACTGGCTGCACTCGGGCGGCGTCCTACATGAACGACCCGCGGGCAGCCGGATCGGCCGCGGGGACGTGCAAGTCGTCGGCGCGGACGCGGTAGCCGTCGATGGCGACGCCGGGCCGCGGGGCGACGTCGATCCCGCGACGCTACCGACCCCACCGCTCCCGCACCTCGCCCTGATCGTCTCCGGTGGTCATACCCACCTCTTCCGGGTCCGTGCCCTCGACGACATGACGCTCCTGGCGGCCACGCGCGACGACGCGGCCGGCGAGGCATTCGACAAGGCCGCCCGCATCCTCGGCCTCGGCTATCCGGGCGGTCCCGCCATCCAACGCGCCGCCGAAGGCGGTGATCCGGCGCGCTTCCCGCTGCCCGTCGCCCGGACCGACGACGGCGACTGGAGCTTCAGCGGGCTGAAGTCGGCCCTGGCCCGCCGCGTCGCGCAGTTGTCGGCCGGCCCAGCCGATCGCTTGGGCGGTGCGGCGGGCACGGACGTCTTCGGCACCGGTCACGCAACGCCTGGGGCAACGCCTGCGGCATCGCTTGCGGTACCGCCCGCGGCGGCCGCCCCCCTTCCCGTCGCCGACCTCGCCGCGTCCTTCCAGGCCGCCGTCGTACGCGCCGTCGTCGAGCGGCTGCGGCGGGCGGTCGCCGAGCACCACGCGCGCGCGATCGCCGTGTCGGGCGGCGTCAGCGCGAACAGCACCCTGCGCGCCGCGCTGGCCACCGCGTTCGACGTACCGGTCCTGTTCCCGCCGCTGGCCCTGTGCACGGACAACGCGGCGATGATCGCGGCGGCGGGGTGGTTTGCGTGGGAGCGGGGGGCGGCCGGGGATGGGCTGGGCATCGACGTTCGGGCGGACTGGGGATTGGCCTGAGCGACACGGCGGGTGACGGATCGACACCGTCCCCCCGTGTGCGCCGAACATCGATGCCGGCGGCTACCGCCCTGCACTCCACGCCAGATAGGGCGAACAGAACGGCCGATTGAACCGCCACCCGGAGTCCGGATCCTCCTCGCGGAACCCGCCGATCCCGTCCACCGGCTCGACGATCAGGCGCCACATCGGGTCGCGTCGAACGTGCCACCGGCCGTCGGGCGAGTAGTCGGGCAGGAGCGTCGCGAGCGTGCGGCTCTCGGAGCGCGGCACGCTTCTCACGTCGCCCGTGTCGGCATCGATGACGAACGCAACCTCGGCGTCGATGTCGGCTTGGCCATCGCCCGGGCGGAACGGCGCGTTCCATGCGCCCGACGGTGCCTCGCCGGCGACCGCCGACACGCGTCCCGGCCAGCTCTCGCCGGCCACGAACACCGCCAGGGAGTGGCTGCCGGACACCCAGCCGGCCTGCCACTCCCAGCGCCACGAGCCGTCCTGCAACTGGGGGGCGTTGCGAACTGCCCGCAGCGTCGTCGTGCCCGGCTGCCACGCGACCGCGTCGACGCAATCGGTGCCGTTGCCGCACCGTGCATCCGTCTGGAACGCCGTGCTCAGCAATTGACCGTCGTCCGACCACGCGACGTCGAGAACCGCACGGACGTTCAATGGCCGTCCGCCGGACAATCCGCCCGCAGCACGCGCGAGCGATGCACGATCGAAGCGAATCGAGTCGCGCTCCGTCCACGTCGCCGCGTCGAGAACGTGCGCTGAGAACGCGTCTTCGCTCGGCGTCGGATCGTTGGCGACGAGAGCCACGACCGCGACGCGCGTCCCGTCGGGTGACCATGCCATCGCCATCCCATCGACGATCCGCAGCGCCTGTCCTCCGGCGGGCAGCACGGCGATCTTGCCGGCACGTCCCATGAACGCCACGGTCCGACCGTCCGGGGACCAACGAGGCCGCGTGCCGCCCGGCGCGGGTTCGAACAGTGGGTCCGCCGCATCGGGCGCTGCCGGATCGCCGGACGGTACTTCGATCCACGCTGCCTCCACATGCGTCCAAGGATCGTCGGCCGCCGGATCGACCGCCACCACACCGACCCTCGCCACGGCGTCCTGCTCTCCCTCCGTCCATATGAGGGCGCCCCAGGCGATGTGGCGAGCATCCGGCGCCCAGTCGAGCCGCATCGGCTGCATCCCTGCCGTTGAACGGTCGGGCAGCGGCGTCGCGGCCGCCCACCACCCACCCCGTGCGGCATCCAGCCGGACAAGCGCAAGCGAGGACGGCAGCATGGCGCTGCTCAGCGGATCCGTATCACTTGCCCGGCCGACACAGGCCACTGCCAGCATCGTGCCGTCCGGGCTCCACGCGGCGTCCGTTACGTGGCCGCCGTCGCACGCGAGCATCGACAAGTCGCGGACCCCGCCGCTGCGTGACACCACGTACTGCGCCCCGCCGTCGCACTTCATCACGGTTGCACCGTCGGCGATGAACGGCGCCTGGTGCGTCGGCCAGCCCAGAAGGGCGTTCAGCCCGCCGGGGCCGAAGTCCCGCTCGATGGAGGCGGACGACAGCCAGTCGCCACGTCCGGCCGAGAGCTCCTCGGGCCAGCGGACGGTGATGGCCTTCAACCGTTCCGGCGATTCGAGCCGTGTGGTCGCCGCGAAGCTCCGGGCGGCGATCGTCAGTTCACGGCGGAGCAGCGCGTTCTGAAAGCCGAGGAGGTCGGTGTTGTTCCAGTCCGGCCGCTCGACCGGCCGTTCGAAGTGCCAGAGCGTCAGCCCGGAAGCGCTAGCGGTGGTGTTGGCGGCCAACAGATCGATCGTCGAACGGTCGAGATGGGCCGCGATCGACGCGTCGACGAGCGCCGTGACGATCGTCCAGTTCGGTTGGGCGCCGTCCGTGGTTCCGTCCGGGCGAACCCTGCCGCTGAAGACATGGTCCAGCCGCAGCACGGCCGCTCGTGCGATGCCGAACGTGAGGAGATCGCGCGCCGTATCGTCCGCCGGACGCCATGCCGTCAGCTCGGACGGTGCCGCCAAGCGCAGCGCGACGTCCGCCGCCTGGTTGTCGACCACGCCGAACGCGAACCGGGCCCGTCCGGTGCACCGATTCTGTTCGGCGCAGTATGACTCGACGGCATCGTTGGCGGCGGCGAGCAACGGCCGCAGCTCCGGGCCGTCCGCCGCAGGGAACGCGGCATGGATGCGGGAGGAGACGAAGCGATCGACCTCGGGGCGGGGATCGGCCTCGGGTGACACCGCATGGCGCCACCGGCCGTCCGCGTCGTGAACCATCCGCCGCAACTGCTCGAACCGGCCCACCTTCGCCCCGTCCGTCGCTGCCACGCGGACCGTGGCCGTCACAGCCTCGACGGCGTGTGCGCTGTCCTTGGCGGAAACCTCGATTTCCACCACCACGGGCGGGTCGTCGGTGAAGTAGGCGCCCGGGAACGGACCGATCGTGCGCCGCTCGTCCGCCGCCCGGTCGGGGCGCCGAAGGATGCGGCGTCGGCGCTCATCCTGCAGGCTCATGTACAGCTCGCGGTCTCCTTCGGCCAGTGCTTCGGCCTCCAGCTGTACCACGTGCTGGACGTCGCGCTGGATCAGCCTGTGCGTCCGGTCGCCGCGATAAGCGCGCACCAGGCCGAAGAGGACGAGGACGGCGAGAGCTGCGCCGGCCGCGCGTGTCGACCAGCGGCGGAGGCGCTCAGCCGAATCGGCACGCGCCTGGTTGTCGCCGCCGCCGCCGCCGACTCCATCGCCGCCGTCCTCGATGTGGGCCGCCTCGCCCGAAGGCCCCCACCGGCGGCTCGCATCACCCACATCGCCGTCGCTGTCCGCCCAGCGCGGGATCGAACGCTCGCCGTCGATTTCCCAGGCGATGTCGTCGCCTCCCGGGTGCCGCTCCGATCGCCCTGTCCGTTGCTGGCCCATCCCTCGCTCCTCCGTCGCCTCAGCGCCGGCAAAGGATACGCGGAATGCGCGGCGGAGGATTCGCCCTACGTCCAGTCGGCGTCGCGGTCGAGCGCCGACGGTGCGGCGTCGGCTTCGGCGGCGCGCGGCGGGCGCACGTGGCCGGCCGCCGTGAATGCCGCGGTGAGGGCGGACCACTCGAGGAGCGTGAGCGTCTGCGCGCGGCGCGTCGGGTCGATGCCTGCCTCGGCGAGCGCGCGGACGGCCTCGGCGTCCGCGACGTCGAGGCCGGCGGCGAGGCTGTTCTTCAACTGCTTGCGCTTCTGCCCGAAACCGGCGCGCACGACACGGAAGAACGAGCCGATGTCGTCGACCGGCACGGGCGGCCGATCGTAGAGGTCGAGGCAGAGCACGGCCGACTCCACCTTGGGCGGCGGGTGGAACGCGCCCGGCGGCACGACGGCGACGCGGCGCACGGCGGCGTGGAGTTGGATCGCCACGGCCAGCACGCTGAGGTCGCCCGGCGACGCCGTGATCCGATCCGCCACCTCTTTCTGCACCATGACGACCGCCCGGACCGGCCGCTCGCGCGCCTCGAGCAGCCGCCGCAGTACGGCCGACGTGATGTAATAGGGCAGGTTTGCGACCACCTTGTAGTGCGGGCGCAGCGGGCCGAAGTGCGGCTGGCCGGCTGGGAGAGCCGCTTCATCGGCCGCCGCGGGGGCGTCGTGCGCGGAACCGTCGACGGCGCCGCCGTCCAGCAGCACCGCCGGGCCGTCCCGTCTCTCGTCGAGCAGTGACACGGGGTCGACCTTGAGGATGTCGGCGGCCACGATCCCAAGGTTCGCGCGGGTGCCCAACCGGTTGCCCAGGATCGTCCGCATCGCCGCGTCGATCTCGACGGCCACGACCCGGCCGGCGCGCTCGCACAGCGCCTCGGTCAGCACGCCGAGGCCCGGGCCCACCTCGAGCACGGTATCGTCCTGCGCCAGCTCGGCGGCGTCGACGATTTGCGTGAGGTAGGTCGTGTCGACGAGGAAGTGCTGGCCGAGGCGCTTGTTCGGCCGGAGGCCGTAGGCCCGCAACATCGCGCTCGGCCGGTCGGAGGCCGCGGCGCCTTGGGGCGCGCGCTTGCCCGCGCCCTTGCCCATGCCCTTGCCCGCGCCTTTGGCCGCGCCGCGGCCCTTGCCCTTGGCGGCTGCCGCAGCGCTCTGCGCACCGCGGGCGGGGCGGCTCAGGGCAGCACCCACGGCATGCGATCGGGCGGCGGGGCCGGCTCGAGGAGGTAGACGTCCACGTAGTGGTGCCAGCCGATGTAGTTGTCGTCGTCATAGCCGAGGTCGATGTGCAGGCGCTTGATCCCGCCGCCCGTGTCGCCGGCCAGCCCGAGTCCGTAGCCCTCGACGTACAGGTTCGTTCTGAGCGGGATGACGCGCGGGTCGACCGCCACGATGCCCTTGCGCATGACCTCGCCGATCCGGGTGCGCCCGTACCACGGCGCCGAACGCGGCGTGCCGGCACGGGAGGCGCTGTAGCTGGTGGCGTACGTGCGGAGCTTGCGCCAGTAGCGCATCGGCCCGGCCTCGGTCATCACGGTGCCCCAGGTGATGTGCGTGCCGTACGCCACCCGCTCGACGACCGGCTCGCGCACGATCGTCTCGTCCAGCACCGTTCGGTCCACGACGCGCCCGCCGTGGTAGGTCACCTCGAGGCGTTGGGTGGCCAGACCGGGAACGCCCGCCTGCAGCACCGCCACCTCGTCCAGCGGGCGGTTCGGATCGGGAATCGCCTCGGTCTGATACGGGATCTCGACCTCCCGCCACTCGAGGACGTCGCGCACCCGCGTCACCTCGATCGCGAGCCCCGGCGACACCACGGTCTCGGCCGGAGGGTCGACGATGTCGCGGCCGGCCAGGCCGACGCCCGCCGCCGCCAGCGCGGCGCCGATCGTCGGCGCGCCGGAGCGCAGCTCGCGTGTCAGGCCGTCCGCATCGAGGGCGAACGGCACGCCCCGGTGGATCGTGATCTCGGGGGCGTAGGCCAGCGGCGTATCGAGTGGCGGCTGCACACGGTCGCCCGGCAGATGGCGCACGCCGGCACGCTCGAGCGCCTGGCCGACGGTCTCGCCCGACGCCGCCAGCGGCGTGCGCACCCCGTCGTCGACAACCCAGACGGTGCGCGACCGCACGACGCGCACGACGTTGCGTCCGACGATCCCCGGTGGGCGCTCGCCCGGACGAAGGGCCGACAGGACCGGCGCGAGCAGGCGGCGTGCGGCGGCGCGCAGGTCGTCGCCGGTGGTGTGCGCGGCGAGCGCCGAGGCGGAACGGTCCGCCGATGCACCGCGGCCGGTGTGGTGGCCCGTTTCATCGGCGTATGCGACACGGGGGCTGAACACGCCGCGGAACATCTCCTCGACCGGGACGCGTTCCGCCGCCTCCCGGGCTGCCGCGCGGCTGCCGGCCGGTGCGGGGAGGCGCGCGGCCAACGACCACGGCTGTCCGTTCACGGTGACGCTGTCCGCCGGGTCGAGGACGACGCCGGCCGCCTGCAGCACCGCGGCGACCGTACGGCCTTCGGCTGTCACTTCGGTGGCCCTGCCGTCCGCGAGGACGGTGACGCGCGGCGCGCGCCGGACGACCACACGGCTGCCCTCCGGCAAGGCGGCATCGACCTTCGGCGAGACGACGTCGTCCCTCGCCACGCGGATGCCCAGCTCCGCCAACGCCAATCGCGTGGTGGCGGCCGTCGTCACGACGCGGCCCGACCGGCCGTCGACGTCGAGCGAGACGGTGCGCGCGGCCTGGCGGTGGAGGTAGGGCACCAGCACCGCGACGGCGGCCGCGCCGAGCGGGGCGAGCCACGGGCGCAGCAACGCCAGGAATCGCCGGGCCGCACCGGAAGTGCGGTCCGCGCGGCGACCGAGTCGATTCGACGATTCCCCCACGCCCCCCTCCACGTACTCCGTCCCGCGGCGCGCCTCGGAGGCACGGGCAGTGCCGCGTATCCGAGGCCGATGCAGGGTCCGCTACCCTTGCAGGGACAGCGTATCGGCCGCGCCGCTCACCGGCCCGGCAGGCCCGCCCAAGGCGAACCCGCGGCACCCGGAGGACATCCCTTAGCGCTGCTTCCTTCCGGACCTGACGCGGTTCGAGCGCCTCCGCCGCGCAGGACCCTGAGCAGGCCTGCCGGATCGGCGAGCGTGACGGTGGATTCTAGTACAGCGCCGTCGAAACGGGCGACGGCGTGGCGGGTGAGGACGGCGGGCGGGGTGCGGCATCGACGGAAAACGACGGCCGAGCCAAAGGCACTCTTAAGCTTAATGTAACCGTAATGACAGTTCGCGCCCCGCCCCGTATACTCTGCCGCGTAGCACGAACACGCCAGCGGCTGTGTGGGGGTCTGCCACGAGAGTGGCGACGCGTTGTGTGTGGGTGCTGCGCAAGGACCAGTGTCCAGGGCGAACGCCTTGGGGCGCTGGTCCTTTGTCTTTCCGAGCGCTGTTCACAACGCGCGTACCCGCCACTGGACACGCTCGGAGCGGCAACCGGAGCACGGAACCCGAGGATTCTGCCGTGGCGGGGTACGAGCCGATGCCGGCATCGATACCGCCGTCTCCATCCGCGGCCGCGCCGCGGCATTCCTACATCTCTTCGCGATAGCTCAGCCCGAACTGCTTGCGCGCTTCGAGCACCGCCGTGCGCAGGATCTCCATGACGTTGTCGGGCTCGGTCACGTTCCGAAGGACGACCAAGGCGTTGTCCGGGTCATGCGACTGGACGCGGATGTCGCCGATGTTGAACATGCGCTCGCCGATCGACTGGGTCTGGTCCAGGTCCTGTATCCGCACGTGCTCGATATCCGAGCGCACCCGGGTGAGCAGTCCGTGACTGATCCGCAGCCGTTGGCTGGTGATCGTGTAACGCGTCAGCAGCGACAGGAACGGGCGGCCCTGCCAGAGGACGCGCTCCTTGGCCGGATCGAGGTCGGCGGTGTCGTCGTCGCCGCCCGGTGACGCGGCCTCCATGAGCGCATCGAATTCGGTCGCCATGCCGTCGCTGATCGCGCTCACCAGGCGATCGGCCGCCTCGGGCGGCAGGCCGGACAGGTCGACGCCGCTTTGGGCCACGGACTGCCAGATCCGGGCCTTGAGCCTGGACTGGACATCGCTCGGCGCCATCCCATCGCCCGGTGTCATCGCGCGCTCCTATCGATTCCGGCCGCACCTGCGTCGACCGCGTTCGGGAAACCGACCTCTCGATGCCGACCGGGCGGCTACATGACGTCGGCGAGCGACCGCCCTTCGGCCTTGAGCGCCGCGGAGAGGCCCTTCTTGGAGATCGTGCGCAGCGCGCTGGCGGACAACTTGAGGTTCACGAACTTGCCGAGCTCCGGCACGTACAGCCGGCGGTTCTGGAGGTTGACGTTCCAGATCTTCTTCGTCCGCCGGTGCGAAAACGACACGTTCATGGCCGTGAACGGCCCCTTGCCCGTAACCTGACACTTGCGCGCCATGTGCATCCTCCTTGCGCCGTTCGGCCGGTCGGCCGAAAAGGCGTCGATCGTCTTGACCCACTTCGTCGGCCCGTCGCCGCACACGCCATCGCCGCGGCCGGACCGCGGTCGCGCTCGTGCGAGAGCCCGAACACCTGCGCGGCCTCAGCGGCTCATCTCCCACACCACGTGCTCGATCTCCGGCACGATCAAGCGCTCGAACGCCAACCGGACCGCGTCCGGCGAGCCGGGCAGCGCGTACACCACCGCACCCCCGACCGTGCCCGCCGCCGCCCGCGAGAGCGTCGCCGCCGCTCCGACGCTCTCCCAACTCAGCATCCGAAACAGCTCACCGAACCCAGGCATCACCTTGTCGAACCGTCGCAGCACGACGTCCGCCGTGTTGTCCCGCCGGCTGATCCCCGTGCCGCCGTTCAAGACGACGACCCGGCAACCCGCCGTCAAGCATCCGTCGAGCGCCTGATCGATCGCGACCGGATCGTCGCGAACCAGCATGGCGGCGCCCACGACATGACCCGCTGCCCGCACCGCCTCCGCCAGCCACCGGCCGTTGACGTCCGTCGCGTCCGTCCGGCTGTCGCTGACCGTCACGAGGCCGATCGCGACTGCGGCCGACGAGCGGTCCGCACCTGCCCGATGGGCCGCGGTCCGGTGGGCTGCCGCGGTCACGACCGGCGGTCTACTTCGCCTCGCGGAACAGGACGTGCTTGCGCACGACCGGATCGTACTTCTTGATCTCCAGCCGGCCGGGATCGTTGCGGCGGTTCTTCTCCGAGACGTACGTGAACGCACTCTCGGTGGACCGCAGCTTGATCACCATCCGGACGTCTTTCTTTCTACCGGCCATGAACGCACTCCTTCGGCGGACGACAAACGGCGATGATACGCGCGCGGCGGGCGGATGTCACGTTTACGGACAGCCGGCCTTGAACGTCACCGGGTTGAAGAGGGGGTTGTAGGGCGCGTTGATGTTCGTCAGGCCGAGGTAGATCTTCGGCGGGTTCGCCGGACTGGGTGGGCGGTTCGGGGCGCTGGGCTGACCGAACGAGCCGATGTCGGCCGGGTTGGCCAGCGCGTTCTGGATGACGGCCGGCGGCACGCGCCCGTTGAGCGTCGGGCAGAGGCGCGGCTCGAGCGGGCCGTACGGGCTGACGGTCGGCACGGCCGTGGGTGTCGGCGTGCGGACGACCTCGGTGGCCGTCAGGGCGTACAGATCGCCCGAGACGGTCTGCCGGCCGGTGCGCAGCTTGCCGCGGCCGCCGTACAGGATCGGCGTCTTGTGGACGGGGTCGTAGATCATCGAGGCCCCGATCCGGTCGCCGAGCGGCGTCTTCAAGTTGCGCCAGACGGGCGGGGTGACGCCGAGATCCAGCGCCCAGACCTCCGGGGCGGCCACGATCTCACTCGTCGAGTGGATCGTCTTGACGTCGCCGCCGTACACGACGAGGTGGTTGAGGTCGGCGTTGTACGCGGCCGTGTGCAGCGCGCGACCGCCGGGCACCGACAGCGAGCCCGTGTTCACGAACGCGAGCTTCTGCCACTTGGAATTGACATAATCACTGGAGGTCATATCCAGCGTCCAGACCTCGTTCGTGCCGTCGATCCGGTCGTACGTCCCGCCGAAGAGGAGGATCCGCTTCAGGCGGCTGTCGAACGCCGCCGTCGCGCCGAACAGGCGCGGGCCGCTCGGGCCGCGCACCCAGCGCGGCGCTCCGGTCATCGCGTCGAACTGCAGGAACAGCGTATCGTTGTACGGATCGTCGCACGCGATGCTGGTCGTCGGGAAGAAGATGCAGCGCTCGTTGCCGCCCTGCACGACGACGACGTCGTTGTTGGGGTCATACACGGCCGCGGCCAGCACACGGTGATCGAAGGCGCCCTCGGGCTTCACCGCGCTCCACGTGTTGTGGACGAGGTCATGCACCTGGAGCTGCTTGAACGGCGTCGCCACAGCGTCCGTGCCGCCGATCCAGTAGATCTTGCGGTCGACGCCCTTGGCCCGGAACGCCCCGGCGGCGCCCCAGAGCTCGGCGATCGCCCCGGCGGGCCGCAGCCCGTTGTCCACCTTGGCGCCCGCCAGCGCAGCCGAGAGGTCGACGGCGTCCACTTGGTTGCGCACGTTGCCGTTCAGATCGAAGCCGCCGTACAGGTAGAGCTTCTTGTCGACACTGTCGTACGCCGTGGCCCGGTGGAACAGCTTGGCGTTGATCGATGCGAACTTCTGCCAGGCGAAAACCGTGACGGGCTGTGCGGCGGCCGGCGACGGACCGAGCGGCAGGATCAGCGCGGCCGCCAAAGCCAGCGCCGCGCACCGCGCCAGCGTGCGGCGTGTGCCCAACGATGTGTGCAGCATGAGACCTCCTCGGCCCGTGTGGCAGCCCGGCGCAGCATTGCGCGCGTCATTGTAGCCCGCACGACCGGCACGTCCGGCGGGGCCAACGGCTATAACGACGACCGGCGGCGAAGGATACGACACCTTTGCGGGGTTCCGCCGACGATCGACCGGCCGACGACCACCCCTCACGCGCCCGTTCGTTCGATCAGGTCGACGGGATCGTCGAGATCCGGGCGATCGCCCTGCTCGCCCTGCTCGCCCTGCTCGGCCGGATCGCCCGGATCGGCCGGATCGACCGACGCCTCGTTGTCGCCCAGCGGCTGCTCGCGCAGGAACCACAGCGGCTTGTACGGTCGCCAGCGCAGCCCGAACGACGACGTGGCGAAGTCGAGGAGGTGCGCCATCGCCTCCTCGGGCACGTCGGTGACGAGGATCCGGTCGACGTCCGCGGCGGCGATCGTCCCGGCGGCCACCATCGTTCGGCGCATGAACGCCATGAGCGGCTGCCAGTAGTCGGCCCCCATCAGGACCACCGGGAAGCCGTGCATCTTGCCGGTCTGGATGAGCGTCGTCGCATCGAACAGCTCGTCGAGCGTGCCGAAGCCGCCCGGCAGGATGATGAAGCCCATCGAGTACTTCAGGAGCATCACCTTGCGGATGAAGAAGTAGTCGAACTCGACGTCGACGTCGAGATAGGGATTCGCGTCCTCCTCGTGCGGCAGCCGGATGCGGCTGCCGACCGACATGCCGCCGTTCTCCCGCGCGCCGCGGTTGGCGGCCTCCATGATCCCGGGCCCGCCGCCCGTCATCGTCACGAAGCCCGCGCGCGCCAGTCGCGCCCCCATCTGGTGCGCGAGCGCACAGTAGCGATGCTCCTGTGGGAACCGGGCCGAGCCGAACACCGTCACGCACGGACCGATGAAGTGGAACGTTCGAAAGCCGCGCACGAACTCGGCCGCCATCCGGAAGAGCTCGCGCGTCTCGCGCCGCCGTGGTCGCGGTCCGCGCAGGAACTCGCCCTCGAACGCCGCGGCCGACCAGCCGTCCGACGGCCGAGCGACGGCCGGTGGTCGGTCGGCGCCGGCGGTCGCCGGAGGCGGGGGATCGGAATCGATGTCGTTGGGCATTCGTGCTCGTCCCATGATCGTGTGGACCATCTCGTTCCGGTGCGGACGCGCCGGACCCCGGTCGTTCGGCTTTGGCCGCCGCCGCCGCCGAATGGTACCCTCACCTGGTTCGTCCGACCGAGCGATGAGGATGCCAACAGCCATGACCGAACCGCGCTCCGCCGCCAACCTGCCCGACGACGTGTTCGCCGCGCGCCACATCGGCCCGCGCCCGGCCGAGGTGGCGCGTATGCTCGCCCTGCTCGGCGCGGCCGATCTCGATCAGTTGATCGACGAGGCCGTGCCGCCGTCCATCCGGCTCGCATCGCCGCTCGATATCGGTGCGCCGCTCACCGAGCACGAGGCGCTGGCGCGGCTCCGCGATCTGGCCGAGCGCAACGGTGTCCTGGCCGTCGGTGCCGACGGCGCGCGCACGCGACGGCCGGCCAAGTCGTTCATCGGCCTCGGCTACCACGGGACGCTGACGCCGCCGGTGATCCTGCGGAACATCATCGAGAACCCGGGCTGGTACACGCAGTACACGCCGTATCAGCCCGAGATCTCCCAGGGCCGGCTCGAGGCGATGCTGAACTTCCAGACCATGGTCGTCGATCTCACCGCGCTCGACATCGCCAACGCCTCGATGCTCGATGAGGCGACCGCCGCAGCCGAGGCGATGACGATGTGCCACCGGCTCCACAAGGGCGACGGCGCCGACACGTTCCTCGTGGCGGACGACTGCCATCCGCAGACCGTCGCCGTGCTCCGCACCCGCGCCGAGCCGCTCGCCATCCGGCTCGTCGTCGGCGACCCGGACGCGTTCGACTTCGACGCGGCGCCGGTCTTCGGCTGCCTGATGCAGTACCCCAACACGGACGGTCGGGTCCGCGACCTGCGCGCCGTGATCGAGCGGGCGCACGCCGCCGATGCCCTCGTCGTCCTGGCCACCGATCTGCTCGCCCTGACGCTCCTCACCCCGCCGGGCGAGCTCGGCGCCGACGTCGCCGTCGGCAGCGCCCAGCGCTTCGGGGTGCCGCTCGGCTTCGGCGGGCCCCACGCCGCATTCATGGCCACCCGCGAGGCCTTCCAGCGCCAGCTGCCCGGCCGCCTCGTCGGCGTCTCGATCGACGCCGAGGGCCGTCCCGGCCTCCGGCTTACGCTCCAGACGCGCGAACAGCACATCCGACGCGACCGCGCGACGAGCAACATCTGCACCGCCCAGGTCCTGCTGGCGGTGGTCGCGTCGATGTACGCCGTCTACCACGGCCCCGACGGCCTCACGCGAATCGCGACGAACGTCCGGCGGCGGACGTGCGCGCTGCGGCGTGTGCTGCGCGAGATCGGCGCCGCGGTCGATGACGGCGTGGTGTTCGACACGCTGCGCGTCGTCCCGCCCGCCGGGCGCGCCGCGGCGGACATCGTGCGCACGCTGGCAGCCGAGAGCGCGATCAACGTGCGCTTGCGCGACGATCACGGGCCGACGGCCGCGATCGGCATCGCCCTCGACGAGACGACGACGAACGCCGACCTCGCGGCGATCGCGCGTGCGTTCGGCGCCGACGGCGCGGACGTGGACGCGCGCGTTGCTGCGGCGCTGGCGGCCGAATCGGGCGACGCCCTCGGCGCGCCGTTCGGCCGCACGTCGCCGTTCCTGACGCATGAGGTGTTCAACACCTACACGAGCGAGACCGAGATGCAGCGCTACATGCGCCGTCTCGAGGCGCGCGATCTAAGCCTGACGACCTCGATGATCCCGCTCGGCAGCTGTACGATGAAGTTGAACGCGGCGGCCGAGATGCTCCCGATCACGTGGCCCCTCTTCGCCGACATCCACCCGTTCGCGCCGGACGACCAGTCCGCCGGGTATCGGGCGCTCTTCGCCGAGCTCGAGGCCGACCTCGCGGCGATCACCGGCTTCGACGCCGTCAGCCTCCAGCCGAACGCCGGCTCGCAAGGCGAGTACACCGGGCTGCTCGTGATCCGCGCCTGGCAGCACGCCCGCGGCGCCGCGGATCGGGACATCTGCCTGATCCCGACGAGCGCGCACGGCACGAACCCGGCATCGGCGGTCATGGCCGGCCTCAAGGTGGTCCCCGTGGCATGCGACGAACGAGGGAACATCGACGTCGCCGACCTGCAGGCCAAGATCGACGCCCATGCGGGCGCGCTGGCGGCGCTCATGCTCACCTATCCGAGCACGCACGGCGTGTTCGAGGCCACGGTGACCGACATCTGCGCGCGGGTGCACGCCGCCGGCGGCCAGGTCTACCTGGACGGCGCGAACATGAACGCCCTCGTCGGACTGTGCCGCCCGGCCGAGTTCGGAGCCGATGTCTGCCACCTGAACCTCCACAAGACGTTCTGCATCCCGCACGGCGGCGGCGGGCCGGGCATGGGGCCGATCTGCGTGAAGGCCCATCTGGCCCCGTTCCTGCCGGGCCATCCGCTTCAGCCGGCCGTCGGCGGCGAACGGGCGACGGGGCCGGTGGCGGCCGCACCGTGGAGCAGCGCGTCGATCCTGCCCATTCCCTACGCCTACATCAAGATGATGGGCGGGGCCGGGCTGACGGAAGCCACCAAGATCGCGATTCTGAACGCCAACTACATCGCCCGCCGGCTTCAGCCGCACTATCCGGTCGTGTATACCGGAGCGGGCGGCCGGGTGGCGCACGAGTGCATCATCGACCTGCGCGGCCTCAAGGCGGCGGGCATCGAGGCCGAGGACGTCGCCAAGCGCCTGATGGACTACGGCTTCCACGCGCCGACGATGTCGTGGCCGGTGGCCGGCACGTTGATGATCGAGCCGACGGAGAGCGAATCGCAGGCCGAGCTCGACCGCTTCTGCGAGGCGATGATCGCGATCCGCGACGAGGTCCGCGCGATCGAGTCCGGCCGGATCGCGGCGGCCGACAGCCCGCTCAAGCACGCCCCGCACACCGCCGCCGCCGTGACCGCCGATGCGTGGGACCGCGCTTACACGCGCGCCCAGGCGGCCTTCCCGGCGCCGTGGCTGCGCGCGCACAAGTTCTGGCCGCCGACGGCGCGGATCGACAACGTGTACGGCGACCGGAATATCGTGTGCACGTGCCCGCCGATGGAGGCATACGCCGAGACGACGGCCGGTACGTCGTAACCATCGCGCGGCTCGGCCGTCTTCGTTCGGTGGCGGCGCACCCCCCGCGCCGCCGGCCCCTAGCGCAAGGAGTGTGCGATGTCTCGTGCCCGGCACCATCGCTTCCTCGTCGCCGCCTCCATGGCGGTCGTGCTTTCCGGCTTCATGGCCCGATCCGCCCAGGCCGACGTATCGGCGTTCGAGATCACGGTCTTCCAACTCGTCAACCAGGAGCGCGCCGCCCTCGGGCGCGCCGCCCTCGGGACGGACGTCCGCCTGTTCAACGCGGCCGAGGGGCACTCCGAGTGGATGTGCGCGAACCAGACGCTGTCGCACATCGGCGCAGGCGGTTCGAGCCCGGGCGCGCGCGCCACGGCCGCCGGCTACGTCTGGAATGCGATCGGCGAGACGATCGCCCAGGGCTATCCCACGCCTCAGGACGTCGTGAACGGCTGGCGCGGGTCGTCGCCGCACTGGACGCTCCTGATGAGCGCCACGTACCGCGACATCGGCGTGGCCTACGTGGCGTGCACCGGGCAGACCCGCCGGCACTACTGGACGGCAACGATCGCCAACAGCACCCGGTCCGCCACGCCCGTGAGCACGCCGACGACCGGCCCGACGCCGACCGCGACGCGCACCCCGACGCGCACGCCGACCCGCACCTCGACCGCAACGAGCGCCGGGCCGACGGCGACGATCCTCGTCGTCACCGCCACGCCGTCCGCGACGCGCACGCGGACGGTGACGCCCGGCGTGTCGTCGACCCCGACGCGTACCCCGACGCGTACCCCGACGCGCACACCGACCCGCACGCCGACCCGCACGGCCCTCTCGCCCTCGCTGCCGACGGCGACCCGGACCCGCACGGCGACGCGACCGCCGTCGACCGCCACGCCGACCCGCACGCCCACCCGAACCCCAACGCGCACGGCCACCGCCGCAACGTTCGCCAGCGCCACGCCGCAGCCAGCCGCCACCGCGCCCGGTCCGACCGAGGCCGCACCGAGCGGTGTCGCCGCCCTCATCGGCAGGGTCGTGCTCCAGGGTCGCCTGTCGCATGGCGGCACGACGATCTACGTCAACGGGGCGCCGCTGGCGGCCACTTCCGACGACGGTTCGTTCGTGGTTCGGGGCCTCGCGCCGGGGTACAAGACGGTCCGGGCGCAGCGCTTCGGGTACCTGGATGCGGCCGTGCAGGCCTCGCTCGTCGGCGGTCAGTGGACCGTGCTCGGTCCGGCGAAGCTCCTCAGCGGCGACGTACACATCGACCATCGGGTCTCGGCGCTCGATCAGCTCGTCGTCCAGCTGCGCTACGGCGCATGCATCGGCACGCCGGCATACGCCGTGCACATCGACCTCAACGGAAGCGGCTGCATCGACGCCGCGGACCTGGCGCTCGTCACGCTGAACCTGGGGCGGCTGGGGCCGACGGCCTGGCAGTAGCGCCGTCGCGGACACATCGTGCGAACCGGGCGGAATTCGGTTAAGCTAACGGCCGGCGCCGTCGCCGAGCGGGCGGGGACGCCGGCCGTCATGCTTAAGGAGGCCCCAATGGGCACTTGGACGATGTCTCGCTCGCTGCGCCGCTGTGGCTACGTGCTCCTCGTCGGCGGGCCGTTCCTCCTCGCCTCGCCGGTCCGCGCCGATCAGCCGACCGCGCCTCTCCGCGAGAGCGATGTGGGTGCCGTCCTCGACACCGCCGAGCTGTCCGCGACGGAGGACGCCTGGGTGTCGAGCGCACGCGCCGGGGACAACTTCGGCGGCGACAATCGGCTCTACATCGGCGAGCGCCCGGGCTACGGTGCGGCCCGATCGCTCGTCCAGTTTCGCATGGGCGACCTCGACAAGGCGCGCGCCGTGACCGCTGCGGAGTTCGTGCTCGAGAACACGACCGGAGGTCCGACGGGCGACCCGGCGCGCGACGTCCCGATCTTCCGCGTGGACGACAGCTGGGACGAAGGCGGCGTGAAATGGAACAATTTCCCGGGCACGAACGGCGACCGGCTGGCGACGGTGTCCGTCGGCGTCGGCTCCGGCGTGCATCGCTGGCGGTCCGACAAGGTGACCGACCTCGTCCAGCGTTGGCGCCTCCCGAAGTGGCAGAAGCGGTACCTGCCCAATCGGGGACTGTTCATCCAGGGCTACGAGACCGGCGGCTCACACCGCGGGTTCGGATCGAGCGAGTCCGGCCAGAAGCCGAAGCTGCGGCTCACGCACGAGCGCGACGAAAAGGCGCCGATCGGGCGCCTGAAGGCCGTCCCGCGCTACTTCAATGCCAAGACCGCCGACGGCGCAACGGGCCAATCCAAGATCAAGCTCTCCTGGGACTTCGAAGACCCGGCGCCGGCCAGCGGCGTGGCGTTCTTCCGCCTGTACAGCCAGCGCAACAACCAGCCGCTCGTCCTGGAAGCGGACAGCATCGAAGCCGACCAGTTCGAGTTCAGGGGGGACAACGGCGTCGAGTACGCGCTCGTGATCAACGCCGTCGACCAGGCGGGCAACGTCGAGCCGCAGGAGCCGGCCGAGGCGCTGACGCTCGTCGACCACCAGGCGCCGCAGGTCGCGGCCCAGCCGCTGCCGCCCTTCAGCCGCGGCACGTTCAACGTCGTCATCGGCGGCGGCGACCTGCCGAACGGGCCGGGTCAGGTGAACGCCGGCATCCTGTGGTACGACATCGTCTATCGGCTGAACGGAGGCGCCTGGGCGCCGCTCGTGCTGCAGGCGACGTCCACCGCGGTCGCCGTGACGGACCCGATCGACGGGGCGACGTACGACTTCCACGTCCGCGCGTTCGACAAGGCCGAGAACGAGCAGCCGCTCAACCTCGGCGTCGTCCAGGCGACGACGACGATCGACCGCCGGCCGCCGGTCGTGACGTTCACGCCGGTGCACGGGATCTCCAACCCGCGCTTCAGTGTCCAATGGGCGGGCGTCGATCCGCTGCCCGGCGCGAGCGGCGTGGCGCGCTACGACATCCAATTCCGAATCGGCGGCGGCGTCTGGACGGACTGGGTGACGGCCTCGACCGAAACGTCGCGTGTGTTCGAGGGCGCGTTCTCCAACGTCTACAGCTTCCGCGGCCGCGCATCGGACAACGTCGGGAACCAGGGTGTCTATCCGAACGAGGCGCAGCTGTACGTCGGCGTGCTGGACCGGGCGACGCTGACGCACCAGATCCGGCTGCCGCTGGTGTGGCGCTAGCAGGCACGGGCGCCATCGTCGCCCACAGCAAGGAGCACCGCTCATGAGGGCTGCCCCGCCCCGTACCCGAAAGGCGCTCGGCGCGGCGTTCGCCGCCGTGCTGTGCGTCGTCGCCGCCGGGACGATCGAGGCCGTGCGCGGTGCCGCGCACGCGGCGGCCGATCCGCCGACGGTCTTCGTCACGAACACAGCGGACGGCCCGCCGACGCCGTGCAAGCCTGGCCGCCACTGTTCGCTGCGCGACGCGATCGAGACCGTGGCCCAGATGGGCGAGCCGGGCCGGATCAGTGCCCGCTTCTGCGGCCCGAACGCCGCCGGGCCGTACTGCCTGGGCCAGGACGATCCGAACTACATTCCGGCGGCCCGCGTCTGGCGAATCCCGTTGATCGAGCCCTTCGGGTTCGACATCACCGGCACGCAGGTCACGATCGACTTCTCCGTCGGCGTGACGGATTGGCAGGCCGCGGCCGACAACGTCATCGAGGTCGACACCGGCAAGGCGGAGATCGATTGGGCGTTCGGAATCGACGGCACCGGCCACGTGCTGCGCGGCCTCAACCTGCGGGGAGACGTCCAGACGGGGCAGGTGGTCCTCTACAACGGCGCCACCGGCGTGCTGCTGGACAGCTTGGCGTTCGCCGGCGTCGGCCGCGTTGCAGGCGCGGGCGGCGACGCGATCCGGGTGCGCGATGAGAAGACGACCGGCAACCGGATCATCGGGACGCAGTGCGGTTGGTTCGGTCCGCCGAACGTCGAAGGTGCGGCGCGGCCGCCGGAGCCGGTCAGCGGCGCGTGCGTCGAGGTGTCGCGCGGCGCCCACGACAACCAGATCGGCGAGCTCGGGGGATCGCCCAACGTCTTCGCGGATGGCGCGATCGGCGTGCACATCACCGGCCGCGGGACGCGGAAAAACGAAGTGCGCAACGCGCGCGTCGACGGCAACGGCGTCGGGATCCGCGTGAGCGCCGATGCGCTCGAAACGCGGCTGGAGGGGAACACGATCGTCCGCAGCGCGGGCAACGGTGTCGAGATCGTCGGCGCGTCGTGGAGCACGGCGATCGTCGGCAATCGGATCGGGGTCGACGCGGGCGACGTGCCGGCTGAGAGCACGCTGCCGAACGAGGGCTGGGGGATCGATATCGCCGCGCCGGCCAAGGGCAGCCGCATCGAGGACAACCTCATTCAGGGCAACGGCGCGGGCGGCATCCGCGTCGCGGGCCGGACGGCCGAGCAGAACGCGTTGCTCCGCAACCGGATCACGAGCCATGCGGGCGCCGCGATCGCGGTCGTGAACGGCGCGAACGGCGGCGTCCTGCCGCCGGAGCTGAGCTGGGCCGGCGCGCGCATCGTCGGCCGCACGTGCTCACAGTGCGAGGTCCAGTTCCACTCCGACCCGGCCGACGAGGCTGCCGCGCTCGAAGGCGCCGCCAAGGCGGACAACGGCGGCAACGTGGTCTTCTCGCCGGGTCAGGCGTTCCGCTTCCGGTACATCACCGCCCTGGCCACCGACCCCGAAGGAAACTCGTCCGCATTGAGCGCGCCGTTGGACACCGTGCCGGGGCCGACGCCGACGGCGACGGCGGTGGGGCCGGTGGTGAGGGGGCGGGTGTGGCTGCCGGTGGGGTGGAGGGGGTGGCCGTAGGGGAGCGCGGGTTCGACCGCCTGCGGCCCTCTCCCCCCGACCCCCTCCCCCAAGTCTGGGGGAGGGGGAGGATGCTGGGCGAAGGACCGTTCTGAGCCGACTTGTGTTATGGAACGGATGTTCATAGAATTCGGCCATGCCCGCCGACCTCGCCGACCGCCTCGCCGTCCTCGCCGATGGCGCGCAGTATGACCTCTGCGCGCAGTCCGGCCGGCCCATGCCGGACGGCGCGTCGTCCTCATCCGCGGCGCCGTCGGACGCTGGGTCGTCCGACGGGCGCATCGCCAGTGCTACCGCTGGCACCCGCCCCGAGCGCCGCTACCGCCACGGTGACGTCACGCGCCACATCCAGCGCATCAGCGGCCCGCGCGGCCCGACGACGCAGCTGCGCGTCCTGCAGACGAACGCGTGCGCCAAGGACTGCTTCTACTGCCCGTTCCGTGCCGGCCGCAACTTCCGGCGTGAGGCGTTCACGCCGGACGAGCTGGCGCGTTTGACGGACGGGCTGCACCGCGCGGGGCGGATACAGGCGCTGTTCCTGTCCAGCGGCGTCGTCGGCCACGACGACCACTCGATGGCGCAGATCGTGGCCACGGGCGAGATCCTGCGGCGACGCTACCGGTACAGCGGCTACCTGCACCTCAAGATGATGCCGGGCGCGAGCGATGCGGCCATCGAGGCCGCGCTGACCGTCGCCGACCGCGTGAGCGTGAACCTCGAGGCGCCGACGGCGGCGCATCTGGCGCGGCTGACATCGACGAAGGATCTGGCGGCCGACCTCCTCGCGCCGCTGCGCCGCGTGAAGCGTATCGTCGACGCGCGGCGGCTGCGGCGGCGGAACGTCGTCACGGGGCGGGACGAGCCGGTGCGCGTGTCGCGCACGACGCAGTTCGTCGTCGGGCCGGCGGGCGAGTCGGACCGGGACCTGCTGGGCGTGACGCAGCGGCTGTACCGCGAGCTCGGGCTGTCGTGCGTCTACTACAGCGCTTTCCGGCCCGTGCCCGACACGCCGCTGGACGGCCATGCGCCCGAAGATCCGCGGCGCGAGCGCCGGCTCTACCAGGCGGACTTCCTGCTGCGCGACTACGGCTGGTCGGCGGACGAGCTGCCGATGACCGGCGAGCGGCTGGACCTCGACGCCGACCCCAAGCTGGCCTGGGCACGCGCGCATCCGGATCACTTTCCCGTCGAGGTGAACCGTGCCGGCCGCGACGCGCTGTTGCGGGTGCCGGGCATCGGTCCGATCGCTGCGGACCGTGTCATCGCGGCGCGGCGCGAGGGGCGGCTGCGATCGCCCGATCAGCTCGGCCGGCTCGGCGTCGATGCGCGGGCGCTTGACTTGGTGACGGTCGATGGGCGGCGGGCGGCGGCGCAGCTGTCGCTGGGGATCTGACGGCCGGTGTCCCGCACTACCCGCGAACGCGCCGCCCGGTGACCGGTTCGGCGCAACCGTATCCTCTGTTGGTGGCGACGCGTTACAACGGGCAGCACTTGAAGGAAGCGTCAGGCCGCAGCGCCCGACGCGGTCGCATTGCCACAGGCAGGTTGAGCGGACGATGTACGAGTTGCCGCAATAGCGGGGCGGGACCGCCGGACCCATCGACTCCGGTCCGATCGGGAGCACATACCGCCCACCCGGTCGCACGGCCGAATCGCCGCAGGCAGATGAGTATTCCTTAAGCCGGGCGGCCGTATCCATCCAGCCATCCTCATCGTTTGTTCACTCAGCGTGGCCAAGTGCCGCGCGGTCGTTGCATGCCGCCACGCGGGTGCGCGACACGCGTTCGCAGCAGACGAACGATGCACTGTCCACAACGACGCACGGCAGTTCAGCGCCGTGCCGTCACGAGAGGGAGCAGATCCATGAGCCGCCTGCCGCTTTCCCGTCCGAGCCTGGCCAACAGGGCTGCAGCGTACATTCGCGCCATCGCCATCGCGTGCACCGCGCTGACGATGTTGGCCCTCGGCGCCCCGGGCGCCGCATCCACCGGCGCGGTCCATGCTCAGGGCAACGCCCCGGACACCGTCCAGGAAGCCCAGGCGCTCGGCGCGACGATCGTCGTGAACACGCTGGATCAAGAGGTCAACAACGACGCGGACTGCTCGCTGCAGGAGGCGATCTTCGCCGCCAACTTCGACGCGGCGGTGGCGATCAACCCGAACAGCCTGAACGGCCCGAAGATCACCACCGGTTGCACGCCCGGCAGCGGCGCCGACACGATCGTGCTGGCGGCGAACGCGGTGTATACGACGAACGGATCGGTCGCCTCCGGCGTCCAGAACGGGGTCGCCCAGGACCAGTTCAACCCGGCCGGGCTGACGGCCACGCCGTCCGTCACGTCCACGATCACGATCCAGGGCAACGGGGCGCGCTTCGAACGGACGGCGGGGACGGTCGGCGTCGTCCGCGCCTTCATGGTGAACCAGCAGGTTGGCACCGAGGTGTCGCATGCCCAGGGTAACCTGACGATCCAGAACCTGCACATCAAGGGCTTCAGGGCCCAGGGCGGCGCCGGCTCCGACGGCGGCGGCGGCGGCCTGGGCGCCGGCGGAGCGATCTACGTCCGCAACGGCGTTTTGACGATCGAGAACAGCACCTTCGAGGCGAACACGGCCCAGGGCGGCGCCGGCGCCGCCTTCGGGACGCCGACTGGCGGCGGCGGCGGCGGCGGGATGTCGACGTCCTCGATCGGCGGCAACGACGTGGCGGTCGGCGCCGGGAACGGCGGCGGCGGCGGCGGCGGCGCCCGGGGACGCGGCGGGAACGGTCCCAACTCGGGCGGCGGCGGCGGCGGCACGGCGCTGAACGGTGTCGACGGCTCGGCCGGCGGCGTCGGCGGCAACGGCGGCTTCAACTGCGGCGGCAAGGGCGGCGACTTCCCGAACAACGCGGCCAACAACGGCTTTTGCTCCGGCGGCGCCGGTGGCGGCGGCGCACAGGGCACGGGCGCCGGCGTGAACGGCGGCGCGGGCGGTAACGGCAACTACGGCGGCGGCGCGGGCGGCGGCGGTGCGAGCAGCCAGGCCAACGGCGGCAGTGGCGGCAGCGGCGGCTTCGGCGGCGGCGGCGGCGCGGGCGCCGCCGGCACGAGCAACGGCGGCAGCGGCGGCTTCGGCGGCGGCGGCGGCGCGCGCGGCAACACCGGCGGCACGCCGGGTGCGGGCGGGTTCTTCGGCATCGGCGGCAACGGCGGGACCGACGGCGGCGGCGGCGGCTCGGGGCTCGGCGGGGCGATCTTCAACGACAGCGGCACGGTGACGGTGCGGAACTCCACGTTCGCGGGCAACCAGGCGGTCTCGGGCCCGCGCGGCGGCACATCCGGCACCAGCGGCGTCGGACTGGGCGGGGTGATGTGGTCGCGCAACGGCACCGTCGAGTTGCGGCACGTCACGATGAGCGGGAATAGCGCGACGCCCGCGCCGGGCACCGGCGTCTCCGAAGGCGCGTTCGGCATCTGGTCCGACGGCGCACCGACGACCGTACGTCTGTTCAACAACGTCATGGCGAACAACGGGGCTTCGGAGTGCTCGGCGTTCGCAGGGAACGGAGCCGTGGCGGCAAGCGGCAGCGGCAACCTGATCGAGGCCAATTCCGGCGGCTCGGCCGTGTGCCCGGGTGTGGCGCAGACCGCCGACCCGAACCTCGGCCCGCTTCAGATCAACGCGCCAGGCAACACGCCGACGATGGCGATCGACCAGAACAGCTCGGCGTTCAACAACGCGGACGCGGCCCAGGGCCTGCCGACGGACCAGCGCGGCGTTCCTCGGCCGCAAGGTGCCGGCTTCGATATCGGCGCGTTCGAGGCGATCCTCGTCGACCTCTCGATCACGAAGTCGTGCTACGCCCGTCCGATCGCCGGGTCGCCGACGCAGGATCCGGATGTCGTCATCGCGGGCCAGCAATGGATCTGCGACATCACGGTCCGGAACCCGAGCGGCGTGCCGCTGGCGGACCTGATCCTGGACGACACGGTGGGGGCGGACATCCGGTTCGTTGCATCCACGGCCGCCGGCGACGCGAACGCACTGCTGGGCGTGACGGCCGGCTGCTCGCCGACGCCGCTCCAAGGTCCGGGCACGGTGACGTGCGTGGGCATCGACGTGGCGGCGTTCGGCTCGACGACGTTCCAGATGGCGTTCATCGTGGATGCGGACTTCGTCGTGACGAGCCCGAACGGCGAGCTGCCGATCTCGAACACCATCTGCATCCGGCCGGGCGCGTTCATCGACCCGAACCTGGCGAACAATTGCGATACCGAGACGGACCTCGTCAAGGAGCTCGCGGATCTGCGTGTGACAAAGTTCTCAGAGCCGCACGAGAACATCCGCGCCGGGCAGATCTTCACGTACACGATCTACGTCGACAACCTCGGCCCGAGCGTGGCGCGCAACGTCGTCATCTCGGATACGATGCTGAGCAGCGGCAACGTGTCGATCCAGTCGTGCGCCTTCAGCG
>JADYYS010000038.1 GCA_020853525.1 Ardenticatenales bacterium | reverse complement strand
TCCAAACGCTGGACCGGAGCCATCCAAGGCTGGCCCCTCGTCCTCAATCAGCTCGCCATCCGCTTCGATGACCGCCTCCCCCTCTGACCTGCGGCCGGCTGGTTACACAAGATTCCCAACGCACCCGACCGCTCGGCCAACTCGCGAGACCGACGGGTCGAGGTTCCGCTCGTCCTGCTGTTCGGTCTCGGCGTAGCCGGTAGCGGCATCGCTTCGTTCTTCGGGCACTTCTTCCTTTCCGACATCGTTGCCGAGTCCATCGGCTGGCCACCGGGCAGTCCCTTTCAGCTCGAGATGGCCTTCGCAAACCTGGCCCTGGGTATCCTTGGCCTGATAGCCGTCGGTCGTCGGGACGGCTTTAGGGAGGCAACGGTCATTGCCGTAACCGTGCTGGGCGTCGGTGCATCCATCGTCCACCTTCAGGACGTGGTCGCCACGGGCAACCTGTCTCCGGGCAACACCATCCAAAACGTCGCCAACCTCATCAAACCGGCCTTCCTAATCCCGCTGCTCATCGCTTCTAGGATTGCGGAGCGATCTGAATCATCGGACGCCGGCACGACCGATTTCGGGCACTGGCGAGCACCGCTGCTGCAGGCAGTTGGAGCGGTCACCTCAGTCGTCTCAACGGCGTTTGCGGTGGGCTATGCGAGCGGCAGGGTAGCATCCGTCTCTGCACTGGGTGTCGTGATTGCCGCTGCGGTTCTCGCCTTCGCTCTGGCTAGATCTCACCGCAGCGTTTCTGACGGCATCGGATGACGCTTCGCCGCGCTCGCATCGCGCCGTAACCCGCTCGATAACCGGATTGTCCCCACTGCCGTACTCCAGACGTACAACCGCACGACCATGCGTAGCCCCACCGAGAGCGTCAGAGGAGCCCCACCATGCCCCATGTCCCCCGCCACGTCCTCGCCGCCCCCCCGCTCGCCGCCGCCTCGGCCCTCGCCGCCCTCGCCCTCGCCCTCGCCGGCACGCGCACGTCGCACGCCGACCGCCCGCCGTCCTCGCACCCCGCCCGCCCCGCCCAGGTCGCCACGCCCACGCCGGACCCGCGCCCCAACCTCGTCGCCGTCGGCGGTCAGTGGAAGCTCAAGGGCCGCAACATCGGGATGTGGCAGCGCTGCGTCACCGGCAACGGTTACGACCAGGGCTTTCACCTCTGTGTTGCGAACGCCGGCAACGCGCCCTCCGGCCCGTTCGTCGTGACCGCCGACGGTGAGAGCAGCGTGCCGGTTCTCTCGACCGGCGGCCTCGACCCCGCCGAGACGCTGTGCGCGCCCGTCGCCGCCGCGCCCGGCGTCGGGCTCTTCGTCGACGCTGGTGACGCCGTGCTGGAGTCGAACGAGGACGACAACTGGCTGCCGCCGGTGCCTGTGCCGACGCTGGCGCCGGTCGCCCACCCGACGTGCGTGCCGTGGCCGACGCCGCTGGCCGAGCTGGCCGGGGATGGCTGGTCCGGCTTCATCGACACCCAGGGGTACGGCTGCTGGCCGACCCACCTGCCGACGAAGGCGCTGTACGGCGCACGTGTGGCCAACGTCGGTGAGCGGGCCGCCGGGCCGTTCCGCGTGGGCGGCCCGCCCGATTGGCGGATCGCGGACTTGCCCGCCGACGCCGAGCGAACGCTCAGCGATTCCCGATTCGCCAGCACCCACTCCACGGAGATCGACGCCGACGATGCCGTGCTTGAGTTCAACGAGTCGAACAACACGCTCAACTTCCTGCGCGCCACCGCGCCTCCGACCTGCACGCCGGGCGTGACGCCCACGCCCTTCCCGGCGCCCACCCTCGTCATCGAGCGCGCCGAGTACCGCCACTTGGGCTTCGATGACGTCTGCCTGCCCGAGGTCGTTGCGCCGCGCGTCTTCGTGCGCATCGCGAACACCGGCACCGGGCCGGCGGCGCGGTTCATCGTTCACGCCGACGACGGCGCCGATCCGCGCGACGTCGCCGGCCTCGACCCGGGCACCCACGTGGACATCGAGCCGTTCGACGCGCCCGTCCACCACGTTCGAATCGTCGTCCGCGACCGTTCCTTCAACCGCGTGGCGGGCGACGGCCGCCGCATCCCCCAGGTGACGCTCACGCCGCCGCCGACGTGCACCGTCTATCCGATGGTGACGCCGTCGCCCTCGCCCACGCCCACGCCGAGCGGGATACCCGGCCCTCCCGACCTCACGGCGACGATCACGCTGAACATCGGCCGCTGCGAAGGCCGGGACGGCGCGCTCCTCGGCCCGTACCACTACCGCCCGTGCATCGTGAACCAGGGCGGCACCGAAGCCCGCGGCTTCGTCGTTCGCTTCGGCGAGGGCGCGGCGGCCGAGGACATCGCCGTGCCGCAGCTCGACGCCGGCGGGCGGCTCTGCCTGGCCGAGCGCGCTCTCGTGTCGACAGTGATTGACGTCGACCCCGACAACCGCATCGCCGAGTCCGACGAGACGAACAACCGCGTTCCGGTGCACATCCCGCCGGAGCTTCCGCCGCCGGCCTGCACGCCCGGCCCTGCGCCGACCGCGACGCCGACGCCCGCCCCGCTCCCCAACCTGCGCGGCTGGGCCCGGTGGTGGATCGACCTGCCGGAGGGCTGCATCCCGACGGACCGGCCGGTGCCGCCGTTCTACAGCGAGGTCACGGTCTACAACGACGGCGGTGCGGCCGCTGGGGCGTTCGACACCGTCGCCGAACCGCCCGGTGCGCAGCGCTGGGCGTTCGAGGCGCTGCCGGCCGGCGCCAGCTACAGCCGCGGACCGAGCCTCCTCACGTTCTATCGCGCCGCGATCGATCCCGACAACCGCGTCACCGAGAGCGACGAGCGCGACAACGACATCTACGTCCCGGTGCCGACGATGCCGCCGTACTGCCCGACGGCCACGCCGACGCCCGGGGACGCATCGCCGACGCCGGTCCGCACGGTGACGCCGTCGCTCACGCCGTCGGTCGTCCCCGGGCGGCGACTGTTCATGCCGTTCGCCGTGCGCACGGAGCGGCTCGCCGGCCGCTGATGACCAAAGCGGGTCCACAATGGCTGCCAAATGCCGACCGGCAACGCCCACGGAATGTCGATCGGCAACCTCATATTTATAGGTAGACAAGCCCATTGACCGATGATACAATCGCCGCATGTTGGATGCGATCGATCACATCATCGTCCAGCGCCTCCAGGCCGACGGCCGGGCGACGCAGCTCGAGTTGGCGCAGGCCGTCGGCTTGTCGCAGCCGTCGGTGGCCGAGCGGATCCGCAAGCTCGAGCAGCGCGGCGTCATCCGGGGCTACACCGCGCGGGTCGACGCGGCCCAGCTCGGCAAGGACATCACGGCCTTCATCGGCGTCGCGATCGAGCACCCGCGATACTTCGACGCCTTCGCCGAGATCGTGCTGGCGCTCGACGATGTTCTGGAGTGCCACCGCGTCGCCGGCGACGACTCGTACCTGCTGAAGGTGAAGACGGCCAACACGGGCTCGCTGGACGCGCTCCTCGTCGGCACGCTGCGCACGATCCCGGGGGTGACGCGGACGGATACGACGATCGTGCTGGCGTCCATCAAGGAAGAGAGCCGCATCCACGTGGCGCCGACGGTCCTCAGCGACATCGGGAGGAAGAAGGGATGACGACGACCACCGCGACGACTTCGACGGCAACGTCGACAAAGAACGCAACGGCGACTACGACGGCAGCGACGACGATGTCGGCGAAGAGGACGCTGCCGCTCGCGCACCGCATGGCCCACATGGAAGCCTCGGCCATCCGCGAGATCCTGAAAGTGGCCGAGCGGCCCGACATCCTCTCCTTCGCCGGCGGCCTGCCGGCGCCCGAGCTCTTCCCGATCGACGCGTTGGCCGACGCGCATGCCCGGGTGCTGGCGCGTGAGGGTGCGGCCGCACTGCAGTACAGCGCCACGGAAGGCTTCGCCGGGCTGCGGGACTGGATCAGCGCACGCCTACGGGCCGCCGGCATGACCTGCGATGTCGAGCGCACGTTGATCACGACCGGTTCGCAGCAGGGTATCGACCTGGCCGCGCGCGTGCTCCTGAATCCGGGTGACCGCGTGGCCGTGGAGAACCCAAGCTACATCGCCGCGCTCCAGGTGTTCAGCGGCTACGAGGCCCGTTTCGCTGCGATCGCCAGCGACGGCGACGGACTGCAGGTCGATGATCTCGAGCGCCAGCACGCCGCCGAGCCGGTCAAGCTTGTCTATATCGTCCCGAACTTCCAGAACCCCAAGGGGACGACGCTCTCGCTCGCCCGGCGGCATGCGCTCGTCGCGTTCGCAGGGCGGAACGGTGTACCGATCCTCGAGGACGACCCGTACGGCGAACTTCGCTTCGAGGGCACGTCGCTCCCACCGCTCGCCGCGCTCGATGACGTGGGTGTCGTGATCCACCTCGGCACGTTCTCTAAGACGCTCGCCCCCGGCCTGCGCGTGGCATGGGCGGTCGGGCCGAGCAAGGTGATTCGGGCGATGACGGTCGCCAAGCAGTCCTGCGACCTCCACTCGTCCAGCCTCACCCAGCGCGCGCTCGCGGCCCTCTTCGAGCGGTTCGACTACGAGGCGCACTTGACGACGCTGCGCCGCGTCTACGGCGAGCGGCGGACGGCGATGCTCGCCGCCCTCGACCGCTACATGCCGAGCGGAACCCGTTGGACGCAGCCCGAGGGCGGCATGTTCACCTGGGTCGAGCTGCCCGATCGCCTGCGCGCCGAGGACATCTTCGAGGCGGCGCTGGCTCAGAAGGTCGCGTTCGTCCCGGGCAGCCCGTTCTTCGCGGCCGACAAGCGCTACGACACGCTGCGCCTGAACTTCTCCAACCGGCCGCCCGAGCTGATCGACGAGGGGATGGGGCGGCTGGGGCGGGTGGTGGAGCGGGCGGGTGAAGGCAGGCGGGTCAACGGCTGAAGCCGTTGATCCTCCAGCGTACCGTCGCCGATCTCAGCCCCGCTGCCCGCCGACCACCGCCTCCACATCCCCCATCCTCACCTCCCCGAACAACCGCACGTCTCCCACCCCCACCGGCAACACGAACCGCAGCCGCCCCCCCACGCCCTTCTTGTCGGCCGCCATCGCCGCCAGGATCGCTCCCGGTTCGATCGTCGGGGCAACGGTCGCGACATCCGTCGGCAGCCCGAGGCCGGCCAGGAGCGCCGCCAGTCGCCGAGGCAGGTCAGCCTCGACGAGCACGCCGATCCGCTCCGCCAGCCGCGCCGCCATCACGAGCCCAACCGCCACCGCCTGCCCGTGCCCCACGCCGTAGCCCGCGGCCTTTTCGATGCCGTGGGCGAACGTGTGCCCCAGGTTCAGCACCACCCGCCGCCCCCCCTCGCGCTCGCGCGGGTCGCGGTGCACGATCGCGGCCTTCACGGCGACGGCGCGGGCGATGACGTCGACGAGGTCGTCGTCCGGCCAGTTCGCAACGCCGAGGGCCGGATCGTAGTCCGCCGCCGCGCGCGCCTCGAGCATTTCGAGCAGCGCGCCGTCGCCGATGACCGCAGCCTTGACGACCTCGGCCAGGCCGGCGGCGAAGATGTCCGCGGGCAGTGTCGCCAGGACGGCGATGTCGGCGATCACGTGGCGCGGGGGGTGGAACGCGCCGGCCAGGTTCTTGCCCGCCGCCAGGTTGATCCCGGTCTTGCCGCCGACCGCCGCATCGACCATCCCGAGGAGCGTCGTCGGCACGGCGGTCCAGGCGACGCCGCGCAGGTACGTCGCCGCCGCGAAGCCCGTGACGTCGGTCAACGCGCCGCCGCCGAGCGCGACGACGTGGCCGGTGCGGTCGAGGCCGGCGGCCTGCCAGCTGTTCCAGAGCGCGAGGAGCGAAGCATCGCACTTGGCCGCCTCGCCCGCCGGAAGCACGTCGAAGGTGGCCGCCGCGAGGCCGTGGGCTGCGAGCGACGCCGCGGCGTCGGCGGCGTGGAGCGGCGCCACGGTCGTGTCGCTGACGAGCACGACCGGCCCGGCCGTGCCCTCGGCCCGCAAGACCGCCCCGAGGGCGTGCAGCAGTCCGCGGCCGATGACGACGCGGTGTCCGCCGCCCCCGGCTCCTGGGCGGCGACCGCCGCCGCCCCCAACCCACACCGCGCGCGTCGACGCCCAACCGGATGTCGCGACCAGTGACTCGACGAGCGCGGCGGCGGCGTCGACCGTCGCATCCACGCCTCGGCGGTCCGTGCCGGTCTCGACGTGCCACGGCAGCGTCCCGTACAGCGCGCGCCGCCGGCCGTGCAGCCGGCCGAGACGCGGCCACACCGAAGTCGATCGGCCGGCTATCGAATCGCCCGCCGCCGAACCACGCGCCACCGTCCCGCCGAGCAACGGCCGTTCGCCGGGTGCGGCGGCGAGCCGCTCGGCGAGGACATCGATCGGCGCGTCGAGGACGAGGACAAGGGCGACCGCGGCGAGCGCCGCCCGGTTCGCCGGATCGACCAGCGTCCCGCCGCCGAGGGCGACGACGGCGTCGGGACGGGCGCGCAGGTCGTCGGCCAGGGTCGCCACGGCCGCGGCCTCGCGCGTGCGAAAGCCCGCTTCACCTTCGGCTGCAAAGATCGCCGTGATCGGCATTCCTGCGCCATGGGCGACGACATCGTCCAGGTCGATGAAGCGGCGGCCCAGCCGCGCGGCGAGGGCGCGGCCGAGCGTCGTCTTGCCGGCGGCGGGCATGCCGGCAAGCGCGATCGGCACGTCGCTTCGGTGGCTCATCGAACGTCGCCCGGCGGTTCGTCACCGTACCCGAAGCGCCACGGCACGTCGTCCATCGGCAGGTCGGCGACGCGGTTGCGGCGCAGGCGGGCGAAGCGGTCGTCGAGTTCGTCGATGCTGTCACCGCCGAGCTTCTCGAGCAGCGCATCGGCCAGGACGAAGGCGATGACGGCCTCGGCGGCGACGGCGGCGCGGGGCACGGCGCAGATGTCGGAGCGCTCGTAGCGCGTCTCGGCGGCCGCTCCCGTGGCCAGGTCGACGGATGCGAGCGGCGTGAGCGTCGTCGAGATCGGCTTCATCGCGCCGCGGACGACGATCGGGGCGCCGGTCGTGATCCCGCCCTCGAGCCCGCCGCCGCGGCCGCCGGTGCGGACGATGCGCCGGTGGCCCGTCTCGGCCACGCCGCCGAGCGCGCCGTCGCCGCCATCGTCGTCGCCATCGTCGTCGCCCGCCGCGAGCGCAAACCGATCATGCACCTCGGTCCCGCGCCGCCCCGCGTTCGCGAACGCCGGTCCGATCTCCGCGCCCTTGATGGCCGGAATGCTCGTCACGGCGCCGATCAGCCGCCCCGTCAGGCGCCGGTCCCAGTGCACGTGGCTCCCGAGCCCCGGCGGCACGCCCAGCGCCACGACCTCGAACACGCCGCCGAGCGTGTCGCGATCCCGCGCGGCGGCCTGGATCGCGGCGCGCATCGCGGCCGAAGCGGCGGCGTCGGGGCACCGTACGTCGGATGCCTCGGCAGCCGCGAAGCGGGCGCGGTACACCGACTCGGCCGTGGATTCGACGTCCTCTTCCTCCGGCAAGTCGACCGCGATGCCGCCAATCTGCACGACATAACATCCAATCTCGACTCCGAACCTCAGCAGCAGCTGCAAACACACCCCTCCCACCGCCACCCGCGCCGCCAGCTCGCGCGCGCTCGCCCGCTCCAGACCGAGGCGCAGATCGCGGTAGCCATACTTCACGGCGGCCGACAGGTCGGCGTGACCGGGGCGGGGGATCGTCAGCGGCGGGATGTCGCGCTCGGCCCACGATGCATGGTCGGCGTTGTCGATGATCAAGGCGATCGGGGCGCCGGTCGTGCGGCCGCCCAGGACGCCCGCTGTGATCCGGACGCGGTCGTGCTCGATCGCCATCCGCCCGCCGCTGCCGAAGCCCTTCTGGCGGCGGGCCATCAGCGCGTCGAGCGCGGCGCGGTCGATCGGCAGGCCGGCCGGCATCCCCTCGAGGATCGCGGTGAGCGACGGGCCGTGCGACTCGCCGGCGGTGAGGAAGCGCAGCGGCATCGTCGGGGCGGCGCGGCTAGGCGCCGTTGCGCGACGGCGCGGACGACGGGAGCGTCGCGGCCAGCGGGGCCATCATCGACCAGGCCTCCGCGGCCCGCCGCATCACGTCGACGGGTGCGTCAACGCCCGTCCAGAGCGTGAATGCCGCCGCCGCTTGGTGGACGAGCATCGCCAGCCCCCCCTCGGCCTTTGCGCCGGACTCTCGTGCGTGTCGGACGAACGCCGTCTCGGCCGGGTGCGCCACGAGGTCGACGACCGTGACGCCCTCGGGCAGCGGGATGGGCAGCGGCCACGGCGACGCGCCGACGTCCGGCGCAGCGCCGATGGACGTCGCGTTGACGAGCAGCGCGGCGCCGGCGGTCCGGGCGACGACGGCGGCGGAATCGAACGGCCCCGTGCCGAGCTCGGCCCCTGGGAAGTGCCGGTGCAGGTGGCTGACGAGCACCGCCGCGCGGCCGCTGGACCGGTTCATCACGTCCACGGCGTAGCCGCCCGCCAGCAGCACGCCGACGACGGCCCGCGCCGATCCGCCGGCACCCATGACGACGGCGCGCTTGCCCCGCCCGTCGGCCGCGCCGAGCGTACGGATGACGTGCCCGAAGCCGAGCACGTCCGTGTTCTCGCCGCGCATGTGCCCATCGGCGGTCATGACGACGGTGTTCACGGCGCCGACCTTTTGCACGATCCGGCTCTCGTCCTCGACGCGGCTGTGCATGTCCACTTTGTACGGTACGGTGACGTTCATGCCCGCCAGCACGCCCGCGCGCAGCTGCGCGATGACCTCGTCCAAGGCGTGCGGGCCGGGCGGCGTCGGGCGCAGCTCGTAGGCCGCGTCGATGCCGGCGGCGGCGAAGGCGGCGTTGTGCATGGCCGGCGAGGCGCTGGCGTGCAGCGGCCAGCCGACGAGGGCGTAATGGGCGGTGGGCATGATCCGGTCAGCTTGGAAGACGGATCGGAAGACGGATCGGAAGACGGATCGGGCATGTATCCTCGTCGGAGACCTGCCCGTCACCGCGGACTCGATGAACCGCTGACCAGATCAGTTGTCGATGCCCCCGGGCACGATGAGCGTGTAGTTCAGCGTGTTGCCCGTGAGGTAGTTGAACACCCTGAACGTGTAGTTCGGCGTCATATCCGAGCACCACGGCGCCACGCTGAGCGATTGACCCACCTTGAAGCGAACCTCTTCGACGAACGGGTTGGCCGCCGTTCGGAAGCTCTGGAGGTAGTACTTCTGGCTGGGACCGTTCCAGATCCGAGCGCCGAACGGGCTGCTCGTCAGGAACGCGTCGCCTTCGTCGTTCCAGACCTCGACGCCGATGCCGTTTTCGGTCGGCGTGCCGCCGGACGACATCGTGTAGCTCAGCCGGAGCGTGTACTCGTTGCAGGCGGTGAGCGTGGCCGTGTGCGAAGCGAAGCTGCCGCCGCCGTCACCGTTCAGCATGGCACTCTGAACGACGGTCAGGTCGGCCGCATGCGCGACCGAAGTGGGTCCGATGGCGATGATCGCCGGCACGAGGGCGCAAGCGGTCAGCAGGGCGGGCAGGAACCGTCGGCTGAGCATGTTCGATCGTCTCCGTTGTTCTTGTTGCGCCCGGCGGGACGCATGCTGTCCGGATCAGAGGGCAGCGTGCATTGTACGGCGGTCAACACGCGCTCGCCAGTGGTCGATGCGCGCGGTCTGCGGTCGCCCGCTGCCGACGGTTGTTGACGGTAATGGGCGCCGTCGCTACATTCGTCCGCACCCTGACCCGACGATCCCCGACTGCCCGACAGGTTCGACCGACGCCGACATGCCGATGGACCATCAGCTCGAGCCGAACCACATCGTCGTTCAGCGCGCACGGGCCGTCGCACGGGCCGTCGCCGGGCGACCGCTGCCTGCGGGAACGGTCACGTTTCTCTTCTCGGACATCGAGGGCAGCACCCGATTGTGGGAGCGGTTCGCGGCCGGCATGAACGCGGCGCTGGCCCGCCACGACACGCTCATGCTGCGGGCGATCGAGGATGCCGGCGGCATCGTGTTCAAGACCGTGGGGGACGCGTTCTGCGCCGTGTTCGACCGCGCCGGCGACGCGCTGCGGGCGAGCCTCGCGGCACAGGCGTCCATCGCGGCCGAGGACTGGGGCGCGTATGCGCCCGGCTTCCCGCCGCTGCGCGTCCGGATGGCCCTGCACACCGGTTCCGCCAGCACGCGCGACGACGACTACTTCGGGCCGGTCCTCAACCGCACGGCCCGGCTGGAGGCGGCGGGCCACGGCGGCCGAGTGCTCGTGTCGCTCGTGACCCAACAGCTGCTGCGCGACGGCTTGCCGGAAGGGGTCGCCCTTCGCGACCTCGGCGAGCATACGCTCAAAGACCTGACCCACACCGAGCACATCTTCGAGGTCATCGCGGACGTGCTGACCGGTTCGTCCGAACCACTGCGCACCGCAGGTCAGCTCACGACCGGCGAGCGGATCCTGGTCGACCCCGACGCGGACATCCAGCAGCTGCCGACCGCACTCGCCACGCTGCTGGACGTCGTGCGCGACGAGGGACGCAGCGTGACGCTGTCGCCCGAGGTGCTGCGCGACATCGCCCGCCATCCGCCCACGGACTTGGACGCCTATCGCCTCGGACGCATCGCGGCGTGGTCGCAACCGCAGTTTCGACTGGACGGTCGGTTCGTCGAGCTCGCGCTGCTGATCGACCAGGGGGAGGAGACATCCACCGGGCGCTGGGCGGCGCGCGACGAGCGCTTCAACGATCTCGCCGCTCTCGTCGCCGCGGCGCCCGACCCGGCGCTCGTCGTTCTCGGTCCGCCCGGCAGCGGCAAGAGCACGCTGCTCCGGCGGCTGGAGCTCGATGCGGCCGTCGCCGCCCTGCGCAGCGGCGCGCGCGACGCGCCGATCACGTTCTACCTCGAGCTGAACCACTTCAAGGCCGACAGTCCGGGCGCGCCGCTGCCCGCGCCGATGGAGTGGCTCGCGGCCAACTGGCGGCTCCGCTACCCGGACCTGCCCGAGCTGTCGGCCCTCCTGCGCGCCTCGCAGGTGACGCTGCTCCTGGATGCACTGAACGAGATGCCGGTGGCGGACGAATCCGCGTTCCGCGAGGCCGTTCGGCGCTGGAAGGACTTCATCCACCAGACGGTGCAGCAGGCGCCGCGCACCCGCCTCGTCTTCACGTGCCGCAGCCTGGACTACAGCGCGCCGCTTTCGACGCCCGAGCTGCGCGTGCCGCAGGTGCGCATCGAGCCGATGAGCGACGATCAGGTGCGCCGGTTCCTGCGGCTCCACAGCCCGCTGGACTGGCGGGCGATCTGGGACGAGCTGCACCGCAGCCAGCAGCTGGAGCTCGTGCGCTCGCCGTACTTCCTGAAGCTCCTGGTCGAACAGGTCGCCGACCGCGGCGTCGTGCCGCACGGCCGCGCCGCGCTGTTCACGGGCTTCGTGCGGCAGGCCTTGCGGCGTGAACTCGAGCGGGACAACCCGCTGTTCAACCCGGGCGCGCTCCTGTCCAGCCGCGACTGCCGGCGGCTGGCGAACTGGGCGTGGCGCACGGAGTGGGAGCTGCCGGATCACGGTCTGCTCATCCCGAAGCTGTTCGACCTGGCCTACTCCATGCAGGCCGAGCACGCGGACGGCAAGGCGGCCCATCTGCGCCTGGACTACGACGCGGCGCTCGAGATCCTGGCCGACCAGCGGGATGAGGACATCCTGCGCGCCGGCATGGCGCTGTCCGTGCTCGACGAGGACACCGTCAGCGACGAGATCCTCTACGTCCACCAGCTCGTGCAGGAGTACTTCGCCGCCCAGCGCCTGGCGGCGACGCCGGACGGCGTGGCCGAGCTCGTCCGATCCCCATGGCGGGCGGACGAGGTGCACCCGTCGCTCGCGGAGATCGAGCGGATGATCGCCCCGGCCGACCCGCTGCCGCCGCTGCCGACGACCGGTTGGGAGCAGACGGTGTTGATGGCCGCGGCGATGTGCACCGAGCCGGATCGGTTCGTGCACGCGGTGATGGACGGCAACCTGGCGCTGGCGGGCTGGTGCGCGGCGCAGCCGGACGTGCCGCTGTCCGAAGGCGTGCGGGCGCGGCTGGCGCAGGCGCTGGTGGCGCGCAGCCGCGATCCGGCGGCCGACCTGCGCGCCCGGATCGACGCCGCGTCGGCGCTTGGCCGCATGGGCGATCCGCGGTTCGAGCGGCGGCCGGGTCCGGACGGCGACTACCTGCTGCCCCCGACGGTCGCGATTCCGGCCGGCACGTACGTGATGGGCCATGACGACGTCTCCACCGAGGGCGAGTCGCCTCGGCATCCGGTAACGCTGCCGGCCTTCACGCTCGGACGGTTCGCCGTGACGAACGCCGAGTGGACGTTGTTCGTCGCCGCCGGCGGGTACGACGATGCCAGGTGGTGGGACACCGAGGCGGCGCGCGCTTGGCAGAAGGGGGAGGGCACGGCGGAGGGCGTGCGCAACGGGCTGCGATACTGGCGGATCCGCTTCCGGCAGCAGCCCACGCTGCTCGACGAGCTGCGGGCGGCCGGACAGATGGACGACGAGCGCTACGAAACGTGGCGTCGACGCCTGGCCATGGACGACGCGACGTTCGAGGATCATCTGCGCGAGTCGTACCCAGGCGGACGCATCACCCAGCCGCGATTCTGGCGGGATGAAGGGTTCAACCAGCCCGCTCAGCCGGTGGTCGGCATCAGCTGGTTCGAGGCGCGGGCCTACACGCTGTGGCTCTCCCACCAATCGGGGCGCGTCTTCCGCCTGCCGACCGAGGCGGAGTGGGAGGCGGCCGCTCGGGGCACGGAGGGTCGGCACTTCGCGTTCGGCGACATCGGCGACATCGGCGACATCGGCGACATCGGCGGCATCGGCGGCAGCCCGGCCGGCAACACGGTGGAAGCGCATCTCCGGCGCCCGTCGCCCGTTGGCGTGTTTCCCGACGGGGACACGCCCGAAGGCTTGGCCGACATGACGGGGAATGTCTGGGAGTGGACCAGCAGCCTCCTCGGCAAACGCCTCGACCACGCCGACTTCGGGTACCCCTATGACCCGTCCGACGGACGCGAAGCCGCCGATGCCGGTGCCGACATCGCCCGTGTTGCGCGCGGCGGCGGTTGGTACCACGGGCTCGATGTGTCCGCGGCGACGGCGCGCTACGCGTTCTATCCGGATGGAAGCGGCGCCAGCGTCGGCTTCCGGCTGGCGGAGTGACCCGCCGGTGACGGCTGGGCGAGCCGGCGCTACACCGCCGCCTCGCTCACCGTCACCTTGATCATCTTCACCGGCGTCCGCGGCCGATCCCGCTGGTCCGTCGGCGCCGCCTCGATCGCCCGGACGACGTCGAGGCCGTCCGTGACCTTGCCGAAGACGGGGTGCTTGGAGGCGCCGGGGCTGAAGTAGTCCAGGAAGGCGTTGTGCTTCGTGTTGATGAAGAACTGCGCGCCGCCGGAGTCCGGCTGCCCGGTGTTCGCCATCGACAGCGTCCCGACGTCGTTGGACAGGCTGAGGTCGATCGGGTGCTCGTCCTTCACGTTGCCCAGCGGCGAGCTGCCGGTGCCGGCGCGCGGGCTGTTCGGGTCCGTCGTGTGCTCGCAGCCGAACTGGACCATGAAGTCCTTGATCACGCGGTGGAAGTGCAGCCCGTCGTAGAAGCCGGACTTCACGAGCGCGATGAAGTTGCCGGCGGTGATCGGCATCTGGTCCTGGAAGATCTCGGCCTTGAACGTGCCGAGCGAGGTTTCGAAGGTGGCGGTCGGGTTGGCCATGGGGTGTGTCGTTCCTGAGGGTCGGTGCGGGGTGCGATCGGCGCGATCCGCTGGGGATCGGCGGCGACTCGCGGGCGAGCGGGCCAGTATAGAGGGTGGGCGGGGTGGGGGCAATCGCCGGCGGCCGCCTGCTTGATGCGATTGCGTCAGGTCCAGGATCGCCCGAGTTAACGGTTGCGCGGCGGCCGCGCGGCGGTGAACCCCCCTTCCGCTCGCCCGTGCGGCCCGTACACTGGCCGCACGGGTGAACGCGGTTCAGCCGCACTTGACTCGAGCGCTGACACGAAGATTGAAGGAGGGTTTGGAAATGTCCACGTTGTTCGATGCGATCTGCGCCTTTGGACCGCGCCTGATCCACGGGCGCACCGTCGAGCTGGAGGACCTCGTCCCCATGCTCAGCAAGCGCAGCGGGCTCTCGGCACTGGACGCCGACGCCAACCGTGGGCGGATCGGGCTCGACGACGCCGGGTACAAGTCACTGTGGGACGTGGCGCATCCGGAGGATCCGGTGGTGCTGCCGGTCGGAAGGTCATCGAGGGCCGCGTAGGGGCGAGGCGAACCGGCGCCAGATCGGGCGCGATGAACCGGTTTGAATTTGCCAGTGGTGATTGGGGTTGATTCGAAACGGGTGGTAACGCTTTGCGAGAAGGGGCGGTCGGCTTCGGTCGACCGCCCCTTCATCGTGGCGTGCGTACGACTCCTGTCGGCGGGGCGTACGGGTCCGCGGCTTCCGTGCTATACTGCCGCCAGCAGCGGGCCGCGGCAGGGTCCGTTCGGGAGGCGAACCATGGCCGTTACGGCGTCGAAATTGCGGGCGAACATCTACCGAATCCTGGATCAGGTCCTCGAGACCGGTCTGCCGGTCGAGATCGAGCGCCGCGGCAAGCGGCTGAGAATCGTTCCGGCGCAGCCGCATCGCAAGCTGGACAACTTGGAGCCACATCCGGACTTCATCGCGGGCGACCCCGAGGACTTGGTGCATCTGGACTGGTCGGCATACTGGCATGGCGAGGATCAGCTTGATCTTCCTTGATACGCATGTCGTCGTGTGGTTGTACAAGGATGCGGACGCGATGATCCCCGCGCCGGTGCGGGCGATGCTCGACGAACAGGACTTGGTCGTCTCGCCGATCGTCGAGCTGGAGATCCAGTACTTGTTCGAGATCGGTCGGTTGAACCAGCCGGCGGCGGCCGTGTTGGCCTACTTGGCGGATCGGATCGGTCTGCGCGTCGATGCGGCGGCGTTCGAGGATGTGGCGCGAGCGGCCGTCGAGCAGGCCTGGACGCGCGATCCGTTCGATCGGCTCATCGTGGCGCAGGCGGCCTTGAACCAGCGGCCGCTGATCACGAAGGACGACGCGATTCGCGCACAGTACGCGCATGCGTTCTGGCAGGATGCCTGACTTGACTACCCCGTCCATGGGGCGCCCCTGACCGCGCGTGCTGATCGAATCGGCGCCTGGTTCTCGCGGGATCGGCGCCCGACGTCGTCCTCCTCGCCGATGGCACGTGGGAACTGGAGGACCTTCTGCGCCAAGCTGCGAACCAGCGCGCGTTTGGCTGCAAAACGCATTGCGTTTGGCTGCGATTCAGGAGGGCGTCGGGAAAGATGTGTAACCGGAAGGTGACGTAGGGTCGGAGGGAGAACGGTCTCCGGACGATGGCGATCCGGGCCAGGGCGCATGGGCGCCCCGGCCCGGCTCCCCCCCGCCCGGACT
>JADYYS010000037.1 GCA_020853525.1 Ardenticatenales bacterium | reverse complement strand
TTCTGGGTGCCCGCGAAGGCGGGCACCATGGCGGCCCGCCAGGGACGCCTGCAGCCGGCCAGCTTCAGCTGCCGGTGGATTGCGACGCACGCACCGTCATCCGCAGATCGTCACGTGACGGTCTACTGGCGCCCCTCCGCCCGCCCACCCGGCAGCACCCGCCGCGGCGCTTCCCCGAACGCCGGCCGCATCGTCGTCATCGCCTCCAACCGCGCCAGCGCCTCGGCGATCCCGCGCTCGAGCTGGGGGTCGCGGCCGGCGGCGTCGTCCTGCGGCGGGAAGCGGACCTCGATGTCCGGGACGGCACCATGGTTCTCGAGACCCCAGCCGACGTCGTTGAACCAGAAGCTGTACTCGGGCTGCGTCGTCGTGCCGCCGTCGGACAGCGTTTCGCGCGGCCAGATGCCCACCACGCCGCCCCACGTGCGCGTGCCGATGAGCGGACCGAGACCCATCAGCTTGAAGGCGTGGCTGAACATGTCGCCGTCCGAGCCGGACAGGGCATTGCACAGCGCGATGATCGGGCCGGCGACGGACTCGACCGGGTACGGGATGGGATCGCCCCAGCGGCGGACGTCGTAGCCGATCCGCCGCCGGGCGAGCTTTTCGAGGAGGAGCGAGGACACGTGCCCGCCGCGGTTGTAGCGGACGTCGACGATGAGCGACGGGCGATCGGACTCGGCCAGGAAGCCGCGGTGGAACTCGGCGTAGCCGCCCGGGCCCATGTCCGGCACGTGGACGTAGCCCACCCGGCCGTCGCTCGCCGCGTGAACCGCCGCCCGGTTGCCGTCGACCCACGCGCGGTAGCGCAGCGCGGTCTCGTCGCGCAGCGTGCGGACCGTGAACGAACGCCCGGCGGATGCGGGCGGTGCACCGGCGAACGAATCGCCATCGGACGGTGCTTCATCGGACGATACGCCATCGGACGATACACTGTCGGACGATACACTGTCGGATGGCGCGGCACCGGGCGGCACGTCGTCGGATGCACGGTCCGCGGCGTCGGCCGGTTGCGCGACGTCCCGGTCGGCTCCGGCGCGCGCCGCAAACTCCAGGAAGACGTCCGTGCCGGCACGGAGGACCAGCGCGGCCCCCGGCGAGCGCAGCGGATCGAGGCGCTGGCCGTCGATCGCGATCAGGCGATCGCCGGGGCGGATGTCCACGCCGGGGCGCGCCAGGGGCGAGCTGGCCCCCTCGTCCCATGCATCGCCGGCGATGATTCGGCTGACGATCCAGCCTTCGCCCGCCGGGTCGGCTTCGAAGTCGGCGCCGAGGTAGCCGCGCGGAAAGTCGGGGCCGGTGCGGTAGTCGCCGCCGTACTCGTAGGCGTGCGACGTGCCGAGCTCGCCCTGCATCTCCCACATCAGGTCGGAGAACTCGGCCCGGCTGGCGACGCGCTCGAGCAGCGGGAAGTACCGCTCATAGACGTGCAGCCAGTCGATGCCGGCCATATCGGCCGTCCAGAAGTGGTCGCGCTGCAGCCGCCAGGCCTCCCGGAACATCTGCGCCCACTCCGCCGTCGGGTCGATGGACACGCGGATGCGGTCGAGATCGAGCCAGCCTGTCTTCCGGCTGTTGCCGCCGTCCGTCGGCGGCTTGACGCCCGCCTTCCCGACGCGGAGCCGCCGGTCGGCGCGGTAGATCATCGTCCGGCCGTCGCGCGAGACGTCGAACGCCTGCACGCCGTCGGCCAGCGTCTCGCTCCGGCGCTCGCCGAAGTCCCATGCGATGAGCTGGCCGCCGGCCGGCCGATCGCCCTCGGCGGTGCCGGCCGCACCCGGGATGCCGAAGGACGTGTAGAGCACCTTGCCGTCGATGCCCCGCACTTGGCCGTACGTGCCCTCAGCCACCGGGAACGCCACGATCCGCTCGGCGATGCCGTCGAGGTCGATCCGCAGCGGCGGCGGGCCGGAGCCCTCCTTGTCCTGCGCCTTGTCCTCTGCCTTGTTCTCCGCGTCATCGCCCGCCTTGTCGACCGCCTTGTCGCCCGCCTCCTTGTCGCCCGGCTTCGCGTCGTCCCCCTCCGCACCGTCGACGGGCGCCTCGCCCGGCGCGGGCGGCATCGGGCGGAACGGGGAGTCGAGGTCGGCGCGGAGCGTCAGCAGGTAGGGGCGCATGCCGCGCGGGAAGCCGAGATCGAAGTGGAGGCGGTCGTATACCGGGGTGAAGTCGCGATAGGACAGGAAGTAGAGGTACTTGCCGCCAGGGTCCCAGGCCGGGGCCAGATCGCGCAGCACCGGCCGGGTGACGGCATGTGCCTCACCGGTCGCCAGCTCGGCCAGCTTGATGATCGACGTCTGGGCCGAAGCCGGGAAGGCGTACGCCAGCCAACGGCCGTCGGGCGACCACGCCAGGCCGGTAATCCGCTCGTCCGGGCTCTGATCGAGGCGCTTGAGCGTCATCTTCTCGATGTCGATCGAGAGGAGTTCGAGCCGGTGGTTCGCCACCGCGACGACATCGCCCGCGGGCGAGACGGACAGCTCCGTCGGGCGGCCGAGGTCGAGGACGTCGAACCGCAGGGGTGGTGCGCTGCCGTCCATCGTGTGGATGACGAGCGTGTCCTCGCCGCCGGCGTCGCTCACGACCGCCAGGCGGCGGCCGTCCGGCAGCCACGTGGCCAGGCGGGTGCGGGCCGGCTCGGCGTGCAGCGGCAGCACCGCCCCGTCGTGATTCCCCATGACGTACGTCTTGCCGCGCGCCGTCACGGCCACGCTGTGGCCCTTCGGGTGGATGGACCAGCCGTGCAGGTAGCGGCTCGGGCTCGCGAAGCGGCGCTGGTGCTGCGCCCGCGCTCCGGCCCACGTGATCGGGATCCGCTGCGGCTGCGCTTCGTGCGGGTCGGGCGCGTCGGGCGTCAGCCGCCAGAGGTCGGCGCCGGCGGTGTACACGATCGTCCGCCCGTCCGTGGCGGGCCAGCGGACGTAGTAGTCGGCGTGGTCGGTGTGGCGGGCGAGGTCCGCGCCGTCGACGGTGCAGCTGTACAGGTTGCCGACGCCCTCGTGATCGCTGACGAACCAGATCCGTTCGCCGAACCAGAACGGCCGGGCGACGTTGCCCTCGAGGGTGATCAGGCCGCGCCAATCGCCGTCGCCCGCGGCGTCGACCCAGAGTTCACCGGTCAGGCCGCCGCGGTAGCGCTTCCAGCGGGCGATGTCGAGCGCGTGGCGGCACAGCACGGCGGCGTGGCCCGCGGCCGTGGCCGGGCCGATCGCCACGCTCGCCAGCGGCCCGAACGGCAGCTGCCGCACCGCGCCGCCGTCGGCCGGCACGACGTGGGCCCGGTAGAGGGCCGGGAACGGCTGTGCGGCGTTGGACGAGAACACGATCCCGGCGCCGTCCGGCGTCCAGCCGAGGACGTGCGCGTCCGCGCCCATGAACGTCAAGCGCTCGACGCGGCCGCCGGCAGCCGGCATCCGATAGACCTCCGGCCCGCCCTCCTCGCGCCCGACATAGGCCACCTGGCGGCCGTCGGGCGACAGGGCCGGCTCGCTGGCCATCGCCTGGCCGGCGGTCAGGCGGTGCGCCGGGCCGCCCCGGACGGAAGCCTGCCAGAGATCGTCCTCGGACGTGAAGATCAGCACGTCGTCGTGGACGGTGGGGTAGCGGTAGTACCCTTGCTCAGCCATGCGCGCCTCGATCTGCAGGTCGGTGCGTGTTCGTCGGTTCCGCGCAGCCCGGGCGGGCGGAGCGCCGATTGTATCATCCGATTCCGGGCCGTCCGGTGTCATGATACCTGTCGTTAGGTGGACGATCGGGCCGCGCGCTAAGGTTTGGTCCGTCGAATTCGGGTTTCGTTCACCGTCGACCACCGTCGACGAGCGTCCGACGAAACAATGAGGTGAGCCATGGTGCCAGCGAACGCCACGGGCAGGCACGGAGTGCCGTGCGGATCCGCGCGCCCTGCGGTGCGGTCGCGAAGCGCACGATTCGCCCGCCTCGCCGCGGCCGGCTTCGTCCTCGCCCTTGGCGCGGCCGCTCCGGCCGGATCGCCGGCGCTCGCCGCCGAGCCCGGCGTCGCGTACCGCCTGGTCGACACCTGGGCCGGCCGCCCGTGGACGCCGACGGCCGGTCGCTACGGCAACATCGCCGACGTCAGCTCGGCCCCGGACGGCACGGTCTACGTCCTGGACAACCGGGACATCGCCGGCCGCACCCCAATGCTCCACGTGCTGCGGCCGGACGGGACCCCGACGGCCTGGCTGCCGCTGCCCGACGAGCCCGACGTGGCCGATCCGCCGATCCCGTACCGTTTGGACGTCGGCGCCAACGGCAAGATCTACGTCCTTTCGATGAGCCGGGGCGAACTGAACGACAGCATCCGCTACCTCGTCGATCGCCTGTCCGCCGGCGGGGCGCTCGAGACCCGCTACCGGCTGACCCTCGAACTGCCGCGCGGCTACGCCGACATCGCCGTCCGCGACGACGGCCGGATCTACCTCTCCCGGCTCGGTGCGACGCAGTGGTGCTACGAGCGCGGGTCACAGCCGCCGCGGAACATCCCGGGCGAGGACCCGAGCTTCGCCGTCGAGATCATCAGCCCGGACGGCAAGGAGCGGACGCTCCTCACGCCGCCTGAGCTGGCGGTGCCGATCAGCCTCGACGTCGACGCCGACGGCACCGCGATCGTCGTCAACCATATCGTGCCGCAGTGCTCGCCCGGCGGGGGCGGTCCGGGGGACCCGGGCCACCCGCCGCCGCCGTCGCTGGCCCGCGGGTGGCCGTGGCTGGAGCGGGCGCAGGCCGCGGCGGCGGGTGAAGCGGTGCGGGTCGACACGGTCGCGGGCGCCGACGCGGTCGCCGGCCCGGCCGCCGCCGCACAGGCGCCCGCGCCGCTCACCGGCCTGCTCGTCCTCGGCGACGATCTCAAGGTGCGGGGCACGATCGAGTGGGTCGGCGCCGAGGACGTCGCCGTCGGCCCGGCCGGCCGCTACGTGGCGCGCAACGTCGAGATCTACGCGCTGCGGCCCGGCGCCGCCAACGGGGGCCTCGGCGCCGTCGAGGACGAACCGCTGTACGCCGGGCCGACGGACCGCGTGTACGCCCAGCTGTTCCTCGACCACCGCGTCCTTTCGCTCGACGTGCCGTTCACCGGCGGGCGGATGATCGCGGCGATGAACCACTGCAGCTACCAGGGCTTGCTTCGCTTCGACGCGCCCCGCGCGCGGCCGTCATCACCCGTCCTCGTCGGCGCGCTCGACGGCCCGGAGCTCGAGGGGCCGGCCTTCCCGATCCGCGTCGCCGCGGCCGAAGAGCTCCGCACGCTGCTGGGGCGGATGTCGATCCTCGGCACGCGCCCCAGCCAGATCTATTACGGCATCGCCTTCGCCAGCGAGAACCAGACCGCACAGCGTTGGAGCGCCGACGGCCGGCTGACGAGCCAGACCGGGCTGTGCAGCGGTTCCGAGTCATGGCTCGTGCGGGACGTCGCGGCGGACGGCTCGGACAGCTACACGGTGGACCCCACCTTCCTGCAGCTCCGCCCGGACGATCTCCTGCCGGCATGGTCGTTCTGGGGCGGCGACTTCGACGACCCGTCTGCCGAGCCGTTCTTCACCGCCGTCGGCGCCGACGCCGGCCGGGCGGCCGTGCTCGATGTCGGGCGCGGGCGCGTCCACGTCGTCGGCCGGGATGGCGCACTGCAGGCCAGCTGGCCGGCGAACGCCGACGCGCAGAGCGTGCCGGTGGACGTGGCGCTGCGCGGCTCGAGCGTCTACCTGGCCGATCAGGCCCGCGGCCGCGTCGTCGTCCGCGACCTCGCCGGCGATCCGGTCGGCTCGTTCGACACGCACGACGGAGCGGCCGCCGTGGCCGTCGATCCGGCGGGCGAGGTCTACATCCTCGGTCGCGGCGGATGGGCCTACCGCTACCACCCGGACGGCACGCTGGTGGCCGCGTGGCCGATGCCGCAACGCGACCGCACGCCGCTCGACATCGCCGTCGACACGCAGGGCCGCGTGTTCATCAACTACGTTCGGTTCGGGCTGCAGGGCAATGGTCGCACCGGCCAGGGCACGCGCGTCCACGACGGCGGCGTCTGGGTGTTCGCGCCCGGGCCGGCCCCGTCCCTGCCGCCGCCGCCGCCCGACGCCTGCCTCGGCGTGCCGGACAAGTTCGCCGCCCCCCGCCGCATCCCGCTGGGCGACACCGTCGACGTCACGCTGACGGTCGTCGGCCGTTGCCCGGGCCGCAGCACGGAAGCGGACATCATGCTCCTGTTCGACACGTCGCGCTCGATGGGCTGGGAGGCCAGCCTCGACCGTGCCAAGGAAGCCGCGCTGCGCATGCTCGGCACGCTCGACCCGGCCAGGGTGCGCGTCGGCCTGGCGACGTTCGACGACGCGCCGACGCTGCGGCGGCCGCTGTCCGACGACATCGCCGGCGTCCGCACGGCCGTGGCCGGGCTGCAGGCGCGGGGCGACACGCAGCTGACCGGCGCGCTGGCGGCCGCCCGGCTGCAGCTGGGCGACACGCCCGTCCCCGGCCGCAGGCGGCTGGCGATCCTCTTCACGGACGGTGTCGTGAAGGACAGCGACCGTGTCGGGTTGATCAAGGCGGGCGACGACCTGCGCGGCGCGGAGATCGAACTGCACGCCTTCGTCTTCACGACGTGGGAGGTGCAGACCGAGGATCTGGACGACATGAACCGGCTGGTCGGCTACGCGCGGTACCTGCACGTCGACCCCGACGAGGCCGATGTCGACCGGATCGCCGCCGATCTCGTCGGCTATCGGGCCGAGCCCGTGGCGTTCCGCGACCTGAGCGTGGTCGACCGAATCCCGCCCAACATGGGCTACGTCGACCGCTCCGCCGTGCCGAGCGCCGAGTTCGACGCCGCGGCGAACACGCTGACGTGGCGCGGCATCCGCCACCATCCGGCCGGCGAGGTGCTGCGGCTGCGCTACAAGCTCCGACCTCGAGAGGTCGGCACGTGGCCGACGAACATCGAGGCGCGCGCGCCGTACACGGACGCGCTCGGCACGGCCGGCGAGCTGATCTTCCCGATCCCCGAAGTGGAAGTGTATGCGCCGCCGCGTCGGGTCTACCTGCCCTTGGCCGTCCGCACGGGCTGCGTGATCAAGCGCCGGCCGCTCGACGTGGCGCTCGTCCTCGACGCCTCGAGCAGCATGGAGGAACCGAGCGCGACCGGTCAGGGGACCAAGCTGGACGCCGCGCGTGCCGCGGCCGCCGCGTTCGTGCGCCGGATCGACCCGGCCGAGGACCGCGCCGCGATCGTCGCGTTCAATCGCACCGCCCGCCGTGTCGTCCCGCTGACCGGCGACATCGACCGACTCACGCTCGGCCTTGCGGCGATCGAATCGGCCGAGGGCACGCACATCGACCTCGGCTTGGCCGAGGCGACGGGGGCGCTCGAGGGCCGACGGCCGGCGGCACTGGCCGCCGTCATCGTCCTGACGGACGGACTGCAGACGATGCCGCCCGGCAACACCGCGGTCGTCGCCGAGGCCGATCGCCTCAAGGCGTCCGGCGCGCTCGTCTATGCGATCGGTCTGGGCTCGACGATCGACGTCGCGCTCCTGACCGGCGTCGCCTCATCACCCGATCGCTACTTCAGCTCGCCCACCGATGCCGAGCTGACCGCCATCTACGACGCGATCCTCGCCCGGCTGGCCTGCGATCAGGCCACAACACCGTGAACCACCCCACCGTGAACCCCACGTCGACGCCAAGGAGGTACCCGATGCGCCCGCTGCCCGGACTGGCACGCTTCGCTCCCGCTTTCGTGCTCGCCGTCGCCCTCAGCGCGGCGCTCAACGCGGACCGCGCCCCGGTCGGCGCCGCCCCGTTGCGCCAGGTGACGGGCGTGCCCGACACCGAAGGCGCGACGTACGCCCTCGTCGACACGTGGGAGAAGCGCCCCTGGCAGCTCACGCCGGGCCGCTACGGCCGCACCGCCGACATCAGCTCGGCGCCCGACGGCACGACGTACATCCTGGACAACCGCGACGCGGCCAGCCGGCCGGGCGCGATCCACGTCCTCGACCGCAACGGCGAGGCACAGCGCGTCTGGACGCTGCCCGTCACGGCACCGCCGAAGCCGGTGGACACGACGACCGTCCTCTGGCGGCCGCAGCGCCTGGACGTCGGCGCGGACGGGACGATCCACGTCCTCGAGTTCTACTCCAGCCCGCGCCGCGACGAGGCGACACAGCAGCTGTTCTGGGTCTACCGCGTCACGCGGCTCGCCCCGAGCGGCGCGCTCCTGGGCCAGGTCGAGGTGATGCTCGAGCCGCCGCGGCACTACATCGATATCGCCGTCCGCGACGACGGGCGGATCTACCTCACGCGCGCCGGCCAGAACCCGTGGTGCTACGACCCGGGCCAGGCCCCCGATCTGACGAACAAGCCGGGCGAGGATCTGAGCTACAGCATCGACGTCTACGATGCGGCCGGCACGCTGCTCGAGCAGATCACTGCGCCCGAGCTCGCCGTGCCGACGATGCTCGACGTCGGGCAGGACGGGCGGATCTGGGTCCTGTCGCGCATCCCGCCGCCGTGCGCCGGCGACCCGGGCGTCGGCCAGCCGACGGCGACGCCGCGGCCGTCGATTGCCCGCCCGTCGATTGCACATCCGTCGATTTCGAGTCCGTCGGCTTCGAATCCGTCCACCTCGCACCCGTCAACGACGTCGAACGCGCCATTGGCCGGCCAGCAGGCGCCCGCTCCCGGCCAGCAGGTGAACGGCATCGTCGTCTTCCGCCCCGATCACAGTGTCGAGGAAGGGATCACGGATCTGGGCGACGACGAGATCGCCGTCGGCCCGGCCGGCGTGTTCGTGTCGCGCAACGTCGACATCTTCCGCGTCCACGAAGCGGACGCGCGCGCGCCCGACGCCACGAAGCGCGCCCGCCGCTGGGTCGACGACGTGCCGTTGTTCACCGGCCCGACGGACCACGTGTACGCCGGCTTCCTGCGCCGCATCCTCTTCAATCTGGACGTCCCGGCCGACGGCCGACTGCTGGCCAGCATGAACCACTGCTACTTCCAGGGCTTGCTCAGCTTCGACGCCCTCCGGCCGGAACCGCTCGTGCCGCGCCTGAACGGCGGCTACGACGCCCCCGAGCTCGAAGGCCCGGCCTACCCGCTGCGCGTTGCAGCCGCCGAGGAGGTGGGCGTTCTGCTCGGCCGGATGCTCATCGGCGGCTCGCGCCTGGACGGCGGGTCGACGAACTACAACCTCACGAACTGGACGACCGACGGCCAGACCGTGCAGCGCTGGATGCCGGACGGCCGCCTGACGTCGCAGCTCGGACTCTGCCCCGACGCCGACATCTGGTTCGGCTCCGATGCCTGGCTCACGCGCGACATCGCGATGGACGGCAAGAAGGTGTACACGATCGATCCCGAGCTCCTGCAGGGGCGCCCGGACGACAACTGGCCGGCATGGACGTACTGGCCGGGCGAGCGGATCATCGACGATCTCGACAAGGCCTCGTTCCTCGGCGCCGTCGCCGCCGACGAGGGCATCGTGGCGACGCTCGACCTCGGCGCGAACAGCATCGTCCTCGTCGACGAGGCGGGCGCGCTGGTACGCGACTGGTCCGTCGACGCCGGCGGCGACATCGCGCTGCCGACGGACATCGCGCTGTACAAGGACCACGTCTACATCGCCGATCAGGCCAGCAGCCGGGTGTACGTCCGCGACCTGTTCGGCCGCGCCGTCAACGACTGGCCACTGCACGACGGTCCACGGGCGATGGCGGCCGGTCCGGGCGGCGACGTCGTCGTGCTCGGCCGCGGCGGCTGGGGCCACCACTACGCCCCCGACGGCCGCCTGGTGGCCAGTTGGGCGATGCCGGACGCGGCCGTCGAGCCGCGCGACATCGCCTTCGGCGACGACGGGCGGGTGTACGTGAACTTCGTCCGCCTCGGCCCGACGCTCGAGCTCGGTTGGGACAGCCGTTCGCCGATCGAGCGAGCCGGCGTCTGGGTGTTCGAGCGCCGTGCCGCACCGGTCTCGCCCCCGCCGTCGCCCAAGGCGTGCGTCCCGAGCCGCGACAAGACGGCCGCACCGCGGCGGATCCCGCTCGGCGAGACCGTCCAGGTGTCGCTGACCGTCAACGGCTGGTGCCCCGGCCGCTTCGACGCCGCCGACATCGTCATCGTGTTCGACACGTCGCGCTCGATGAGCTTCCAGGACTCGCTGACCCAGGGCAAGTCGGGCGCGCTGGCCTTCCTGGGCGAGCTCGACGGCGCGAACACCCGCGTCGGTCTCGTCACGTTCGACAGCGGCCCGACGCTGCTCTCGCCGCTGACGAACGACCTGGCCGGCATCCGCGCCCGGATCGCGGCGCTGACGGCCAACGGCGATACCCAGCTGCGCGGCGCGCTCGACGCCGCACGCCTCGCGTTCGACACGGCCGTCCCGCCGACGCCGGCCGGGACGCGCAAGCTCGTCGTCCTTGTGACGGACGGGATCATCAAGGACGATCCGCTGCCCACCGACGCCGTCGACGCGCTCGATGCGGCCGGCGTGGTGATCCACGCGCTCGTGTTCCCGTCGTGGGACTTCACGAACATCCACCGCGACAACCTGGACATCGTCGTCGCCAACGCCGCCGGCGACAAGCCGGGGCGCGTGCACATGAACCCGACGGAAGGCCAGGTCGAGGACATCGCCCGCGGCCTGACCGGCTACCGGCCGGAAGAGGGGCTGTTCGAGACGATCACGGTCGTCGATCAGATCCCGTCGAACATGACGTACGTGCCGAACAGCGCAATCCCGCCGGCCGCGTTCGACGCCGCCGCGAACACGCTGACGTGGCAGTTCGGCGTCACGGCGGCGGCCGACACGCTGAAGATGACCTACCGCCTGCGCCCGCAGCAGGTCGGCACCTGGCCGACGAACGTGTATGCCGACGGCCGCTACCGCGACGCGCTGGGCAACCCGGGCCGGATCGTGTTCCCGATTCCACAGGTCGAGGTCTTCGGGCTGAACCATCGGGCCTACCTGCCGATGGCGCTGCGCGGCGGGTGCCTGATCAAGCGACGCCCGCTCGACGTCGCGCTCGTTCTCGACGCCTCGAGCAGCATGAACGAACCGCGCGCGACCGGCAGCGGCACCAAGCTCGACGCCGCGCGCGCCGCGGCGCGGACGTTCGTCCACCTCATCGACCCCGAGGACCGCGTGGCGATCGTCAGCTTCCACACGACGGCCACGACGCACCAGTCCCTGACGGCCGACGTCGCCCGCCTGGACGCCGCGCTCGACGCGCTCACGACGGAGTTCGGCACCCGGATCGACCTCGGCCTGAGCGAAGGCGAACGGGCGCTGGCCGCGCACCGGGCGACGGCGCTGCCGGTGCTGATCGTCCTGACGGATGGCCTCCAGACGAACCCGCCCGGCAACGCGCCCGTGCTCGAGGCCGGCGCCCGCCTGCGGCTGAACGACGTCATCGTCTACGCGATCGGCCTCGGCAGCACGATCGACCGCACGCTCCTCGAGACGGTGGCGACAACGGTGGACCGGTTCTATGCGTCGCCGACGGATCAGGATCTGATCTCGATCTATGCGGACATTCAGGGGCGGTTGGCTTGCGATGGACAGGGGGTGCCGGTGCCGTAGGGGGAGGATCACGGGTTGGGGGGTGGTGATACAATCGGCCGGCTGTCGACCCGATCCGCTTCCCCCTCCCGAGGCCCACCCATGCAAGCCCTCCCCACCCTCCTCGCCGCACTCGAAGGCTCCGTCGCCGTCGCCCCGAAGGCGCCGCCGTCGGAAGCCGTGACCGTCGTCGACGAGGCGGCGCTGCGGCGGAACGTCGACGCGCTGGCCCACGCATCGGCGTTCGGCACGGGGGCGGAGCAGGCGACGGCGCGCTGGCTGTTGTGGGAGCTCGGCCAGGTGCTCGGGATTCGGCCGGCGTCCATCCACGACCTCTACATGGCCCGCGGTCGCGGTCTGACGCCGAACAACTTCACGGTACCGGCGATCAACGTCCGCGCGATGGCGTTCGACTGCGGCCGGGCGATCTTCAGGGCCGCGAACGCAGGCGAGGTCGGGGCGGTCATCTTCGAGATTGCCCGCTCCGAGATCGGCTATACCGACCAGCGGCCGGCGGAGTACATCAGCAGCCTGCTGGCCGCCGCCATCAAGGAGGGCTTCCGCGGCCCACTCTTCGTACAGGGCGACCACTTCCAGGTGAGCGCCGCCCGCTACGCCGCCGACCCTGAGGCTGAGCTCGGCGCGGTGCGCGAGCTGACGCGCGAGGCGATCCGGGCCGGTTTCTACAACATCGACATCGACACGAGCACGCTCGTCGACCTTTCGCTGCCGACGCACCGCGAACAGCAGCGGCTGAACGCGTTGTTGTGCGCCGAGTTGACGCGGCTGATCCGCAACGCGTCGCCGTCCACCGTCACGGTGTCCGTCGGCGGCGAGATCGGCGAGGTCGGCGGTCACAACTCGACGGCCGACGAGCTGAACGCGTTCATGGAAGAGTACGAAGCGGCGCTGGCCGACGCCGGGGCCGGGATCAGCAAGATCAGCATCCAGACCGGCACGTCGCACGGCGGCGTCGTCCTTCCGGACGGGACGCTGGCCCAGGTGGCCGTCGACTTCGAGTGCCTCAAGTCGCTCTCGTTCCTCGCCCGCGAGCGCTACCACTTGGCGGGCGCCGTCCAACACGGCGCGAGCACGCTGCCGGACGCGGCGTTCAGCAAGTTCGCCGAGGCCGGCGCGTGCGAGGTCCACCTGGCGACGAACTTCCAGAACATGGCGTTCGATCGGCTGCCGAACGACCTGCGCGAGGAGATCTACGCCTGGCTGCGCGAGACGAAGGCCGGCGAGCGCAAGCCCGACCAGACGGACGAGCAGTTCCTCTACAACACCCGCAAGCACGCCCTCGGCGCCTTCAAGGAGCGCCTCTGGACGATGCCGGAGCCGGACCGCGCCGTGATCCGCGACGCCTGGGAAGCCCAGTTCACGCTGCTCTTCGAGCGCCTGAACGTCGGCCGCACCCGCAAGCTGGCGGCGATGTGCGATCCGGGGCCGATGCACCGGGCGCTGGCCGATGTCGCGATCGACCGGACGCCGGTGAGCGGGGCGGCGGTGGCGGAGGACACGAGCGATCTGGCGGATTGAGGATTGTGGACGGGGCGCCCGACAGGATGCGCCGACAAGACTCGGCAGACGTCAGCGCCTGACCTTCCGTAATCCGCTGGGATCGGCCTTACCGATCCGATCGAATATGGCCGGGCGACGACGCCCCCATGCCGGTTCTCCCGACAGTCGAACCGGGAAACTGCATACCCCGGATGTGCTACCATCGCCGCCATGCCCCCCCGCCCCCCACATCGCCCCCCGCGCCACCCCGCACCCCCCTCGCGGCTCACGACGGCGGGCCGCATCGGGATCGTCGTCGTGCTGGCCGGCGTCGTACTGACGCGCACCCGCCTGCTCACGCGTGACGGCTTCGATGGCCGCGACGCGGACATGTCGATCCGCGTCGCACCCACGAGCGCACTCGGCCCGACGCGTGCCATGCCGACGTCTGCCGTGTCGACGGGTTCTGCGTCTACGCCCGTCGCGCAAGGACCGTCGGAAGTTGCCGGCGACCGCTTTGTCTCCGAAGTCATCGTGCACGGCCATGTCGTCCGAGCGTGGCTGCGGCCGCGGCCCGACCTTGGAATCGAACAGCCGATCGTGACGATCCGTGCGGACGGCGTTCCGGAGACGGTCCTCGAATGGACGCGCCTCGACGACCGGACGGGAACCGACGTGACGGGCGACGCGCGGTCCGAGATCGTCGTCGAGCACGACACCGGCGGCATGGGCTGCTGTTGGTCGCTGGAGATCTTTCAGGTCGACTCGACCCCGCGCGCCCTGCGGTCGATTCTCGCGCTGCCGCTGTCGCGCTGCCGCGGCCGGCTGGAGGACCTGGACGGCGACGGCGCGGACGAAGTGTTGACGTGCGACCCCACGATCACCGACGCGCTGTGCTCGGCCGCCGGCAGCGGCGATCCGCCGGTCGTGCTGCGGTTCGTGGACGGGAAGGGCTATGTGCCGGCGACCCCCGCGTTCGCCGATGACCTTCCTGCCACGGTGGACGTACCGATCGACGTCGCAGCAGCGGGCGGCACCGGCAGCGCCGGCCTGTGCGCCGTTCTGCCGGCGTCCCTCGACGCGCTCTACCGCGGACGCTCGGCCGATGCCTGGGCGATCCTCGACGGCATCGCCACGCCCGCGACGACGCGCGCCACGATCGAACGCCTGGCGGCGGCCAGCCCGCTCTTCGTCGCTGAGCGTCCGTGACGAGGACGTCCTGACGAGTGCTGCCGCCCACGCACCGGGTCTCCGCAGCAATGGAACCCGCACTGGGGGTTGACCCCCTCACCGCGACGTCGGCAGCTCTCCATACGACGCCCGCCCGCTGATCGCCGCCCGCACCGCCTCGCGGTCGTCCCACGGGTACTCGACGTTGCCGAAGCACAGGCTCTGCTCGTGTCCCTTCCCGCACACCAGGACGAGGTCGCCCGCACCGGCCCGAGCGCACGCTTCGGCGATCGCGGCGTAGCGGTCCGGGCAGCGGACGAACAGGTGCCGCGAGGGCGGCGATGCGTCCGTGGCGATGTGGCTGCCCGATCGTACGGTGGTCGCGTGGATCGGTGCGACTTCAACCGCCCCCGCCTCGCGCAGCCCGGCCCCTATCGCATCGAGGATGCCGTCCAGGTCCTCGGTCCGCGGATCCTCGGCCGTGATGACCGTCACGTCGGCCAGCGCGCCGGCCAGGCGGCCCATGGCCGGGCGCTTGTTCGGATCGCGCAGACCCGCGCAGCCGAAGACGCACAGCACCTGCCCGCCGTCGCCGGTCATCCCGCGGGCCGCGCGCAGCGCCTCGTCGATGGCATTCGGCGTGTGGGCGAAGTCGACGATGGCGGTATACGCCTGGCCGGCTTCGATCCGCTCCATGCGGCCGGGCACGCCGGCAACGGCCGCGACTGCCGTGCGCCAGTCGTCCGGGCCGGCGCCGAAGGCGTGGCTGGCGGCCATGGCGGCCAGGATGTTGGCGACGTTGAACGGCCCCATCTGCGGCGAGCGGATATCGACATCGCCCATTGGGGTTTCAGCCGTGAACGCGATGCCGGTGGCGTCCGATTCGACGTCCCGCGCGCGGAAGTCGGCTGCGGGGTCGCCGAGACGGCTGTACGACCAGCGGCGGGCGACGGGGATCGCGGCGTAGTGGGCGTAGGATGGGTCGTCGGCGTTCAGGACGGCAGTCGGCGGCAGCTCATCGGCCGCCGCGCTGCCGTCGGCGGCCGTGACGAGCTTCTCGAAGAGGAGCCCCTTGGCGTCGCGGTAGGCGCCCATCGTCCCGTGGAACTCGAGCGCCTCGGGCGTGAGGTTCGTCAGCACGCCGACGTCGAAGCGAATCGCGCCGACGCGGTGCTGCACCAGGCCGTGGGACGTCGTCTCGACGACCGCGATCTCGACCTCGGCGTCCCGCATCCGCGCCAGGATCGCCTGCAGGTCCTCGGGCTCGGGCGTCGTCACGTGCAGGCCGGTGTCGAGCTCGTCGTCGCCGATGCGGGCGGCCACCGTCGTGAGGAGGCCCACCCGGTAGCCGGCCGCGGTGAGGATCGCATGCAGCAGCGTGCTCGTCGTCGTCTTGCCGTCCGTCCCCGTCACCCCCACGATCCGCATCGCCCGCCCGGGATGCCCGTGCTGCGCGGCGGCGATCTGGGCGCGCGCGAGCCGCACGTCGGCCACCCTGACGAGCGTCGCGCCGGGGGGAATGGGCAGCGTCGCCAACAGCTCCGCGATCGGCCGCTCGACGAGCGCCGCCGCGGCGCCGCGGGCGAAGGCGTCCGGCAGGAAGCCGTGCACGTCCTGGTAGACGCCGCGGTACGCCGCAAAGAGCGTCCCCTCGCGGCAGTCGCGGCTGTCGTACGTCACGCGGTCGATCGGGACGCCGAGGTCGCCGGCGACGTCGAGGACATCGACGTCGTCGAGGAGGTCGCGCAGCGGGCGGGCCGACGCGTCGGGAGGGGGGTGCGGGGTCGACATGGGCGGAGGGTAACAGGCAGGGGCGATCGGGGGCAAGTGGAACCGGACCGTGCGCATCTCGATCCAGTACCCGGATCCAGTGCACAGTCGTCATCGGCCGTTGACCCGAAGACCATCGCCCCCCATCGCCCCCCATCACTGGCCCCCCACCAGCCCTCCATGCTACGCTGTCCAACCTGCGTCCCCACCCGTCCAACCGGAGTCGCACGCACCGTGGTGGTTTCCGGGTTCCCGCTTCTCGCCGCCTCCGCCGCCGCCGTCATCGGCTACCTCCTGGGGTCGATTCCCTTCGGGATCGTCATCGGTCGCCTCCTCGGCGTCGATCCGCGCGCGGTCGGCAGCGGCCGTACGGGCACGACGAACGTCTACCGCGCGGTCGGTTGGCCGGGTGCTCTCGGCACGTTGATCGGTGACGTCCTCAAGGCGGCGCTCGCCGTCTGGATCGCCGGCCGTATCGCGCCCGAGCCAGCGTGGCAGGCATGGGCGATGTCGGCCGCCGCGGTGGCCGCGATCCTCGGCCACAACCACTCGATCTACATCGGCTTCCGCGGCGGTGCGGGCGGGACGCCCAACGCCGGGGCGCTGCTCGCGATCTGGCCGGCGGCGTTCGTGCCGGGCATCGTCCTGGCCGCGCTGGCCTGGTTCGGGGTCCGCATCGCCTCGGTCGCGACGCTCACGATCTCCCTCTGGGCGCTCGGCAGCATGGTCTATCGCGTCGCGATGACGGACGCCTCGCCCGGCTACCTGCTCTACGGCTTCGGCCAGCTCGTGCTGATCGTCTGGGCGCTGCGCCCGAACATCGCTCGGCTGGTGCGCGGTGAGGAGCGCCGCATCGAGCTGTCACGCGACGCCCTTGCCGGCCGAACCCCGCGGTGAACGCCACCACCGTCACCCGCTGGCTGGGCGCGACGCTCGGCCTGGCGGCCGTCGTCTGGGTCGACGGCCGCTTCGGCCACCTCGCTGCGGTCGCCTTGCTCATGCTCCTCATGGTGGCGGTTGCCGTCTGGGGCGGCCACGGCCGGGCGCACCCTTGAGCGCACCCTTGAGGGTGCTCGTCGTCGGAGCGGGCGCGCTGGGCTCGTGGGTCGGCGCGCAGCTCGAGCGCGGCGGGGCAGACGTGACGCTCGTCGCGCGAGGACCGCACGGCGCCGCGATGGCGGCCGACGGGTTGGAGCTCGTCTCGGCGGGCGAAGTGGGTCGCACGCGGCCCGCCGTCGTCGGCACGGTGCGCGAGGCGTTCGGCCTGCCGGCGTCGTCGTACGATGTCACGCTCGTGACGGTCAAGAGCTACGCCACGGCCGTCGTGGGGGCCGAACTGGCCTCGGCGGCAGGGCCGGTGGGTCGGGTCGTCAGCCTGCAGAACGGTGTCGGCAACGAGGCCGTCCTGGCAGCGGCCATCGCGCACGCCTCACCGGCGCCGCTCGCAGTGCGCGCGGCCGAACCGTGCGCCGCGGTCGGCGCCGGCGTGGTGACGATCGGCTTGACGGTGGACCGGCCCGGCCGCGTCGTCCTGTCCGGCGGCGGGGGCATCGGGCTCGAGGACGACGCGGAGGGCTGGGGGCAACAGCTGGCGGAGCCGCTGAGAATCGCAGGGGTCGCCGTGCGCCTCGGCCATGATCCGGTGGCGCTGAAATGGTCGAAGCTGCTGCTGAACATGCTCGGCGCCGCCACGTGCGCCATCCTCGACCAGCCGCCGGCCGACGTGCTCGCCCGGCGCGACGTGTTCGGCATCGAGGTCGCCGCGTGGCGCGAGGCGCTGGCCGTCATGCGCGCGATCGGCGCACCCCCAACCGACCTGCCCGGCTACCCCGTCCGATCGCTCGCCCTCGGGGTGCGCCGGCTGCCGGCGCCCTGGCTGCACGCCCTGTTCGGCCGACGCCTGGCCGAGCGGCGGGGCCGGCGGCATTCGGGCGTGTCCGCCGACCTCAGCGCCGGGCGGACGTCGTCCGAGATCGAGGTGCTGCACGGCGCCGTGGCGGCCGTCGCCGAGGCCCGCGGTCTGCCGAGCCCGGCCTGCCGCACGTTGGCCGCACTCGTGCTCGGTCTGGCGAACGGGACGGTCGAGCGGGCACGGTTCGCCGGCCGACCGGCGGCGTTGCTCGCGGCCGTTCACGCGGCGGGAGGCTGAGTCGCCGTGACCACCATTCCCATCCCCGTCCCCATCTCCGACGCCGACGCGCACGGCCGCCCCGGATCGTTCACCTTCGGTGCGGCCGGCATCGTGTGGCTGTCCGGCGCCGACCGCCTCACCTTTCTCCAGCGCATGTCGACGAACCGCGTCGCCGACCTCGCGGCCGGCGAAGGCCGATCAACGCTGCTCCTCACCGACACCGGTCGCGTCGTCGACTGGGTGGCGTGCCACCATGCCGCGGACGGCACGGTGCTCATCACGACGCATGCGGCCTCGGCACCGGTCGTCGCCGCCCACCTGGCGCGTTACGTCCTGCGCGAAGCGGTGCGCGTCACGGATGCCACCGACCAGGTCATCCACGGCCGCCTGTTCGGACCCGGCGCCGGCGCGGTGGCGGCGGACCTCACCGGCGTCACACCCGATGCCGCTCCGGGCACGTTTGCGCGCCGCGGCGAGGGCGGCGCGATGGTCTGGGCGTTGGCCCACACCGCGCCGTGGCCGGCCGACGGCTGGGACATCATCGTGCCGCTGGCGGCCACGAGCGAGCCCGTCGTCGCGGCCTGCGCCGCGCACGGGCTGGTGCCGGCCGCCGAGACGGACTACACGTTGCAGCGGATCCGCAGCCGCGCGCCGATGTACGGCGCGGAGATCGACGGCACCGCCAACCCGCTCGAACTCGGGCTGATCGACATCGTCGACTTCGCCAAGGGCTGCTACGTCGGACAAGAAGTCGTCGCCCGCCTCGACACCTATCAGAAGGTCCGGCGCCGGCTGGTCATGATCACGAGCGATCACGCGCTCGGCCAGGGCGATGTCCTGCGCCCGGCCGACGCCACCCCGTCCGAGACCCGACGGCGGGACGGCAGCGGCCGCGTGACATCTGCGGCAGCGGATGGGCGCGGCCTGTTCCGGGCCATGGCTCTCGTTCCGTCTGCCTGGGGAGACGGCACGGGCAAGACGATCGTCGACCCTTCGGGCCACCCGGTGCAGGTCGTTGCGCGAGCCAACACCACCCCCTCAGACGAGCGCGGGGCCGCCGAAAACGACAAACGCGCCGCGGGCGATGCCGTCAGCGCGTGATCGAAACCTTGACGTGGTCGGATGGATCCATATAATCCCGACACAGGAATAGAGAGTCGCGCTTTACCCATCCCCCCTGTCCCCCGGGCGAGCGCGACTCTCTTTTCCTTTCCCCCCGTCGGGCGCGTGCGAATCGCACCGTCCCCGTCGAGCTGAGGTTGTCGTATCCAAGCGGGCGGCATCGGTGCAGCCCGTTGCGCAGTTAATAACGGCCGGGGCGTACGTCTAGATACGGGTGGTCAGGTCCAACTTGGCTTCCCCGTCCGTGATTCGCCCGGTTCGATCCACTTCGATCCATTTCGATCCACGCGATTCGATCCAACAGAGCACGCGCCCGACCAATCGGTCGGGCGCGTTGTTCGTTCCGTTGCTCGCCGGCTACACCGGCCCAATCGATCGGGATCGTCGGACTACGGTTGGCCGGAGGGGCTCTCGGGCTCCGGATCCCCATTCGGCTGCATGTGCGGCGGCACCGGCGGCGGCGGCGCGTCTTCCGGCGGCTCCTGGCCACCACCGCTGCTGCCGGGATCGGCCGAAGCGCCGACGCCGGCCTGCGCCTCCCCGCTCTTGTCGCCCGGCTGCACATCGTCGGCGTCGCGGTCCGTCGCGTCGCGAACGATCGGCGCCGAAACCGGCGGCACCGGCTCGTCGGACGACCCGCTCACCGGCACGTTCGGCAAGTCCGCGGCCCCGCCCGGCTCGTCCGCCTGGACCGGCGCGGGCTCGGCCGTGAACTCGTCGGCCGGCAACTGGACCTCGATCGGCTTGCGGTTCAAGATCACCTCGGACGGGCCGGCGGTGCCGCGGTGCAGCGCATCGACGTCGATCGGATCCCCGACGACGGCGCGCAGGCGCGCGGCCAAGTCCGCATCGGTGCGGGCGATCGAGCGGATCAGGCCGCTGAGCATCCCGCGCTGCGTGTCCGTGAGCGCGTTCAGCGACGCCTCATCGGCCAGCAGCGCCTCGATGGCTTCGCCCGGCACGGTGCGGCCGGCGGCGACGAGCGCCTCGACGTCCGCCAGACGGCGCTGCGCATACTCGGTCTGGAGGGCCGAGCGCGCGGCCGGATCGAACTGGAACATCATCCGCGCGCTCTGGCCGATGATCTTGACTTGGTACAGCGCCTCGCCGGGCAGGCTGCTTGCGGCAGCGCGGCTGACCTGGGTGAGGCCGGTCACGCCGATCATTCCGGTCATGGCCAGCGCGACAGCGCTGGAAACGGCGCGGCGGGCGAGCGTCGGCTGCGACGTCAGGCCGCCGAAGATGCTGCGCCACGTGCCCGCGGCGTGCCCGGACTGCGGCGCCGCGGCGCGCTGCCGGATCGCGATCGCGCGGTGCTGGGCGACGCGGGCCATAAATGCCGCCTTGCCGCTCGCGAACGCCTCGGGCGAGGGCATGGGCACGGCGTCGGTGTGCATGGCGTGCGCGGCGCACACCACGCCCTTGAGCGGAGCGGCCGTGCGCGAGAGGAGCTCGGTGACCGGCACGCCCACCTTCACCTCGACCACCAACCCTTCCACGCGCTCGACCAGCCGACGTCGCTCGGCGACGACGGCGACGAAGGCGTCCTTGGAGACATGGCGGCGCTCGGGCGGCGGGGCAAGGCGCTGCATCCACTCGGACGCAGCCAGGGCCGGACGAAGCTCGTCGGCACACTCGGGGAAGCCCGAAAGGACGACCTCGAGATCGGCGCCGGTATTCAGTTGAGCGAGGCAAGCGTCTAGCGCCTGCTCAAACTGGAATTTCACCTTGCTCCCCCAGTGCCCGCCCCAACGAGGCAAGCGCGCGATGCTGAAGCGACTTCACAGCCCCCTCAGTCTTTCCCAGAATCTGAGCGACCTCCAGGTTGCTCAGCCCATCCACGAACTTGAGGATCACCACCTGCTGCTGGTCGTCGGTGAGTTCCGCCAGCGCCCGCCGGAGCGCGTCGTGTGCAAACTCCGTTTCGAGCGCCTGGGCCGGCATCTCCATCGACGCCACCAGCTTCTCTTCCAGCGAGACCGCTCCCTGCATCGGCTGACGCCGGAAGTGATCCACCACAAGGTTGCTGGCGATCCGATACAACCAAGCCGAGAAGGGCACCCCACGGAAGGTGTAGGTGTCGATCGCCTCCATCGCCTTGACGAAGACCTCCATCGTGAGATCCTCGGCCAAGGTCTGCTCCCCGACCCGATAGTAGATATATCGGTATACACCGTTGTAGTACCGCTCGTAGATCTCGCCAAAGGCCTCGGGATCGTAGTCCTGTGCCTTACGGACCAGATCGTGCTCATCCTGCACGGCGCGGTTCCTTGCAAGTGTTAACGGGTGGAGATTCGGCCCGGATACGGCCCCGCCTAAACGTTGCATTAACGCCGGGCGGGCGGAAGGGCAGCGGGCGAGGCAGTGTGATGCCGTAGAAGGGTAGTGGTGGGGTGGGGCATCCGGCGCTCGGCCGACGCAGCTGTGAGACGAACCTATCGTACCCGACGGGCCGGGCCGCGTCAACGGGTCGGGCTGACGAAATGCCCCCGATCCGGCCGGGCGACGGCGAAGATGTCGTTGCCGACCCACCACCGCAGCGGCGTCCGCATCGCGCCGGCCGCCACAAGGCGGACTGCCGGGCGCCGCAGCGCCGGGTAGCCCCTTGTCCGTTGCGGGTCAGGAAAGCGATCACCCGACAGTCCTTCCTCCAGAAACGGTCCTCCGTCCACAGCCTGCCCACTGTCCGGAACCTGCTCACTGTCCGGAACCTGCCCACCGTCCAGAGCCTGTCGCCCGGCCTGTACCGTCGACCATTCCTCGACCCAAACGCGGCTGGCGAATCCGGCGGCCGTCAGCGCCCGCTTGAGCGACAGCGGCGACTGCTCGTTCACGTGCACGGCCCGTTCGTACGCCGAGCGCGGGCTGGCGGGCAGGGAGGGTGCGACGGCGCGCAGCAGCGGATAGGCCACCCGCAGCGCCCAGCGGTTGGGCAGCGTATGGATGACGACGAAGCCGCCCGGCCGCAGGATACGTCGCACCTCGGCCAGCGTCGCCCGCACCTGCCACGGGTGGAGGTGCTCGATGACGTCGAGCCAGAGCACCCGATCGGCGCAGCCGTCGGAGAGCGGCAGGTTCGATGCGTCGGCGGCGGCCGGGGCGACGTCGCCGAGCGGAGCCACGACGGCGGCCGTGGTTCCGCTCAGTCGGAGCGCATCGAGGCTGTAGTCCAGCGCGACGACCGCCGCGCCCATTTGGGCGGCGTGCGCCGCCGCCTCGCCGCGGCCGCAGCCCAGATCGACGACGGTCTGCCCAGGCTCGATCGCGGCGAGCTCGAGCGCGCGGGCCAGGCGCGGCCGCAGCCCGCGCCCGCCGTCGGCCAGGAACCGCGCGTGATCACCGCCGGCCATCGCCTGCAGCAGGCGGGCCGAGTAGAAGTGGGGCGATACCGGCGGGAGCGGTGCGGGCACGCCGGCGTTCAGGGTCGTTCGACGGCCAGGAAGGGCACGGCGATCGTCGGCGATGGGCGATAGCAGATGTCGAAGCCGATGTCGTCGACCCACACCACCGACGCGGCCGGCGCCTCGGACTGGCGGCGGTTGAGGAGCGCGACGTACACCTCGACGGCCGTCCCGAGGGATGCCGCGTCGACGGCGTGGTGCAGCTCCGTCCAGCGACCCGCGGGCAGCCCGCCCGTCGGGAGCGCCAGCACCTGTCGCACGCCGTCGTGCGGGCGGCGGATCTCGATCGACAAGGAGTCGCCGCCGGCGAGCGGATCCGGGCGGACCCAGAGCCGGAGGTCGGCCGACGTGATGCCGAGCGGCAGCGTGGCGGTCTGCGCGAGCGACGCGTAGCCGAACCGGTCCGCCCCACCCGGTTCCGGTCCGAGCCGCGCTGCGGCAACGCCGCCATGCGCCGTGCCGCGTTGGACCGAGACCGGCAGGTCGCCGCCGGGCCGCCAGCGCCCGAGGACGCCCTCGCCCGAGGCGGTCGCGGAAACGGCCGTCGTCACAGTCGTGGCCGTCGTCGCGGAAACGGCCGTCGTCGCAGAAGCGGCCGTCGTCGCAGAAGCGGCCATCGTCGCCGACATGGCCGACGTTGCCGAAAGCGCGGCCGTCTCCGCCGACAATGCCGGCGGCGCCCCGGCGACACTGGCCGTCAGCGGTTCGAAGCCGCCGTCCGCGAACCACGGGGCGCACATGACGGCCGCTCCCGGCCGTGTCGGCGTCGGCCCTGAGCCGGCGGTGCGCGTTGCGGTCGGGCGAGGCGGGGCGACACTGGGCGGGGCGACACTGGGCGTCGCGGACGGCGGCGCCGTTCGGGTGGCCGCCGTGGTGGCGGACGCCGCGGCGGTCGGATCGACGGTCTGACCGCCCGGACCGGGGCAGATCTCGAGGCGTACCTCGTCGAACCGAACGTAGCTGCGCCGGCCGTCGCCGTTGTTCACGACGCCGAAGTAGACGCGCAGCGGCTGGCCGACGAGCGGGGCGAGCGCCGCGCCGACGTCGAAGCTCCGGACGGTCCAGCCCGGCGTCGTGGCCGGCAGGCTCACGTCACCGAGCGCCACGACGCGACCCTGGCCGTCCATCAGCCGTACGAGGCGGCGATCGGCATCATCGCCCGTGGACCGGAACGCGAAGCGAAGGGTGGCGCGGTCGATGCGGGCCGGCAACGGGACGGTCTGGACGATCGAAGCGTACGTCGTGCCGTTGTCCGGGTCGTCGTTGCGAAGGCCGACGAACGCAGCCTGCAGGCCGGCGAGGACGTCCCAGCGCGTGCGCGCCGAGCGGTTGAAGACCCAGGCATCCCCCTCGGCCTCGAAGCCGCCGTTCGCGATCCCGTCGCTGCAGCCGGCGGGCGGGGTCGGCACGCCGGTCGAGGCGGGCGGCGCGGTGGCGCCGGTCGTCGCGCCGCGCGTCGCGGTGGCGGTGGGTCGGCGGGTGGGCGTGGCCGTCGGGCGGACGGTGGGCGGCGGCGTGTGCGAAGCCGTCGGCTGGCCGCCCAGCTCGCCGAGGAGCGCCGCGACACCGATGCGGATGGCGTCCATGCGGGGATAGGCTGCATTGCCGGGGCAGGCGGTGTGGCCGGGCAACGCGTCCCGATGGCCCATCAGGCCGTGGGCAAAGCGCGTTCCGAGCAGCGTCACGCCGGCCTGCGGGTCGACGCGGTAGCGGAAGGCCTTGGCGGCACAGAACGACACGAGCGCCGATTCGGCGGCGGCCGGGGGCCGGACGTCGGTGAACGTGCCGAGCAGCGCAACGCCGATCGAGTTCGTGTTGAACTGCAATGCGTGGCCGCCCTGCGTGATCCGGCCGTTCCGCTCGCCGCCGAACCGGCCCTCGTACACGTTGCCGCGGTGGTCGATCAGGAAGTTGTAGCCGATGTCCCCCCAGCCGCGCGTGACGGCGTGGAAGTAGTAGATCGCCCGCATGACGGATGCCGGGTCGACCGGGTCGTTCTGCGTGACGGTGTGGTGGATGATCAGCGCCTTCGGGATCGTGTACTCGGGCGGCCAGATCTCGTCGCCGCCCTGGAAGCGCAGCTGCTCGTCGGCGCCCCATCCGGCGCGTTTGATGACGGTGTCCTCGATGGAGGCGGCGGTGAGGTCGCGGTCGGACGATGCCGACACGTCGTTCAGCGCTTCCGAGGCCGGCACGATCGGCGCGCGCGGGCCGGCGTCCGCATTGAAGTAGTGCAGGTCGAGCTGGTCGAAGGCGCGGACGTCCGCCGGTCCGCTGAACACGATCCGCAGCTGCGCATAGCGCCCACGGGCCACGACGAGCCGCGTCCAGTTGTCCGCCGAACGCGATCGGCCGTCCTCGTCCGGCAGCATCGGCAGCCAGTCGGACCACGTCTCCCCGTCATCGCTCACGCGGACGAGGACGTCGCCGCGGGGTTCGTCCGACGCATCGGCTTCCCCCTCCGGCGCCGACACGTCACCGGTCGACGGCGTTGCCGTGGCCGCCGTGACCGCGGCGGTGGCCGTGACGGCCTCGCCGGCGGTCGGATTGTCCGTCCAGCGGACCGCCAGGGCCATGAACGGGAAGTCGGCTCGGACGGTCGGGCTGTCGACGATCTCGCGTTCCGCAGGGTCGTCGGCATCGGCGGAGACGTCGGCATCGGCGGTCAACGATCGGATCGCGAGCGCGTCGACGGCCGTGACCGATCCGGGCTCCACTTCGCCGAAGCGGTCGGCATCGAGGCGGGCGGTGCCGGCGCGGGTTGCAGGCGAAGCGCCGTCGGCGTCGTCCGCATCGTCGGTCGCATCGTCGGTCGGCCCGGCATCGGCGTCGGCGGAGGGTCCGGCGTCGGTCGAGGGCGACCCTTCGTCCGCCGGCTCGACTGCGCCGCGCGCCGCGGCGGCCGCGGACGGGTCGGCGGCGACGGAGGCGCCCGTATAGTAGTAGGCGATGATCTCCTCGGCCGTTGCGCCCCACTCAGCCAGGACGGCGGCGCCTTCCTGGCTGAGGCCGGCGCCGTGCCCGTGGCGGGCATCGAACGGGTCGGGTGAGGCGACGGAGCGCAGGAAGCTCACGCTGCGGCCGCCGCAGCACGGGCTGGCCTCGCTGTCGAGCGTACGGTTCACCGTCCGGGCGAAGTACATCGTGCTGAAGAGGGCGCCGTCCAGTCGGGCGGCGAGACCGCTCGTCGCTTCGACGGCGGCGTCCGTGATGTCGTAGTGGACGGGCCGCCAGACCTGGGTGCGCGTCGTGGTGTCGACGTTGGCGTCCAGGCCGCGCTCGCAGACCGCCGGGTCGCCGGCCGAGGTCGGCAGGCAGTGCGCGGCGGCATACGTTCGGGAGGCGATCGCCTGCGCCTTCAGCGCCTCGAAGGCGCGCCGGAAGATCCAGCCCATCTCGGCCGGGACGACGCCCTTGAGGTACTCATCCGTGTCGAGAGCGACGATCTGGCCTTCCGGCATGAGGACGCGGATCGTGGCGGGCACCTCGCTGACCGCGAGCGAAGCGGCCAGTCGCTGCGGGTCGGCGTCCTCGGTTCCGACATCCTCGACGCTCGTCGTCGTCACGGGCACGGTGGCGGTGAGCGCAGCGCGCCCACGGATCGTGTCGACGACCTTGCGGGCATCGCTCGCGTCGGCCACGAGCGGCGGCAGCGCGACGTCGACGCGCGCCTCGCCGTCGCCGATGAGCGGGTCGAGCTCGCGCTCGACGACGGTGACGCCCTGGTAGCCCGGCGATGTCACACGGATGCGGTAGGCGCCGGGCGGGAGGCTGAGGCGATAGACGCCGTCGTTGTCCGTGCGGCCGTCGGCCTCGCCGGCGCGCACGCGCACGCCGGCCAGCGGGCGGCCGGTGACGATGTCCGTGACACGGCCGATCAGGCGGCTGCTGCCCGGATCGCCCATCGCGGTCGGGCCCCCGGGTTGAGGGGCGACGGGCTGCGCAACGACGCCGGAGGCCATGCTGAGCGCAAGGCCGACGGCGGCGAGCGCGCCGAACGCGCGGTGGTGCGCCGCGGTCACGCGTCGACCCCGTCTGCTTCGCCGCTCTGAAACAGGCGCTCGAAGTCGCCGTCGAAGTCGCTCAGGAAGGCCGTCGCGTCGAGGACGTCGTCGCGGTCGATCGGCCGCAGCCGGTCGAAGCGGCGCAGCTCGGCGTTCGAAAGCTCGCCGACGGGCTCGGTGTGGATCTGACCGTCCTCGCTCTTGACGACGGCGCGGATCAGCGCCAAGCCGTAGCACTGCTCGCAGACGGCGGCCAGGTCCCAGATGCGGTCACCGCTCTGGTGCAGGACGTGGACGTTCTCGACGTGGTAGGCGCCGCGGCACTGGTTGCACCGCGCGTGGTCGACCAGGAAGCGGACGACCCGTTCCGACGTCGATTCGTCCATGGCTGCCCACCTCACCCAAGTCCGGCGCGGTGGGGCCGCGTCAGCGACCCCGGCGACCCCGGCGACCCCGGCCCTCGTCGTCCTCGTCGTCGTCGTCGTCGCCCAGGTCGGTGACGGTCACCTTGCCCCAGGCATCGTCCTCGTCCGAGGTCTCGGTCGGCTTGTCGGGCACGAGCTCGCCGTCCGCCTCGACGGTCACCTTGATCATGGCGTTGATGCCCTGCATCAGGTGAATCGGCACGTTGTGGTCGCCGAGCGTGCGGATCGTATCGTCGAGAACGATCTTGCGGCGATCGACGGGCGAGCCGAGCTGGGCCTCGAGCGCCTCGGCGATGTCGGTGGCCGTGATCGAGCCGTACAGCCGCCCGGTCTCGCCGACGCGCGCCTTGAACGTCAGGGCCTGGCGGCCGATCTGGGCGGCCAGGTCGTTCATCTCGGCGCGCTGCCGGTCCTGGCGGCGCGTCTCGGCGCGCTTCAGGTCGCCGATCTGCTTGAGCGCGCCCGGCGTGGCCAGGATCGCCAGTCCCTGCGGGAGCAGGTAGTTGCGGCCGAAGCCGCCGGCGACCTTGCACAGGTCGCCCACTTGGCCGAGCTTCGGGACGTCCGTCTTCAGGATGACTTGCATGGGGAACCTCTTACAGCGACCACTCACAGCGATAGATCAGCGGGCGATTGTAGTGTGTCGGGCGGCGGTCACGCAAATCATTCGGATCGGGGGCCGTGCGGATGCAGTCCAAGGGTCTGGTTGCCGCGGTGTGTGCCCGCCCTTTATAGTATGACGGAACGGTAAGGACGGAATGCGGTCCTTGCGCAAGGGAGGTAGAGCATGATCGGCATCGGGAAGATTACATCCAAAGGGCAGACGACGATTCCTCACGAGATCCGCGAAGCACTCAAGGTCGGGCCGGGGGACTTCCTGGCCTGGGATGTGGGCCCGGACGGGGTGGCCCGCGTCCGGCGGGTGCAGGCGCTGGACCTGGAATACCTGCGGGCGGTGGAGATCACATTGGACGAATGGTCCAGCGCGGCGGACGAGGCGGCCTACCGTGAGCTATGAGCGGTTCCAGGTGGTGCGGGTGCCCTTCCCGTTCACGGACCGGGCAGCGGTGAAGCACAGGCCGGCCTTGGTGCTGTCGGACGGCATGCGTTTCAACCGTCCCGCAGGACACTCGGTGATGGCGATGATCACCTCGGCCGGCAATCCGCCCTGGCCGTTGGACGTGCCGATCGATGATCTATCGGCGGCAGGACTGCCGGCGGCCTCCCTGGTGCGGTTCAAGCTGTTCACCCTGGACCACCGCTTGGTGCGCGGGGAGTTGGGTATGCTGGCCGAGTCGGATCGCGCCAAGGTTCGCGACTCGCTGGCGCTGTTGCTCGGGGCAGCGTCGCAGTGACGGTCATTCCGACGACGCGCGTCGAGACCGACTCGCGGCATCGCAAGGTCGAGCCGACGATCAGCGGATGATCCGTCCGCCTTGCGATGCCTTCCACTCCCGATACGCCGTCCGCATGCACGTCCCGCACGGCCGGTAGCCGGCGGCGATCGCGGTGGTTTCGTCGGGGAAGAAGACGCGGACCTTGGCGTAGCCATTGGGAAGGTGTCGGACGGCGGAGGGGCAGTCGAGGCGGCCGTAGATCTTGTCGCGGCGGTTGCCGCCGAGGAGGCCGGGGGTGGGGCTGGGGTAGGGGTGGTTGTCGGGGCCGGTTAGGATGTAGCGCATGGGGTCCGTCGGGGGCTTGCGTCAAGCGAGCTGACGGTCGGTGCGCGTCAACACACGAACCAGGTCCGCTAGCTGAACCATGGCCTCCTCCAGCTCCGCCCGCGTCCCCCCCACTCTCACCGCCTGCGTCCACAACCGCTGCCCGCCCCGCCGTACGGTGATCGCGCGCGGCGGCGTCCCGGAGCCGCTATGACAGTAGATGAGCAAGCCGGCTCGAAGGCCCATGGCCGTCGTGTATGCCAGCAGCTGGAAGTAATCGCCGACGCGGCCGCGGCCGTCGTCGGTCAACTTGTACTTCGTGTCCGCGACGAGGACGGGCCGTCCATCCTGCTCGAATACGAGGTCGGGACGCATGGATACCAGACGCTCGTTGTCCAGGTAACCTGGCCTCTGGTCGCGGACGCGCAGGGCTGGCTGCAACGCCCGCCGGAGGCGGTCGGCGACGAACGCTTCGAACACGCGGTTCATGTCGATGAGGAGCGCGCTGGCATCGGCGCGGCCAACGTCGGTGAGGAGCGTCGTATCGCGGAGGACGATCGAGGCTAGGCCGAGGGCAGGCGCGTAGTGGCGGTTCAGGCGCGTGATTGGGACCCGATCGACCGCGTCCGGGGACACGAGTTCGTCGGCGACATCCTCGAGCCGCGCAAGCTGGTGAAGGAGGATGCCGCGCACCCGATCCGGCACGCCGGCCAGGCGCAGGAAGCGGCGGATGGCGGCGCGCAGCGCACGGTTCTCCATCACGTCGGCGGTGAAGTCCTCGTAGCGGCATGGCAACGGTGTCACGATGGCCGGCTGGCGGACCTGGACGGCCATGTCGATGCGGCCGCGGAGGGCCGAAAGGCGCTGATGTTCCAGGCGATAGGCGCGCAGCGGGCCGCGCCCCAGTGCTCGATCGACAGCGCGTGCGAAGAGCGTGGCGAACGCAGGCAGGAGCTGGCGCTCGACGCCGTAGCCGAAGTCCGTTTCCTGCCACGTCTCCTTTGGGCCGGGAACGGCGAGCATGTAGAAGAGGTTGGCGAGCGGGACTTTGGGTCGGATGAGGATCTGGAGGCCGGGCACGGTTACCGTGCCCACATGCTGGGTCGCTCGCAGGCGAAACGTCTGGGCGTCTCCTGTGGGATGCAGCTCGAATCGGTTACGGCCCACGGCCAACAGGGCTCGCACCTGGTCGGGCCGGAGCACAACCTCTCGCTCGTTGTACTCGCTGAGCGAGAGCCGCTCAGTCGGCGCTGCGGACGGCGCCGGAGGTGTCGCCGGTGCGATCACGGTTCGCCGTTGTCCCAGGGGTCGCCCGACACCGCGTCCTCGAGCGGGCCGCCTACGATCTCGGACTCTGTGCGGAAGCGCCGGTGGACGGCTTCGAACCGATACGCGTCAACGGCGCCCCAATCGCCGTAAAGCTGTTCCTCGATGAACGGGAAGACGCTGTAGTCCCAGATGCGCCGGAGCCGCACCTCGTCCAGGTTCTGGGTCATGAAGTGGCTTGGGCCGACCTGTAGATGCGGGCCGCCGAGGCGCTGGCGGAGCTCGGCGTTCACCATATCCAGTAGATCGGCCACCCAGACCGGGCCCTGCTCTCGTTCTAACCAGCGGCGTAGGAGGTCGGCCAGCGGCCCCTCGTGCGGGAAGAACGGGATGAAGTGGAAGCGCCGTCGAAGCGCCGCGTCCACGAGGGCGATCGAGCGGTCGGCCGTGTTCATCGTGCCGATGAAGAGGACGTTTCGAGGCAGGGAGAACGGTGCGTCCGGGCGATAGAGGGTGCGGACGGACTCGTCGCGGTACTCCAGGAGGAAGAGAAGCTCGCCGAGGATCCGGGGCAGGTTGCCGCGGTTGATCTCGTCGATGACCATGACGTGCTCGTCGCCCGGCTGTGTGCGGGCAGCTTCGGACAGGAGGGCAAGTGGCCCGGGTGCGAGGGTGTAGCTCAGTCCGGTTGCTCCGTCCGACTGCGGGCGGAAGCCTTCGAAGAAGTCCTCATAGCTCGTGGATGGATGGAACTGCACGATCATCCGCCGCTCCACATCCGGCGCCAGCGCTTCGGCCAGCCGCTTGGCCACGTACGTCTTGCCGGTGCCGGGGGGCCCGTAGAGGATGATCTGGCGCTTCTCGCGCAGCAGGCCGACGATGTCTTCCAGGAACGAGGGGTCCAGGAGCAGGTCATCGGCAAGTGTGGCGACAGGATCGATGTCCGACGTCGGGTCCGAAACGTCGGCCGGGGGCTCAGCATCGGAGCGGGATAGGGCAAGGAGAGCCTCCGCAGTTGGCCGGAGCGCCTCGGCAACGCCTGCGACGTCATCCGCGAAGTCGACGCGGTCGAGCGCGGTTGTGCCGGGGAACCAGCGGCCGACGAGGAACTGGCCGCCTGGCCAGCGTCGATCACCCGGCACGATTCGACCGTCTTCGCCATGGCCGAGGACCCGCATGAAGCAGAGATCGGTCGGCAGCTGGCTCTCCGCTACCTGACCAGACTGGTTGTAGTTGTCGGACACCCAGCTGGGGTGGAGGCCCACAGCAACGCCGTCACGCGTGACCCAGATGCGAAAGCTCAGCGAATGCAGGGCGCCGGGCGCTCCGGTCGACGGGAAATAGAGCGCGCAGAATCCGTCCGCGCGGTACGGACGGCCAGGCGAAGTCGACGTCTCGAGGGACATCGACCCTTGACGAAGATCGGTCCCGAGCGCCAGCTCGATCCGCCGTCGAAGGGCAAGGTTGGTGAGGTTCATCTCGGCGCGGAGCGTGATGGCATTGCCTGCGGCCGCACGTTCGTCCTCCGGGGACGCGTATCCGCTCCGCGCGTGCCACTCGCCCAGCGTAATGGCGTTCTCCCGGCATCGTTCGACGAGCGAGAGATCCAATCCGCAGAACGGGTGGTGGCCGCTGTACCACGAGAGTACATCCGCTGCGTGGGTAGCCGACGGCGCGAGAGCGCGCGTGGCGCGGCGGTAGGTGAGGTAGCGCGCGACGGGTTCCGTCTCGTACGCGAGCCAGCCGTATTGCTGCAGGATCAGCTCACCGTCCGTCCACAATGCCGGCCACGCGTCCGGTGCCTGGCGGCTCCAGAAGGTCGACTGGATGAGCGGCATCATGTTCGGCGCGGGTTGACTGCCCTGGCGGAGGCGGGTCACGGTTTCGTGGAGCCGGCGGATCTTGACCGCAGCCTCGTCCTCGTCCGTTGGAAGGCGCAGTGCGTCGACGAGGATTTCGAACGCGGTCGGATCGTTCGCCATCAGCTGCAGAGCCGTGTTGAGGGCAAGGCGCCGGCCCCCGTTCGGAAACGGCTCCGACAGCCTGGCCCAGCCGGACCAGGCCTGTCGGAAGCGATCCAGGTCAGGCTGCCGGGCAAGCTCGTCCAGCAGCGCGGTCAACTCGGCGGCGGTCGGCCTGTCCGGCCCGGACGGGGGCAGGTCCTCGCGCCAGCGCCGCCACTCGGCTTCCACTTGCCGGAACTTGGCCTGGCGGCGCTCCTGCTCCAGGGCATCGACGGTGTCCATGCGGCGTCTCCCGGGCGTGCGCGGACGGAGGAGCGATGGTAGGGGAGGAGGACGCGAGCGTCAACGGTCCTGCGTTATGGCGGCACCGGTATCAAGGCCCTTGAAGCCGCCTGCCCGTACAATTAACGCCCCGGGCAGTCAGAGTGCACTTCACAGCGGTAGGCCGGGTGGACTAGAATCGAGATATGGATTCCCTACCTACGCGTCAGGATATGCGAAACATGGATACGCAAGTTCATCGCGACCCGCAGTCAGCATGGAGCCACCTTTGCACGTTCGGTGGCATCGATCTCCGCGGAGCGGACGAGGGATTCGATAGGCGCATCCTATATCGTCTGAACCCCAGAGCTAGTTCGATTGAGCAGGCGTTGGTTGACGCCGACATGGCTTCGTTTGTACGAGCCTTCTTTGAAGAGCTAAATCCGTACGCCGCCATGTTTCGCGATATTCTGGATTTTTTCGTACATGCCGACGCAACGCGCGGACAGTCTCAGTGGACCCTACAGGTTGATGACCAACTCCTGGGGTTGGACCACTTTCGTGAGTGGCTAACAGTCTGGGATGACATCGTCAAGACAGCAGTGACTGTCCCCGCCATTGACGCGCAAGCCTGCTGGAAACTGTGGGGAGTATTACGGAATCGGCAGGTAGTCCAAACGGAACTCGAGAATATTTTCAAGGGCAGGCCCCTCAATATCTCTGGCGACGCTCGGCAATGGATCTCAACTTACGAACTGGGAAACTACTCGCCGTTTCCCGCGTCGCTACACCCTTCGGAACTTCCGGACGCGTTGGCGAAATGCGCGTCTGTCGCCATGGTGGTACTGCAACGATTGCTGGACCACGAGTTGACGCCGGCTACTCTTAAGGATCTCCGTGATCAGCACCGTACGGCCGTCGGATATGACGCAGTCGATGACTCTTACGATCCCTCCGATGGCTATAACCTTTGGATCATTGCGCTACACGAGACCGACTATTGGCTGCAATCATTCGTGGTCGCACTTTCTGCAGCTTCGCAATTGTCAGAATCCGAATTAGCAAGCATCGGTGAAGAGCTCGACGAAATCACTGACCGGTTCCCTTTGCGGCCGATGCTGGCCGATGTATCAGTTGACGATCTTGAGTCGGTACTTTCAATGCCGATCTGGAAAAAGAGGTTCGAACTCTATTCTGTATGGATCGCCACGGAGATGATTCGCGCACTTGAAGGTCATGACATTGAAATCCATCACGATAATGGCCGGATCGGGTTCGACTTCAAAGAGACGACAGTGGCAACGATTCACTCATCACCCGGCCCTTTCAAGCTAATCAGTGAACGACGGACCCCTCTGGCGAATCCGCGCGGCAAGGATCGCAAGGGAGCCGTACAACCTGATTATGGGCTCTGGACAGAAGATAGCGGACGCGAAATCTGCAAGATGGTTGTCGAGGTCAAACATTACAAGAAGTCGTCTAGTGGTACGTTCGTTGATGTGTTGGAGGATTATGCCAGCGCTCTGCCGGACGGCGACATCTTCCTGGTCAGCCACGGCTCTGTCGCAGCGACTGTGTCCAAGGTGTCCCCTTCGCTCCAGCATCGCTGCAGTGCCATTGGACACTTGACATCGTCGAATTGGCCATCACGAACCGAACTCGCGTCCGCTGTTCGAAGGTGCGTTGGGGAGCCGATGTCGCCTTGGCCAGCCGCCGCGCAGGGATTGAACTCATCCAAAATCCTGTTAGTGGATGTCTCAGGATCGATGAACGAGATCTTGCGGTCCGCAGCTATGAACGTCTTTGTTCGTCACGTCGCCACGATCGAATTGCCGGCAGTACTCGCGGCAGCCGACCAGCGAATTGTCGGCACCTGGGAGACCGGTGAGACTGGATTTGAGGAGATTGCACGTTTGAAGGGAGACTATACCCAACTAAGCCAGCCTGTCGCAGAGCTGTTGCGCACCTACGAAACAGTGATCGTCATTACCGACGAGGAAGGTGTAGCGACCCTTCAACACGTCGATATAGTGGCGCACGCAGCGCAAGCGGTGGCGCCGCCGCGCATCGAAATTCGAGTTTGCAGAAAGCGAACGTGAACCTCTCTGCGCGATATGCGGAGGTTCAGACGGGACCAGAGTCCGATGGTATCGATGTGACAGGATTGAGCGACGATATATAGGCAGGTCCGCCCGCCATCGCCTCCGCCATGCGGTCGTACTCTTCAAGGATCACGAGCTGCGTGCGGTATTCACTGTAGGTCGCAACGTCTTTCCGGCGGACGACGGGGAACGTGTCCATGATGTACGCCGCATCTTCGCGCTCGATGCCGTATAGATGAAAGTACGCCGCGTCGAGTTCGCAGCGCAATATGAAACGGCGCTCCACATCCCAGCGAAAGGGAGGACCGCCGTAGCCGCAGTCACGGGCGAAGGGTTGGAGTTCCCAGGCGGTATATGTGAGCTCTAGTACGCGGGAGAGGATCCAGTCGAGCAGTGTTGCAGAGGGCTTCCAGGGACTCTGAGCACCGTAGTTGTCAGGTGGAATAAAAGGAAGCTGATTCAAAATGCTAAATGTAAGATGCGTTCCGCCAACTTTCTGTCGCGCAAGATAGTCTAAGACGAACGATGCGAGGTTCGCCGAGAGTGCTGCGATCTGAGCGGCCGACGAATTGGCAGAGAAGACCAATGGCACTGTATGACCCACGCCCGCGCGGGGAATCACGCACGCGAGTACTGTGCGTGCGCTGGCGCGCGCATCGGTCACATCACGCCAGCCAAGGAGCCAGTCCCTGGACCAACTATCTGCAAGGCGCGCTTCGACATCTTTGCTTGGGATCCAGTAGAAAGGCAGAGTGGTGTATGAAGGATTCGCCTTTAGTGTGTCGGGGACATCAGGCAGCACATGACTCCGCTGTTGGCCATTCAAGAGTGAAAAGTCTCCAAAACGATGATCGAACTGGCTTACCATCTTGGCTTCATACAGCGGTAAGTATGTATCTCTTCCTCGCCGGAATACACTTCCATCTAAGTGCCACCCATCCGATTCGAGCTGCTGGAGCGTGCGAAAGCGTTCTGAGTCATTGGCCATGTGCAGCATGCTGAAATATGATACTCCCCATGGACTCGACCTACTCGAGTCGTGCGCATTGAGCACGGGGACGCGAGAATAGACGGAAATCGTCAGTCCCGCATCATGGCGGGTGCGGAAGATCGGGCATGTGCCGGTGTTTGGATTTAGCAATTTGATTTCGGTGCTGGTCAACTCGAAATGGCGCTGACTGTCCGATAGCTCAGTGATGTGCTTACCCTGGAAGAAGAAATCTCCTATCTCATTAGCCAGCAATGAACCCACAACGGTCAGTAAACAGAATCGATTCATATGCCCGCTTCCAATGCCTCGGAAGAACCCCTCATTCTCGAATTCGTACAGACTACTGATTCGGTGCCTCTCGATCAGATTGCCAAAGAAGTGTCGTGTCGTATGGTCGGTGGCAATTGCCGACGGAACAATAATGCCCGCTCGCCCATACGGTCCCTGAATCGTTATAGCCAGTTCGGCGAACACAGAGTACGTATTCACATCGCCCACACCGCACAACGGAAAGTTTGCACTCGTCCGTATTAAGTGACTCTCACCATCTGCCTGGCGGCGGTCGGCCAGGAAGGCAGCGTGAAGGGGAGGGTCTTCCGTCGCCAGGAGGGCGATCATTCGGCGGCGCGCGTCCGCGTTGGGGGCAGCTGCGATGGCGGGGTGGCGAACGACGAACCACTCCTTCTCCTGAATCTTCACCCTCTCCCACGGCGGGTTCCCCAACACCACATCGAACCCCCCACTCCACCCCGCCCCCTCGTTCTCCGCTACCTCCCCCCGGCCTGGCACCCTGAACACGTGTGGGAACACCAAGTGCCAGTGGAAGAACCGGTACCGCTCCCGCAGCTGCCCGATCTCCTCCAGCACGCCCGGCGACACCGCCCCATTCGGGTTGCGCTCCAATGCACGAAACACCGTCTCGGTGATGGCTGCTGCCGAACCCTGCACCTTAGGCCATACGAACGCCGCGCACCACGCATCCGCCAACAGCACGTTGGAGCGGTAGTCGTCGCTCCGCACCAAATCTTCATAACGCTGCTGTCGCGCCTGGACGTCGGCCAAGCTGTCCTCCCGGCTGGACTCCAACCGGACCATCGCCGTCGCCAGATTGCCCAAGTGCTCCCACGGGACGTAGTCGTCGTTGCTGAACAGGCGCATCTGGCCCGCGCGCTCCTGCTTGTTCCGTTTCTTCAGCTCGCTGACGAGCCCCTTGTCGTCGCCTTCGATCGCCACGAACGCCGCGTCCGGAATCCCGGCCGCCAGCAGGCGCGGCGTCGTGCCAAGCAGGCTGTTGCCGCACCGGATGTTCGCGTCCAGGAAGCTCAGCGGCTTGCCCGGGTCCAGCGTCTCCATCCAGAGCGCCACCTTGCAGAGTTCCACCGCCATCTCGTTGATATCCACCCCGTGGATGCACCGCCGCACCACGTCCCGCAACGCCGCCCGCATCTCGCTCGGCGGTGGCTCCACCTCCCCGCTGCGCACCCGCGCCAGATGCCGCGCCAGTCGATGCGCCGCCGCGATCAGAAAGTGCCCGCTCCCGCACGCCGGGTCCACCACCTTGATGTCCAGCACCACCTCTTCTGCGCTCCGCCCCTCTCGCGCCGCAGCCTCCAACCGGTCGGCCACCACCGGTTCGAGCGCGCTGTCCAGCAGGCACTGGATCAACGAGGAAGGCGTATAGTAGCTCCCGCTCGTCTTCCGCTCACTGCCCGCCACCGACTGCAGCTCAAACACGCCGCCCGCCACGTCCACCCGCGGGTGGAGTTCGAGCAGGCTCTCGTAAACGCTGCCCAGCTCCTCCGCGCCCAGGTTCCGAAAGTCCACGCCCCGTCGGACCGCACCCTCCTGCTTGTAGGTCAGCACGTAGATCGCCGACAGCAGGTCGCGGTTGCCCAGTGCCGCACCGTCCAGGTCCGGCGTGGAGCGATCGCTGAACAGGTAGCCTCCCAAGGCCGGCAATCCCAGCGGCTCATAGCCCGCGCGGAGCTGCTCTGCCACCAGCGTCAGCACCTGGAAGAGATCGCTGTGCGGCCCGCCGCGCGTCTGTCCGGCCAATGTGCGCAGTCGGCGTGCGCCGTAGTTGGTGAGATAGCGTTCCCGCACCGCCGCCGGCGTGTCTGGCAGCAGGAGCAGGTCGCGGTCCTCGGCCACGAACAGGAAGATCAGTCGGTACACCAGCCGCAGCAGCTGCCGATAGAACTCCTGCGTCCCGAGGTCGCCGCTTCGCAAGCTTTCCTTGAGCGCCCCGTTGTCCCGGTGGCGCAAGAAGCCCCGCCCCAGCGCGGTAATGGCCGCCTCCACCCCGCCCCGCAGCACCTCGAGCGCCCGCACGCCCTGCTCGGCCGCCGTCTGGTGCCATCGCTCCAACCAACACGGGGCCGAATCCTCTGCCTCCACCCGGCTCTGGTGGCAGACCAGCCAGAGCAGCGCGAAGTCCGCGTACTGCTCGCCGGACAGCATCGCCTCGAGGTCGAACTCCACGTACGCCTGGCGCGACAGGCTGACGTTGTCGCGGAGCAGCCGCAGCCGCAGGCCGTTGCTCACGATTCCCCACTGGCTGTCCTTGTCCCGATTCAGCAGCTCCTGCACCAGGCCGTGCGGGCTTCGGGCCGCCGCGCCGGTGCCCGTCCCACGCTTGTCGATCTCCTGCCGGAAGCTCACCAAGTGGATCGGGACGTGGCCCCACCGATGGCTCACGGCGTAGCTCGTCCCGTCCACGTCCACGGCTCGGGCCGGCGTGAGGCGACCGTAGCCCAGCTCCTGGAACAGGATGAGCAGCCAGCGTTCACGCGTTTCCGTCGTACCGCGCTCGGACGCGCCCAGCCGGTCGCGCACCTCGGCGAACGCCGTCCACGCACCCAGGCAGCGGTTCCACGCGCGGCTCGTGATCTCGTTCAGCCGCTCGTTCGGCGCTAGGTGGTAGTCGGCCGTCGCCATCCCGTCCATGCCCTGAGCCGCAGCCACGCGCGACAGGAGATCCGCCGGCAGGAGCGCGCCCTCCGTGCGGACGGTCGGGAAGGTCGATCGGGCCGGACTGGTCATGGACACCCTATCCCGTGCGACGGCCCTACCGGCACACCGGGCCTCCCATGCGTGGCGCGCTCAGCGGTCGAGCGGCGCGGTTCAGTCGCCGTCCCGCACCCGGAGGCCGATGTCCCGGTCGCGCGTGATCCGGATCAGGAAGCGCAGCGCTTCATTGACGGCGCCGGCATCCGGAAAGACGGCTGCCACGTCGGGATCGAGGCGGATGACGTCTCCGAAGCGCTGTCGATCCGGTCCGAGCCGGCGCACGCGCAGGTCGGTCAGGTCATACTCGGGGCGAAGGGTGTCCTCCTCGCCCATCTCACCGTCCTTCATATGCTTCCTTCTCCTTGCGCGTCACCGTGCGCGCGCTGATCAGCCGGACCGCATCGGCCCGCTCCGCGTACGCCACGATGAGCAGCCGTCCCTGCCCCGACAGCCCAACGATGAGATAGCGATCCTCGCCCTCCGCGTGATCCGGGTCGAAGAACTCGACGAACAGCGGATCGTCGAACACCGTCGCGGCTTCCTCGAACGAGACCCCATGCTTGGCCACGTTCGCTGCCGCCTTGGCGTCGTCCCACTCGAGCGTCACACGCCGATTCCGCCGCTGCGCCGGCCGACAATTCTAATCGGGCAGGAGACCGCCGACCACCGGCCGTCGTCGCCCCTCACGCCGTCACCACCGGTAACAATACGTAGATCCCCAGCACGTCCACCGGCCGATGAGGCTCCACGTGGATACGCGCACCCCGCCAACGTGCGGCCGAACGCACCCGTCGATGTGCGTCGCCCAACGCCTCCGCTCGTTGGGTTGCGATCGCATTCAGTGCAGGCAGCAGCGCGTCGAACCCATCCACCACGCGCCGCACGACTTCGGTCGCCATCTCCGGCGCCGTGTTCGCATCCGGCTCGGCGGCAAGAAGGGGCTCCACTTCCTCAGTCAACAGCCAGTCGGCCGTGTCCGGAGCGCCCCGGAACGCCACCACCTGACACTCCTCCGCCAGGAGCGGCGGCAGGTCCGTCGCGCCGTCACGCGTGTGGAGGTGATGACGCAACCGGAGGACGAGTAGCGTCGTGCGCGAGCGCACGGCGCTTGTGCGGAACGCGCCCGCTCGTCGCGCCGGACCGTCCAATAGCGGGTCGAGCGCGAGGTCCACGACGTGGCCCGCCAAGCCCTCTACGAGCGGGTGGGTGCGGTTCAGCAGGCTCACGCCGCAGTCCACCGGCGGCTCGAACCGTGCGCGGAGCATGCCCGGTGGGTTGCCGAGGGCGTCCTGCACGGCCTGCGCGGTCGGCAACGTCAATGCCACCGCGCTGCCGGCGACCGCAACGCTGCCACCAAGGGCCCGAATCGCCTGGGTGACGAAGCGCTCCACGTCTTCGTGCGCGCCCAGCGCATGGCGGGCATCGTCCCATTCGCGCCGGACGTCCTCGACGTCCAGCGTCCGCTGCGCGAAGAGCGTTCGCGAACGCTTCTCCCGCTCCGCCACTTGATCCCAGCGGCCGTGCAGCCCTTCGTACGTCTCGCCGCCCAGGTCGAACAGCGCCAGCTGGGCCGCGGTCTGCGGCGCACCGCGCAGCAGCAGGCCGTTCATGAGCGCCTCCGCCACGTCCGAGGCGCTGGCCGGGACCGGCACGGACACGCCGAGAGCGGAGCGGATCGCACGATGCTTGCGCAGGAGAACATCGAGCACAAGCCCGTCGATCTGGTTGTCCTTGCCGTAGAGCGTCACCGCCCGCACCGCCGGCGCCGCTTGGCCGTAGCGATCCACCCGGCCCTCGCGCTGCTCGTGACGGGTCGGGTTCCACGAAAGGTCGTAGTGCACCACGGCCGTGAAGGCGTGCTGCAAGTTGATGCCCTCGCTCAGGCAGTCCGTCGCCACGAGCACGCGCTTCGGATGCTCGGCGATCGCGGCGATCCGCGCCTCGCGCTCCGCCGGCGGAAGCTGGCCCGTGACCGCGTTCACCTCCACGCCGCGGAGCGCGCTCCGCAGCGCGTCCGCCACGTACTCCGCTGTCGGGATGAAGCGACAGAACACGATCGGATGGAATCCATCCTTCACCAAGCCGCGTATGAGGTCGATTCCCAGCCCCAACTTGGCGTCTTGGTCCGCACCGAACAGTGTCTCCGCCTGTCGCGCCATGTGCAGCAGCCGCGCGCGATGACCGCCTTCTTCCTCGATCGTCTCGTCGCTGCCCGGTGCCGCATCCGGGAACTCGGCGCCCTCGGCTTCATCGAGATCCAGGACGGCGCGTGCACCCAACGCGTCGGCATCCGCCTCGCCGAGCGCCTCGACCGTATTCGACCGGCTGCGCAACGTGGCCGCCGCCGCCGCCGGACTGCTGGCGATGCTTCGCAGCAGAGCGAGCGCGGACCACCACCGCACCCGCTGCTGGAACCGCGTGCCCGAGGCGTCCTGGACACGCTCGCGGGCATAGGTGAGGGCAGCGGTGAGGAGATCTCGATACGCTGGCGTGAGGCCGTACGTCCGCTCGGCTTCTTCCCGGTTGGGGAAGTCGGTTTCCGCCCCGAGGTACGCGCGCACGTCGCGACGTCGCCGCTGGATGAAGTGATGGGCCAGCGTGCGGCGAGTCGACTCGTTTGCGGCGCCGGATAGGTCGTCCGCCAGATCCGCAAAGTCAGGCCGCAGCAATGCGAGCAAGGTCCGGAACGCGCCCTCGTCACCGCTGTGCGGCGTGGCGGTGGTCAGGATGAGATGCCGCGCCGCATCCGCCGCGAGCGCACGCACCAAGGCGTGTCGCAGGTGCCGCGGACCCGCGCTGGACCCGCCGCTTGCACAGGTGTGGGCTTCGTCCACGATGACGAGCTCAGGGCACGACCGGATGAACTCGTCGCGATAGCGGTTGGACTTGATGAAGTCCACCGACACGACAAGGAACGGATAGCGATCGAAGATCGATTGCGTAGGTCCCAGGCCCCGCTCCAGCCGGCCGATCGTCGCCGGCAGCACGAGCTGCGCCTCGATGTGGAACTTGTCGGCGAGCTCGCGAGCCCACTGCTCAGCCAGCTGGGGCGGGCAGAGGACGGCCATGCGCGTCACCTCGCCCCGGTCCAACAGCTCCCGGGCCACGAGCCCGGCCTCCACCGTCTTGCCGATCCCTACGTCGTCGGCGATCAGGAGCCGAACCGGGTCGAGCTTGAGGGCCATGAGGAGCGGCACCAGCTGGTACGGCCGCGGCTCTACCGCTACCCGGCCGAGTGAGCGGAACGGACCCGCGCCGGCCCGAAGGCCGAGTCGCACAGCATCCCGCAGGAGTCGACCGGAGAGATGATCCCCCACCGCGCTCGGGTCCGGCAGATCAAAGGTCGCGGGTTGGACGCCGGCGCCTTCGAGGGGTAGGTAGAGCCCGGTTGTCTCACGATCCGTTCCCCCGAGCGGTCGCAGGACGAGCCACTCGGAATCGGACTCGGGCTGGACAACCCACTCCCGCCCCCGCGCGCGCACAATCGTTCCCGGCTGGGCGTTTACGACGAAGCCTCCCCTTGCTGCCATCGACTCCGTCACGTCGGGTGTCACCTGCCATGCTCCGTCGGTGTCCCGAACAGATCGGGCCGCGCTGCACACTCGGCCAGCCAGTTCAACGGCTCGCCAATCCGAAACACATCCCAGCCGAGGTCCAACAGCGCATCGACGGTGGCGGGCGAAGCCGACGCCGTGAGGATCGCCGTCGGCGGATCGCGGTACAGCGCGTCGACGGCAGGACCGTCGTCACCGATCGTTGTGCCGACATCGTCCGGGAGCCGCAGTCCGTGGCCCGCAAGGAACTCCACCCAGCGCCGCACGCTTTCGTCGGATGACGACTGCTGCGTTGCCCGCCGTCCGGCTGCCGGTGCCGCGCGCTGCTCCAGCACGACGTCTCCGGCAGCCAGGTCAGCGAGGATGCCCAGCACAAGCCTGCGATCCAGGAGCCGGTGATCGGGCTGATTGGCGTAGCTGAGCAGGCAGTCATAGCACGCGGCTTCGCAGTCCTCCGCAGCGCCTTCCGCCCGCCGCCTGTCCTCGAGCGTCGTCGGATCGAAGTGACACAAGCGCAGCGCCTCCTCCGCCACGGCACGCAGCGCGTTCGGATCTGTGATGATCTGACGGAGGACGCCCGCTCCGCCTTCCGCTGCCTCGTAGAAGAGGATGACGCGACGGTCGTCCGGCGTCGGCAAGGCCTCGACCGCGAGCTCGTTGTCCTCCAGCTGGAACCGCACCTGGATCGCCGACTTGAGCGCGGGCTGGAGCGAGGCGATCTCCGCCGTGCCGACCGTTTCCACCGGTTCGATGAGGAGGCCGTTGCGATGGTCCTCGACGTAAGGAATGACCCGCTGCACCTGTGGGCTCATCGGATCGGCGGGGAATGCGTCTTCATCCGCCTCGTTGCGCTGCCAGTAGCCGTGCCTCGTGTCGAGCACGAACCCCTTGGCTTCCTTCCTGCGCCGACGACTCCAACCGAGGTTGAGGCGCCAGATCGTCGCGGCTGGAGCGTACGTAAGACGCAGGACGACGCGGCCATCACGGCCACGCGCCTCGGCAGTTCGGATGTCTTCCGGCCGGAACCGCACGCCGCTGCGGACCTCATACCCCATCCGCGTCCGCTCTTCCTCGTCCGAGCTGATTCGCTCACGGCGGACGGTGGACACATTGCGAAGCCGGAATAGCGGTTCCAGCGGCGCATCCAGGCGGCGGCCACAATACTCACAGAGATCTGATGCAGGACGTCCGGTGACCGTCGGGTGCAGGTATCCGCAGCCCGGACATAGCTTTGCGCTCGTCGTCTGCAGGACGTCGTCCCGGGCTCCCAGCATGACCTTGTTGACCACGTAGCGCAGCCCCTCGTGGTAGATGATGCTGCGCGGACCGAACTCACTGATCGCCAGGAACCGCGGACGTGAGACGAAGTCCTCGCCGCGATCCCCCTTCACCTTGCGGCCGGGAATGAACGCCGAAAGCGGGAGGCGGGGGAAGTTGTAGCCGGGCAAGAAGCCCTCGCTCGCAAAGTAGCGGTAACTGTAGAAGTCGCCTTGGCTGGCCCCTTGTGGACCGGTCAGCAGATCGAGCTGCGCTTCCGCCTCCGACCGTTGGACACGGGCCGTCTTCTTGTCGGACTGACTGGCTGAGGCGTCACCCGCAATCCGGTTGTTGGCATCGCGTTGGGCCTGCGCCGCTCGATAGAGATCACGCCAGCGCTCGCACGCGGCGTCGAAGGCGTCCGGTAGCGCGTTCAGTTGTCGGTCCAGCCAGCCATCGTCATACCAACGCGACTCGCTCAGCTCACGACTGAGATCGTCCATCATCGGCGATAAGCGCGCCGTTGCCAGTCGCCGATTCCGGGCATCGTGCAGCACCTCCGTGACCTCCGGCAACACCGACAGCGACGGTCGCTCCCCCGCCACCTCAAGGACATCCGACAGGGTTTGGCCGAGATCGAGGCCCGACTCCGCCAACCACACAGCGTGCACATGGGATCGCACAAGGTCCTCGTTGGCTAGGTCCAAGCGCGGCGCAGCGACGCTGCCAGCCACCATCATCTTCGGCCGCTTGAAAAAGTATTGGTCGTGTGGACTTCCTGTCGTGCAGTACGTGAAGACGAGTGCGGGCTGTCCGTTCCGGCCGGCGCGACCGCTCCGCTGCGCGTAGTTGGCGGGCGTCGGCGGCACGTTGCGCAGGCCGACGACGTTGAGCTGCGCGATGTCCACGCCAAGCTCCATCGTCGGGGAGCAGAAGAGCACCGGCAGCGAACCCTCGCGGAACTGGGTCTCACGTGCCTCGCGCGTCTGCGACGGGACCTGCGCCGTGTGCTCGCCAGCGCGGACACGCCCAAGGTCCGTGTGATCGGTACTGTACAGGTTCACGAAATAGGCGTTTGCTCCGTCGTCGGTCTTCTCGGTGTCGGGAAGACGGGGCACGGTGATCGGATCACGATAGGGCCGCTGACCGTCGCTGGCCACCCAGCGCAGGCTGTCCGCCGGCACTTGATAGCCATCCACGCCGTCCGAGCCTTCCTCGATCATATCGACAAGCCCACCCTGGCGGAGCGCCCGGAATAGCGCGTGCATAATCGCTTGGGTCTCGTCGACGCTTTTGCCGGCCTTACCGGGCGACCATGATGGAAGCGTTGTCGCCCGGCGCAGATATTGCCCAAACCCGCCGCGCGGCGAGACGAACAGGTGATAGCCGCTCGCCTTGTTCGTTCCGCGCGAGCGCGGAAACGCGACCACGGCTCGTTCCAGGTTCTCGTTCACATCGAGGGCCCACGGTTCGGCGAGTCGCTGCTCGCTGTTCAGGCGAATCTTCTCCTGATGATCCGCGTCCAGATAGCGTACCTTGATAGCAAGCTCACGGCGGAGAAAGTCCAACAACGTCCGGGCCGCCCGCTCGCGATCGACTCTTGCCGCACTGGCCAACACGGGATGGTGCTGCCAGAGTTCTTCGTCCGACGCGACATCCGATAGGTAGGGGTAGGCAATTTCCAGCAGTCCGCACTGCTCCAAGTTCGGCGCCGTGATGCGCCAGCCCCGGCGAAGGTCACGATACAGCCGGTAGCCGAGCACGTCGCGCAGGGCGGCTCGGGTGGCGTCCAGCGCACCAAACTTCACCTCGGGATTCGCAGCATAGTCCGCCAGCGGCAGGTCAAGCGCCTCTGCCACCCGTTCTGTCAGCTGCTCATGGGACAGCCCGCTCGTGCCCGCCTTACGGACGGCTAAATGTAGCGCCGTCCGCAGCAATGCGATCTCGACAAAGTCGTTGAAATGCCCGGCCTGGAGCGACGCGTCCTGGCGATTGTCGGTAAAGCTTAACAGTTTGTGGGCGCTCGCATCGTCCGGGCCGTGCGCACGCAAGGCCCGCAGCGATGCGAGGCTGAGCACCGTTGTGGCTGTGCTCCGACCCTCCGAAGAGAGCGAGGCCAACTTGCCGAAGTCGGAGCGCGAGCGGCTGCTGTACGTCACTCCGCAATGTAGGCAGAAGGCGAACGGCGCTTGCACGTAGTGACAGCTCTCGCCACGCTCGCTGACCGCACCCGCCCCATTCACGACGTACTTCTGAGGGCATCGCTCCCTTCGATCGCGCTTAACTCGGATGCCGGCAGCGCTATTCTCCAGCCAGTCTTCAGGCAGCCTGTCGCGTGCCTCCGTCTCATCGTCAGGCCATGGAGCTGCAGGATCGAGGTGCAGGAAGCCCGGCGCGCCGGACTCATCCGTGTGCTGCTCCCGCAGCTCGCGCGGCACGAACGAGATAGCGCCCGTCACCTCGTTTTCTTGCTTCCGCACGACGAAGTATGCCTGACCGCAAGCGCGACAGAACGCGAGTGGAAAGAGCACCCGTGAACGATCCCCGGGAACGAACTGCTGTCCTGTTGTCGTGACATGGCGGGCGTCCGGTGCGTCCAGCGATGAATAGACCGTATCCCCGCGACCGATGAACTGGTGAAGGCGGAACGCAAAGGCGGGCATTCCGGTTGAGGGCTGTTTCACGCGATGACCAGCCGCCAGCGTCGCAGCGATCAATTGGCCACATCGATCCTCGTCCGCGCCGGTTCGCCGCGCCAGCCGCGCTGCCGCACCGTCGTTGCCCGCCAAGCTCATCGGCTCGGCGCGATATAGCCGCCCGTCGTCAGGACTTCTCTTGAGGCCGAATGTGTCCTCGATCCAGCACGCCAGAGCATCACGACGAAATGCTTCGAACGTTTCCGGCGGCTGCTCGCCGACGTCAACGCGCTGCCGGAGCGCGGCGTCCGAGCCGAGGTCCGTCCCATCGCGTTCTTCCGTCACGCGCCCCAACGTTTCTCCGATCACCCGGTGGGGCAGCACCGGGGCGCCGAACAAGCGACTCGCGATGCCAGCGATCCGATCCTGTTGCTCAGCCAGCGTCCCAGCCTCGGTGAGCGTCGCTGAAGTTCCAACGTACTGGAGCATGGCGCTACCGCTCTGTGCCCGAAGGCGGCGGATGAGGAGTGCGACGTCCGCGCCCTGGCGGCCGCGATATGTGTGGAGTTCGTCGAGCACGAGGAATCGCAACCCCTTGCTGGCCTCAACGAACGAGCGCTCCCGCGGACGCGTGAGCATGAGCTCGAGCATGACGTAGTTCGTGAGGATGATGTCCGGCGGCGCGTCCAACACGGCCGCCCGCTCCTCTTCCCGCTCCTGCCCCGTGTACCGTCGGAATCGAACCGGCGGATCGCCGTCCTGCGGTCCGAGGAATTTCTCGAGCTCCTTCACCTGGCTGTTCGCCAGCGCATTCATCGGATACACCACAATCGCCTGGACGCCGCGTCCGCTGCCATGCCGCAACACATGATCCACGATCGGCACGATGTAGGTCAGGCTCTTGCCCGATCCTGTGCCCGTCGTCAGGACGTAGTTGTCACCGGCGCGTGCCGCCTCGATCGCCTCTTGTTGATGTTGATGGAGCTGCATCGAACGACCAGCGGACGAACTCGACTTCCCGACCCGAAAGATGTCCGCGCACAGCGGATGAAGTATCCCGTCGCGCGCCAATTCCTCAATTGTCGGTCCGGGTTCGAAGCTCGGATTCAGCTGAATGAGCGGATGCGGCCAGAGTAGGCCCCGTTCGAGTTCGCGACTCACGTGCTCGCGGATCTGATCGTCGCGGATGCGAATGAAGCTGCGGATGTAATTCGCATAATCCTCGACGAGCATCTTGTGTAGATCGAAAACCCTCATGTCTAGATTCCCTCAGTGCGTTGGACGTCCGATAGTATGCGATGGGTTGCCAATACTCCAGTTACACCTCATGGGGCAGCGGAACGTCTCGCCGCCCCGCCCTCCTACTTGACGATAATCGGCAAGTGGTCCCCTTTTCGTGCGCTCGGATTCGGTCACTGTCGGCGGACGGCGACGGCCAGCGACGTCGGCGTTGCGGGCGGTCGCAACGACGGGCGCGACCCGTCGGCGACTCGTTTGCGGTTGGTCGATAGGATACCGCGCCGCGCTCCCGCACGCGTCCGGCGAGTGAGCCGTTCGCATCCGAAAAGTGAAGCCATCACTTGCCCCGTTGAACGCCTTCACTTCTCGAAACGAAGCGCTTCCCTCGCAGCACCAACAGCCTCCCTACGCCAAGCGATCGGTCCCCATCCGCACCTCCGCGCCGCGCGACGGGCGGACCAAACGAAAGCGGGGCGACCTTGGTAGGTCGCCCCGCCCCCGGAGAGCCGGTCATGGCATCGTGGGTTGTCGATCGGATCGCCCTCTCGGGCGGTGAGTCCGGCGCATGCGCCCGTCCACACGGGCTCGATTGCAGGCCGCCCGGCGGACCAGTGCGGGCTACGCCGCGCGCTCCTGGTCGGTCAGGATCACGGGATCGTCCGGGTGGTCGGCGTCCCAGCGCGCCTTGTAGACCGCCAGCGGCACGCCGATCATCTCGCGGTGCTTGATGTCGGCGTGGAACGCATCGCGATCGGCCAGCCCGCCCCGGAGGTCCTTGTCCAGCCGGATGACCGGGAACGGCGTCCCGTCCATCCGCAGGTCCTGGGAGATGAGCCCGATCCCCGGCAGCCGGATCTTGATCCCCGCCCGCCCCTGGAGCAGCGCCTGCCGCCCGAGCTCCTCGAGCACCATCCGCGCGATCGGCGCGGTGACGAGCGTCCCGACGGCCAGATGGTCCGCCAGCTCGCCAAGCTCCATCGTCCGCGAGTTCACGATCCGGGGGCGGTACGTAGCGATCGCCTGCAGCAACGTTGCCATCGATGATCCTCCTTGGATGGCGATGCCCGCGGTTGAGGTTCGGTGTGACATCGACGATTCGATGGGCCGAGCGGGCGTGGCCAGAGCGTAGCGCCCTTTCGGCCCGTCCGAACGCCGCGAAACCGCCGCGCGACCGCCGCGCAGCCGACGCTGGGGGGGGCGAAACCGTCGCCAAGAGGCCGAACGGCTGTCGCGATCTGCGCTCCGCCGTGCCGGCGGGTCGAGCGCGTTCCTCGCCCCTACCCCCCCATCGCCCCCAACACCTCCCGCGCCGCGTCCACCGTCCCGTCGACGTCGTCCTCCCCATGCGCCAAGCTCACGAACCCCGCCTCGAACGCGCTCGGCGCCAGGTAGTGCCCGCGCTGGATCATCCCCCAGAAGAACCGCCGGAAGGCATCGACATCGGCCCGCTTCGCCGACGCATAGTCGACGACCGGCCCGGGCGTGAAGAAGTAGCCGAACATCCCGCCCACGGCCGCCGTCGTCAGCGCGACGCCCGCATTGCGCGCCGCCGCCGCGAGGCCGTCGACGAGCCGCGTCGCCAGCGCCTCCAACCGCTCGTATGTCCCGTCCTCGGCCAGCACGTCGAGCTGGGCGATGCCCGCCGCCATCGCCAGCGGGTTGCCGGACAGCGTGCCGGCCTGGTACATCGGGCCCTCGGGCGCGACGAGCGCCATCACATCGGCGCGGCCGCCGTACGCGCCCACCGGCAGGCCGGCGCCGATCACCTTGCCGAGGGCGACGAGGTCGGGGCGGACGCCGTAGCGCGCGGTGGCACCGCCGTACGCCACGCGGAAGCCCGTCATCACCTCGTCGAACACGAGGAGCGCGCCGTGTCGGTCGCACACGTCGCGCAGTCCCTCGAGGAACCCGGGCAGCGGCGGCACGAGGCCCATGTTGCCCGCGACGGGCTCGACGATCACGGCGGCGATCGCGTCGGCGCCCGCGTTCGCCCGCGCCGCGGCGTCGAACAGCGCCTCGACGGCGGCGACATCGTTGTACGGCGCGACGAGCGTGTCCGCCGCCGCACCCGCCGTCACGCCCGGCGAGTCCGGCAGCCCGAGCGTCGCCACGCCGGATCCCGCCGCCACCAGCAGCGCATCCGCGTGCCCGTGGTAGCCGCCATCGAACTTCACGATCTTGTCGCGCCCCGTGACCGCGCGCGCGAGCCGCAGCGCGCTCATCGTCGCCTCGGTGCCCGAACTGACGAAGCGGATGCACTCGACGGCCGGCACGGCGGCGATGATCCGCTCCGCCAGCGCCGTCTCGAGCCGCGTCGGCGCCCCGAAGCTCGTTCCGCGCCCGGCCTGTTCGCGGATCGCCTCGACGACGGCCGGATGGCAGTGGCCGAGGATGAGCGGTCCCCACGAGCCGACGTAGTCCACGTACCGGTTCCCGTCCGCGTCGATGACGTACGCGCCCTCGCCGCGCTCGATGAACAGCGGGTGGCCGCCGACGGCGCGGAAGGCGCGGACGGGACTGTCGACGCCGCCGGGGAGGACACGCCGGGCGGCGGCGAAGAGCTCGGCTGATGCCGCGAACGTGCGGTCAGCGCCCATTCAGCGCCGCCCGCCCCGCATATTCCGCCGACGCCCCCAGCTCGTCCGCGATGGCGAGCAGCCGGTTGTACTTGGCGACGCGGTCGGAGCGGGCGGGGGCGCCGGCCTTGATCTGGCCGGCGTTCGTGGCCACGGCCAGGTCGGCGATGAAGGCGTCCTCGGTCTCGCCGGAGCGGTGGCTGATCACGGCGGTCCAGCCGGCGCGCTGGGCGGCGTGGATCGCGTCGAGCGTTTCGGTCAGCGTACCGATCTGGTTGAGCTTGATCAGGATGCTGTTCGCGTTCGCGCCCCGGATCGCGCGATCGAGCCGCTCGACGTTCGTGACGAGCAGGTCGTCGCCGACGAGCTGGACGGTGTCGCCGATGCGGTCGGTCAGGGCGGCCCAGGCGTCCCAATCGTCCTCCGCCAGACCGTCCTCGATGCTCACGATGGGGTAGCGCTTCGCCCAATCGGCCCAGAAGTCGACCATGCCGCCGGGCGCCAGCGACCGGTGCTCGACGGCGAGGTTGTACGTGCCGCCCTCGAAGATCTCGGTTGCCGCCGGATCGAGGGCGATGGCGACGTCCTGGCCCGGCTGGTAGCCGGCGCGCTCGATCGCCTGCAGCACGAGCTCGACCGCCGCCTGATTCGACGGCAGGCTCGGCGCGAAGCCGCCCTCGTCGCCGACGTTCGTGGCCTGGCCCATGTCCTTGAGGACGCCCTTGAGCGCCTGGTAGACCTCGACGCCCCAGCGCAGCCCCTCGGCAAACGTCGGTGCGCCGACGGGCATGACCATGAACTCCTGGAAGTCCGTCGAGTTCGAGGCGTGCTTGCCACCGTTCAGGATGTTCAGCATCGGCACCGGCAGGACGTGGCCGTTCGGACCGCCGAGGTAGCGGTAGAGCGGCAGGCCGACGGCGTGCGCGGCGGCGCGGGCGTTCGCCAGGCTCACGGCGAGGATCGCGTTCGCGCCGAGGCGCGCCTTGTTGGGCGTGCCGTCGAGGGCACGGAGCGTGCCGTCCAGCCCGCGCTGGTCGAGCGCATCGCGGCCGGCGGCGGCGCGGGCGATCTCATCGGTCACCGATGCGACGGCGCCGAGCACGCCCTTGCCGCCGTATCGCCCTTTCACGCCGTCCCGCCGCTCGACGGCCTCGTGCGCGCCGGTCGAGGCGCCGGACGGGACCATCGCGCTGCCAACAGCGCCGCCGGCGAGGGTGACGAACGCTTCGACGGTGGGGTTGCCGCGGGAGTCGAGGACCTCGCGGGCGTGGACGGTGGAGATGCGGGTGGTCATCGGTCGTCTCCTGGAGAGGAAGGGTTCGCACGGACGCGGCGTTCGACGTCGCCCGTCGCGTCGCGGAGCGCCGTCTCGGCATCCACGCCCCAGGCGCGGGCGAGGGCGGCGACGGCCCACAGGGCTTGGCCGATGGCTTCGGCGCGGGGGGTGGTGTCGTCGAGGGCGGCGACAGCGACACGCAGGGCGGCGTGCGGGTCATCGGAAGTGGTGTCGACGACCGGGGCCGACTTGGCGCTCTTGCGCTGGACCGCCTGCGCGCGCATCAAAGCAGGCAGCGCCGGCGGGATGTCGGCGAACGGGTCGACCGCACCACCGCCGACGTCGCCGGCACGAGACGTCGCCTTCGCCGCTTTCTCCGCCGCCTTCAGCCGATCCCAGTTCGCCAGCACCTCGGCCGGCGTGTCGGCCTGCACATCGCCGAAGACGTGCGGGTGGCGGCGGATCAGCTTCTCCGTGACGTGGCGGATGACGTCGCTCAGGGAAAAGTCGCCCGCTTCCACGGCCAGCTGGCTGTGGAGGACGACCTGGAGGAGGACGTCGCCCAGCTCCTCGGCCAACAGCTCCGGGTCGCCGCCGTCGATGGCGGCGACGGCCTCGTACGCTTCCTCGAGGAGGTAGGGCCGCAGGCTCTCGTGCGTCTGCTCGCGGTCCCACGGGCAGCCGTCGGGCGCGCGCAAGTGGGCGATGACCTCGGCCAGGCTGAGCAGCGACCCCACCCGCGGCAGCGGAGGCACGCCGACCGTCGTCACGTCGTCGAACGCCTCGGCGTGGTCGAGCGTGGACAGCGTGGCGGTCGTCACGGCGGGTGCCGCCGAGCCCGCGCCGGAGACGATATATACGGGGTGGTCGTCCGGGTACTGGTTCTGGAGAACAAGCTTCACGTCGGAGGCGACGATCCGGCTGTACACCTGGGCGATGAGCGCCGCCCGGTCCGGGTCGACGGACGGGTGGTGCCGCTGCCCGAGCTCCGTCGCGTCGGCCACCTGCACGCCGTCGAGGGCGTCCCAGCCCAGCGCGGACAAGGTCGGCCCGATGAACGAGACGCCCGGCAGCACGACGACGTCGATGCCGCGCGCCGCCGCGAGGAGGCGCACGAGCCCCACCGTCGTCTCGCCGACCGCCGGATCGCCCGGAACCGCGTAGACCACCGGCCCGCGCGCCGCGGCATCGACGATGCGCGCGGCGATGGCGGCGTACACGTCCCCGAAGGCGTCGTGGGCGGCGTACAGATCGTCACAGGCGATGACGGTGACGGTCGACGGGATCGCGGCGACGCCCGGGAAGCGCGTCGTCCGGACGTGGACCTCGGGGGCGGCGGCGAGGGCGGCGTGGGCGGCGAGGGTGAGGTGGGAGGGCGCGCCGGGGCCCAGGCCGAGGATGGTGATGGAGGGGCCCGAGGGCGTGGTCGCGGCAGGCATGGGGGTGGGTGTCGTCACGGGGGCGATTCTAGCACCCACAATCCCCTCATAACCCGTTGGTATAATCGCCCCCATGTCCATCACCCCCCTCGAGCGCATCCTCCTCGAGCGCCGCCTCACACGCCTGCGCGCCCGCAAGAGCCGCCTCGGCGTGCTCGTCGCGGCCGTCGCCGGCGTGCCGGCGGCCATCGCGGTCGTCGGGTTGGCGGCGGCGGGCATCGCGTACGCGACGCTGTCGGGCGAGCTGAGAGAGAATCTGGCGCACATCCAGAATCTCGAGGAACGCACGACGTTCGAGACGACGAACATCCTCGACCGGCAAGGCGTGCTGCTGCGGCAGGTGATCGGCGAGGGGCGGCGGACGTACGTGCCGCTCGCGCAGATCGCGTCGTTCGTCGTGAAGGGCACGATCGCCGTCGAGGACGAGACGTTCGAGCGGAACCCGGGCATCGACGTCGAGGGGATCGCGCGGGCGGTGCTCGGCGAGGTGCGGGCGCTCGGGGAACGCACGCTCGGCGACGCCGAGGCGACATCGAGCGGCGGGGGCGGGAGCACGATCACGCAGCAGTTCGTGCGGCACGTGGCCTTCACGAACGAGGAGCGCCTGGCGCGGAGCTACAAGCGCAAGGCCAAGGAGCTCGTGCTGGCGGTCATGCTGACGCGGCAGTACAGCAAAGACCAGATCCTGGAGTGGTACCTCAACGAGATCTACTACGGCAATCTGGCCTACGGCATCGAGGCGGCGGCCCTGACCGTGTTCGACAAGAGCGCCGTCGACCTGAACCTGGCCGAGGCTGCGCTCCTCATCGGCCTGCCGCAGGCGCCCCGCTACTACGACCCGCTCGACCCGGACCCCGAGGTCCAGGAGCGCGTGAAGGACCGGCAGCGCGTCGTCCTGAACCTGATGGCCGAGCGCAAGGTGATCACGCAGGCCGAGGCGGACCGGGCGATGAAGACGAACCTCACGTTCCGCAAGCCGGACAACGACCGCTTCGAGGCCCCGCACTTCGTCGTCCACGTCGAGAAGATCATCGAGGATCTCGTCGGCTCGGACCGGCTGGCCCGCGGCGGGCTGAACGTGATCACGACGCTGGATCTGGAGACGCAGCGGATGGCGCAGGCGGAGGTCAGCGAGCAGGTCGCCAAGCTGTCGGAGGCGCAACACCTGACGAACGGCGCCGTCGTGGCGATGGAGCCGCGCACCGGGCAGGTCATCGCGATGGTCGGCAGCGCGGACTACTGGAACGACGCGATCGACGGGCGGGTGAACGTGGCCATCCGGGAGCGCCAGCCCGGCTCGAGCATCAAGCCGCTGACGTTCGTCACGGCCATCGCCAACGGTATGTCGCCCGCGACGATGATCTGGGACGTGCCGTGGAAGCTCTACCCGAACGGCGTGCTCTACGAGCCCAAGAACTACGACGACACGTTCCACGGCCCCGTGCGCCTCCGAACGGCGCTCGCGAACTCCTACAACATCCCGGCCCTCAAGGTCCTCGACCGGATCACGCCCCACCCGGACCACAAGGACGATGCGGGCAAGGCGGGCGTCGAGCTGACCGTCGAGACGGCGCACAAGATGGGGATCACCGGCCTGCAGCGCGACCCGTGGGACTACGGCCTCTCGCTCACGTTGGGCGGCGGCGAGGTCACGCTGCTCGACCTGACGACGGCCTACGGGACGCTCGCCAACATGGGCGAGCTGATCCGGCCCCACACCGTCCTGACGATCACCGACACTGCCGGGAAGGTCCTCTACAGCCTGAAGGACGATGCGAAGGCCCTCGAGCCCGAGCCCGCCGTCGACCCGGGTGCCGCCTACATCGTCACCCAGTTCCTGGCGGACAACGACGCCCGCGCCCCGGCCTTCGGCAGCCGCTCGCCGCTCTACCTCGGCGTGGCCGCCGCCGCCAAGACCGGCACCACGAACGACTACCGCGACAACTGGACGCTCGGCTACACCCCGAGCCTCGTCGTCGGCGTCTGGGCCGGCAACAGCGACAACTCGGCGATGAACCGCTCGAGCGGCCTGACCGGCGCGGCGCCGATCTGGGGCGCCGTCATGCGCGGCATCCTGTTCGACGACGAGCGCAAGGCCGTCGTCGAACAGGCGCGGGCGATGTTCGGCCTCGAGTGGGTCTCGCGCTTCGAGCAGCCGGACAACGTCGTCGAGCGCAGCGTCTGCAACGTCCCGTCGCTGAACAACCTCGGCACGGCCTGCCGGGAGTACAAGAGCGAGTACTTCCTCGAGGCGTTCGCCGACAGTGCCGACAATGCCGATGGTGCCGTCGCCCCGGGCGCACCCGTCGATGGTGCCGCCGCCCCGCCCGCCGCCGTCCCGCTCGGCGTCGACGGCCAACCCATCGCGCCCGCCGCCGGCGGCGACGTCTGGGCGACGCTGGGCGCGGTCGTCGTGCCGCAGGGCCCGCCGCCGCCCGAGCTCGTCGCGCAGGCCGAGGCGGAGAAGAAGCCGCTGAAGTGGGCGCCGGCCGTGCTGTGCGCACCGGATGCGGTGACGGGTTTTGGGGCGGACAAGGTGCAGGGCGTGGCGGTTCTGCCGCTGCCGGCCGAGGAGCAGGAGCGCGCCGGGGCCATCGAGTGGGCGCGCAACAACGGGTTCGCGGCGATCGAGCCGTCCGAGGTGTGCAGCCAGGCGCTCGTCGACGCGGCGCTGGCACCAGGGTCGCTGCCGGGGCCCGACGTGCCGATCTCGGGCACGCTCGGAATCACCGGCACGTTCCGCACCGCGTACAGCCAGAGCGTCTATCGGCTCAACCTCGTCGCCGGCACACGCCTCGACAGCCGGACCGTATTGACCGGCACCGTCACGTTCAACCCGGCCGAGATCGAGTACTTCAAGGTCGAGCTCAGCCGCCGCGACGTCGTGCCGGCCGAGTGGATCACGCTCGGCCAGACGCACACCCAGTCCGTCGTCGACGGCCAGCTCGAGGTGCTGGACGCGGCCAGTCTGGCCCCAGGCGACTACACTGTGCGGCTGGTGCTCGTGAAGAAGGACGGCAACTTCCTCGACCCGCCGTACAGCGTCCCGATTCGCATCGGGGCAGCGCCGTGACCGGCCGCGTGCCGTCGACCAAAGGGGAAGGACCGTCATGAAGACCGTTGTCCTCGGCCTGTTCGACGACCTGGACACCGCCCGCCGCGTGCTGAACCAGCTGGCGGCGTCGCCGCTCGACCTCGATCAGATCAGCGTCGTGCACGGCGACCTCGACACGCAGCGCGGCTTGGCGCGCGAGGCCGGCCTGCCCGCCCACCGCGGTCCGATGGCCGGCGTCGTCGCCGGCGCGCTGATCGGCGCTGCGCTCGGCTACTACGCCGGCACGGCGCTGGCGCCCGAGGCCGTCGGCTGGCTGCTGGCCCTCGCCCTCGGCGCCGTCATCGGCGCCCTCGTCGGCGGGGCGCTCGGCGCGATCTCGGAGACGGTGCGCGTGCCCAAGGTCCACCAGGCCGAGGTCCTCCAGGCGATCGGCGAAGGCGCCACGGCGCTCGTCGTCCGCTCCGACAGCTTGCCGACCGCCCGTGCCGTCGGCGACCTCTTCCGCGTGGCCGGCTCGCGTGAGCTCTCGCCGCTCGGCCCGCCCGCGCCCCAAACGGATGCCGAAGACCCGGCAGCCGCCGCCGCAGCCGTCGTGGCCGACGAGGGCGTGATCGCCGAGCCGCTCGGCGAGTCGTTCGCCGGCGCGGCGACCGCCGCCGAGACCGCCCAGTTCGCGCAGTTCGCCCCGCCGGTCGAGTCCGATCGCGCGCCCACGGTGGCAGGTCCGACGACCGCGCCGCAAGCGGCCGGCGAGACGATCTTCGCCCCGCCGTGGCGCCGCGGCGTCGTCGACCCGGCCGACGTCGCGCCCGCGCCTTCGCCGTCGCCGTCGGCGTCGCCGTCCGCCGCAGTGGTTGCGCCGCCCGCAACACCGTCATCGTCGTTTGCCCCGCCGGCCGATGCGGTTTCGATCCAGGCCTCCAACACGGCACCGACCGCGGACGGCGCCCGCGCGATGGACGCGGCGGCAGCGGATATGGCGGCGACTGACGCGGCGGCGACTGACGCGGCGGCAACGGACACGGCGGCAACGGCATCCGCCGTCGATCCGTCGGTCGCGACCGGGCCGCCCGCTTCCCCATCGCAATTGCCCGCGCCGGCAATCGCCGGCCGCACCGCCACGCAGCGGATCGCCCGCCTCCTCCTCGACGCGATCGACGAGGCAGAAGGCCCGGCTTCGACGACCGCGACGTCCACCGTCCCCGCAACTTCGGCTACGCCCGCGACCAAGCGAACGCCCCGCAAGCGCGCCACGTGACGTCCCGGTGAAGATCTATACCCGCACCGGCGACACCGGCGAGACCGGCCTCTTCGGCGGCGACCGCGTCCCCAAGACCCACCCGCGGGTCGAGGCGTACGGCGACGTCGACGAGCTGAACAGCGCGATCGGCCTGGCGCTCGCCCTTGGTGGAGCGGACGCACCGGGCGACCTCGTCGCCGGCCTGCGCCACATCCAGGACCGCCTGTTCGATCTGGGCGCCGACCTCGCCACACCGTCCGGCACCGCCGCGGGCGAATGGCTGAAGCGTGTGCCGCCGGAATGGGCCACCGAGCTCGAGGGAGAGATCGACGCGCTGAGCGCGACGCTCGCCCCGCTCACGGCGTTCATCCTGCCGGGCGGCACGCCCCTGGCCGGCGCGCTCCACCTGTCGCGCACGGTCTGCCGGCGCGCCGAGCGTCGGGTCCTGGCGGCGGCTGATGCGGGCGAGGTGATCGGCGCACCGGTCATCACGTACCTGAACCGGCTGAGCGATTACCTGTTCGTGGCGGCACGGTACGCGAACGCGCGGGCGGGGGTGGGCGACGTGGCGTGGCGGCCGGGAGGTTAGGGGCTCCGCGTCATCCCATCGGCCGGATGCGCGGCCACGACGGATCGTCCCGATAACCGCCGGCAGGGGCACGGCGGAAGAGCGGGACGGTCGACGTTCACTCGTCGTCCATCTCCCTCGTCGCCTTCAGCACCGCCCCCTCGCCGCTCCGCGCGTCGATGAGGACCTCCATCGGCTCCGCCAGCCGATGGTGCCGCACCCACGCCGTCTCGCGCGCCACCGGCTGCGCGTCCAGCCAATCCCAGTCGATCCGCGCGCCGCGGCGCTCGCTGGCGGTGAAGTAGCCGATGCCCAGGCTCGTCATGTTGTGGAAGAAGTGCGTCCCCTGCGACGGCTCGACGGGCATTCCGGCCAGATCGCATTCGACGATGACGCGCGCGCCGGAGATGTCGCGCCAGGCCACCGGGATGCCGAGCCAGCGGTCGGCGGTGCCCCAGCGGCCGGGGCCGATCAGTACGTACGGTCGACCCTCGGCCTGCAGCGCAGCGTTGACGGCCGCGATGTCGAGCGCGATGGCGGCCGTGTGCTGCCGATCGAACGCATCACGCCGGACGGTGACGATGTCGGTCACATCGACGGTCCGGCCGACGCCGAGGGCCTTGCTGCCCGCGATGAAGGCGTCCGACGGCGCGATGACGGTCAGATCGATCGCCTGGGCCGCCGCACCCAGGACGAGCGGGCGGATCTGCAGGAACGCGAACTCGTGCGGCGCGGGAGACGGGCGCAGGCAGACCGCGAACTCGATTTCGACCGGGCCGGACATGCCGAGCGTGCCGAGCTCGAGCAGCCGCTGCAGCGTCTCGCACAGCGGCAGGAGGTGGTGCTTCAGGATTGGCGCAAAGGTCACGAGCCGCACGCCGGGCCGCGACAGCCCGTCGTACACCGCGTCGTTGTCCGGCACGTAGACCGAGGCGACCGGCCAGAGCGTGTCGTGGCGCTCCGCGTCCGCCAGCCCGAGCTCGACGAGCGCCGACTCGGGCTCCGGGTTGTGAAAGCTGGCCGGGCGGGTCACGTCCAACGCCCAGAACGTGCGCTGGGCGTTGGCCAGGATGTCCTCGGGCAGCGAGAGCTGCGGCAGCCACTCAGGGTGCGCGGGTGAGAACCGAACCGCCCGCCCGCCGTCGACGACCGTCTTGCCGAGCCCGAGCGCGACGGTCGCGATGCCTTCCTCGGCCCGCATGTCGCGCACCGGATAGAAGTTGTGCGATTGCGCCACACCGGAGAAGTGCGGATACACCACATCGCCGTACCGGTCGCCGACGATCTGCATGATGACGACGGCCATCTTCTCGTCCTCGACGCGGTTCGGCGTGGCGGCGAAGTACGCCTTGGCCGCCGTGAAATACGTCGCGGCGTAGATGTGCTTGATGGCCGCTTCGAGCGCCGCCTGTCGCTCCCCCGGCGTCGCGCCGTTGTTGGGCAGCATGTGCGTCGGGTAGACGCCCGCGGCCGGCAGGTGGTGCGAGTCCTCGAGCAAGCTCGAGGAGCGCACGGCCAGCGGCTGGTCGGCGCGCTCGAGGAAGGCCGCCAGATCGTCGCTCACATGCGGCGGCAGCGGCGTTTCCAGGAAACGAGCGAGGATGGCGTGGTCATCCGACTCGCGCAACGCGAACGCTTGCAGGTCGGTGGCGCCGACGAAGGCGTCGAAGACATCGGTGGCCAGGACGGCCGTCGTCGGCACGAACAGGCGGACCCGCGGCAGGTCGCGGGCGATGTCGCCGCGCGACAGCAGGTCGAACGTGAAGGCCAGGCCGCGCCCCTTGCCCCCCAAGCTGCCGCTGCCGATGCGCACAAACGTGTCGCGGGCGTCGGCGCGGGCGGCGGCGAAGTCGACGACCTGGCCGCGGCGAAGCGCATCACGGGTCTGCTGCAGGCGATCGATGAGGAAGGCCCGCATGTCGCCCGTGGTGGCGAAGTCGTCCACATGGAGCGTGCGCAGCTCGGACGCCAGCGCGAACTCGGTGCGGGCCATCAGCCAGTTCGAGAAGCCGTTGCGCTTTGCGTGCCCGACCAGCACATCGTCCGGCAATGTCGGCAGCACGTCCACCAACGCATCTACGTCGGCGGCGCGAGCGACCTCGGCGCCGTCCTGGCCGCGGAACACGAAATCGCCGAAGCCCAGTCGGTCGAGCATGAAGTTGTTGAACTCGTTCAGCAGCGTGGGGGAGTTCTTGTTCACGAAGGCCGCACCGAGCACTTCGGCATCCGCACGGAAGCGGTCCTGGGACGACTGCAGGAGGAGCGGCGTCTCGGCGTCGACGGCGCGGATCTGCCGCAGCAACTCGAGACCGGCCTCGTTGTCGTCGACGCCGCCGCGCGGGAACCGGACGTCGCTGATCACGGCCAGGACGTGGTCTTGTGCCGCTTGGTAGAGCGCCCAGCCCTCCTCGAACGTCGTCGCCAGGAGCAGCCGCGGCCGCAGCCGGCGCCGCAGCAGCCGCTGATCGAGGTTCAGGCTCTGGGCGATGAGCTGGTCCGTCTGGCGCGTCAGCGCGCTGAAGACAAGCGGCAGGTAGGACGAGATGAACGGGACGCTGTCCTCCACCAGGATGATGCTGCGCACCCCGCCGACGCGGGCGTCGTGCTCGGCGTTGCGGCTGTCCTCGAGGAGGCGGATGATCGCGAGGAACAGCCGGACATCGCCCCGCCAGAGCAACACGCCGTCGATGTGCGGGATCGCGCCCGGTCCGCCGGGGATGCCGAACAGCTCGCGCATTTCGTAGGCCATGATGAACACGGGCACGTCGGCGCACAGCACCTTGGCCTGCTGCCCGAACTCGGAAGCGCCGACATCGTTGACGGCGGCGATCGTGATGACGATGTCGAACGGACGGTCGGCGAGCGCCTCGAGCGCGCGGGCGCGGGTCGAGACGCGGGTGATCTCGGGCGGGCCTTCGAGCGACAGGCTCTGGTACGTCGTGAAGATCAGCTCCGCCAGATGGGCGCCCTCGGACAGCGTGTACGAGTCGTACAGGCTGGCGACCAAGAGGACCCGCCGGACGCGGAACGAAAGCAGCGTCTGGAGCCGGCTGGTCTGGTCATCGTACGCCTCGACGATCGCCTCGAGGTCGGGTGCGAGGCCGGGCAATGGCCCGGGACGACCGGGCAATGCGGTCGCGCCGCTCCGGCCGTCCTCCCCCGTCGCCATGTAAAGTCGTCGTACCGGTCGGCTAGACGAGTCCCTGGTCGAGCATCGCGTTCGCCACCTTCAGGAAGCCGGCGATGTTCGCACCGGCCAGGAGGTTGCCCTTCACACCGTACGTCTCGGCCGCCCCGGCCGCCGCGGCGTGGATGCCGGTCATGATCCGGTCGAGCTGGGCATCCACCTGGGCGCGGTCCCAGTTGTCGAACTGCGCGTTCTGCGTCATCTCGAGCGCCGACGTCGCCACCCCGCCCGCATTCGCGGCCTTCGCCGGGCCGAATGCCACGCCGGCGCCGTGGAAGATGTCGATCGCCTCCAGCGTCGACGGCATGTTCGCCCCTTCGCTGACCGCCTTGCACCCCCCCGCGACGAGCGCCTTGGCGTCGGCCGCCTCGATCTCGTTCTGCGTCGCGCACGGCAGCGCGATGTCGCACGGGACGGCCCACGGGCGCTGCCCGGCGTGGTACGTGGCGCCGGCGAACTTGGCGGCGTACTCCTCGATCCGCCCGCGGCGGACGTTCTTGAGGTCCATGATCCAGGCGAGCTTCTCGCGGTCGATGCCGGCCGGATCGTGCACGAAGCCGTTCGAGTCCGAGACGGTGACGACCTTGCCTCCGTAGTCGAGGACCTTCTCGATGCAGTACTGTGAGACGTTGCCGCTGCCGCTGACGGTGCACGTCCGGCCCTCGATCGCCTCGCCGCGGGCCTTCAGCATCTCGCGCAGGAAGTAGACCTGGCCGTAGCCGGTGGCCTCGGGCCGGATGAGCGAGCCGCCCCAGCCCCAGCCCTTGCCGGTCAGGACGCCGTCCCAGCTCCGGGTCAGCCGCTTGTACTGGCCGTACATGAAGCCGATCTCGCGCCCGCCGACGCCGATGTCCCCGGCCGGGACGTCGATGTTCGGGCCGATGTGGCGGAACAGCTCGGTCATGAACGACTGGCAGAAGCGCATGACCTCGCCGTCCGACTTGCCCTTGGGATCGAAGTCGCTGCCGCCCTTGCCGCCGCCGATCGGGCGGGTGGTCAGGGCGTTCTTGAAGATCTGCTCGAAGCCGAGGAACTTGATGATCGACAGGTTCACGGACGGATGGAACCGCAGCCCGCCCTTGTACGGCCCGATCGCGCTGTTGAACTGCACCCGCATCCCACGGTTCACCTGCACCTTGCCGCTGTCGTCCACCCACGGCACGCGAAACGTGATCACGCGCTCCGGCTCCGTCAGCCGCTCCAGGATGGCCGCCTCGCGGTACTGCGGGTTGCGCTCGAAGACGGGCTCGAGCGTCTCGAGAACCTCCCAGACGGCCTGGTGGAACTCGGGCTGGTTCGGATCGCGCTGCTGGATGATGTCGAAGACGGCCTTGGCGTACATGGGGGCTTGTCGTCCTGGGTGCGGTAGGGATACGGGAACGGTTGCGGGTGCGGATGTGGGTGCGGCCAAACGCGGGGGAGGGTAGGACGATCGGGGGTTGGGGGCAAGCGATGGGGCGGCGCAGTGCCATCATCGCCGTTGTGCGCGTCAAGAACACTGTGCGCGTCCAAGAACACCGAACGTGCGGTGCGACCTCGTTGGACAGGTCGCACCGCACGTGTTGGCATACGCCAGTATCGGAACGCGTCGAGCGCTTAGCGTTGTGGCGAAGCGATCTGCCGGCGGATCCCGAGGCCCAGGATGACCAGCAACCCGGCCGCGACGAGGAACAGCGTGCGCATCTGGCGGGCCGGCCCACCGGAACCGGTCTTGGGCATCGCCGCCGGCATCGCTTGGCCCGCGGCGGCCTTGGCGTCCACGCTCGGCACCGCCACCAGCGCCGGCTCGCCGCCGGCAAGGCCCATGGCGAAGATCGTGTAGACCGTTCCGGCCTCCAGCGTCAGGCCCGGAACCGACAGCGCTACCGTGTCCGTGCCCGTCGGGCGGACATCGAGGGCATAGCTGCCGGCGTCCACGGGCAGGTAGTCACCCGTCTGCTTGAAGGCGATGTTCTTGAAGAGCACCGGGCCGCCGGCAGCCACGGCGATGTCCACCGCCGGCGCGTCGGGCGAAGCGTGGACGAACCGGACATGGGCCTTGCCCGCGGCCGGCGCGGCGTTGTTGTCGACCAACACCAACGGTGCGATCTCCGCCAGCTTGCCTACCGCCACCACGGTGTAATCCGTTCCTGCCGCCAGGTCGAGGTTGGCATCAATGACCGCCGGCTCGGTCTTACCCGTCGGGACCACCTTGACACCGTACTTGCCGGCGGCCAGGCCGGCATACGCGGTGATGCCCTTGAACGATGCATTCGTGAAGGCGGGCTTGTCCGCCACCCATACGTCGACGGCGGGGCCGTCCGGCGAGGCGTGCACGACGCGCACCCGCGCCTGGTTGTCTTGAGCGGCGGCCGGCTGGGCAACCAGCCACGTTCCAAGGACGGCCAGTGCGGTCACGGCAAAGGTAGAGCGCTTCATAGTGGGCAATCTCCTGGTCATGGTGCGAACGAGTGCAGGGCCGGCGGCCGCGGAACGACCGCACGTCATTCGTTCAACACTGGGTGATGCATGGTTGCCGCTCGAGGACGCGGCCAACCGTGGTGACGACCAGAGTAAGGCGCGAAACCCTATACATCAAGGCTTTGTATAAGGTTTCGATTCGGGTCTCATCTTCCTGTTATGTTCTGCGTGGGCTTCGACGGTCGGCGCGGGCGAAGGCGGCGCAGAAGGCGTCGCCGACGGTCTTGAAGACGTGGCCGTTGCGGGATTCGATGGCTGCACGGAGCAGCGCGTCGTGCTGCGCGAGGGCGGCCTGCATCGCGTCGCGGTCGCGCTCCCAGAGCGCCGTCGAACCGGCGATGTCGGTGAAGAGGAACGTGACGGTGCCGGTGGGGAGAGGGAGCATGATTGGATGATCCGCATCGACGACACGCCGCACGCGCGCGCCGTGGCCGCATTGTCCCACGCGCCCGTTCGCGCCGCCAAGCGCTCTGGCGGCGGCCCTTGCCTGCGGTCGCTTCAACGAATGCCGTACGGCAAGTGGAGGCGCGATCCGGGCGGCCACCCGGACGCGGTCGGCGTCGCTGGCGGCGTGGGCGACGTCGGCGCAGGCGTCGCGAACGCCGTCGCCGTTGCCTGCGCGGTGCCCGTTGCGGCACCCTCCGGCGCCCCACGCCGCAACACGAACTGCCGGTGCCGCAGCCAGACCACCCCCGGCTCGACCGGATCGTCGATGAACGTCACGACCACATCGACGCTTGCGTTGCCGTCCGTGTCGGCGCGGAAGCTGCGCGGCCCTTCGCCGCGCGCCAAGCCGCAGTCCTGGGTCATGGCGGTGCTCACGCGCCGTCCGTCGGCGCGGGTCACCGTGGCCACCAGCGCCCCGTCGTCGTACGCGACGTCCCACGACCACGGCGTCCCGACGTTCGTGAGGCCGTCGTACCGCCCCGCCAGGCCCGGCCACTCAGCGGGCCGCTGCGGGCAGCCCGGCTCGGGCGTCGTCGCCGGCGCGGGCGCCAGGAAGGCGTCGATCGCGCATTGCGCCGAGCCGTAGAGGGCGCCGAAGCCGTTCGTCAGCGTCGCCACCGCGAAGCGCCGCTCGGGCACCCAGTCGACGGTGGCCATCCAGCCCCAGGCGCTGCCGGGGTGGCGCTTGAGCGTGAGGCTGCGGTACGGCTGCGTGATCACGCCGAAGCCGTAGGCGTGGCCGGCGGCGCCGTGCATCGATACGTGCGGCGACGTCATCAACCGCGCCGATGCCGGCGACAGCACGTCGCCGCCGCCGTCCATGAGCGCCGTCGCGAAGCGGACGAGGTCGCTCGCCGTACTGTGGGCGTAGCCCGTGGGGTGGCGCGCCCAGTTGTCCTGGTCGCTCGGCCGCCAGATCGCCACGCCGCCGTTGAAGATGTCGTTCCAGTGCCCGAACGCGAAGTTGCCGCGCGCCTCGACCTCGCCGGCCACCATCGTCGTGTCGGCCATGCCGGCGGGCGCGAAAACCTCGCGCTGCATGTAGTCCTGGAAGCTCAGGCCGCTGACGCGCTCGATGGCGTGGCCCAGGTACATGTAGTTGGCGCTCGAGTAGTTGTAGAACCGTCCGGGCGGGTTGTGCGGGATCGTCGCACCCTGGGCGAGCACCCAGCGGCCCATCGCCGCCGGGTCGGGCTTGCCGTAGAGGTCCGATTCCTGCGTCGCCGAGTTGTCCGGCAGGCCGCTCGAGTGCTGCAAGAGGTCCCGGATCGTCACCCGGTCCTCGAACCCCGGCTCGGCGAAGCGCACCTCCGGCACATAGCGCGACAGCGGCGCGTCGAGGTCGACGAGGCCGCGGTCCACGAGGCGCAGCACGCCGGCCGCGGTCAGCATCTTCGTGGACGACCCGATCCGGAACTGCGTCGCCGCATCGACCGCGTCGTCCCGATCCCGATGCTTCCGCCCGAAGCCCTCGGCCATCACGACCTCGCCGTCCCGCATGACGGCGACGGACGCGCCGACCAGGCCGCCCGTCGCGATCTCACGCTGGACGCACGCGCGGAAGGCGTCGACCGGATCGCTCCTCTGCGCCGACGTCGGATGGGCCACGGTTGCGCCGAAAGCAAGGACGAGGAGTGCGGCCGCGACGGCGCGCAGTCGAACGTCCACGACGAACGTGCGCATGCGGCCGATCGCCCTTGCTGAACGATGCCCTGGCTCTATAGCCCTCACCCGAACCGCTCCACCCCGAACCCCCGCCCCGCCTCCGGCATCCCCCCCGTCACCAACCCCTCGGCGATCAGCGCCCCCGTGATCGGCGCCAGCAGCACGCCGTTGCGATGATGCCCCGTCGCCAGCCACAACCCCTCGACCGCCGTCGGCCCCAGGATCGGCGCGTCGTCGCGGCTCGTCGGCCGCAGGCCGGCCCACGTCTCGATCAGCGGCAGCTCGTCGCAGCCCGGCACCGCCTCCCACGCGCCCTCGAGCAGCCCGCGGATCCCGCCGGCCGTCAGCGTCGTGTCGAATCCGTGCTCCTCGACCGTCGCGCCGACGAGCAGCCGCCCGTCGCCGCGCGGCACGAGGTAGGCGTCGGGCGCCCAGATCATCCGCGTCACGATCGGCGCGGCCGCGTCCATCCGGAGCGCCAGCATCTGCCCCTTCACCGGCCGTACCGGCGGCCGCGCGATCTCCGGCAGCCCCGGCAGACCCCGCGACCACGCGCCGGCGGCGACGACGACGGCGTCGGCGGCCAGCGTCTCGACGTCGCGCCCATCGCCCGCATCGCGACCGGCGACGCCGACCGCAACATCGACGCCGACCGCCCGCCCGCGCTCGATCCGCAGCCCGACGACCTCGGTGTGCTCGCGCACCACCCCCCCCGCTCCCCGGTACGCCGCCGCCAGCGCGACGACGACCGCGCGGTTGTCGACGCAGTGATCGTCCGGGCTGAACACCGCCGCGGTCACGGCGCGCGACAGATACGGTTCCAGTTGCCGCGCCTCGCCGCCGGACAGCCATTCGACGGTCAGGCCGTGCCGCCGCTGCAGATCGTGCCTGAACTTCAGCTGCGCCGCGTCGTCGCGATCGAGCGCGACGAGCAGCGCGCCGTCCGTGCGGTAGTCGACGTCGATCCCGGTCGCGGCGGTCAGCTCGGCAGCGTACGCGGGCCACAGCGCACGCCCCGCGAGGAGCAGCGGCAGCAGCCGCTCCTCCGCCGGCTCGACCTCGGCGTGCGGCGGCAGCATTCCGGCGGCAGCCCATGACGCGCCGCGGCCGGCTTCACCGCGCTCAACGATCGTCGACGGGACGCCGCGCTTGGCCAGCTCCCAACCGATCGCCAGGCCGATGATCCCACCGCCGACGATGACGATCATCGGCCGCCGGCAGTCGCCAGCCGATGGAACGTCACGACGGTCAGCGCGAACACCGCCACGCCGGTCGCCTGGTGCAGCAGCGCAAGCGAGAGCGGCACGTGCTGGACGATGACGGTCACACCCAGCGCGATCTGCACGCCCACGAGCGCGACGAGCGCCGCCGCCGGCCGCGCGATCCGGCCCTCGCCCGCCCGGCGCGCCGCGAGGGCGAGGGCGGCGGCCGCCGCGAGGACCGCCCAGGCCAGCCAGCGATGGACCCAGTGCACGCCGAGCGGCACCTCGGTCACGCTCTGCCACCACGTCGGCGCCGCGGTGAGCAGCCCATCGGGCACGAGTTGGCCGAGCATGCGCGGCCAGGTGTCGGAAGCGGTGCCGGCCTTCAGCCCGGCCATCAACCCGCCCCACACGATCTGGATCGTGACGACCGCGACGAGCAGCCACCCCAGGCGGCGCAGCCGGCGCGCCGATCCGTCGTCGCCCGCCCGCTCGTGCGATGCATCGCGCCCCAGCGTCGCGACGACGTCGCCGCCCACCGACGCCGCGTGTCCCGCGACCGCCGTCTGCTGCATCGCCAGCCAGATCGTGAACGCGAGCAGCGCCAGCGCCGCCATCAGGTGCGCCGTCAGCCGGTAGTGGCTCACGCTCGGCCGGTCGACGAGGCCGCTGGCGACCATCAGCCAGCCGAGGAGGCCCTGGAGGCCGAAGCCGATGACGACCGCCCAGTAGGGCCCGCTGCGCCGCCACGGGATCGTCCGGCGGAAGAGGAAGACGAGGAGCGGCAGGAGCACGGCCAGGCCGGCCAGGCGGGCGACGAGCCGGTGGAACCACTCGATCAGGAAGATCCGCCGGTAGCCGTCCAGCGTCATGTCGGCGTTGACCGTCCGGCCTTCGGGCGACAACTTGTACTGCGCGAACGCCTCCTGCCACGCCGCCTCGCCCATCGGCGGCACGACGCCCGTCACGGCATCCCACTCGACGATCGACAACCCGGCGCGCGACAGCCGGACGAAGCCGCCGACGACGACCATCCCGGCCACGAGGGCGGCGACGGTCCAGAGCCAGATGCGGACGGAACGGGTCGGCGGCGGGGTCATCGGGCGGTCTCCAGTGGCGCGAGGCGCGCCGTGAAGTGGCGCAGGAAGGGCGCGGCCTCGACGATCCGCAGTCCGCCGATCGCCTCGCGTTCGGCGAAGACCTCGAGGATCGTCTCGACGACGTAGTCGATGTGGCTCTGCGTATACACGCGCCGCGGCACCGCCAGCCGGACAAGCTCCATCCGCGCCGCGTCGGCGAACATGAGCGTGCCGATCTCGACGGACCGGATGCCGCCCGCGAGATACAGCGCGTTCGCCAGCGCGACGCCGGGCAGCGCGGAGGGGGGGACGTGCGGCAGGAAAGCCTTGGCATCGATGTAGATGGCGTGGCCGCCGGGCGGCTGGATGATCGGGACGCCGGCACGGCTGATGTGGTCGCCCAGGTAGGCGACGCTGGCGGCGCGGTAGGCCAGGTAGTCCTCGTCGAGCGCCTCGTGCAACCCGACGGCGATCGCCTCGAGGTCGCGGCCGGCCAGGCCGCCGTACGTCGGGTAGCCCTCCGTCAGGATCAGCAGGTTCTCTTCCTGGCGCGCCAGCACATCGTCGTTCGTGCACAGGAAGCCGCCGATGTTCGCCATCCCGTCCTTCTTGGCGCTCATCGTGCAGCCGTCGCCGAGGGCCATCATCGCCCGGGCGATGTCGATCGGCGCGTGGTCGGCGTAGCCCGGTTCGCGCTGCTTGATGAACCAGGCGTTCTCGGCGAAGCGGCAGGCGTCGAAGTAGAGCGGCACGCCGTGGCGGTGGCACGTCTCGCTGACGGCCGTCGCGTTGGCCAGGCTCACCGGCTGGCCGCCGCCCGAGTTGTTCGTCACCGTCAGCATGACGAGCGGCACCCGGCCGCGGTTCTCGCTCAGCAGCCGGTCGAGCGCCGCGACGTCCATGTTGCCCTTGAACGGGTGGCTCACCGCCGGGTCGGCCGCCTCGACGCACGGCAGGTCCACCGCGCGCGCGCCGACGAACTCGACGTTGGCCCGCGTCGTGTCGAAGTGCGTGTTGTTCGGGACGATGTCGCCCGCCTTGCACATGACGGAGAACAGGATCCGCTCCGCCGCCCGCCCCTGGTGCGTCGGGATCACGTGCCCGTAGCCGAAGATGTCCCGCACCGCGTCGCGGAACACCGGCCAGCTCCGGCTGCCGGCATAGCTCTCGTCGCCGACCATCATCCCGGCCCACTGCTGGACGCTCATCGCGCCGGTCCCGCTGTCCGTCAGGAGGTCGATCAGCACGGCATCCGCCGGCACCTGGAACAAGTTCCACTCGGCCGCGCGCAGGTGGGCCTCGCGCTCGGCGCGCGTCGTGCGGCGGATCGGCTCGATGGACTTGATGCGGAAGGGCTCGATGATCGTGTGGGGCATGGGGGGCTCGCGGGGTGGGTGGCAGGTATCGCGGCGTCGCACTGCGCGACGTCGCGCGGCGCGGCGACGGCGGGGCGGCGGCGGGATCGTCAGTATACCGCCGCCGCGGCGGCGCCCGGCCGGCCGGATCGCGTTCGCAACGCGTTTTTGACCGCCTGGGGACGCGAGTCAGCCGCCCACGTCGGCAGGCGACCGCGACGCAATCGGCAGCCAGATCCGATGTCGGGGCGGCGGTGTCGAGGCCGCTGGATCCGGGGTTGTCGAGGGCCCAACGGTCGGTGTGGACGATGCCCGGCCGGTGGCCGTGCCCGATGGCCGGCCGGTCGGTGTGGCGGATGGCCCGGCGGTCGGCGACGGCCCGGCGGTCGGTGTCGCCCGCGCGGTCGTCGTCGGTGTCGGCGAAGGCGTCAGGGGCGGCGGCGTCAGCGTCGGCGGCGACGTGGGCGTCAGCGTCGGCGTCGGCGTCGGCGTGGGCCCGACGGTGGCGCCGGCGGTGGCGCTGGCGGTGGCGATCGGCGTCGCCCCGCCATGCCCGCCGCCCGCCCAGAAGCCGCTCGCCAACTGCCCCGCCGCACCCCGCGAACGCCCGACGACCGGCTGGCCGAGCGTGCCGACGATCCGCAGCCCTCCGCCGGCGACCGCGCCGCCGCCCCCGCCGACGACACCGGCCGCGAGGCGTACATCAGCGGCCGCGGCGGCCGCAACCAGCGCCGGCAGCACGGCGACGGCGGCGACGACGACGAAGGCCCAGGGCCTGCCACCGCCGACGAATGTCCATCGGAGCGAATGCCGCCATGGGCGGCGCACGGGCTGTCTCCTCAAATCAGCGCGCGTCACTGCAGGGACGCCAGCATCCGCACCGTCCCGGTGCCGCGCGCCAGGCTGCCCAGCGCCTTGCCGATGACGGTGCCCTGCGGCGCATCGGGACCTGCCCGCATCGCGTGCCCGGCCGTCGCTGCGCTGACGAGCAGGTCGCCGGGCTTGATCGGGCCGTTCTCGGCCGAGGCCTTCACCGGCACGACCCCGACGACGGCCAACGGAACGGTTCCCGCCGGCACGCCTTCGTCCGCGTCCTGCCCGCCGACGAAGCCGGGGGCGGTGGAATACACGCCGGCGACCGTCGCCGCGTAGGCGGTCGTCGTCCGCACGAGCCGTCCGTCGGCGCCGATCGCCAGCACGTCCCCTGGCGCGAGCCCGGCGGCCGCCGGCAGCAGCTCGGCGAAGTCGGCGCCGCCCGCGTTCCAGGCGCCGTCGGCGTAGGCCTGGCCGTTGCCCTCGAGGCGGAACTTGGCGTCCCAGCTCTGGTCGACGGCGCGCAGGAAGCGGCCGCCGTTGTCCTGGAGCACCAGGACCTCGCCGCTGCCGCTGTTGTTCAGGTGGGTGTTGCCGTAGCCGCTGTTGTTCGTGAAGTAGGCCGCCATCCCGGAGGCGTTGTGCGTGCTGATGGACCGCAAGGCAGCCCGCTCCGGCCCGCTGCCCCCGCCGGCGGCGATCACGGCGTTGTACGTCGTGCTCTGGCCGACGACGCCTGCGCCGTCCGTGCTCTCGCCCTTGATCGCATCCGACGTCGTCGCGACGCCGTGCACTGCATGGGCGGTGCCTGAGCTGTCCTCGGCATGGATCCCCTCCGCACCGCTGACCCAGAGGCCGACGCCGCCACTGCTGCTGAACCGCCCGCCGTACGCGTCGCCGGTGCCGATGCCGTGCACGGCGGCACTCGGGGCGGTACCGGCGCTGCTGGCGAAGACCCCGTCGCCGCTGGTGCCGTTGGCCGAGAGGCCGATCGTGCCCTGGGCGATCAGGCCGGGCCCGACCGAGCCGTCGGCGCGCACCCCGACCTCGCCCGTGCCGTGCATGCCCGTACCCCGATCGGACGTCCCGACGACGCCGGTGCCGCCGAGGCCGGTCGCGACGCCGCTCACGCCCTTGGCGCCGTCGGCGGATGTGGTGCCCAGGACGCCGATATCGCCGACCTCGCTGTAGCCCGAGACGCCGACGAGCGCGCCGGACCCGAAGACGCCGGTCGGCCCCTGACCCCTGACGCCGGCGCCGAACCCGCCGCTGGTCTGACCGAAGACGCCGTCCTCCATCTGGCTGGTGCCGCGGACGCCGGCGCCGGAATTGCTTTCACCGGCGAGGCCGTCCCCACCGCCCTGGTTCGTCACCGCCAGCAGCGGCGCCATCCCGTCGGCCACGATCCGCGCGCCCGGACGCAACGACAGCGCGTACGGCACCGCCAGCACGGCCTGCCGCGGCGCCATCCACTGGCCGTCGACCCCGATCCGCAGCCAGAGCGCGCGCCCGTCGACCGCGCCGGCCGGCGCGTCGAGCTCGACGCTGAAGACCCCGTCCGAAAGCGCCGTGCCGGGAACGGCGAGGTCGGTGCCGATCTGGCTGCCGGCGGTCGCGTCGTCCCAGAACTGGAAGCTGAGGTCGTGGGCACCCGTCAGCGGCTGACCGCCGCCGTCGGTGAGCCGACCCTGGTAGCTGAAGCGCTCCGCCACGACCTGACCCTGCGTCGCGACGTGGATGGATCGGTCGAGCGGCGACGGAGCGGCGCCCTCGGCCGTCCCGCCGATGAACGCGGCGAGGCCGGCGAGCACGACGACGGGCAAGCGGAAGCGGGGCATTGTGACCCTCCGTTCATGGGGTGCGGCCAGCTCAGCCTACCCGACCGGGCCGCCCGCCGGACTCGGCCGACTGGCCAGTCCGCGCGGGCCAGTCGGCCGAACCACAGCTGATCCGCAGCCCCGGCGATCACGACTGCCGGATGCGCACGGGCCGCCGTCCCGGCCTGTGCTATCCTCGCCCGGCCGGCGGTCCCGTCGGGGCGTTCGGCGCTCCTCCAGCCTCCCCGGCAGCCCTCTCACCCGCCTTCTCACGTGCCTTCTCACCCGCCCTCCCACCCCCGAGGTCCGCCATGTCGAACGCCCGATCCACCGTCCCCGCTCCCATCAACGAGCCCGTCCTCAGCTATGCCCCCGGCACCCCCGAGCGCGCCGCGCTCAAGTCCAAGCTCGCCGCGATGCGCGCCGACCGCGTCGACATCCCGGCGATCATCGGCGGGCGGGAGGTCCGGACCGGGCGGACGGGCGACGTGAAGGCGCCGCACGACCATGCGGCCAACCTCGGCACGTACCACAAGGCCGGTGCGGCCGAGGCGCAGGCCGCCGTCGACGCGGCGCTGGCGGCGCGGGCCGACTGGGCGGCGCTGCCGTGGACGGAGCGCGCGGCCGTGTTCCTGCGGGCGGCAGCGCTCCTCACCGGGCCGTGGCGGCAGGTGCTGAACGCTTCGACGATGCTCGGCCAGAGCAAGAACGCCTTCCAGGCCGAGATCGACGCGGCGTGCGAGCTCATCGACTTCTGGCGCTTCAACGCCCACTTCATGGCCGAGCTCTACGGCCAGCAGCCGATCTCCTCGCCCGGGATGTGGAACCGCCTGGAGTACCGCGGCCTCGAGGGCTTCGTCTTCGCCGTCACGCCGTTCAACTTCACGTCGATCGGCGGCAACCTGCCGACCGCGCCGGCGCTGATGGGCTGCACCGTCGTATGGAAGCCTGCCTCCACGGCGGTCCTGTCGGCCTACTGGACGATGAAGCTCCTCGAGGCGTCCGGCCTGCCGCCCGGCGTGATCAACATGGTGCCCGGCGACGGCGCGGACGTCGGCGACCCCGTCCTGGCCTCGCCCGACCTCGCCGGCCTCCACTTCACGGGGTCGACGAACACGTTCCAGCACATGTGGCGCACGATCGGCGGCGGCATCGAGCGCTACCGGACGTACCCGCGGATCGTCGGTGAGACGGGCGGCAAGGACTTCATCGTCGCCCATGCCTCGGCCGACGCGGATGCGGTAGCGACGGCCGTCGTGCGCGGCGGCTACGAGTACCAGGGCCAGAAGTGCTCCGCCGCGAGCCGCGTCTACGTGCCGGACACGCTCTGGCCGAAGGTGCGCGCGTCCATCGTCGCCCAGCTGGCCGAGGTGAAGATGGGGCCGGTCGAGGACTTTACGAACTTCGTGAACGCCGTCATCGACCGGAAGAGCTGGACGAACCTCACGGGCTACATCGAGCAGGCCCGGCGGGACGGCGTCGAGATCGTCGCCGGCGGCGGGAGTTCCGATCGCGACGGCTGGTACGTCGAGCCGACGCTCCTGCGCGTCGACGACCCCGGCTACCGGACGATGTGCGAGGAGCTGTTCGGCCCGGTCGTGACGCTCCACGTCTACCCGGAAGCGCGGTGGGCGGAGACGCTGGACATCGTCGATCGCACGAGCCCGTATGCCCTGACCGGCAGCGTCTTCGCCGACGACCGCATGGCCGTCGACCAGGCGATGCGCGCGCTCGTGAACGCCGCGGGCAACTTCTACGTGAACGACAAGCCCACCGGCGCCGTCGTCGGCCAGCAGCCGTTCGGCGGGGCGCGGGCCTCGGGTACGAACGACAAGGCGGGCTCGGCGCTGAACCTCACGCGGTGGGTGTCGGCGCGGGCGATCAAGGAGACGTTCGACCCGCCGCGGCACTTCGGGTATCCGTTCCTCGGGGCGGACCGATAGGGGGAGCGCAGGCCGCGTCGGGGGCCGAATCGGCGATATTCCGCCTGTACTACTACGAAAGTCGTACGCCTTTCCGCCGCGGACTCCACCCTTGGCGTATGGTGTGCCGCCCGATCGACCCCTATCCTCAGCGCGTCGCTCGGGCCAGTTAGGTTCTCTGATGGCCGGATGCGCGCAACGACAACAGCGAAAGCGTGGAGGCTCATATGAAGAAGCTCGTCGTAATGACGGCCGGTGTGGGTGTGGTAGCGGGCGTGGCGATGGCCGCGGCCGGGATGTTCCAGGGCGGGCAGCCGGCGGTGTACGCCAGCCGCCTGGCCGGGATCCAGGGCG
>JADYYS010000036.1 GCA_020853525.1 Ardenticatenales bacterium | reverse complement strand
GCCCGGGGGGCGGCGCCCTCCGGCCGCCGCCCCCCGTCACTCGCACGCCTACCGAATGATCTCCCCTCGCAATACGAACGGCATGTAGATCGGATCCCAGTCATGGAACTCCGGTCCCGCCGCCACGTCCACGTCCATCTCGTGGACGGCCGTGATGCCCATCGCGCCGCGGCCCTCGAAGACGACGTGGTAGCGGCCCGGCCGCGTCCAGACGTGGCCCATGATCGCCGCGCCCTCCTGGGTGCCGTCCGGGGCGATGTAGAGCTTGTCGGTCTCGAACACGCCCGTCCCGTCGCCGAACGTCGCGCGGTAGCGGACGCCCGTGTCGATCGTCGGCGTCGTCGTGGTGGAGTCGGCGTCCATCGCGCTCAGCTTGACGGTGAAGTAGCTCTGGCGGCGGGCCGGCTTGACGTCCGACGTCACCGCGATGCTCACCTCGGTGGACAGCCAGCTGCGGACCGCTCCGAGCAGGTCGCGGCGGGTCAGGTGGCCGGTGTCGTCGTTCATGCCCTCGAGGCCGAAGCCGAAGTACGCGCTGCGGCTCAGGATGGCCCGGCCCGGCCGCTCGACGGTCGGGTCGTCCCGGTAGGCGCCGGCCACGAAGCCCTGGCTGACGATCCCGCCGCCGTTGGCGTAGCGCAGGAGGGGCATGGCGCCGGCGGCGGTGTCGAACTTGATCTCGTCGATCGAGCCCTGGTTGCCGGCGCCGTCGCCGGTGGCGCTGATGTCGACGCTGAGGTTGTTGAACGCCGAGCCGGGGGCGCCCGCCAGCACCTGCTGGGTCTGGGTCAACACCGTGCCCGAGTTGATGCTCTCCTTCTGGAACGTGGCCGCCAGCGCCGTGCCGTAGAACGACGTGCCGCCGTCCGGATTGTTGGATCCGAGCACCTGCGCCGCGTTCTGACCGAACACGCTCACCCAGCCGCCCGAAGCGGCGTACTCCATCAGGTGGTTCTGGTCGAGCCCGGAAAGCGCCGGCGTGCTGCGGTTGTCACCGGTCTGGAGGATCAGCCACTTGTAGGCCTTCATCTCGGTGGCCGTCGGGACGTGCAGGCCGGCGGCCGTCGCCGCGTCGAACACGTCATAGGCGATGTTCATCGCCTCCAGGCTCTCGGTATAGGCGGGCGTGTAGTCCGCCGGCACCGCGGCGCCCTGGCGGCTGCCGTCCGCGTCGATGATCAGGACCTCGGCATCCGCCGGCGGCGGCGTGACGCGCGTCCAGGCCGGCAGGTGGGCCTTGTACTTCTCGCCCGTCAGGACGACGAAGCCCTGCGCGTCGCCGAGCGGCAGATCGGTCGTGTTCCACGTGACGTTGAACTTTGCGGTTCCACCGGCCGGCACGTTGACCGTCGTCGGCGAAACCGTCATCCCCTTGACCGCCGTCGTGGCCGTGAACCCGCCGCGCGTGTCGACGGTCGTGACGGCGTACGTCTCGGCGCCGGCCGCGACGCTGGACAGCGTGACCTCGATCGTCTTGCTCGTGCCGACGAGCTGCCAGCCGTAGCTGAGGCTCGGCGGGCTGAGGATCACGCCCGGGTCGGCCGCGTTCGTCAGGTCCAACCGGCCCGCGCCCATGTCGAGCGGCTGCGCCGGCCGATCGCCGACCCAGACGTCCATGTACTTGGACGTGCTCATCAGGGCCGATTTGATCATGGCCGGCGTCCAGTCCCTGTGGATCTGGCGGATCATCGTCGCCGCCCCCGCCACGTGCGGGCTGGCCATCGACGTCCCGCCGACCTGGCCGAAGCCCAGGTGACGTCCCTCGCCGCCGCCCGGTGCGTAGCCCTGGCTCATGATGTCGACGCCGGGTGCGGCGATGTCGGGCTTGAGGGTGCCGGCCGAGCTCGGGCCGCGACTCGAGAAGCCGGCGATCCAGTCGGGCGGCGCGATGTCGTTCGGATGCTCGGTGCTTCGCCAAAGGTGCGCCACGGTGTCGATCACAAGCTGCGCCGCGGCGCCGTGCTGCGCCTGCCAATCGAAGAGTGCCACGCCGTTCGCGTGCCCAACGGAGATCGTCGGGACCGTGACCTTGGCGCCGCTTGCGCCGGCACCCATGCCCGGTGCTCCGTCGCCGCCCGCGGTATGGTTGAAGATGATCACCATCGTCGCGCCGGCCGTCTGCGCGTTCAGCGCCTTGAGCGAGAACTCGCACACGCCCCGCTCGATCAGGGCGGCGCGGCCCGCGAATGCCCCGGCCGGGAACGGCTCGCATCCGAGGCCGTTCGTGGCCGAGATCACCGTCGCGGGCGTCCAATTGAACGGACCGACACGCTGACCGATCGGCAATTCGCCGCCGAAGCCGGCCGCGCTGTAGGCAAGGCCCGTGAGCGTTCCGGGGACGGGAGCCGGCGCGACGACGTCGACGCCGCCCGAAACGAAGGCCGAGCCCTTCGTCGACGCCGCGACGTTGATGTAGTCGTCGGACGGATGATCGCCCGTGCCGGGACCCGGGCCGGCGTTGCCGTTGGACATGCTGACGAAGATGCCGCTCCGGAAGACGTTCAGGAGCGCCGTGTCCAGCGCGTCGAACGCGCCGCCGATCGAACCGGGGCCGCCGCCCCACGAGTTGTTCAGCGTGTGGGCGCGGTCGCGGACGATGTCCTCGAGGGCCTGAATGCCTTCGGCGTTGTAGAAGCTGCCGATGCCGTTCACGCTGGCGTAGAAGACGCGGTAGCTCATCACGTACGCCCGCGGCGCGACACCGCTGATCGTCACCGGCGACGCCGCGCCCGGGAAGGTGGCCTCGATGCGGTTGCCGGCCATGGTGCCCGAGGTGTGCACGCCGTGCTCGGTGCCGAATGCGCCGGGCCAAGCGGTGTCGTCGCCGGAAGCCGGCGGATCCCAACTCCGGAAGTAGACCCGGCTGGCGATGATCTTGCCGTTCGTGTTCTCGACATAACCGATCGGGTAGCCGGTCGGCATCAGGTAGCCGGCGCCGCTGAACATGGGCGCGTCCTTGTGGATGCCGCCGTCCATCGAGGCCGCACGGATGCCGGCACCGGCGTTCGCCGCGCCGCCGACGGCCGGGTTGTCCCAGGCCATGGGGGCATTGATGAGCCCGATGGAGTCGTACATCGTCGGCTGTTGGGCGGCATCCCGGCCGACGTTCTTCACGCCGGGGATCGCGCGCAGCGCAGCTTCGAGTTGGGCCACATCGGCGTTCACGCCCCCCTCGACGGTCAGCCCGTTCAGCACGAGCCGGTAGCGCAGCGGGCGCGCCCGATCGTACTCGTCGATGTAGGTGGACAGGCGCGCACCGGGCACGCTCTTGGGCAGCGCGTTGAGGAACGCCTGGTGCTCGGCGTCGATCCGCGCGAGGTGGGCGCGCGCGGCCGGGCTGTCGTCGTCCAGCAGCCCCTCGGCGTCATAGGCGACCGAACGCGGCACCGTGCCGGCGGCGGCCCACTCGGACAGCGAGGGCGTGCTGAGCTGGACGATCAGGCGGTGAGAGAAGTCGGGGTCATCGGCCAGCGCGGCGCGCTCGGCTGCGACGGGGTCGGTGGTGACGATGTCGTCGCCGTCGACCGGCGTGGCGAAGGCCGTGCCGAGCACGGCGGTCCCGGCGGCCGTCGACGAGGCGCGTGCGGCGCCGGCGGCGACGGGCATGAGCGCAGCGAGGGCGAACAGGGCCACGAGGGCGCTCAGGCTGCGCTTGCCGGGCGTCAGGAACGATCGGCGCGGGGTGCGCGAGGGATGGGACATGGCGGGACTCCTCGATGGCTGGGCCGGTGCGATGGCGGTCGGGTCAACCGCGGAACCGACGCCGGCGGTCACGAACGGATACGGAGCAGCATGGGGGATTATACTGTGCGCATTCACATCACAACTGAGGATCACTCTTGGACGACCCCAACCCCACTGCCCCCGACCCCGATTTCGCTCCCGCGGACGACGATGCCGCTCCCGCCGCACCGCGCGGGATCACCAAAGAACAGCTGCCCGAACGCCTCCGCGCCGCCGTCGACCGTGCCGGCTGGCCCGCGCTCATGCCCGTGCAGGCCGAGGCCATCCCGATGCTCCTCGATGGGCGCAACGTGATGGTCCAGGCGCGCACCGGCAGCGGCAAGACCGGCGCCTTCCTCCTGCCGATGCTCGACCGCCTCGATCCGACGCGGGACTCCTGTCAGGCCCTGATCCTGGTGCCGACCCGTGAGCTGGCCAGCCAGGTCTGGCAGCAGGCCGAGGTGATCTTCGCCGACACGCCGTTCCGGACCGTCGCGGTATACGGCGGCGTCGGCTACGGGCCGCAGACCGACGCGCTGCGCGGCGGGGCGCACGTCGTCGTCGGTACGCCCGGACGTGTCCTCGACCATCTTCTCAAGCGCAACTTCGACCTCGACGACCTGCGCATGCTCATCTTCGACGAGGCCGACCGGATGCTCTCGATGGGCTTCTACCCCGACATGCGCCAGGTCCAGCGCTACCTGCCCAAGCGCCCGCTGCAAGGCTGCATGTTCTCGGCCACGTTCCCGGCGGCCGTCCTGCGCACGGCCGAACAGTTCATCAAGGAGCCCGAGTTCCTGAGCCTGAGCCAGGACCATGTTCACGTCACGGACATCGAGCACGTCTTCTACAGCATCCCCGGCACGGACAAGGACCGCAGCCTGGTGCGGTTCATCGAGATCGAGAACCCGACGAGCGCGATCATCTTCTGCAACACGAAGGCCAAGGTGCACTACGTGTCCGTCGTGCTGAAGCGCTTCGGCTACGACGCCGACGAGATCTCGGCCGACCTGTCGCAGGCGGACCGCGAGCGCGTCCTTGAGCGCGTTCGCAAGGGCAACCTGCGGTTCCTGGTGGCCACGGACGTCGCGGGCCGCGGCCTCGACATCCCGGACCTGTCGCACGTGATTCAGTACGAGCCGCCCGAAGACCCGGAGAGCTACATCCACCGCGCCGGCCGCACCGGCCGCGCCGGCGCGGGCGGCGTCGCCGTCAGCCTGGTGTACGCGATGGAGAGCCTCGCCCTGGCCCGCATCGCAGCCGGCTACGGGATCGACATCCAGGAGCGCCCACTCCCGACGGACGCCGACGTCGAGGCGATCGTCTCCGAGCGCCTGACCGCGTTGCTCGAGGCCCGGCTGCGCGAGCGCGACAAGCTCCAGACCGAACGCAGCCGCCGCTTCATCGCCCTCGGCCGCGCGCTGGCCGAGAGCGAGGACGAGTCGGCGATCATCGCCATGCTGCTCGACGAGATGTACCAGCAGCTGCTCCACGCGCCGGTCGACGGACCGCCTGCGGCGCCGGTTGCGGCGCGGCGGTCGACGTCGGCGCCGTCGCGCGAGCCGCGCACGTCGCATGAGCCACGCGAGTCGCGCGATTCGCGTGGCCCCCGCGAAGAGCGGCCGGCGCGCGGGCGGGCAGGCGGGGAGCGTTCCGACCGTCCCGAACGATCCGATCGCCCGGAGCCGTCCGTTCGTCCGGAGCCGTCCGCTCGTCCGGAGCCGTCCGCTCGTCCGGAGCGGTCCGATCGTCCGGAGCGGTCTGATCGCCCTGACTCAGTCGACCGTCCGGAAGTCGCCGAACGTCCGCCCCAGGCGCGGCCGGAGTGGCCCAACCCACCCGAGCGCGTGGAGCGTGCCCCTTCCGCCGACGACGCCGGGTCGCCCGTTCGTCCGGCCGCGTCGTACTACCGGACGGTGCCGCCTCCGCCGGCAGCCACGGGCCGCGGCGTCATCCGTGCCCGCGGCGACGGCGACGGCGGTGCTGCCTCGTCGCCGGCAGGGGCACCGCCCATCGCGTCGGCGGCCGGGGACGGTCCGACGGCGGCGGCGGATGAAGGCGCGCCGCGGCGGCGGAGACGGCGTGGGGGGCAGGGTCGCGGGGGGGGGGGCGGCGGTTCGAGTGGTGCGGGTGCGGCGAGTGGCGATTCCTAGCGCCGTCGCTGCCCCCAGAACTCCGACCGCAACACATCACCCGCCTCGATGACGATGTCCGGGAGCGCCAGCGGTGCCACGACTTCACTCGGCGTGCGCACCGTTGCGTCCATGTACCGCCCGTCCTCCGGCTGCCGATAGACGTCGAGCACCTGCTCGCCCAACGCCGCAAGCCAGACCTCGGGCACGCCGAAGCGGGCGTAGATCGGCAGCTTGCGGCGGCGGTCGTAGCGCAGCGAGCTGTGTGCGACCTCGACGATCAGCATCACATCGGCCGCCTCCGGCCGGTGGTCGAGATAGCCGGTCGGCTCGGGGCGGAGAAGCGCGATGTCAGGCAGGAACAGCGTGTGCTCGCCGAAGACGACGTCCAGCTGGCAGAGGACCTCGGCTCGGTCGCCGACCTGCTGTGCGAACAGCTTGTTGAGCCGCATCGTCGATGAGATGTGGGGAGTGCCCATTGGGGACATGACGCGGATCTCGCCTTCGATGAGCTCCGTCCGCACGCCCTCGGGGATGATCCCGCGCTCGTGCAGCTGGATGTAGTCGTCCACCGAGAAGCGCCAGCGGCCGGCTCGCGGGCCGGTCGATCGGACGGGCGGCTGAGAGACGGTTGCGAGCGTCATGTGCGGCCCTCCCTTTGCCTGGAAGTACGTACGGGCAATTCGCGTCGGTGGGCAGTATAGCAGGCAGTCTACGGCGTGCTCGCGGGCGGTGGAAGGCCAATCGCGACATCTCTACGACGGGCGCGCGACACGGCACTCGACACTCTTGCGCCATCCCTGGACAGCGGCCGTCAGCGCCAGGGCGGTGCCGATTGCGGCGCAAAGCGCGTCGCGACCGCGGCCGGCGACCACCCGGCGCTCGCCATCGCCGTGGCCGCCGCAGCGGTCGTTGCCGTGGCGGCCGCCGCGGCGATGGGCGCGTGACCCGGTCCAAGTGCACGGTACATCTCGCGGAACTGCGACATCCGCGGCATGAACCACATGTGGCGCACCATGCCGCAGTACCCGGAGGCCAGGGTCCCCGGCGACGAGACGGCGCGCGGGCGGGGTCCGCTTGGACATGGAGCACCTCGCGATGTGGGGGCCGTCGGAGACGGTCGACGATGCGTGGCCGGCGTCCTGCACGGTCCGTGCCGCCGACCGACCCGCGGCCGAAACCCGCGCCCAGGATGCAGCGTACGCCGCCGCGTTGACAACCCCCCACCCCCTGGATACGCTGGCCCCATGAGCGAATCATCCCCGTCCGCCGGTCCGACCCCCGCCGCCGACCCCGCCGCCTCGCCGCCCCTCGTCCGCCCGCTGCCGCGCTTCACGCCCGACGCGCTCGAGGCCCTTCGGCGCGCCTGGGCGCTGGTGCCGCCCGGCCGTGGGCGGCTGAACGTGGCCGACATCGTGCTGGCCGTCTGCGGCATGGACGGCGCCGGCGCGCGCCTGATCGACGTCCTGGCGCCCGGGCGGTTGAACATGATCGAGGACCGGCTGCGGGCGACGCAGGCGAACCTGTCGCCTGGCGATGCCTTCGGCGAGATCGACGTGCCGGACACCGTCGAGAACGTCGCCGGGAGGCCGCTCACGACGATGGGGCTCGACGGGACGGTGCGCGAGTTGTTCGACGCGCTGGCCAAGCGCAGCAGCGGCGTGTGCAGCACGAAGACGCTGATCATCGTGGAGGCCGAACGGGCCGAGAGCGCCGTCGTCGGCACGCTACAGGCGATCGGCGTCGGCGGCGGACCGGCCACGATCGCCCCGCAGCTCGAGGCGCTCGCCAAGCGGATCGGCGACGACCGGCGCGAACCGCTCCTGACGCTCGTCTACCGCCCGCTCGGCACGCTGCCCGGCACGGCGCGCTCGGTGGCCTGGGGCCGCTGGGACGGCCCGATCGACCGCAGCGGCGGCGTGCCGATCGACCAGGGAGCGTGGCCGATCGCCCCGAAGGCGCCGCAGGTGGGCGGTGACCCGGCGGCGCCCGCATCGGGCGACGGTTCGCAGCCTCCGCCGCCCCCGGAATTGGGGGAGGGGGCCGGGGGGAGAGGGCCAGCCTCGGGCAACGCGCCGACATCGCCGACATCGCCGCCAACGTCCCACACGTCCAACCCCACGCCGCCCCCCCAGGGCCCGACCCTCGACCTCCTCGCCCAAGCGCGCGCCGCCGCGGTGGACGCCTCCGCGGCGCTCCTGGTGAACCCGGCGTGGGTCACGCGGACGATCGCGGCGGTCGACCGCAACGCGCTCACGCTGCTCGTCGGCGACAGCCCGTCCGTGCTCGAGGCGATCGTGCTCGAGCTGGCGGCGCAGTTGGCGCGCGACACGGCCGGCGCGTTCCGCCACCGCTCGGTCATCCAGATCGAGCCGGGCTACCTGGCGACGCAGCCGGGGGCCGCGCTGCGCGAAGCGATCCGCGTCGCACAGGGCGGCATCCTGTTCGTGCCCGACATCGCCCGTTTCCTGGACGCCGCCCGCTGGCCGCAGCCGGCGTCCGATCTGCGGCAGGCGATCGCGCGCAAGACCGTCACGCTGCTCGGCACGATCCCCGACAAGGCCGCCAACAGTTGGGGCAGTGCCGACCAACCGGACGCGGAGCTCGTGTTTGTCGAGCCGGCGACGATCGCCGAGAGCGTGGCGATGATCCGGGCGCGGCGGGCGATGCTCGAGGCCGCGGTCAGCACGCCGACCTTCGCGCTCAGCGTCACCGACGATGCGATCGACGCCGCGGCGCGGTTGGCCGACCGCTTCTTCCGCGAGCCGCCGCCGCCCGCCGGGGCGATTCGCCTGATCCAGGAGGCCGCCACCGCGATCAAGTTGCGCCTGTCCCACCTGCAGGCGCTGGACGACGAGCGCGTCGCGCAGACGCCGACGGTCGACGCCGACGACGTGGCGTTCGCGCTCGAGCGGCTGAGCGGGATCAAGGCGGGGCTGGACGATCGCGACAAGCTGCTCAAGATCGAGGCGTTCCTCACGGCGCGTGTCGTTGGCCAGGACACGGCGATCACGACCGTCGCCGACACGATCCGGCGCCAGCGCGCCGGGCTGCTCGACCCGGGCCGGCCGATCGGCAGCTTCATCTTCATGGGGCCGTCGGGCGTCGGCAAGACCGAGCTGGCCAAGGCGTTGGCCGAGTTCCTGTTCGACGATGAGCATGCGATGGTCCGGCTCGACATGAGCGAGTACCAGGAGAAGCACGCGGTCAGTCGGATGATCGGCGCGCCGCCCGGCTACGTCGGCTATGACGAGGGCGGCCAGCTGACCGAGCCGGTGCGCCAGAAGCCGTACCAGCTCGTGCTGTTCGACGAGATCGAGAAGGCCCACCCCGACGTGCTGATGGTCCTGCTCCAGATCATGGAGGACGGCCGCCTGACGGACTCGCGCGGGCGGACGGTCGACTTCCGGCACACGCTGATCATCATGACCGGCAACGTCGGCAGCGAGTACTTCCGCGTCCAGGACGAGGTCGGCCGCGAGAAAGTGGTCGAGGCCGTGAAGGAGGCGGCGCGCGAGGTGTTCCGGCCCGAGTTCCTCGGCCGCGTCGACGAGTTTCTCATCTTCAACAGCCTCGGCAAGCCCGAGCTGCGCCTGATCGTCGACATCATGCGCAGGAAGCTCGACAAGAAGCTCACCGCGCAGCAGCTGTCCATCACCTTCGCCCCGGCCCTCGTCGACCGACTCGTCGAGTCCGGATACCAGCCCGAGCTCGGCGCCCGCCCGCTCCGCAGCGAGATCGACCGCCAGGTCGAGCGGCCGCTGTCCAGACAGATCATCGAGGGTCGTTTCAAGCCCGGCGACCGGCTCGTGGCCGACGTCGGCGAGGACGGGACGGTGACGTTCGCGGTGGCGCCGCCCCCCACGCCGTAACCGCACCCGCCGGCGGCCGACTCCCTGCGCCTCTGTTCGCCGACAGCGGTTCGGCCATCGTCGGCCGGCGGGCATCACGCATTTCGGCGGTCCCCACGGCACGGCGCTGCTCCTCGGCCGTGCGTGCGCCCACGACCAAGTCGCCCTACCGCGCGTCGCCCGTCAACGCCCCGACCCGGACCCGCACTGCCGCCGCGTCTGCCAGCGCACTGTCGCCCCACCAGCGCAGCAGCGTCTCGTAGGCGGCAACGGCCGCATCGCGGTCGCCGGCGGACTCGAGCAGGCGGCCGGCGCGGGCATGGCTCTGCAGCCACGTCACGGCGCCGACGGCCAGCGGATCCGCGAAGGCCGCCAGCGAATCGTCCCGCACGGATTGCACGGTCGCCAACACGTCCACGTCCGAACCTCCGACGGCAGCCGCGGCTTCGGCCAGCGCGAGCCGGGCGACGTTCGGACGCAGACCGAACGTCGGCGGCTCGACCGGCGGCTCGGGCGCGGCAGCGGCAGCGGCGGTAAATGCTGCGTCCGCGGCCGCAACGTCGCCGCGCGCCAGCGCCAGCTGCCCGTCGATGTAGGCGCCGAACGCGGCGCGGTCGCGGGTATCCGGGAGGGTGGACGCGACGTCGCGCGCGAAAACGGCCGGAGCCGTGCCGTCGCCGGCGCGTGCGCGGTCGGCGAGCTGCCAGGCGCGTGCGGTGGCGGCCACGGACGGCGGGAACGAGGCGGCCAGGTCGGCCAGGCGGCGCGACCAACCGCCCTCGTCCCCCCGCAGCCGGTCCAGCCAGCCCAGCTGCCAGAGCGCGGCCGCTTGCCACTGCGTCGCGGCGTGGCGCTCCGCCAGATCGGCCGCCTGTCGTGTTCGCTCGGCCGCACCGGCGATGTCGCCTGCGGCCGCCGCGACGGCGGCGCGCTGGAACGCGAGCCGGATCCGGAGCACGGCATCGTCGCCGGCGCGCGCGCCGGCCGAAGACAGCGCGTCGTCGGCAGCGGCGAGCCGGGCATTCGCGGCCAGCTCGATGGCCGGGAATACGATGCCGGCCGGATCGGAATCGCTCGGGATCGCCCGGGCCAGCACCCTTGCCGCGCGGCGGGCGGCGGCGATGTCGCCCGTCTTCGCCAGATGGACGCGCAGCAGCGCGCCCGCCGGCGCCGCATCGCCGGGCCGTGCGGCCACGGCGGCTTCGAGCGCCTGGACGGCCGCGGCGGTGTTGCCGGCACAGGCCAGCGCCAGGCCCGCGTTCGTGAGATCGAGGTCGGCATGCACGGCCGCAAGGGACGGCACGGTCCGCGCTGCGGCCTGCAGGGCGTCCGCCGCCCCGGGGCAGTCGCCGGCGCCGCGCAGCACCGCGCCTCGGACGAGGTCGCGCTCGCCGGCCGGCAGCGTTCCGGTCAACGCCAGGGCACGGCCGAGGGCGTCGGCCGCCGCCGCGCGCCCGAGCCGGCGCTCGGCCTCGGCGACGACGACGTGGGCCAGTGCGAAGTTCGGATCGGCGGCCACGGCCTGCTCGGCCCGCTCGTGCGCGGCGTCCCATCGCCCGTCGCGCACATCGGCAAACGCATCCGCGTATGCGGCGAGCGCGGCGGCGCTGGACGTCGTCACGTCCAGGCCGGCCATCGGGGCCGCGGCGGGCAGCGGCGTCGGGAGGGCGGCCACGGCGTCCGGCACCGCGTCGGCGAAGGCGTCCGCCAAGCGGCGCATCGCCGGCAGCAGGTCGGCGGCCCCCGCGGCGTCGTCCGACCACGCGCCGATCGTCGCGCCCGACGTCGGGTCGACGAGGTCGACGGAGAGGGCGTACTGCCCGCCGAGGAAGCGCACGTCGCCGGCCACCACGGCGCGGACCTGCGGGTCGCGCGCGGCGGCGCGGACGGCGATGGCGGGCGTGAGGGCAGCGTCGGTCGGCAGGCGCAGCCGTGCGACGAGCGCGCGCACGGCCGCATCGGGTACGAGCGCGACGTCGTTCCGCTCGGTCAACGTGCGGCGCAGCACATCGTTGAAACGGGCGGAGAGGCGGACGTCGTCGTCGCCGGCGGTCGAAAGGTCGCCGACGCGGAGGACGGGCGGTTCGATGTCGCCGCCGCCTGTGCCCGCGGGCGTCGCGGCGTCGTCGGTGCGCTGCGGATCGTGGCCGGCGTCGACGACGAGCAGGCTGGCGGCGGCCGCGTCGCGGGTCGATCCGAGCAGTCGGCCGATGCGCACGCGCACCCCGGCGCCCAGCACGGCCAGCAGCAACAGCACCGCGGACGCCAGCTGCCAGCGCCGCAGCCGTCGGCGCAGCGCATCCCGCTCCAACGTGACGGCCGCGTCCACGAGGTCGATCTTGTCGGCGGCGTCCGCCTCGCGTCCGGCGAGCGTCTCGGCGACGGTCGGCAGCGGCAGGTCGGGTGGACCGACGGCGTATGCGGCCACCTGGTGCGGCAGGTTCGTCACGCCCAGCCGAGCGAAGTGCAGATCGGGCTGGTTGCGGACGAGGTCGACGATCTGGCCGGAGGCGCAGATGCCGCCCGGAACGGCCAGCGTCTCGAGGCGTGCGGCGATGTTCACACCGTCGCCGAGCACATCGTCGTCTTCGAACACGACATCGCCCAGATGAATGCCGAGCCGCAGCTGGAAGTCGGGGTTTCCGAAGAGCGCGCGCTGGATCGCCACGGCGCAGCCGACGGCCTCGACGGCCGAATGGAAGCTCGCCAGGAAGCCGTCGCCGATGTCCTTGACCCAGAGCCCGTCGAATCCTGCGACCAGCGGCTTGGCGGTGCCCCGCATCCGTCCGATGTAGTCGAGCGCCTGGCGCTCGTCGATGGCCATATGGGCGGTGAAGCCGACGATATCGCCGACCATGATGACGGCGAGGCGCCGTGTAGGGGCATGCATCGGCGCCGATTATACGGCCACGCCCCCGGCGGACGGCATGGCCGGGGGCGGTGGGGACGCCGTTGGGGCGTGTCGGTCGCGGCGGAACGCGGGCCGGCGTGCACGCCGGTCGTTGACAATCGAGGGGCGACTGCTTAGCCTTCCGTCCGCCATGGCCAACCCACCGCCCGAATCCGACGCCGGTGCCCTGCCTGAGGCGGACGAGCCGTCCGTCGAGGGTGCGGCGGGTGCGCCGGCCGTCGTCGTCGACGCGCTGGCGGCGGCCGTGATGAGTACGGCCAAGGGCGTGCGCGGCCGCGTGCTGTTCGTCGGCTGGTCACCCGACGGCCTGCCGGCCGCAACCGGGCGGCGCGACACGCTGTCCGACGAGGCGCGGACGGCGCTCGACCACTACCGCGCGACCGGGCTCGACATGCGGCGCGTGCCGTTCGGACAGCTCGTGCCGGCGACGTATCTCATCACCGGGCCCGTGATCGACTTCAGCGACACGCGGGACCGATTGGCCGAGGATCAAGTGCAGTACACCTGCCTCGACGTGACCGGCGAGCGGCGCGACTACGCGGTCGGCGAGATCGGCATCCTGCGCGGGATCGTGCTGGCACGGCAGCCGTGGCAGGCGTACACGGGCAGCGGCCTCGACGTGGCGGTGAGCACGGTGCCGCTGTACTCCGTCTTCGCACCGCTGCCCGACGCCACGGGCGAGACCGGGCTGGCGCTGATGTTCCAGCCGACGATCGCCGGCGCGTCCAACGAAGCCGCGTTCCGCTCGTTCGTCCGGCACACGATCGGTCGCCTGCTCGTGCTCGACGAGTCGCAGGTGCCCGCGAGCCGGCGTGGCTACCTGGAGGTGGCCGGCCGCGTGGCGGGCGTCCCGCCGCGCAGCGGCCTGCTCCGATCGCTCGTCACGCTGCGCAACCTGGGCTTCGTGGACTTCGACGACGCCTGGGTGCGCGGCATGCAGCGCCGCGGCAAGCGCCTGCAGGGCGGCGTCATCCGGGCCCTGCGGGCGATCGGCATGGTCGAGGTATCCGACGGCCTGCTGCGCGAGCTCGAGGACCCCCGACCGGACTACAACGTCGATCCGCTGGACACGACGCGGCTCGTCGACATGGCCGAGGAGATGTACGGGGTGGCCACGGCGCGGTTCGGGTTGACGTAGGGGCGGCCCCCCGTGGCCGCCCTGCACCGGCACCCCCCACCGGTCCGCCACCCACGCCCGGCGGCTACAACGAACCGCCTCGACACGTGCTCGCCATCAAGGGTCCGACGCCGGCGCCGCCCGATCGATCATCGTCATGCCCAGCAGCGTCCCCTCCGGGGCGGGGCAGCGGGCGAGCTCGTGGACGCGCTGGTCGCCGAGGCGCTTGGCCAGGAAGTCGAGCTCGCTGCGGCGCTGCGGTGCGGCGAAGATCATGGCCGGCGCGGTGTCCCGGATGCGGCCGACGAGCGCGTCGAGATCGGCGCCCTCCGGCACGTCGAAGATCCGCGCGAGGCGCATCGCCGGGTCGGCGTCGGCGCGGGTGTGCTCGGGGGCGGCGCCGTCGAACGGCTCCATCGTGCGATCGGACAGGTAGCGCACGCTCTCGTAGACGCCGGCGTCGAACCATGGGCGGCCGAGGACGAACACGGCGCGGCCGCCCCCGTACGACTGCACGGTTGCGCCCAGCTGCGAGGCGGCTGCCGTGCCGGCGTCGAAGAAGCGGCAACCCGGGGCGAAGACGCCCCAGTATGCCCAGATCTGGAAGCAGACGATGCCGGCGACCAATCCGGCGGGGGTAGCCCAGTGGACGCGGCGGGCAGGCGGCGCGGGTGCAAGCGGTGCGGACGCGGGCGCGTCGGGCGTCGGCGCGAGCGGCACGGGCGCAGGGGGCTCCGGCGCGCCGGGCGCGGACGCGGCATCATCCGCCGACGCCGCGGCGGGATCGCGGGCCGCTTCGTCTTCGGCCGACCACAGCGTGTCCGTCAGCACGAAGAGGGCGAGGGCGGCGAGAACGGCCATCGCCGGCAGCGCGCCCGAGATCCGGTAGCTGGCCGTCGAGGCGTGGGCGCCGAGGGCCAGCGTGAACCAGGCCAGGACGATCTGGAGGACGAGCCACAGCCGGCCGCGGTCGGCCGGGCGCGCGACGCAGGCGGCGAAGCCGAGGCCGAACAGGCCGGCCCATACCACGTCGAGCATCGGGTAGGGCGAGAAGTAGAACTCGTGGGCCGGGGCGGCGACGAGTGCGAAGACGGCATCACGCGCCTGGCTCCATGCGATCGCGAGCGGTGCATTGCCGACCCGTTCGGCCACCTCCGTCCACTTGCCCGTCTGCAGGATGCCCTGGGCCGACAGGCGGGAGAAGTAGTCGTTCGGCCGCACGAGCGCCCAGCGGATCATCGGACCGGCGACGACGAGCGCGCCGCCGAAGGCGACGAGCAGCGGCCGGACGCCGGCCTCGCTCCACCACGACCGCGTCCGGCCGCGAGGCCGGGCCACGAGGCCGATCATGGCGGCCGACAGGACGGCGAACACCAGCGCCACGACGTCGACGAGGCGCCCGCCGACATAGCCGTACTGCGCCAGCCCGAGCGCCAGCCCGGCGACGGCCGCGCTGCGGGTGTCGCGCGTGCGCACGGCATGGACCAGCGCGGCGCCGGCCACGGCCGCGCTGACCGCGTCGAGCCCGTGCCCGAGGCCGATGCGGCTCAAGTGGACGTGCAGGTGCGAGACGGCCACGAACAGCCCGGCGACGACCCCGACGCGGCGTGATGCGACGACCTTCCCGAGGGCGTACGTCGCCGGCGCCGCCAGCGCGCCGCCGACGGCTGTCGGCAGGCGGGTGGCCCATGTGCCGGCCTCCAGGACGAGCGCCAGAACGGCGTGCGGCACGAGGTAGAGCGTGCCGTTGGCCCAGTACGTCGAAAACATGTGGCCGCCCTCGCCCCGGCTCATCCAACGTGCCGCGAGCCCGAACACGCCCTCGTCGCCGGTGAGGACGTTCGGCACGCGGTCGAGGGCGAAAAGGCGCAGTGCGAGCGCCACCGCGAAGAGGGCGGCGCCGTCGATGAGCACGGTGCGGTGGCGGCGGGCAAAGGCGGTGAAGCCGCGCGGCCGCAGCCAGTCGGCCGGCAGCGCGAAGCCGAGGGTGTACACGGCCACGCCGACGGACCAGAGCGCGAGGATCCAGACGTACGTGCGGGCCGGCTTGTCGTCGCCGATCACCTGGATGAGCGCCACGGCGGCGCCGCCGGCCACGAGCCCGAGGACGGCGCACGCGATCCGCAGGCTGCCGATCGACGCGCTGCCGTCGCGGCCGACGGCAGCGGGCCGTGGGCCGGCGGCCGCGACGGGGCCGCTGTCGTCTCCCGCGCGCACGACAACGGCAACGTAGGCGGCGATCGCCAGCGCCCACAGCGCCGCGGCGCTCCAGCCGAGCCACAGCTTGGGCGAGAGCCACTGGCCGCTCAAGATGAGCACGCTCTCGGCCATCAATGCCAGGCCGAAGCCGGCGGCGGCGAGGCCGGGCAGGGCGGCAGGTGGGACGTGCAGAAGCCGTCGCACGGGTTGGAAGACGCGGCGGCGGGCGCGGTGTGGGGGCGGAGCGGAGGTCATGTGGCTGCTGCGATCTGGGCGATCAGCGCCCGCAGGCGCCGCCGGGAGTGGCTTTCGGGCGCTGATCGCCCGCCCTCGGCGGCGCCGCCGCGGGCATGATCACAGGCCGCCGGTCAACTGGTAGCCCGTCAGGTAGGTCCGGCGATCCTGGCGCAACTCCTGCTCGTTCGTGCTGCCCGCGAAGCGGCGGGCATGGGCGGTTTCGATGAAGCGGAGCTGGGCCGCGGGTACGTCGAACTGCTGGATGAGCGTCTCGTGGACCTTGCGGCCCCGGGCGACGGCCAGTGCGTCGGCATCGGTCTGGCTGGCCTGGTTGCGGGCGAGCGCTGCGCCCGGCAGGGCCGAGCTGCCCTGGACCTCGAGGACGCAGTCGGCGCACGTGCGGAGGAAGCGGACGGCATCCTCGAGCGTGCCGAGGGCGGACGCGGCGTCGCGGAAGTCCGTGCGATTGGGCAGGAACTCGATCTCGACGCCGGTCTCGAAGATCAGCCGGGCGCCGGCGATCTGGTCGTCGGACACCGCCTCACGGTTCGTATAGTCCGTCACCTGGAAGACCTCGGCGCTGGGCCGCTCCGACGCGCTGCCGACGAGGGCCGGCTCGGCGCGCGCCGCCAGCACGAACGTGTCGGCGATGAGCGTGTCGAGGTCGGGGACGTCGGGCACCGCGGCGCCGCAGTAGCGCCAGTAGAAGGCCGATTCCTCGAGGCGGTTGCGGAGCGTCGCCTTCTCCTCCATGAGCTGCGCCGCATCGCGCAGCGTGGCGAACGCTTCGCGGTCGAGGTCGGCGCGGAACGTGGCGGCCTCCTCCGTGGTCAGGAGCGCCTGGCGGGCGTCGTCGCCGTCTGACCAGGCAAGGATGCGGTCGAGCGCTGCGTCCGGGTTGGATGACAAGTCGAGCAGGCTGGCGTAGTAGGCGCGTGTGAACGCCTCGAAGGCGGCCGGATCGGCATCCATCCGCAGCCGGGAAAACTCGACGACGTCCCACAGGATGCGGACGTCTTTGCTCGAGAGGATGACGTGGCTGCCCTCCACCGCGCCGAGCGCGCGTTCCACCTCGGGCTCCCAGGCAACGACGGACGCGATGTCCTGCTCGACGCCGCTGTTGATCCAGTCGTCGACGGCGGCCGCGGCGTCGTCGGCCGGGATCGGCACGCGGATCGGGGCGTTGGCGGTGTGGCTGGCGAAGCACGCCATGTACTCCGACACGCTGCCGCCCGTGAACGCGATGGCATGGTCGAAGATGCCCTGCCACGTTTCGATGCCGGCCTTGGCGACGATCGCGTCGTTGCCGGCGCTCTGGCCGATCGGGACGCCGACCGCGACGCCCGGCCCGCACTTCCGCACGGCGTCGAGCGTCGTGGCCAGCGCGTCGTACGAGCCGCTGCGCACCGCCTCGCATTGGCCCTCCTCATCGAGGTCGACGTCCTCGGCGTACACGTCGACGAGCTCGAGCGTGTAGCCGTAGCGTTCCATCGACCCGCTCGCCGCCATGTGGGCCAGCGTCGCCATATACGGCGTGTACTGCAGCGTCAGCACACGGAACGGCTTCAGGTCACCGGCTTGCGCGCGCGTCGGGACCGCGCTGCGGGCCGTGGAGGTGCCGCGGCCCGCAGCGGCGGGCCGGTCATAGCCGGCAGCGGTCGCCGCCGGTGGCGTGTCGCCCGAATCCGCCAGCTGCCGCGAGAGCTGCGGTGCCAGCAGGACGCCGATGAGCGCGCACCCGAAGGCCACGACGAACAACCCGAACGCGACCCTTCCCCAGCGGACCTTCATGGCGACGTTGCCTCTCGGCGCGGCCCGGCCGGCGGGCGGCCGGGCGATGCGATTCGATGTCGGTCGTGGCGGAGAGCGATCAGCCGTTCCCGCCCGCTGCCTGCTGCGATGCGCCGTTGTCGCCGGCGCCGGCCTCGATCTCGGCCGGTGCCTCGACTTCCGGCGCCGCGGCCGGCGGAGCGAAGCCCAGCTCCGCCTTCAGCTCTTCCAGCTTGGCGGCGCCGGCGGCGCTCGTCGTCAACATGCGATCGGTCGTGGCCCGCCGCTTCTGGTCCCACAGCGCGTCCACGACGTCCCTGCGCGACCGGTAGCGGGCCTCGTCCGTCTGGAGGCGCTCCTGCGCCCGGGCGCGGATGTTGGACTGGTCGTTCGGGACGAGGTCCATCATCTGCTCGCGCAGCTCGAGCTGCTGGCGGCGCATGCCGGTCATCCGCGCGCGAGCGACCAGGCGGGTGTCGTGCCGCGAGAGCTTCTCGAGCTCCTTGGCCTGGTCGAGGATCATGTGGATGGCTTCCTTCTTGTCCTGAAGGGCATCCTCGACGACCTGTTCGAGATCACCGACCTCGGCCTCGGCCTGGGCGAGCTCCTCGGCCAGGCTCGTGGCACGCGCCTCCTCGGCCTCGGCCGTGGTGGCGTCTCCCTTGCCGGCCGCGGCGGCTGCCGCCTGGAGGTGCTGCTTGGCTTCGTGGCGCAGGTTGGCGGCCACGATGCGCGCCTCGGCCAGCTGCTGGACCATCATCTCGGCGGCGGCCCCGACATCCTCGGCCGCGCCCATCTGCTTCTTGAGGTTCTCTGCCCGCTTCACCCGGTCATACGCCAGCCGGCGCTCCAGCGGCACGCTGTCCTCGGCGCGATCGACGAAGATGCCCATGAGCATCCGGAAGAAGTCGGCGATCCGCTTGAATAGGTTCACTTCGTCGCTCCTGGCGTTTCGATCCGGTCGTCGGGCGGGGCGGCCGGCAACCGCGTTGCCGGGGAGGGTTCTGGGAAGGCACGGCGATCATATACGCGCGTCCGGCCGTTGGGTCGCGCGGTGGGCGGCCGACAGCCGTTCTCCCACGCTTGGCGGCGATCCTGCCGACGCATCCGGGCGGCATGGTAGAAGACGGGCGGGGGGCGGTCAAACAGTTCGGGGACGCGGCGTCGTACAATCCCATTGCACAGCCTTCGAGGAGCGCACGATGTCGGACCTGTCGAAGTCGGATGTGGGCCGCTGGATCGGCCGGCCGTACCGCCAAGCCGTGACCGAGCTGTACGCCGGGACCCATATCTGGGACCACGTGCGGTACGACGAGGCCGGGGACCTGTGGGTGAACGACCTGCGCCTCGCCGATGCGGTGGCCGCGTGCGCCACGCCGCTCGAGGTCGTCGACACGACGGTCATCGAGCGCCGCTGCTCGGAGTGGATGGCGCTGACGCGCGCGGTGGCGGTCGAGATCGGCTATGCCGGTCGCTTGAACTACCTGTACGCATCGAAGGCCAACATGGCCGCCGAGGTGACGCACGCCGCCTACCGCTCGGGCTGGCACGCCGAGACGAGCAGCACGCAGGACCTGCGACACCTGGAGTGGCTCCGCCGGCACGGCCTGCTGCCCGAGGGCATGCGCGTGGTCTGCAACGGCTTCAAGCTGCCGCCGCCCGGCTCGGTAGCCGCCGAGCGCACGACGGAGCCGGCCGATGCGGCGCCGTCACCGGTCCCGCCGTCGTCCGACGGCCGCCTGGCCGTGCCGCGGGCCGACCGCCTGGCGCTGGGGGTCGACGGCAGCTACGCTGCGACCATCGTGCGCCTGCGGCGCGAGGGCTGGCGGATCGAACCGATCCTGGACTGGGGCGAGCTCCCGTACTTCGCCGCGGCGGGCGTGCCGCTCGATGTCGGACTTCGGCTGAAGTTCGGCCGGATCGTCGACCGCCCGTCGCTGGCGGCCTGCGTCAGCCGGTTCGGTCTGGCGCCCGAGCAGCTTGCCTCGGCCGCGGTAGCGGTGGACACCGCCCCGAACCTCACGCTGACGACGCTGCACGCGATGGTCGGCGCAGCCGAGGAGATCCCGCTGCCCGAAATGGTGGCGGCCTACCGCGTGGCCGGGGCGATCTGGTCCGAGCTGCGGGCGGCGCACCCGACGCTGGTCGAGCTCAACCTGGGAGGCGGGGTGCCGCCGCTGTCCGAGAACTATGACCACGCCGGTCTGGTGCGCGGCGTGCTGACCGCGCTGGCCGAAGCGGCTGCGGCGGCCGGGGTGCCGTCGCCGGACGTGACGTACGAACTCGGCAGCCTGGTGGCCGAGGAAGCGGGCATCCACGTGTTCGGCCAGCTGCAGACGAAGGACAACGACGATCGGCCGGTCGACTGGGCGCTCATCGACGGCGGGCTCATGGCGGCGATCCCGGACATGCTGCTTATCGACAAGTCCTTCCGGATGCTCGCGACGCGCGGCGCGGACCGGCCGGCGCGGGCGCTGCGGCTGGGCGACGTGACGTGCGATTCCGACGGCCGCTACCCGCCCAAGCGCTGCGGCGAGGACGCCGCCATCCTCCTGCCCGAGGGCGACGACGTCCAAGTGGCGATCCTGGGCGTCGGCGCCTACCAGGAGATCCTGTCCGGGGTACGCGGTGCGCACCATTGCGGCCTGCTCGAAGCGCTCGAGCTCATCGTCGAGCGCGGTGCCGACGGGGCGCGGCGGGTACGGCTGACGCCGCGCCAGACCTGGCGCGATGCAGCGCACGTCCTGGGGTACACGGACGAGACGGCCGAGGCGCTGGTCCGGACGCAGGCCCGGCCGGTCGGCTGATCGGGGCGCGGGGAACCCCGATTCATAGGATCCCGGGGGCCACGCGGCCGGCGGATGCGGGACGGCCGCGTTGGCCACGCTGCTATCCTTGCGGCGTCGCTCTCCCTCGCTGTGAGCCCGGAGTCCGCTGATGTGCCCGACAAAGGTGCGCCCGATGCTGCGCTCGATCGACCGCCCGGACCGCCGCTTGGCGCAACTCGCCGGCGCTGTGCTCGCCGTCGGCGTGTTGGTGCTGACCGGCCTTTCCGACGCGCCGCCTGCCGCCTCGTCCCCGCTGGCCGACGACGCCCGGTCGTTCGCGCGGCTGCCGTGGGCGATCCGCGGTCCGTCGGCTCCGTACCGTTCGGCCCCGACGTCGGCGGTGCAGCCGACGACCGGCCCGACGCGAACGCCGCTGCCGACGCACACGCCCTTGCCGCCGACGGCCACGGCCACGGCCACGGCGGATCCGCGCCGGGCGGCGTATCCGACGGACGCGGCGCAGATCGTCCTGCAGATCGGCCGAACGGATGCGGAGGACCAGGGGATCGCATGGGAGGAGATGAGCGGCACGCCCTACCTGACGGTGTACGGCGACGGCCGCGTGATCGCCTTTCGGCGCCTGTTCAGTTACGACCAGACGCTATATGAAACGCGCGTCGATGACGCCCAACTCCAGCGCTGGCTCGTGCCGCTGCACTACGACGTGAAGATCTTCGACCTCGAGGCCCGGTACAACCATCCGGACGAGTCGCGCTTTGCGGCGCACCTGTTCATGGCGTTCGGGTCGGGCGAGAAGGACTGGAAGCGCATCTCCATCGGCGGGCTGAACCACTGGGTGGAGGGCGATCTGCCGCCCGATCCGGCCGCGGCCCGCATCCGGGCGCTGGCGTCGCTCATCCTCGGCCTCGAGCCGTTCACGAAGGTCCTGGACGCGCCGTACGCCGCCAGCGAGTTCACGATCATCAGCCATGAGATCGCCGGCACCGGGGCGCCGACTTGGCCGCTGCGGCTGAACGTGAAGAAGATCTCCGACGCCGCGCCGCTGCGCACCGGCGAAGGCTACGTCCACGGCCCGCCCGGCCACCTCATCGCCACGGCCGCCACCGCCCAGCCCGTCCGCGACCTGACGGTGAAGGATGCCCGCGAGCGCTTCCCGGCCCATGCCTTCGTGGCCACCTACAAGGCCTCCGGCAGCGCGAACCTGTTCGCCGTCGGGGCGCGGCCGGAGGTGCCGGGGGGGTCGCGGTGGTTGCCGGAACGGACGTACGACAGGTGGTATCGGAAGGATGAGGCGGTCCCGTAGGGGCAGGTCCCCGTGCCTGCCCCGCAGGCCGTCCGCTCCTCCACCACGCCACGGCCAAAACCACGACGATTGATCGTTGTTCGGGTCGTGGGGATGTTTTTGGGGCGGCGGCCTGCGGGGCAGGCACGGGGACCTGCCCCTACGGAACCACGTGTTGGGCGGATCGATAACGTCGTTGGGCGGATCGATAGCGTCGTTGGGCGGATCAATGCAATCCGTGTGTCGGGGGGCCGTGACCGGGGAAACGGACGGGGCGGTTCCACATCGCGACCGCCCCGTCCGTCACACCACGTCGACCAACGTCAACCCACCGGCACCGCGATCGTGGCCGGATCCACGAACGTCCCCGGGTTTTCCCACGCGGTCGCCTCGGCCACCGCCGGGTCGAGGATCAGGGCGTAGTCGATCCAGGCCGGCTGCGGCTTGAAGCCGAGCGCGTAGTTGATGGCGAGCATCCCCTGGTTGCCGGTGTTGTTCCAGGTCTTCACCTTCTTGAAGCCGTTCGTCCGGGCGTAGTCGAGCGCGCGCAGCTTGAGCGCGAGCGCGATCCCGCGGCGGCGGTACTCCCGCCGGACGCCGGTCAGGCCGGTGTAGACGACGTCCGGCTCGCCTTGGCTGAGCCAGAGCGTCGAGATGCCGGCCATCTCGCCGTCGACGACGGCGATCATGAAGCCGTCGGGTACCAGGTTCGGGCTGTCGACGAACCGCTTGATCCAGACGTCGAAGTCCGGGTCGGTGTGCTTGTCGGTCGATGGGATGTCGGCCGCCGCTGCGTTCGACACCTCGAACAGTCGCCGGCCCCAGCCGTCGGGATCCTCGGCGCGCAGCTCGGTGAGCGTCGCCAGGCGGATGCCCGAGGCCTCGACGGCTTCCGCCTTGCCGGCGAACGCCGATGGGTCGTACGTCGCCAGGTCGAGGTGGTTCTCCCACTCGCGCATCAGCTCGCTGAAGCCCCGGTGCTCGGCAAAGCGAATCGCATCGGCCTGGTCGTCGCGTACGCCGACCGACAGCTTGGCCGGGTCGAGTCGCTCGACCGAGGCACGGATGTGGTCGAACAGCTGCGTGCCGACGCCGCGGCGGCGCCAGTCCGGGTGCACGTTGACGTCGATGTACAGCTTGCGCGGATGGTAGGACCACGACGACTGCCCGGCGGAAGAGATCCCGACGAGCGTGCCGTCCGGCCCGTAGGCCATCCAGCGCTCGATGTGGATCTTGGGGTCGCGGTGCGCGTCCTCGTGCTTTGCCTCGGCGACGGTGTCGATGTAGTCGTCGGGGTACATGGCGTTCGATAGGGCGGTGCGAGCTTCGTACTCGGCATCGGTCTGTTCGAACGGGCGAATGGAAATCGGAAGGGGCTTCATCGCAAGGTCTCCTGGTCAGCGGAATGGGAACGGGCAAGGGGCCAATGAACGCAAATCCAAACCGGTCAACGACAAACAAAACGACGCGCCGGGGTGATCACCCACGGCGCGTCGTGACAGGCACTTGCCTGGAAGAGGCAATCCTCGAAGAGGCGAGTCCTCAAAGAGGCATTACAGTGCGACCGTTACGAAACAAAAAGACCGTGGGCGTCAGCCCCACGGTCCACACGCTTCGCACGCGGTCGGGATGGGAACTAACGCAGGTTGCGCTCCAAGCCACCAATCACTGTCATCGGTTCCCTCCTGCGGTTCGGTCGTACGGTCCGGCGTCGAACGGCTCGCGGCCTGAAGGGGTCGCGACTCCCAGAACAAATCCAACACTGCGGCCATGGCAACGGCGGCAGTGTACGTGGTTTCTTGGACCCTGTCAAGACCCAATTTCACCCCGCGCGCCCCGCCGGAACGGATCCGGCGGGGCGCTGAACAGGGGGAGACGGTCGGTGGGGGCAGCGGGTGGACTGCCCTGCAACCGTTCGAAAGTCGAGGCTGGGACGGGCAGTGGCAGCGGCTACCGGCAGCCGCAGCTCCATACGATCGAGTTGAACATCGGGTGGAAAGGCAGGCTCGGACTGCGCAGGGTCAACCAGCGGCGCATGCCGTTCGTCGGGCTGGCAGGCAGGTTGGGCGAGCACCGGATGCCCCAGCCGTAGATCCCGGCCGGGTTGGCGACCGCCGCGCTCACGATGGCCGCCGGCACCTTGCCCTCCACGCTCGGGCAGACCTGCGGCTCCGGCTGCGCGCCGGGCACGGGCGTTGCGACGGGCGGCTGCGTCGGCGTCGGGGCGACGCGGAACGGGGCGTACGGGTCGATCGTCTGGCAGGCATCGCCGGTGACGTCGGGGTAGATCGCCCAGACATCGCTTTGCTCGGCCGTGCCGTTCAGGCCGCCCATGACGAAGAGGCGATTCTGTGCCCAGTCGAACACCCCGGGGACCATGCTGCGTCCGGTGATCCCGGGCAGGTTGTCCTTGGCCAACCGCTCCCAGGTCAACTGGCCCTCGGTCTGGCCGAGCGGCGCGAGGTTCGTGCGCCAGACGCCGCCGCTATATGTCGCGCCGTCGGCGATCTTCGGGTCGGCCGTGCCCATCCAGGAATAGAACTGGTGCGTTGTGCTGTTGTAGGCGCAGGCGCCGTCCGCGCGCGCGCCGAACGCGTCGAAGTTCGAGAAGCGCGCCGAAACGTCCGACCACGTCCCGCCGGACTTCAGGTCGAGCCAGTGCGCCTGCTTGAAGGCCGCGCGGCCGCCGCCGGGCGTACCGCCGACGACGAAGACGCCGTCGAGCCCGAGGCCCTTGTCGTAGACGTACGCAGCGCACGCGCCGTAGCGCCGCGCCGGCATCGTTCCGCCGGTGCGCATCTCGCGCACGTTCCACTTCGTGCCGGACGGCGCGGCGGTCCAGACCCCGTCCTGCGAGGCGGCCTCGGACAGCGTGTTGAACGTGCCCTGCCCGAACACGGCGCGGCCGCGCTGCGAGTCGACGACCGCCCACAGGTGCGTCAGCCGACCCGCCTGGGCGGCTACATCCGCCGGTACGCTGCCGACGTTCAAGCTGTCGGGCAGCCAGCGAACGCCCTTGGCGTCGGGCGAACTGCCGATCGAGAGCAGACGGACGTCCCCACCGGACTTGGTCGCCGCGTCCACGTGGCCGTTGTCGCAGCCGCCCGTGCCGAGCACGGACGCCCAGACGCCGTCGGCGACCTTGGCGGTGGCCATCTCGCGGCAGCCCTTGTTGTTCTCGCGCGTGTAGCCTTCGTCCCCGCCGTACATGACGGTGTTCCACGACGCCATTGCGCCGTCGAGCTTGATCGCGTACAGATCGTGGTCCGACACGGAGTTGTCGGCCGTCAGCGCGATCCCGCCGCCGGCGAACGTCATCACGCCCGTCTTTTCGTTGTAGCCGCCGAAGCCGCCGTAGCGCGCCTGCGGCAGGTCGGGTAGCTTGACGTAACACGCATTGTCGGCCTGGATCCGCTCCGTGGGCATCGGCGGCGCGGCGCGCGCGATGCTGCCGTGCGACGCACCGAACGCCGCGGCCAATAAGCCGATCGCCGCCAAGCCGAACGCCGTGCTTCGGATGGTTCTTCGAGCCAGTGTCGCGTTCATCCCTCATCCTTCTTGTTCAGCGCCGCGCAGTGCGGCGCGGGTTCACGCGTCCGATGGGTCCGGGACCGGGAACTGACAGCTGAGCGGCTGCAGCGAGCCCGCGGTGACGAGATCGGCGATCGTCCATGCGGCGAACGACCGCTCGAGGTAGGCGGCGGCCTCGTCGAGGCGTTGGTGGAGCGGGCAGAGCTGGCCGCTGTGCTCCGGGCGATCGAGCGGGCAGACGAGGATGCGCTTGAGCGGGTCGATCGCGTTCACGACGCTCAGCACCGACATCTCGCCGGCCGGCCGCGCCAGCGTGAAGCCGCCTTCCCGCCCGCGTTGGGAGCGCAGCAGGCCGACGCGGGCGAGATCCTTGAGGATCTTCGCCAAGTAGGGCGCCGGCACCTGGCTGTACGCGGCGATCGCCTGTGCGGTCTGCGCCTTGTCGGGGCGCGCGCCAAGGCAGACGACGGCCCGCAAGGCGTACTCGGCGGTCTGTGAAAGCATGGCGCACTCCCCAATAGCGGATAAGACGATCCGATTATACAGAATAGACAAGTCGTTGTCCACGGCAAGCCGCAAAGACCGGGTCCGAACGTTGGCCGATGCTCGCGCCGGGCGGGAACCCGCGGTACCCTCGGGGCATGCACCATCCACCACGCGCACGTCCACTTGTCGATCCGGCGGGTGCCCGCGCCGACCGCGGCGCCTTCGCTCCGCTGCGGAGCGCGGCGCGTGATCGAGCCGTCCTCGTCGGCCTCACGCTCATCGGCCTTTCCGCTCGCGTTCCGGGCATCGCGCACCAGCCGCTCCAGTGGGACGAGGGCTGGAGCATCGCCCTTGCCCGGCTGCCCGTGGGCGATGCGCTGCGGCTGACGGCGCTCGACGTGCATCCGCCGCTGTATTACGGGCTGCTGCACGTATGGGTCGGGGCGCTCGGCACGACGCCGCTGGCCGTACGGGCGCTCTCGGTGCTTGCCGCGGTGATGGCCGTCCCGCTGGCGGCGGCGGCGGCGCGGGCGTGGTGGCCGGCGGACGGCCGCGGCGATGAAGGCGACGGCGCCCGCCGCTGGGCCGGCTGGGTGGCCGCGGTTGCCGCCGCGGTTGCGCCGCCGCTCGTCTACTACGCCGGCGTCGGGCGGATGTACGCGCCGGCGGCGGTCGGCGTCCTCGCGGCCGCGTGGGGCGTCGCCGCCTGGCTCGAAGTCGGCGGCCCGCGCCGGAAGGCGCGACGGCGCGCGCGCGGCGTGGCCGTGGCTGTGGCCGTCGCCGGCAGCGCCGGAGCGCTCCTGTCGTTCTACTACAGCGGTTTCGCCCTCGCCGGGATGGGCCTCGCGGCCCTCGGCGTGCGCCCGGCGACGACGTGGCGCCGGTGGCTTGCATGGGTCGGCGCGACGGCCGGGCTCGTGGCGCCGTGGCTGATCTTCGCGCTGCCGCCGCTCGCGGCGCGGATGGCGGATCGTGCGGTCGACGGCGCTGCGCCGGGCGCGTCGGTGGCGGCGCTCATGGCGGCCGGGTGGCGCGCGCTGCTGTTCGTGAACACCGGCGGGCCGGTCTTGGCGGGGTGCGTCGCCGTCGGGTTGGCCGTCGCGCTCGGACGCGCCCTCTACGGCGTGCCTGCGAGCGTCTCGGCGCGCGGGCGGCTGGCGGCGACGGGGCTGCCGATCGTCCTCGTCTGCGCCGCCGTTGCCGTCGGCGCGCGGGCGCACATGTTCGCCCCCCGCTACGCCACGGTGGCGACGCCGTTCGTGGCGCTCGGGATCGGCTGGGCGGCGGCCGGGGCGGTTCGTCGGCGTTGGACGGTGGTTCCGGCGATCGTGGCGCTGGTCGCCGCCGCGTGGCCGACGCTCTCGGGCGCGATCTACGCGCGGTCGGCGGAGTGGTTCGAAGCGTACGATCCGGGTGCGATCCACCGAGCGGTCGCCGAGCTGGCGCGGCCGGGTGACGTCGTGGCGTTCAACATCCTCAGCATGGCGGGGGCATACGACAGCGCCGCAGCGGCCGGTACCGATCGCGACGGCACCAACGACACCGACGGCAGCGATGGCGGCAGCCCCTCGTGGACGTACGCCCAGCTCTGGGATCCCGTGCACGAGCCGGTGAAGCCGGCGATCCGGCGCGTCGAGGATGCGTACGAGACGGCGCTCCGCGGCGACGACGTCGGCACGGCGGCGCTCTGGCTGGCGCTCTACAAGGGAACCGCCGCGTCCGACACCGCGTCGCTCAAGGCGTGGGCGGACGACGAGCTGTTCCCGACCGCCGGCCGTTGGGTCGGCGACACGCTGCTCGTCGGCTATGTCGACGCGCCGACCGACAGGACGCGCGCGTTCGAGCCGGCCGTCGCGTTCGGCGACGGCATCGTGCTGCGCCGGGCGCGGTACACGTCGACCGTGCCGAGGGGGGGCAATGTCGCCGTTGCGCTGCGCTGGCGGGCGGATGCGGTGCCCGCGGGCGACGCACGCGTCGTCGTCCGGCTCGTCGACAGCCGCGGCCGCACCGTGGCGCAGCGCGACGCCGTGCCGGTGGGCGAGAGCCGGCCGACGTCGAGCTGGGGCGCGGGCGAGACGCTGGACGACCGGCACGGGCTGCGGCTGCCGATGGCCGCGGACGGTCCGGTGCGGATCGTCGTCGGGCTCGTCGATGCGGCCGGGAACGCGCTCGGTGCCCTGGTCGATGTGGGTTGGGTGAGCGTCGGCGCGGGCATGGGCATCGATGCCGACCTGGCGGGGCGCTGAGCGCGTTCCCGGCCGGCAGCTGCTTCCATTGCGGCGGCTTCTGCGCCTACTTCCATTGCATGTAGGGGCTCGCCAGGATCAACGCCACCGCGCGCAGCTCGTCCTGCCCCGCCGACCGTCCCGGATCGTTCGGGTCGGCGCCGGCGCCGTTCAAGCAGTCGACGACGATCGCTCGGTCCTCGGCCAGCATCGGGCGGCCGAGGAGGGTGAGGATCCAGTGATCGGCGATCGCGTCCGCGCCGACGACGTTGTCGGGCCGGTGTTCGTGGGGCCTGTAGCCGGGCACGGTCGATCCGCGGGCGATCGCGAACGCCAGGTTCCAGCGGTGCAGCATGCCGGCGGCCGACGTCCACGGGAGATTGACGTCCGGGTAGCCGTCCGGCGTCAACCAGGCGAACGGGATCTGGCCGAGCTTGAACATGTGGCCGTTGTAGCCGACGAGGTGCTCATACCACAGCGTGAAGGCCATCGACCGGTCGCCGAGCGCGGGCTCGAGCAGGTGGCGCGGCGTGCCGACGGCCCGCATCATCCGCACCGCCAGGTCGATCGGGCGCGCGAGCTTGCCGCCGTGCCGGCCGAACGCGCCCGCGAAGTCGTCCGACGTGAGGATCGCGCGCACCATCGCCCCGATGTGGCCGTCCGTCCGGCGATAGACGTCGGCGACGTGCGCCACGAGCGCGGGAGCGGCCGCCTCGGGGTCGTCGGCGACGAAGCGGCGGACGAGCTTGGCGGCCAGGAAGCGGGGCGTCGCCGGGTGGTTGCACAGGAGGTCGAGGACGATCAGGCCGTCCTGGATGCCGCCGCCGGCCGGAATGGCGTGGCCGAGGACGGTCTTCGGAGCATCGTCGTGGTCCTGCGGCTTGAACAGGAACGTGCCGTACACCGGGTCCTGCCACTTCAGGTTGCGGGTCCAGCCGGTGAAGCAACGGGCCACCTCGAGGACGTCGCGCTCGGTGTACGGCACCCCGTCGACGGCCACGCCGAGCGTGTGGAGTTCCATGATCTCACGGGCGTAGTTCTCGTTCGGCTTGCCCTTGACGTTCTCGATGTTGTTCAGGTAAATCAGCATCGCCGGGCTGTGGGCCGAGGCGCTCAGCAGGTCGCGAAAGCGGCCGAGCGCATGCGGCCGGATCGTCTCGCGGTCGTCGACGGTCTTGTAGTAGTCGACGCCCTCCTGGAGCTGGTAGATCGAGAAGTGGTCGCTCCAGAAGTCGACCATGACCTCGAACAGCCTGCGCCGGCTGAACGTCTGGCGATAGAACATCGCCGCGTTCAGGGCGTCCGGGATGTGGTACGTGCGGATCGTCGTCTGCGACAGCTCGTTCAGCGACATGCCGAGCGTCGGAAGACCGGCCAGCACCGCCTTCTCGACCGCCGAATCGTCGATTCTGGCCGGCTCGAGCTGGGCGTCGATCCATGCCGTCGTGCCCATGGCCCGCACTTCCGCGAGGTCGTCGGCCGATGGACCGAATGCGGCGCGGCTGAGGAGGTGGACGGCGGGGTCGGGGGGCGGCATCTGTGCGCTGTCGGCCGCCAGCCAGGCGCGTGGCGGAGCGTCGTTGTCGCGGGTGCGCACGGCGCTGCGGGAGCGGCGGCTGCCGAGGCCGACGAGCTGCCGCCGCGAGAGCCGTGCCGGGTTCCGATCGCCCATGGTCTTCGTCCTCCTCGTGCGTGACGAACACATGGGCGGAGGGCGGGTGGGGGTCACGGCGGCGCGACAAGGACGAGGGGCGATCGGGCACGACGAGGGTGGTGCAGCCGCGCTGGTCAAGTCGGCAACGGGAGAGGGCGGCGACCCGTGTGGTCGCCGCCCTCCCGATGTCGTTCTTCAGCGCACCGTCGGTTGCCGAGCCGAAGCGGCGTTCGTTGGCACTTGCCGGAGCGGCTGTCGGAGCGGCTGCCGGAGCGGTTATTGGGCGCTGGTGCCCCCACCCGCCGCGCCCATCGAGACGACGCGGTACGTAAGGATGCGGCCCGGCAGGTAGTTGAACACCTGGACGTTCACCGTTCCGTCGAACGAGGGTGTGAACTCGACGGTGGCGTTGCCGTTGCCGAGCGCGGCCTGGCCCAGCTTGCCGAACGGGCCCCAGACGCCGAACCCGGCGCCGTTCCAGCTGGCCGGGGCGTCGATGGCGCCGTGAATCGTGACGTTGTAGTTCGTGCCCCGAACGACGTTGAACGAGAGGTCGGCCGAGGCGCCGGCCGGGTTGCCCTCGAGGCTGCCGCCGCCGGGGGTCGATGCGGCGGTCGTCGAACGCGTCGCAGCACCCGTTGTCGCGCCGGTCGCCGCCGCGCCGCTCGCCGCCTTGGCGCCCGCGGGCGCCGCCGGCGCAACGGGCGCCGCCGATGTCGTGACGCCGCCGATCACGCCACCGGCCGGCGCGAAGTTGCCGACGCGCAAGCATGCGTCGTCCCAGAACGAGTCGTTGTGCTTGACCGGGAACTCCATCGAGCTGTGGGTGTAGACCGTGACCGAACCGCTCTTTGCGACGGCGGACACGGCGAGATTCACCCACGCATCGACGGTACGGACGGGTGCCGACCAGACGACGGAGGCCGGCGGCGCCGAACCCATCTGCGGAACGGCGCCCGTCGGGTCGATGCCGACACGGATTTCGTAGTTGCCCGGCTTCTCCATGTCGGAGATGAACGTCCGGCGCACCGGATCGAACGCATCGCCCTCGCCGCTGTAGGCCTGGGCGAAGATGCTGAACGTGTAGGCCGTTCCGGGCCGCGCCGCGACCTTCTGGTAGACGCCGGCGGTGTGCGTGCCCCAGGTCGTGAACCACTTCATGCTGTTCGCGCCGGAGTGGACGCGCGCCCAGTCGCCGCCGATGGCCGTCTGCTCCACCTTGAACTCAGGCTCGCGGTTCCAGGTGGCGTTGCCGCGCACGAACCACGGCGACCAGCCGTTGCCGACGGCCGACGACAGGCTGGTGCCCTCGGACTCGGTCTTGTGCGAGGGGCCTTCGAAGCCGGGATTCTGGAGGAGGTTGCCGGCACAGCCGGCCTGCACGGCGGGGACGGTTGCGGGCGCGGCATGTGCCGGCGAGGCGGCGGAGGCAGTCAGGACGACGGCGGCCGCGAGGGCCGCAGCGCCGGGAACGAACGACGAAACGCGCACGGGGCACTCCTGTTGGCAAGCTGCGTATCCGGACGACGACAAGTACGCCGCGATTCTACGGCGGGGGATCGCGCCGGGTCAACGGAGTGCGCGCGGCATGCCAAGGTCCGGCGTGTAGGGGCACGGCATGCCGTGCCCAGGCCCGCCGAACGGATGACGCACGGCGGAAGACAGGGCACGGCATGCCGTGCCCCTACACAACCATCGTCGTGGAGGCGGCGCATGTGGGTTTGTGGCGGACATGGACGATCCAACGCGGTCCTTGCCCGACGTTCGGCCGCAGCACCACTGTCCATCCGGGGCATGCTATCCTGTCGCGCCGTGCCGCGATGCCCTGCCGCAATCCCAGGACGATGCCATGATGCGCCTCCTTGCCTCCGCCCGACCGTTCCGTCGCAACCTTCTCCGGCCCGCGGCCCTCGTCGCCGGCGCCGTCGTGAGCGCCGCCCTCGTCGCCTGCAACGGCGACGCGAAGCCGCCGACCGCCGAACCGGCCGGCGGCCTGCCGACGCCGACGCTCGTCGTGCGCGGTGGGGCGCCGAGCGGCGACGCGACGGTCGTCGTGAGCGGGAGCACGGGCGAGATGGACGACGTGCCGCGGCGGACGTCGCCGGTCGTGCTCGGATCGCCGGAGTATGCCGTGCAGGGGTTCCTGTGGTGGCGGCCCGAGGTGGCGGAGCGCGACCTGCTCATCGCCAAGGACATGGGCTTCACGTGGGTCAAGCAGATGTTCAGCTGGCGGGACATCGAGACCGAGAAGGGCAAGTTCGACTGGTCGAAAGCCGACCACATCGTGCGCAAGTCGATCGAGTACCAGGACATCCACCTGCTGATCCGACTCGACTTCCAGCCGGAGTGGGCCCGCTCGGGCTGCAGCGACCAGGGGCCGCCGAACGACCCGCAGGACTACTTCGACTACGTCGGCGCCGTCGCGGCGCGCTACCGCGGCCAGGTGGCGGCCTATCAGATCTGGAACGAGCCGAATCTGGCGCGCGAGTGGTGCGATCAGGCACCCGACCCGGCCGCGTACGCGGCGCTCCTCAAGGGCGCGTATGCGGCGATCAAGGCGGCCGACCCAACGGCATACGTCATCTCGGCCGGCCTCTCGCCGACGGGCACCCAGCCGCCCGAGGCCTATCCCGACGACGACTACCTCGACCGCTTATACACCGCGATGGGCGGCGACTCGGCGGGCTACTTCGACATCCTCGGCGTCCACGCCGCCGGCTTCGCCGCGCCGCCCGAGACGTCGCCCGACGAAGCGGCCGCCAACCCCGCCTTCGGCGGCGAGCGGTTCTTCACGTTCCGTCGCGTCGAAGACATGCGCGCGATCATGACGAAGTACGGCGACGACGATGCGCGGATGGCGATCCTCGAGATGGGCTGGACGAGCGACACGATCCACGATGCCTACAAGTGGCACGCCGTGTCCGAAGAGACGAAGGCCGACTACTTGGTTCGAGCCTACCAGTACGCGAAGGCGAACTGGTCGCCGTGGATGACGATCATGTCCACGATCTACCTCTGCAATGCGGATTGGACCAAGGACGACGAGCAGTACTGGTGGTGCGTGAACGACCCGGAAGGTACGCCGCGACCGGCGTTCAACGCGTTGAAGGCCATGCCCAAATAGGGGCAGGCCCCCGTGCCTGCCTTCCCCTCGCCCCCGGAACCCATCATGATTGACCCCCACCCCGCCGTCTGGGCCCGCGACCTCGCCAAGACGTTCCGCGTGCCGGAGCGCGAGGCGGGCGTGCTGGCGGCCGTGAAGAGTCTCGTCCATCGGCGGATGAAGGACGTGGCGGCGGTGAAGGGCGTCACGTTCCGGCTCGAGCCGGGCGAGGTCGTGGGGTTCCTCGGGCCGAACGGGGCCGGGAAGACGACGACGTTGAAGATGCTGGCGGGTCTCCTCCACCCGACGGCCGGGCAGGCCGCCGTGCTCGGGCACGTGCCGTGGAAGCGCGAGCGGGCGCTGCTCAGCCGGATCACGCTGGTGATGGGCAACCGCAACCAGATGCAGTGGGACCTTCCGGCGCTGGACAGCTTCGCGCTGAACGCGGCGATCTACCGGCTGCCGCCGGCGGAGTTTGCCCGCACGCGCGACGAGCTGATCGACCTGATGGGCGTCGGCGAGCTCGTCACGAAGCCGGTGCGGAACCTGAGCCTTGGCGAGCGGATGAAGATGGAGTTCATCGCCTCGCTCCTCCACCGGCCGCAGGTCCTGTTCCTCGACGAGCCGACGATCGGCCTCGACGTGACGGCGCAGCGGACGCTGCGGCAGTTCGTGGCCGAGTACAACCGGCGGACCGGGGCGACCGTGCTCCTCACGAGCCACTACATGGCCGACGTCACGGCGCTGTGTAGGCGCGTGATCGTCATCCATCACGGCAGCCTGCTCTACGACGGCGACCTGGCGGGGCTCGGCGAGCAGTTTGCGGCGTACAAGACGCTCGGGGTGACGCTGGACGGTGCGGACGGCGCTGTGGCGGGCGTCGACTGGGCGGCCTTCGGCGAGGTCGTCGCCACGGACGGGGCCAAGGTGACGATTCAGGTGCCGCGCGCCTCGGCGTCGGCGGTGGCGGCGCGCGTGCTGTCCGAGCTGCAGGTGGCGGATCTGACGATCGAAGACCCGCCGATCGACGAGGTGATCGCGCGCGTGTTCGCGGCGGGCGCGGCGACGGCAGCCGCCGGGACGGACGGCGACGATGTGGCGACGCCGTCCGTCGTCGAACCCGCTGCGACCTCGACGGCCTGACGATGCTGCGGCTGTACGCCGGCGCGGCGCGGATGTCGATCCTGGACCAGCTCCAGTACCGCACGGCCAACTACCTCTACATGATCGGCATGATCGCCGAGCCCGTGATCTACCTCGTCGTCTGGTCGACGGTGGCCGATTCCGAGGGCGGGACGGTCGGCGGGTATTCGGCGGGGGCGCTGGCGGCGTACTACATCGTCTGGACGCTCGTGCGGAACATGAACATCGTCCTGACGCCCTATGCCTGGGAGTGGCGGATCAAGGACGGGCAGCTGTCGGGCGAGCTGCTGAAGCCCATCCACCCGATCCACCGCGACCTCGGCGGGTTCGCCGGCTGGAAGATCGTGACGATCCTCTACTGGCTGCCGATCGCGGCCATCCTGGTCTGGCTCTTCCCGCCGGCGTTCAGCACGGACACGTTCTCGGTGCTCGCGTTCGTCGTGGCGCTGTGGGGCGGCTTCCTCGTGCGGTTCATGCTCCTGTGGGCTTTGGGGCTCGTCACATTCTGGACGACGCGGGTCGGGGCGATCTTCGACGTCTTCTTCACGGTCGAGCTCCTCGCGTCCGGTCGGCTCGTACCGCTGTCCCTCATGCCGCCGTGGGCGCAGGCCGCGGCGGACTGGCTGCCGTTCCAGTGGGCGTTCCAGTTCCCGATCGAGACGCTCATCGGCCGCCTCAGCCGCGCGGAGATCCTCCGCGGGCTCGGGATGCAGGCGTTCTGGACGCTCGTCGGCGTCGGGATCCTGACGCTCGTGTGGCCGATGGCGGTGAAGCGCTACTCGGCGGTCGGGGGGTAGGCGATGAATCCCACGCATCGAACGGATCGGCGCGGGCACCGATGAGCATCTTCCGGCTGGCCGCCGCCCATTGGCGCGTGAACGCGCTGAACGAGCTGCAGTACCGCGTGAACCTCGTCGTCCAGCTGTTCCAGTCCCTCATCGCGCTGGCCACGGGCCTGATCGGCCTGTCGCTCGTCTTCCGCCAGACGGACGACCTGGCGGGCTGGTCGCGGCCGGAGTTGCTGGCGGTGATGGGCGTGCACCTGTTGATGGGCGGGATCATCCAGGCCGTCGTCCAGCCGAACATGCAGCGGCTGATGGGCGACGTCCAGAACGGCCTGTTCGACTACAGCCTCGTGAAGCCCGTCGATGCGCAGGCGCTCTCGAGCGTGCGCGAGCTCCGGATCTGGCAGGTCGTCGACGTCCTCGTCGGCGCCGCCGTCCTCGCGGTCGCCGTCGTCCAGCTGGACGCGCGCGTCGGCGTCGGCCAGGCGCTGTGGTTCGTCGTGGCGCTCGTCCTGGGCGCGCTGTCCATCTACAGCTTCTGGCTGATCCTGACGACGGGCGTTTTCTGGATCATCCGCATCGAGAACATCGTCGAGCTCTTCCAGGGTGTCTACCAGGCCGGGCGCTGGCCGGTCGGGATCTACCCGCCGTGGCTGCGCGGCGGCCTGACGTTCCTCGTGCCGGTCGCATTCGCCGTGACCGTCCCGTCCGAAGCGATGACGGGACGGTTGACGCCGCAGACGATGGCGCTGGCGTTCGGCGTGGCCGTGGGGCTGATGGCGGTGGCGCGGGGGGTGTGGCGGCTGGGGGTGCGGCGGTATGGGGGGGCGTCGGCGTAGGCGCCTGTCCGCCGCGATCCGTCCGTGTGGGCGAGTGCGCACCGCCGAGCGATGGCCGACGGTAGGGGCGAAGCAATTTGCTTCGCCCCTACGCCCGCCTCGCGAACAACCACGCGGTCCGATCACGGCGTATCGGCATGCCCTACTGCGTGAACCCCTCGACGGCGGAGAACAGCACCGCGCCGATCAGCGAGCCCCAGAAGCCGCCGACCGCACCACCGGCGCCGGCGCCGGCGACGTCCGCCTTGCCGATCTTGCCCCAGTCGCGCGGCTTGGGCGTCGGCGTCGGGCCGGCGGCGCCGGCGGGGGATGCCAGCAGCGTCCAGCGCGGGTTGGGCGCGGCCGCCTCGGTCCACCAGTAGGCGAGGCTGGCGCGGGCCACGGCGGAGAGGCGGATGATCGGGCGAGGCCACGGCGACATCGTCGGGAGCGGGAATGGGCGACCGGGTCCGTCGGGCGCGGCCGACGCGCCGTCGCTTTCGGTCGAACCGGTGATCGCGTCCGCCGCGTCGATCGACGAGGTGATCCCTGCCGCTGCGTCGACCGCGTCGACCGCGGCGGCCTCGTCGGCCGGCGCATCCCCGGCGCCGAGGGGATTGGCTCCGCCGCCGCGCAGCCCGGCCTCGAGGCGGATGATGGCGGCGATCCGGGCCGAGGGGTCCGCTTTCGACGCCAGGCCGGCGGCCTGTTCGGCGAGGATGGCGTCGATCGTCCGTTGCTCCGCGGCGGTCAGGCCGGCGAGGGCGTAGATCTGGGCCATCGGCAGCGTCCGCTGGCCGGGCAGCGCCTGCAGGCGGGCCGGCCAGCTCGGATCGCACGGGTCGGTCGGGAACGTCGGGCCGGTGGTGGGCGTCGTGGGCGCGAGCGGTGGCAGCTTGGCCTTGGACTGGCAGAGCCAGGCGATCGTCAGCGCCAGCGCCTTGCGCTCGTCGACGCGGCCGCCGGCCGTCCAGGCGGCGCGCTGCTGCCACAGCGCCTCGACGCCTTCGTTGTGCAGCGCGCCGATCACGTCGACCGGGTTGGCGGGGTTGGCGAAGCGGAGGATGAGCCTGGGGGAGCGGGTAGCAACGGGCCTGGCGGCCAGCGGGTCGACCGCGCTGCCGGCGGCGGTGTCCGACATGGCGTCGCCGGCGCCGAGGGCGGCAGCATCGGCCGGGGCGTCGATCGGCGTGTCGACCGGCGCGTCGATCGGGGCGTCGACCGCGGTATCCGGCGCGGCATCGCCCGCCGGTGCTTGCGGCGGCACCGACGCGCCCGACAGGCCGTCGGAGGCGGTTGTGCAAGCGGCGGCGGTGAGCAGCACGGCCGCGGTGCAGAGGGCGGTCCAGGGGGTGCGGGTGAGGTTCATCGTGGGGTCCTCCATGGGGTGCGCCCGAGGGCGAGGCGAACGAGCGGGATCGGACGGGTGGGTGATGGAGATACGCCGCGCCAGGGCGGATTGTTCCCGAAGGCGCGTGTGGCCGCCGCATCCGACTATCATCGTCCTATCGACGCGGGGCGAGCTCGTCGCTCTGGCACGCGGCGGGAGGAACGGGCGATGCATGGGTTCGGGCTCGAGCCGAGTCGGCCACGCGAGGAGCGCAGCGCATGATGAACGTACCGTCGGAACCGCACATGGATCCGCCAGTCGGCGAACCACCGATCCGTTCCGGCGATGGGGGGTCCCGCGGCACCTGGCCGTACGTCAACATCGCCGCCCTCGCCATCTGCCTGGCCGTCAACGCCGCCGCCGTGATGCTGCCGCTGTTCGGGCGCGACACGGGGGCGATCTCGGACGGCTTCGACGTGCGGTTCAAGCCGGCCGGGTACGTCTTCAGCATCTGGAGCGTGATCTACGTCGGCCTGCTCGCGTTCGCCGTGTACCAAGTGCTCCCTGCCCAGCGTACGAACCGGCGCCTGGCCGCGATCGACCGTCCGTTCGTCGTGAGCTGCGCGGCGAATGCGATCTGGCTCGTGGTGTGGCACGCGTTGCTGTTCCCGGCGACGATTGCAGTGATGCTCGTCCTGCTCGGCTCGCTGATCACGATCTACCGCCGGCTCGACGCGCGCCGCGCCGACGTCGGCGCGGCCGAGCGGTGGTGCGTGGACACGACGTTCAGCATCTACCTCGGTTGGATCGCCGTCGCCACGCTGGCGAACGCGACGATCGTCGTGGCGGACGCGGGCTGGGACGGCGGACGGGTCGGCGAGGCGGGCTGGGCGATCGTGCTCCTTGCGGCCGGCGCGGGTCTCGCCGCGGTGTTGCTGAACAGTCGTCGCGATGTCGCGTTCGCGGGCGTGATCGTCTGGGCGTTCGCCGGCATCGCGGTGCAGGAGGGCGGCAGCGTGGTCGCGCGGGCGGCGACGCTGGCGATTCTCTACGTCGTCTTCACGGCGGTGCGGGCGTGGTGGCACACGCAACGCAGCGCCTTGCCGTAGCCCGCCTACCCCCCGCCCGCGCCGAGCCACGGCAGGCAGACCCGACCGACGGGCGCGACGGCTGTCCCCGTTCCGCCTCCGCTCGGCGTGGCGGAGGGTCTGTCTGGCGACGGGACGGGGTGCACGGCCGTCTCAGTCGGCCACTCGGTCGCCGGGAGAGGGCTCGGTGTCGCCGGATCGGTCGGGCGCGGCGGGATGACGTCGACCTCGACCGCGTCGAACGGGACACGGCGGGTCGCCCCTCCTCGATACGTGATCTCCGCGTACACCGGATCGCCGACCTTCGTCGGGCCCAGTGCGGTCGTGCGCACCTCGTACTGGACATAGGTGTCCACGAGACCGATGCCCGAGGGCCCGGGGTTGGGCTGATCATCCAAAATGTCCCACCACAGGTGGGGCGCGCCTTCGTCCTTCAACCGATGGGGGCCCGAGGTGCTGCCATCGAAGCGGACCGTCGGCAGCAGCGTGTCATGGACTTCCACGCTGCGGAGCGCGAGTCCGAGCGGGTCGGCTGCCAGCCACGGGATTGTGGCGGCCGGGTCGTCAGGCTCGCTGATCCGGTAGCGCTCTGCAGGGACGAGGTTGCGGTACGTTGCGTCCGTCTCCCCGCTGCGCACCTCCAGCACGAGAAGGGTCACGCCGGCGCGTTGCAGGCGACTCGCCGCGTCGCGCAAGGCCCCCGGATCGATCGGAACATTGCCGCCAAAGAGTACGACCACGCGCTCCGCCGGCTGACCCGCGAGCATCGTGCGCGCCCTGTCGAGCGCGGACGCCGGGTCGCGCACTTGCGCGCCGGTGCCCACGCGCCGCAGCTTGTCCGCCAAGCCGAGGATGTCGACCGTGAGGCCGCTCACGACCTGTGGTCGCTCATCGTACGCGATCACCCCGATGCGGGAGCTCGACAAGTCGATGGACTGTCCGGCGTACCGCGCGATCCCATCGGCCATCGCCCCGATCCGCACGGCGTCGGACACCATTGGGCCGGTGGCATCCGCCCAGCTCGAACGATCCATGACGAACACGAGCGAAACCGGCCGCACCGCCGAGCGGCAGTCCGCCACAACCGTCATCTTGACGACCAGCGGCGTTTCGAGCCGAACGATCGCCGGTTCGACGAAGCGCTGCAGTTTGAGGCGGCACTGGCGCTCCTCGGGACCGAAGTCGGCCGTTGTGCCGTCACGTTCGGCCAAGATTGCCGTGCGGACAGCCTTGTCGGCCGCGACCGGCCTCCACCGTGACGGCCACAGCGAGGCGGGCGGGCACCGCATGGCTCGCCGAATCCCTTCGAGAACGGCGTCGAGCGCTTCAGCGTCGGACGTTGCGAATGCCGAACCCGGATCGCCCGTGATCGCCGCCAGCGCCTTCGCCGGCACATCTTCCCCGACGCCGACGGCAAAGACTGCGGTTCCCGCACTCCGCAGCGCTTGGCCGGCCTCGACCGCCGCCGCCGTTGCTGCGGCATCCAGATCCGCGTCCGTGACGATGATGACGCTGCGTCGGCGATCGCCGCGCTCCGCCTCCCCGTGCCAGAGCGTGTGGGCGGCCGTGAGCCCGCATGCCAGACAGCTCCCGGCGCCGGGCGTAACGCCATCGAGCGCGCTGCGAACGGTGGCCAGGTTCTCCGTCAGCGACGCTGCCCGGTGAGCGGTGGCGTCGAATGGGACGAGCGCGAATCGCGTCCCGGGCCGTTGAGCCAGCACGGTCATGAATGTGTGGATCGCCTGGATGGCCGCGGCGAGGCGCGACCGGCCGGTGGCCGTCGGGGTCGTCATGCTGTGCGATGCATCCAGCACGAAGGCCACATCCATTGCCAGACGCTCCGCTGGACACTCCTCGTGAAGTGCAACGGGCAGGTAGGTGCGGTGCGGGATCGATGTCGGCGTCAGCCCAGCAGTCGCAGTGGCCGTCGGTGCGGGGCTCGGTGTGCGCGTCGGGCCCTCGACGTCCAGGTATGGCTGGTCGAGCAAGAGCGCTCGGCGCGCGCCGTCGCCGTCCGTGTACCGCGCGACGGAGCGAGCGTTCGCCGGGTATCGCCCACCGACGCGCGGCACGACGCGGTAGGTGAGCGTGATGCCGTCGGACGGCGCGATGGGCAAACCGTACTGCAACCGTCGACCGAAGGCGCCAACGGGCGGAGCCGCTGAGCCGGGCACGAGATCGACGTCGGGGTGAACCTCGCTCTCCAACAGCACGTCACCGAGCGCGTATCCGCGAATGCGTGTACCGAGCGCGGCGGCCATGACACGCAGCGACGCTTCGTCCGGGGCCACGTGGTGGTGCTCGGGTCGCGAGGCGTAGCGCCGCGCAATGGAGTCTTGCGGACCGCCGATCTCGAGAACGTGGATCTCCCCGCCGGCGGCGGCGATGCGCGCGATCGGCTCGAGATCGCTGATGACACCGTCGGTCGCCGTGTCACTGCGCGCGCCGGCCGTGAACACAACGAGCACGCGCACCGCATTCCCGCGCGCCCCGAGCGCCAACTCATCCCGAATGAGTCGCACCCAGCCTTGTGTCGTGCATGCGGCCTGTGGTCGGAGCGCGGACAGTGTGCCGAGCGTCCGCCCGCGATCGGCGAGCAACGGCTGACGCAACGTGCACTGCTGCGCATCGGAACGCGCGACGATCCCGACGCTCGCTCGCCGCCAGTCAAGTGCGTCGACGAACACTCCGGCCGCGGCGGTCATGGCGGGCATCTCGCGCTCGATCGCGTCCCTTCCGGTTTGGACGAACGCCAGGATCACGTCGACGGGGGCGATGACAGCCTCGGGACACGCACCGCCCACCCACTCCGTCACCGTGACCGCCTCGCCGGCGCGCACACGCGTCGGGTTGAGAGCGATGGTCCCGCGCACGACGCAGGCTCCGGCGCCCGGACTCGGCGACGGCGGCGGCGTCGACGGCGTCTCGACTGCTGGGGGCGGAGCGGCGGCTGAATCGTAGATCAGCAGGCGGGGCCGCCGACGGCTGTGCAACGCCCGTCCGAACGACACGTACCCGTCGAGCACAATCAGTCGGCCGTCGGTACCGAAGGCCAGGTCGACCGGGACGGTGGGGCCATCGCCGCCGTCGGGTCGCCAAGCGCCCGTCACCGCGCCGCCCGGCCCTACGAACTCGACCATCCCATCGTCGCCGAGCACGGCGACCCGACCATCGCCGGCCGCGGCCAGCTCGATGGGTACGAGTCGCCGGCTGATCGGCCAGACCTCGGCCGGGGCGTTCGGCTGAGCCCCATCCCCGGGGAGGGAAAACGTCCAACGTTCCACGGTCATCCCGGGCAGGTCGAGCACGCTGAGCGTCGTCGAGTCGCTGCGCGCGCGCGCAAGCCCGAACGGCCAGAGCATGTTCTGGGATGGCGAGCGAACATCCGGCAGCGGCACGCCCGCCGCCAGCGTCCACCGCCGGATCGCGCGCCCGTGGCGATCGGCAAGGAGCACTTCGTCACCTGTGGTCACGAGTCCGCGCGCCGGATGGATGTCCAGCACGGCACGCCACAGCCGGTGACCGGCGTCGTCGTAGCGTGAAACGGCGATGCCGTCGCTGTCCTGGCCGAGGAGGACCCAACCGCCGTCGGCCAACGCGTCGATGTCCCATGCGCCGCCGGGCGTGTACCATGCGCCTTCGCGGCTTCCATCGCGTGCCCAGCGCGTGACGATCCCGTAGTGTACCGCCAGCGTGAATGCGCGACCGTCCGGCAGAACGCTCAGGCGATCCGTCCACACGGACTCGATGCCGTCGCCGGCCGACGATTGGGACGATCCACCGGGCGCGAACGCGACGGTGTTGCCGATCGCGTCGATCTCGACGAGCGCGAGCAGAGTGTTCCCCTGCAAGCCGCGCCGGGACCAGAGGTTGTCGGCGCCGATACCGTAGCTGTCGACCTCGCCGTGCGTGACCTGTCGAACAACGGCGAATCCACCGCCTGGTCGTACGGCGAACGGGATACCGCCGTCCGTGCGCGCGACGGGAGAGGTCAGCGCGCCGAGATCGGCGCGCTGACGCCACCGCGACCACGGGAACTGCACCCAGTTGATCAGACGCAGGTCCGGACCGTAGCGCAGCACGCTGTCGTGTTCGAATACGTACAGGACGTCGGACGCGTCCCGCGCCATCGGAACCATGTCCGACAGTGTGGGAGTCGGGCAGATCGGCAGCGGCCTCGCTGGCAGCAATGCCGTCGGGACTTCGGCCGACCATGCGCCGAGCGACGTGCCGTCCGGCGCATAGCGCTCCACCGTGGTGCGCCAGTCCGCGCACGCGGCCCCCCCAGCAAGCTGTACGAGCACGACCCCGTCGCCGCTGACGGCGATCCGGCCGATCGACCCACGCGCGTCGCCAGGGTGCGGCGGGACGGCGGGCACGGGAATCGCCCAACGATCCGCCGGTGCGCCGTCCGCGCCGAAGCGGTGGACTGCGGCCGCGATCGGTGCGCCGGTGGCATCGATGTCCAGCTCGAGCGCAAGAACATCGCCATTCGGTGCGACGGTCATCGACTCCACCTGCGCTCGGCCGGACGCCGGCGGCTCGAGGCGCGGCGTCAGCGTCCGGAGCGACCGACCGTCCGTATCAAACGCCTCAATGCGCTCTGTGGCGCCGTCGAGCACGTACACCCGCCCTCGCCGTGGATCGGTGTCGATCCGAACCGGCGTCCAGCCGGCCGTCGGCGGTCCAGGCCAAGCGCCGTGCCCCGGGATGTCCGCCCCCACCGCGAAGACCATCTGGCCGTCGACGGCCAACAACGTTTCGCGCCCGAGATATGCGATGTCCCGCGGCTCGAGCGGCGGGAGGGTGTGCGGGTAGAGCGGTCGGACCTCGGCAACGGGCGGCTGCGCGACGGTGGCCGTCCGTTCCTCCGCGGGCGCCGCCGTCGGCCCTGCGACGAGCATGGCTGTCGCAAGGCCGACGGCGATCAGGCCGGTGGCTGAAACGTGATGCGGGCGCCGCTCCGCCAGCGGGCGATGGGGCCACGGGATTGTGCGCTCCGCACCACGTGTCAGCTCATCGGTCATCGATATTCAGCCTTTGAGCGAATCAGTCGGCGACGGGGCCGCTTGCCCGGCGGATGGATCGATGCTTCTCCTAGCTTACAACGCTGCGCAGGAAAGCGCATGGGCTGCCTCGTTCGAACAAGGCCTCAACTAGAACAAAGATTCGACACCGCCTCGCCCCCATGCTACGATTCCGCCCGCTTCCCTGCCGCGCTCCAAGGACGCCCCAGCCGTGAGCCCCCCGCCGATCATCCGCGTCGACCACCTCGTCAAGCGCTACCGCAAGGCCGACCGCGACGCCGTCGCCGATGTCTCGTTCGATGTCGCGCCGGGTGAGTTCTTCAGCCTGCTCGGTCCGAACGGCGCCGGCAAGACGACGACGATCTCGATCCTGACCACCACGCTGGCCCCGACGGGCGGGACGGTCACGATCGACGGCCACGACCTCGGAACGGACGCGGCGGGCGTTCGGAGCAGCGTCGGGATCACGTTCCAGACGCCGAGCCTGGACAAGAACCTGTCGGCCGAGGAGAACGTGCGCCTGCACGCCATCCTGTACGGCCTCTACCCGTGGCGCCCGTCCTACACGCTCATGCCCGGCGCATACAAGAAGCGGCTGGCCGATCTGGCGGACGTCGTCGGGCTCGGCGGCGACATCTTCAAGCCCGTCCGGACGTTCTCGGGCGGGATGCGCCGCAAGCTCGAGGTGGTCCGCAGCCTGATCCACCACCCGCGCGTCCTCTTCCTGGACGAGCCGACGACCGGCCTCGACCCGGCCAGCCGCCGCGACTTGTGGACCTACCTGCTGGAGATGCGCCAGACGGCGGACACGACGCTCTTCCTCACGACCCACTACCTGGCCGAGGCCGAGGACGCCGGCCGGATCTGCGTGCTCTCACGCGGAAAGATCATCGCCCTCGGCACGCCGACCGACGTCACCGCGTCGCTGCTCGAACGCTATGTCCTCCTGGGGGCCGCCGATCCGGCCGCGCTGCGCGCCGAGCTGTCCGCCAAGGGCATCGCCTACACCGACGATGCGCCAGGCAGCGCGAACGTGCGCGTCGCGGCGGACGAGGGCGACGTGCAGCCGCTGCTCAAGTCCATCGACACGCCGCTGACGTCGGTGCGCACCGTGCTGCCGACGCTCGAGGACGCCTACCTGGCGCTCGTGGAGCGCGACGAGCTGGGTGCGCGCGAGGAGGCGGCCGGGCTCGGCGAGGCCGGCATCGTCCTCGGCGACGCCCTGGGCGAAGGTGCGCTCGTCGACGCCGAGAGCCGCGAGGTGATCCAGTGAACCTGTCCCACGAGCTGAACGCGATGGCCGCCATCGCCTACCGCGACCTGATGAAGTTTCTGCGGGACCGCTCGCGGATCGTCGGCACGCTCGTCTTCCCGGCCGTGTTCATCCTGATCCTCGGCGGCACGTTCGGCGCGGCCGCGGCCGAAGGCCGCGCGTTCGACATGTGGACGTTCGTCTTCCTCGGCGTCTTCGCCCAGAGCATGTGGCAGTCATCCGCCATGGGGATCATCTCGCTCCTCGAGGACCGCGAGAACGACTTCAGCCAGGCGATCTTCGTCGCGCCGCTGTCGCGCTACACGATCCTCGGCGGCAAGATCCTCGGCGAGTCGCTCGTCTCGCTGGCGCAGGGCGTCGTGATCTTCGCGTTCGGGCTGCTCATCGGCATCCGGATGGACGTGAGCCAGGCGCTCTGGCTGATCCCGGTGTCCATCCTGGTTTGCCTGTACGGCGGTGCGTTCGGCCTCCTCCTCATGGCCAACATGAAGTCCCAGCGCGGCGCGCAGCAGATATTCCCGTTCCTGCTCCTGCCGCAGTTCTTCCTGGGCGGCGTGATCTCGCCGGTGGACAAGCTGGCCGAGGAGGGCGACGTCATCAGCCTCTCGCTCGACTTCCTCTCCCGGATCAGCCCGCTGCGCTACGCCGTCGACCTGCTGCGGGGCGTGTTCTTCGGCGGGGTGGAGCCCAGCCAAGGAGCGGTGCTCGCGTCGCCGGCCTTCAACCTGGCGGTGATGGCGGTCGTCGGCGGCATCTTCATGGCCATCGGCACGGCGATGTTCGTGCGGCAGGAGCGGACACGGTAGGGGCATGCCCCACCCACGCTGCCGGTTCGCCGAAAAAGTCCGCTAGCCCACACAAGCTCCTTGGGGGATAATGCGCGCCGCTGTGCTCCGGCCGCCGCCGCATGGACATATGGACGCTTGGACATGTGGACATGGGGCCGTCGGCCGATCGAGGCGCGAGGGTTGGTATCTGCGTCCGCGCCGAGCCGCTGCCACTGAGGAGGGGTGAGGGGTGAATCGCTTCAAGTCGTCCTGGATTTCCGTGTTGGGTGCCGCCGCAGTGCTCGGCGTGTCGCTGCTGGGCGCGTTGGCGGCCGGGGGCGCGGCCGTCCGGGCCAACCCGGCCCTTGCGCCGGCCGACGATCCCTCATCCCAGCCCGTGCCGGACACGCTGGCCGAGGCGATGGCTCCGCTGACGGCCGCTGCGCCGGAGCGCAAGCTGGACGCAACCCTCACGGAGTGGGCGAGCTCGGCGCCGGCGACGTTGGACTGGATCATGGTCCAGTCCACGCAGCGCCTCGACCTTGCCGCGTACGGCTTCGTGCATCAGTTCACGTGGCCGGCCGGCGAGCAGGTGGCGCTCTTGCAGGCGACGCCCAAGCAGGCGCTGCGCATTGCCGCCGATCCCCATGTCTATCGGGTGGACTCGACGTCGGCAAACGCCAAGCCCAACCTGAACGTTCCGCCGGTGAAGGAAGGGATCGTCGACCCGGCCAACGTCGCCAAGGTCGGCCGGATGGCGCAGGACGCCCCGAGCTGGGCCGAGGCGGAACCGGCGCACGCGTCGTTCATGGACCGGACGGACGCCGCGCGCGAAGCGGTGCTGAAGGGCAACGGCCCCGCCAAGCGCGGCGGCAACGATCCGTCGGGCTGGTGGGACGTCCGCAACGGCCACGCCGCCGCCGAGGCCTGGGACCTCGGCTTCCGCGGGGACGACGTGGCGGTGGCCGTGCTGGACATGGAGGTGGACTACGCCCACCCCGACTTGCAGGGCACGTGGCGGATCCTGCCGGAAGGCCATCCGTACGCCGGCTGGCCGGAGGTGTTCGACCCGATCGTCGGCTACCTGGCCGTCTTGGACAAGCGCCAACCGAACGCGGCCCTGCGCAGCACGCGCTCGAACCTGGACACGTCGCGGGTCGAGCTCTACCAGACCTCGACGGTCACCGCCACGATGCGCGAGGACAGCCCGATCGGCCAGATCTGCGTGCAGCCGCGGATCGCGGACTACACGGTGACGGGCGGCGCGGGCCAGCTGGCGACGATCCGCATGGGCACGATGGACTGCGGCTTCGCGATCCCGGCGACGTCCAAGGGCGGTTCAATCCGCTACGGCCATCACCCGGACGTCGACCTGGCGTTCATCGCCGCCGGCGCATCCGTGCCGACGGGCGGGCTGGCGACATGGCCGGGGATCATCGCCGTGGACGAGGGCACGGCCGGCGTGTACGACACGGTGTACGTGGACATCGACGGCGACAAGGACTTCACGGACGAGAAGCCGGTCCGCAAGGGCGATCCGCTGGCGCACCGCGATCTGACGAACCCGCCGGACGGCGTGACGGACGCCTCGGGCGGTCTGTTCTACTGGATCAGCGACGGCGTGAACCCGTTCCCGGGCAGCTGGGTGTGGGGCCTCGAGGCGGACATCCCGGCCGCGGGCGCGGAGGTGGGCGTCTTCGTCGTGACGCGCTTCAGCGACCACGGGACGCTGTGCGCCAGCAATGTCGTGAGCCAGGGCCGCGTGCCGATCCCGGCCGACGCGCCGGTGCGCTTCCGCGATCTGGCGGCCAACGGCGGCACCGGGATGCCGGGTGCGGTGAACTACGGGATGGCGCCGAATGCCAAGATGGTCAGCATCGGCAACGTCTACGACGCCCGCGCCGGCGGACGGGCGATGTTCGACGTCGGCTGGCGCTTCGCCGCGTTCGGCACGGACAAGACGCGCACGGACGACGACATCCAGGTCACGTCCAACAGCTACGGCTGGTCCAACGAGGACAACGACGGCTGGGATCCGGACTCGCGGGTGATCGACTACTACATCCGCAAGCTCTCGCCGAACAGCAGCTGGCTGTACGCCACCGGCAACGGCGGCGCGGGCTACGGCACGATCGTGCCGCCGAGCCCGTCGGCGGGCATCGACGTGGCGGCCAACACGCAGTACGGGGCCAGCGGCTGGCACAGCATCACGGACACGTCGCAGATCACGCATGGCGACATCGTCCCGTTCAGCAACCGCGGGCCGGGCTCCACCGGGCAGAACGGGCCGGATCTGGCCGCCAACGGCGGGTACGGGACGGGCGCCGAGCCGATCAACTTCATGCTGGTGGCCAACGGCATCGACAGCCTGCACGCGTTCGGCACGTGGGGCGGCACGAGCCGCTCGACGCCGGTGGCGGCGGGCGCGATGGCGGTGGTCTTCCAGGCGTTCAAGAGCAAGCACGAGCGCTGGCCGACGTGGGCCGAGGCGCGGGCGATCCTCAAGGGCGGCACGCGCTTCAGCGGCTACGACACGCTGACGGGCGGCGCGGGGTCGGTGGACGAGGCGGGCGCGGCCCGGATCGCCGCCGGTCTGAACGGGGTGTACGCGCTGCCGGACGAGTGGAGCGCGGGCGGCTACCGGGGAACGCACCACGACAGCTTCGCCAACCTGGTGGCGCCGGGCGAGACGACGACGCAGACGTTCACGCTGCGCAACCCGAGCAGTCAGGCGATCGAGCTGACGTTGAGCGCGCAGACGCTGCGGCGGATCAAGGGGACGGACGGGACGTTGACGCTCGAGGCGGAGAAGGAGTCCTCCGAGAACGCCAATGTGCCGGACTACGTGATCCCGGTGAAGAAGGAGGACGTGCCGGAGGGCACGGACCTGATGGTCTTCCGCGGCCGCCAGCCGATGGAGAAGTTCGACCCGGACGGCGACTTCGGCGCGGCGGCGACGTTCAACAACGTCCTGGGCGGGAGCGTGCTCCAGCACACGGATATCGACGGGGACGGGGTTTTCTGGGACGACAAGGACAAGAACGGCGTGGTGGGCTATCGGACGGTCTATCCGGTGGCGGTGAAGGCCAATTGGGGCAGCGGCGTGGGCGAGTACACGGGCATCGAGGGGGTGGCGACGGTGACGCGCCAGCTGGGCGGGCTGCCGTTCGGGCCGCACCAGATCGCGTGGTACGGGATGGGGTGCTCGGACGATATGGGGAACGCGCCGACGCCGGCGCAGGATATCTCGGAGAAGATCGCGCTGATGGAGCGCGGGACGTGCACGTTTGTGGACAAGATCACGAACGCGACGAAGTTCGGGGCGATCGGGGTGGTGATGTTCACGGACGTCCGGGGGGTGGTGGCGATGGGGGCGAATCCGAATCCGCCGCAGCCGTTCGGGATTCCGGGGGTGATGATCCCGCGGCTGGACGGGCTGGAGATTCGGGAGCACCTGCTGAACGGCGAGCCGGTGACGGTGGAGTTCGGGCCGTCGGCGTCGCCGCCCGTGGGGTTGGACGGGGTGGCGGCGATCGACTACCGGGTGAGCGAGCTGGAGGCGTGGGAGTTCCAGCGGTTCTCGCACGGGTCGCAGAACGGGAATACGTTCGAGATCTCGGTCCACCACCCGCGGGAGCGCTGGGCGGATGGGATCTGGCTGGGGGTGAACCACCTCCAGCGTTCGCCGGCGATGACGGTGACGGAGCTGTCCTACCGGATCGACGCCTACAAGTACCAGCCGTGGTCCGCGCTGACGCTCAACGACAACACGCTGACGGTGCCGGCGGGCGGCGAGGTGACGTTCACGGCGTCCTTGGCGGTCCCGGCGGACGCGGCGTCCGGTGTGTGGCAGGGGGCGATCTTTGCGGACTACGCGCGCCGCGCGGGTGACGTGCCGATCCCTGCCGCCGGCGGCTACGAGACGCCGCAGCTGCGGTTGACGATCCCGGTGGTGGCGAACATCGCGCAGACCTACAACTGGGAGGGCGCCATCAGCCTGGGCGGCCCCAAGGGCATGGACATGGACGCCTCCTACAACAACGGCGCCGTCCGCGGCCAGCAGAACTGGAACTGGCGCCCGGAATCCGGCGATTGGCGCTTCTTCTTCGTCGACGCCCTCAAGGCCGTCCCCGGCACCTACTGGATCTTCCGCACCCAGTGGGACGAGGAGAACGACAAGCAGACCGACGTGGACACCCGCATCTGGGGCCCCGCCGACAACCGCTACAGCAACCCGCTGCACCCGGCGAACACGACGCCGGGGGCGGGGGGGGTGGTGGAGGATCGGGCGGAGGGGGGGTGGTATGGGCCGCATGGGATGGAGATGAAGGGGGGGAGTACGAACACTAACACGGGCGGAGGCTTCTGGACCCCCAACACTAACACAGAGGCAAACGAAGAGTGGTTTGCCATGCCGTCTTCGGGTGGGCTCCACGAGGTAATGTTGGACAACGTCGCCTTCGGCGGCCATAAGCTGGAAGTCCCAATCGAGACTACTGCCAGTGCACTGCAAGTCTCGAGCGGCAATGTGGCGATGTGGGGAGAGTCCTGCCGGGACCTCACCATTACTTCACAGATGGACCTTCCCGGCTTCGTGATCCAAGGATTCAGTGGGCAGCAGCCGTCGGTCATCACCGGATCTGCCCGGCAAGACGATCAGCAGGCGCGTGGCACCGCTCATCTGAAGGAAGACGTGACTCTGGACAAGGTTGCCGCCGGATTCACCGCGATCCTGGACGCTCCTGATCCTGCGGTCGCACCGCAACTCGACCTCGACCTGCTAGTCCTCTACGACAGGAATGCCGACCTCTTGTTTGACCCTGCCACCGAGGTCGTGGGTCAAAGCTTGAGCGACGGCGCGGATGAGGCGGTCAGGCTGCAAGGCACGCAGAATCCCGGGGACTATCAGGTCTGGGTGCACGGGTTCACGGTACCAACCCCGGTGTCGTACACACTGTCGATTCAGATCTTTGACGGCGATGCGTTCACCGTGACGACAGCTGACCTTACATCTGGACTCAGCGCAGGTGAGCCGCTTGCAGTGCATGTGTGTCCGGATTTGGAGCAGTTGGAGCTTCAGGCAGGTCCGGTGGGAGGGGCTCTGGTGTTCGGTCCGGGAGCCATGCCGGGGCTCTTCCAGGTGCCAATGGCCTGGTACAACCGTGCGCCGCACAGCATCATGTTGCCGCTGAGTCTTAGACTCTGGGAGCTGGGTACTGTTCCTGATGGTCCAACTGTCCGTTAGGTGGCATGACTCGAACTCCTGAACGACCGCGATAGAGACGAGGGGCAGGGCCACATGCAGGTCCTGCCCCTCGTCTATGAGGCCGCTTGGCCGCGGCGTGCGATAGGCGCTCAGCCGCCGGCGACCATCTCCTGAGCATTCCGACCGAGCGCTATGCTATCACTGTGAATTCACTAGGAAGAGGGGCCGGTCAGCTCGTTCAACTCATCATCAGCGTTCCGACCCCTGCCCCAGCCTACGGTCAGGGGTCGAATTCTCTCGGATGCAACATGTGGCGCCACGGACTGCGATTCCACCTATGGATGGCGTGGTTAACGGTTGCGCGGCGGTGGCGCGGCGGTGAACGGGGATTCCATTGCTCTCAATCTTCCGTACCTTGTGGCCAGTGATTCGCTTCCGCCGCTGAGGACCGTGGCACCGGCCTGCCCGCCCGGCGGCACACATGACTCGGGAGGTTTGCCATGTCCAGTTTCCTTGCGGCGATCCAAGCCTATGGCCCGCGGCTGGTCTACAACCGTACGGCCACCACCGCCGAAGTGGCCCAGACGCTGTCTGGCCGCACCGGCATCAAGTACGGCCAAGTGCTCATGCTCCTGCGGGAACTGCACGAGGTGCTCATCCAATACGGCGAGGGCGCCACGCCCGTGGAGCTCGCCAGCGTCGGCCGCTTCCGCCCGACGATCAACCGCGACGGCGAACTGCGCTTGGCGGTGAACATCGCTGCGGAGCTGGGACACGGCATCAACCGACTGGACCGCTACCATGGCGAGATCATCAACCGTGCGAACATCGGTCTGGACGACGCCGGCTACAAGGCATTGTGGGATACCGCGCATCCGGATGATCCGCTGGTGTTGCCGGTCCGTACGGCACACTCGCTTGAACGTGCGACGTCCAGGGCCGCGAAGCGGGTGATGAGGTTGCAGGCTAAACCGGCGGCGTAACGAGATGGGCGGCGTGTAACTTGCCACCTCAATTGAATGTGGGTGAACAGCGGCGGCGGGCAGAGGTGCCTGCCGCCGCTCGTTGTATGCGACTGAAGCCACGTGTTTGACTGGTGGTGCGGGCTCGGTTGGCCTTGTGACGAACTGTGCATGGATTTAGCGCCAAGCATCTGCGGTCTAGAGTCGAACCGTAGACGAAGTGGCACTCCAGCAAGGACGGTTAGGAGCGTAACCACTGGTGGTTTAGCGCTGCCGTGCCCAGCGGCGCGCTGTGTCCGGCGAACTAGACCGGTCAATCACGCCGATATGTGGGAACTCTGTTGTAGCAGAACGAAACACACTGCCCCCTATCATAAGTAGTCGGTCGAGTGCCTTACTTCCGTCCGGACGACACATGGGCTTCCTCGGCTTCGCGTTGCCGCTTCGCCTTGGCGGCCGCAATCGCCTCGTCAATGCCGTCCGTGAAGTCGACGCGGCGCTCAAAGACTACGTTAGAGATTTCAGACCCGCGCACAATGAAGCCGCTCCCCCGTTCGGCTAGGATCGAGGCAAGTTTCTCGCCATGACTTGACCCGATGGGGTGCCTGTCAATCGCTGTTTCTGGCGCCGCGAGGTCCAGCATGCCGCGACAGCACTTGCCAATGGCGATATACGAGAACGTCCCGTCGGATTGAAGTCCGAATTGCGCCAACTCCCCTTTGTAGACAACCATGCAGTCATTCACGCGCATATTGGGAATTATGCACTTGGCGCAGCACGGCCTGTCGGCGGGGGTCGGCCGTGAATAGCCGCGCTATCCCCTTGACGAACCGGGCGGGCGGGGGTACGGTTGGGGGATGGAAAAGCACATCGAGACTCTACGCAGGCTTCGCGGTAGGGTGGCATGGGGGTGCTGGGCATTTTCAGGCACCCTTGCCCAGCTTGGGGATTTCGACGTGGCGATGATCCTTTGGCTCATCGGCACGATACTGTTTCTGTGGGTGGTATGGGACTTCTGGATAGACTACCAGAAGCTGTATTCAGTAGTTGTGCTTGTGGCGGATGTACTTGCAACTATTTATGTGGCTTTCTTGTACTTCGATAAGGATAAGTTGACTCGCTGGTATACTGCCATTCCCGGCGATGTCGGGAAAATCCTGGACGCGCTTACGCTTTGGTTGCTGTCGGTTCCGGCATCTACCTGGACAGTGGTCGGGGTGGTCATTTTGTGGCGCGTTGTGGTCAGCGCGAGAGAAAATCGCGCAAGAGTCATGATGTCGCGCCTCGCGACGGATGGTCAAGACGTCGAGAAGGGGGTACTCGACTTCAAGGTGGACTTTCAGGACGCATCTAGCATGCTGTCTCGCCAGTTGACGGCGATAACCAGGGAACAAGTTGCATTCACAAAGATGATCGGGAGGCGCACTGCCGCGATGGGCCGAGTTCGTGATGATGCTCGCCGCGCGCGAGCGGCCGCTACAAGGACCGCGACCAGAATAGACGGTTTCAGCTTTCGCGTTGAGCCTCGGGCGGAGGCATTCAGTCAGCTTGCCGGCATTATGGTCGACAGTGCCACGAAATGGGTTCAATGGCTGGGGAAGCACGCAGACGACGGAGGCGATAAATCGTCTAGTGAGGTGCGCGACATGATAGTTCCGCTAATGAAAAACACTGGCGGCGCCAAGACAAGCATGGGGGGATTTCGAGAGTCCGTGGCCAACGTGCGGAAGAACAACATTAGCCAAGACTTGAATCGCGCATGTGATCGACTGGTCGTGTTGCTAAGTACATTTGTAACGACGATGGCGAATATGGAACATAGGTGGGGCGGAGTTCTGCAAATTATCGACACCGCGGAGAAGGCACGAAATGGACCAACCAAGAAAAGATAGGCGCCTGAGGCGTCTGTCCCTCTACCCGCTGACGCTTGACCAAGCCATGCGCGGCGCCTTGGCCGCCCCACCCCCCAAGCCCGACGACGTCGCGCCGGCAACCGACACGGACGCGCCTGCGGCCGACGTGGCGACTCCTGCCGCCAAGCCGCGCCGCAAGCGCGCTCCCAAGCCGGACGCCCCGTGCTAGCCCCCCACCGTAGCGCGGTAGCTCAGGCGCTTCCCAACCGTCGCCTTGAGGGCTGCACGCGTCCGCTCGCCATCCGTGGACTTGCGGTAGTTCCAGCGGAACGCGAACTCGTTGCAGTAGCGGTGCAAGTGCTCTTCGCTGACGTGGTGGAACGCGCCGGTGATACCGCGCTTGAGCAACGCGAAGAACGAATCGATGCTCGACGTGTGGACGTCGCCGCGCACGTATTCACCAACGCTGTGGTTAACCGAATCGTGATCGGCGAACACCTTGTCCAGCCCGTCATACAACCGCGATTCGTCCGTCATGATGCACGCCGACGGATCGACGCGTTCCGCCATGACCGCGCGTACGTTGGCCGCGCTCACGTTGGACATGACGCGGGCGTGCGCCCGCCCGTCACGCTCCACAAGGGCGAACACCGGCGTCTTACCGCCCGGCCCGCGCTTGTTCGTCTTCTTGGCGCGTTCGCTCCGGTGCATGTTGTTGAACTTTCCACCGACGTACGTTTCATCCGCCTCTACCGTGCCCGCCAACAAGCCCTTGAGCGGGTCGCTGTCCATCGCGTGGCGAATGCGGTGCGCCATGTGCCAAGCGGACTTGTACGATCCAAGGCCGAGGTTCCGCTGCAACTGCAATGCCGAAACGCCCTTCTTGGACGAGCACATCATGTGGAACGCGATAACCCACTTGCGGAGCGGAATGTGCGACCCGTGAAAGATCGTCCCCACCGTGACGGTAAACTGCTGTCGGCAGTCGCGACAGTTCAACAACCCGGCGCGGTGCTTACCGCCCTCAAGGGTAAGCGTTCAGGTGTGCGTTCAGCGGACCCCGTCCTCCGGCAAGGTAAGAAAGGGCACTCATAGCCTCCGCCTGCTTGCTCGTCAGCGTCTGCACTTTGCCCCCCTCCCGATTGATCCGCAGGCTGCCAACTCATCATAACGACAACAAACAGTCGTGTCAGGTCGTTATGGTCAACTTTTGCCCGGTCCTAACAAAACTGACCTACTACCCGGGATCGGCGGAACGGGCACGTCCTCGGCCGGGTGGGTCATGTATTGTCATCTCGCATCGCGTCTTGGCTCGCATCTAGGCTCCCCACACTCGTGGGAGGGCGGTGAAGCGCTGATCTGATTATGTTGCCTGTTTGATTGCCGGCTTGCCGTCGGAGGCGAGGTCGGGCATCCTCCCGCGCCTATGCGACGTACTGCCCCCCTGGTCGTGGTTGCCGTGCTTTACCTGACTATGGCTAGCCTGCGGTATCCCACCGCGACGGCGCAACCGCCAGCGGATCGGTACGCGACCGCTGAGCACCTTGAGGGTACTGCGCTTCGGGCAGCCCTGCACGAGATCGTGGTGACTGGCCATCACAAAGCGAATGGCGCGACCATCGTCGAGATGCTTGAGGCGGGCGACGAGCATCCGGACAACACGTCACAAGTTCTGGACATCTACTTGAACGCTGCGCTGAACAAGCGCGAAACGCCCAGACGACCTTGGCAGATCGAACACGCCTGGCCAGAGTCTCGTGGCTTCGCCTCGAGCAAGATCGGCACGGACTGCAATCTACCCGTAGCCGATGCCCATCATCTGTTCGTCGCCGCACCACTCGCCAATGGTCCGGCGGGACACGGAAACCGTTTCTACGCTGACTGCCAACCTCGAAGCGCGTGCTCTGAGGTGCCCGTGACATCCACTCCAAGCGCATCCAACTGGCGCAGCTCGGAGACATGGGAGGTCTGGCCGCGCCGTCGCGGAGACATCGCGCGGGCTCTCTTCTACATGGATGTGCGATACGACGGTGGAGATAGCAAGGTCGAACGGCGCGCCCGGGACAGCGGCGGAGGCGAAGGTGTCTGGTGTGTCGAGCATGAACTCACGCTTACCGACAACCCCACCGAGATCGCCACCACCAGCTCGGAAACAGGCCCAGCGGCGATGGGACTGCTGTCCGTGTTGCTTCGCTGGAATCTCGAAGATCCAGTGGACGAACGAGACCGTCAACACAATGATGCCGTTGCCGCGGGACAGGGGAACCGCAACCCGTTCACGGATCGCCCGGACTTCGTCTGCAGAGTATATAGCATCGGCATCTGTGCAACTTGGGCACCACGGGTTTGGCTGCCATGGTTGAGTGGTAGCCGCTAGCGCGGATGGCGGGACCCTGAGATAATCGCCCGCTACCCCGGAGGCCCGTTCCCACATGACCCCCCAACAATTCGTCGCCACATGGAAGAACGTCACTCAGACCGAGCGCGCCACGTCGCAGACGCACTTCAACCACCTCTGCCAGCTGCTCGGCGTCGACGACCCCGTCACCGGTGACCCGACCGGCCAAACGTACGCGTTCGAACCGGGCGTCCGCAAATCGAGCGGCGGCCACGGTTGGGCGGACGTCTGGCGGCGTGGTCACTTCGGGTGGGAGTACAAGGGTCCAGGGCGCGACCTCGAGGCGGCCTACCGCCAGCTGCTCAACTACAAGGACGCCCTGGAGAACCCGCCGCTGCTGATCGTCAGCGACATCCAGACGATCATCGTCCGCTCCAACTTCACGAACAGCGTCCAGCGCACCCGTGTGTTCACCGTCGAGGGGATGTTGGACCCAGCCGAACGCGACGCGCTGCGTGCCGTCTGGACGAACCCCGAAGCATTCAGGAGCCGCCGGACCACCGAGGCCGTCACGCGGGAGGCGGCGACACAGTTCGCCAAGCTCGCCGACCATCTGCGCGCCAAGGATGTGGCGCCGGACGCGGCCGCCCACTACCTGATCCGGCTGCTCTTCTGCCTCTTCGCCGAAGACATCGGGCTGTTGCCGAAGAGCCTGTTCACGACGCTGGTGCACAGCGGGCATCGCCAGCCGGAGCGCTTCAACAACCAGCTCCGCACACTCTTCGCGGCGATGAGCACCGGCGGCTACTTCGGCGCCGATGACATCCTCCACATCAACGGCCGGCTGTTCGACAGCGCCGACGTGATCGACCTGGACAGCGACGCCCTGTGGATCCTGAAGGGGGTCTGCGACCTGGACTGGTCGGCGATCGAGCCTGCGATCCTCGGCACGCTGTTCACGCGCTCGCTCGACCCGGCGATGCGCGCCCAGCTCGGCGCGCAGTACACGAGCCGCGACGACATCCTGCTCGTCGTCGAGCCGGTGCTCATGGCGCCTCTGCGGCGGCGATGGGCCGACGTGAAGGCGCAGGCCGAGGCGATCGCCGCCGAGCGCGATACTGCGCCCGCGGGGAGCGCGCGGACGAAGAGGGAGAACCAGCTGCGCGACGTCCTCGTCGCCTTCGCGCAGGAGCTCGCCCGGATCCGCGTGCTCGACCCCGCCTGCGGCAGCGGCAACTTTCTCTACGTCGCCCTCCTGTTGCTGCTCGACCTCTGGAAGGAGGTGTCGACCGCTGCAGCGGACTTCGGGCTGTCGCTGCTCATGCCGACAGAGGACCAAGCTCCGTCGCCGGCGCAGCTGCACGGCATCGAGATCAACGAGTACGCCCACGAGCTGGCGCAGGTGACGATCTGGATTGGCTACATCCAGTGGATGCGCGACAACGGGTTCGGGCGGCCGAGCGAGCCGGTGCTCAAGCCGATCGACACTATCGAGCATCGGGACGCGATCCTGGCGTTCGACGAGGAGGGGCGGGCGGTGGAGCCGGAGTGGCCGGCGGTGGACGTGATCGTCGGCAATCCACCATTCCTTGGTACAAAACTGATGCGCGCCGGCCTTGGCGATGAGTACGTCGAACGCCTCTTTTCAATTTACGACGGGAAGGTGGCGCGCGAGTCCGACTTCGTCGTCTATTGGTTCCATCGCGCTCAGCAGATGCTTGCCGGCGGTCGACTCAAGCGCGCCGGCTTACTGTCGACAAACTCCATCCGAGGAGGCGCGAATCGACGTGTCGTCGAGGACATCAAGAGAACCGGCGACATATTCCTGGCTTGGGGAGATCGTCCCTGGATTCTGGACGGCGCCGCTGTGCGAGTATCTATGGTCGGATTCGATGACGGTTCGGAGCGCGAGCGCACGCTCGATGGGGTCAGCGTGTCCGAGATTCACTCCGACCTGACAAGCGGCAGCGTGGATCTGACCAAGGCGGCGCGGCTATGGGAGAACTCTGGCCTAGCATACATGGGCGACACGAAGGGGGGCGCGTTCGACGTCGATGATGAGACTGCCACGGCGATGCTGGCCGCCAAGGGCAACCCAAATGGTCGGCCAAACAGCGACGTCGTGCGGCCCTGGGTGAACGGGCTTGACGTTACCCGCCGACTGAGAGGCATGTGGATCATCGACTTCGGCGTCGATTCAACTCTAGAGCATGCTGCTGCGTACCAAGTGCCGTTCGAGCACGTTCTGGAGTACGTGAAGCCGGCACGAGACACTAATCGTCGCGATGCATATCGACTGCGGTGGTGGTTGCACATGGAGCCTCGTCCAGCGATGCGCCAATCGCTGGGTCCGCTCCACCGATTCATCTGCACGCCGACCGTTGCCAGGCACCGACTCTTCGTGTGGCTCACTCACCCGACGTTGCCTGATCATCAACTCATCGCCATCGCTCGCGACGACGACTACTTCTTCGGCGTCCTCCACTCTCATATCCACGAGCTGTGGTCTCTGCGCATGGGCACGTGGCTAGGAGTCGGCAACGATCCACGCTATACCCCGACGTCCACGTTCGAGACCTTCCCGTTCCCGTGGCCCCCCGGTCAGGAGCCCGCTGACGACCCCCGCATCGCCGCCATCGCCGACGCCGCCCGCGCGCTCGTCGAGCAACGCGATCGCTGGTTGAACCCCGACGGCGCGACTGATGCGGAGCTGAAGAAGCGGACGCTTACGCACCTCTACAATCAGCGGCCGACGTGGCTGGACCTGGCTCACCGGTGGCTGGATGAGGCAGTGCTGGATGCGTACGGATGGGCGCAGGATCTGGGGGATGAGGAGCTGTTGGAGCGGCTGCTGGCGCTGAACATGGAGCGGTCGCGATCTTGATGTCAATCGCCGGCCTATCGTGGTTCTCCCTCACTCTTGATGAAGGTCCTGAGACGGTGTTGCCGCCCGTCGGCCCGGTCGGCAGGCCGGATTGCCCCGTGCTCGCCCGGGGGCGACCGACATGGTGGACGGCGCCGGCGTTTGTCGCACGTCGCCGATTCCAGGGGGGCGCGCCAGCTTTGTTTGGCTGCTATGGCCCGTCATCTGGATGCACACGCGTCATCAAGAGTGACGGAGAACCAGGATAAGGCGACGATTGACATAGACCCGCAATTCCGACCCATCTGTCACACCGGGGCAACTCCACTCCATGGTGGAGGCATGTGAGATCCACAATAATCCGCAGTCCACGAAAGCGAGGGAACTCCAGTTTACGCCTCGTCGTTCTCCGGCAGCCGCCGCTGCCTGCGCGCCGCGATCTGCGCCCGTGCGAACTCGAACACGATCGGCAGGACCGACACCCCGATGATCCCCAGGATCACGTAGTGGAAGCGGTCCTTGACGATCGGCAGGTCGGCGAAGAGGTAGCCGGCGCCGATGAACAGCAGCACCCACGTGATCCCGCCCGCCACGTTGTAGGCGCCGAAGCGGCGGTACTCCATCCGGCCGATGCCGGCGACGAACGGCGCAAAGGTCCGGACGATGGGCATGAAGCGGGCCAGGAAGATCGTCTTGCCGCCGTGGTGTTCGTAGAAATGCTGCGTCCGGATCAAGTGCTGCTTGTTCAACAGCCACGAAGACTCGCGGCTGAAGACCCGCGGGCCCACGCGCCGCCCGATGGCGTAGTTTGTCGCGTCGCCCAGGATGGCGGCCACGATCAGCAGCAGCGACACCGTCACGACGTGGATCGGCGAGCCCGGCGTCGTCGCCAGCGCGCCGACCGCGAACAGCAGCGAGTCGCCGGGCAGGAACGGCGTGACCACCAAGCCCGTCTCGCAGAACACGATGGCAAACAGCAGCACGTACAGCCACGGGCCGAGCGCGCCCGCCCAGGTGTTGAGGTGCTGGTCCAGGTGGAGGAAGACGTCGATGAACTGCCCGATCATGCGGCGGACCGGATCCGCATGCCGTAGAACGAGCGGTACACGAACGCGAGGCACACCGCCAGGCAGGCCAGCGAAACCACCAGCCGAACGGTCTGGCCCTGCGAAGCGCCGATCTTCACCCCAAGCTCCACCGCCAGCAGGCCGAAGAGCGTCGTGAACTTGATGACCGGGTTGATCGCCACCGAGCTCGTGTCCTTGAACGGATCGCCCACCGTGTCGCCGACCACCGTGGCCGCGTGCAGCTCGGTGCCCTTCTCCTTGAGATGCGTCTCGACGATCTTCTTGGCGTTGTCCCAAGCGCCGCCGGCATTCGCCATGAAGATCGCCTGGAAGAGCCCGAACAGCGCGATGCTGATCAGGTAGCCGATGAAGAACCACTCCTCGACGAACGCGAACGCCAGCGTGCCGAAGAAGACCGCCAGGAAGATGTTGAACATCCCCTTCTGGGCGTATTTCGTGCAGATCTCGACCACCTTCTTGGAGTCCTCGACCGACGCCTTGTCGGCCCCGCCGTCCAGCTTGATGTTCGCCTTGATGAACTCCACCGCCCGGTACGCACCCGTCACCACCGCCTGCATGCTGGCGCCGGTGAACCAGTAGATCATCGCCCCGCCCGTGATCAGCCCCAGCAGGAACGTCGGGTGGAGGACGGACAGGTAGATGGAAGCGGCGTCGAGCGCCGTCTGAAGCTCGGCCGGGCTGGCGAACGACGTCGGCGCGCCCGGCAGGCCCTTGGCCAGCGTCACGATGATCGAGAAGATCATCGTCGTCGCGCCCACCACCGCCGTGCCGATGAGGACCGGCTTGGCCGTGGCCTTGAACGTGTTGCCGGCGCCGTCGTTCTCCTCCAGGAGATCCTTGGCGCGCTCGAAGTCCACGCGGAAGCCGTGCGCCTTCTCGATCTCGCCCGCCACGCCCGGGATGCTCTCGATGACGGACAGCTCATAGACGCTCTGCGCGTTGTCCGTCACCGGTCCGTAGCTGTCGACGGCGATCGTCACCGGGCCCATCCCCAGGAACCCGAACGCCACGAGGCCGAACGCGAAGACGGCCGGCGCTGCCATCAAGGCCCCGAGGCCCAGCGTGCTCACGCCGTAGGCCACCGCCATCAGGCCGACGATGGCCAAGCCGAGCCAGAACGCGCTGAAGTTGCCGGCGACGAGCCCGGACAGGATGTTCAACGACGCGCCGCCCTCGCGCGAGGCCGTGACCACCTCCTCGACGTGGCGGGACTCGGTGGACGTGAAGATCTTCACGAGCTCCGGGATGATCGCCCCGGCCAGCGTGCCGCACGTGATGATCGTCGCCAGCTTCCACCACAGGGACGCGTCGCCGCCGATCGCCGGGATCAGCATCATCGACGCGACGTACGTGAACACGACGGACACGATCGACGTGATCCATACCAGCCACGTGAGCGGCGACTCGAAGTTCATCACGGACGCGCCGCCGAAGCGCGACTTGGTGATCTGGTTGTTCACCATGTAGGACAGGCCGCTGGCGACGATCATCATGACGCGCATCATGAAGATCCAGACCAGGAGCTGGACCTGGACGTTCGGATCCGTGACCGCCAGCAGGATGAAGCTGATCAGCGCCACGCCCGTCACGCCGTACGTCTCGAAGCCGTCCGCCGTCGGGCCGACGGAGTCGCCGGCGTTGTCGCCGGTGCAGTCCGCGATGACGCCGGGGTTGCGGGCATCGTCTTCCTTGATGTTGAAGACGATCTTCATCAGGTCGGAGCCGATGTCGGCGATCTTGGTGAAGATCCCGCCCGCGATGCGCAGCGCCGCGGCGCCGAGCGACTCGCCGATCGCGAAGCCCACGAAGCACGCGCCGACATAGGCATTCGGAACGAAGAGGAGAATGAAGAGCATGAGGATCAGCTCGACGCTGATCAGGAGCATGCCGATGCTCATGCCGCTCTGGAGCGGGATGACGCTGATCCCCATCGGCTTGCCGCGCAGCGCGGCGAAGGCGGTGCGGCTGTTGGCCAGCGTGTTGATCCGGATCCCGAACCACGCCACGCCGAAGCTGCCGGCGATGCCGATCAGGCTGAAGACCAGGATCAGGATCAGCTGCGTCGGCCCGGCGTTGGCGAACACACCGAAGTACAGGAGCATGACCGCGGCGATGAACGCCCACAGGATGAGCAGGAACCGGCCCTGCGTGAGCAGGTAGGTCTTGCACGTCTCGTAGATCAGCTCGGAGATCTCGCGCATCGAGCTGTGCGTCGGCAGCGCCTTCACGCGCTGGTAGGTCCACCAGCCGAAGAGCAGCCCGAGGACGCAGACCACGACCCCGCCGAGCAGGAGCGGCCGCGCCCCCATCGTCCCGCCGAAGAAGGGCGTGTCCGTCCACATGTTCGCCGGCAGCTCGAGCGAGAGCTCGCCGCCGCCGCCGTGCTCCTGGAGCGGGCCGGCGGCCAGCGCGGCGGTGCGATCGAGCGCCCAGAGCGAGACGGCCAGCGTCGCCGCGAGCAGGCGGTTGACGGACCGGGTGAGCGGACGTGCGCCGAGCGGTCGGAGCGCGCATCGAATCGAACGAGCCATCGCCAGCATGGTGTGGCCTCCATTGGTGGTGGGTTGGGTCGAGTTTGGTCGGCGTACCGGCGCGGTATCGTTCGCTGCCCGACCCGCCCGACGGCGCATCCCCGTCGCGATCCTCGGCGCGCGGCGGGCGGCTGCGCGGCGGAGGCGGGTACGACCGGGGGAGAAGCGAACGGGCTTATACCCTGCCCAAGGGCCGATTGTCCAGTCGGAAGCACGGTACGCCGGGCCTCCGACGACGGCAGTTCGGCGCGCGTTGCGCGCTCAGCGTCGGGTAATCAGCGGCCGCGCGACGGTTTCGTGCCGTTCCATGGGCGCGCATCACTTGTATCCTGCTGCCTATCGCCGACCGCATCGACATTTGGAGGTTTCGCATGTCCACATCGTCCCGCCCGTGGTTGCCCTTCGTCGCCTGGACCACCGCCGTCGTGTTGGTCCTTCTCCTGGCGACGATGGCGGTTCGCGTGCCGACCCACCGCGACGGGGCGGTCCCTGGCGCGCTGTCCGACGACGGCGTCGGGATCACCCAGGCGACCACCGCCACCGCGTCGGCCGCCGGCGCGAACGCCACCTCCGTGGCGGCCATCGACCATCAGGCGATGCTGGCGGCGGGCCTCGCCTACCCCGGCCCCGGCACCCCGTGGCCGACGCTTGTCCCGCCGACGCCGCGCCCGCCGACGGCGACAGCCACCGCGACTCCCGACGTCCGGACGGCGCTGCCAGCAGGATCCCACGTCGAGTACGTGAAAGCCTGGCCGGCGATGGACGCCGTTGTGGCCGGGTATCGCCTCGACGACGCGGCGGCGGTCGCGGTCCTGACGGCGGACGGCGTGAGCCGGCTGTGGGACAGCCGCGAAGAACCGGCACTTCCGGCTCGCCCGGCGGCGATTGACGTGCCGGGGGCTGACGGCAACGGGTCGATCATGGGGGAGCACTTGGTGCTGAGCCTCAGCACGATGGCAGCCATCGTGCGCCTGGAGGGTGTGCGCGACGGGTCGTCGCCTCGCCAGCTGCTGGTGCTCGTGCCTGAGGACGTTCGAGGGATTGCCTCGCAGCGGCTCGTGATGCTCAGCCGCGGCGAAGACGGTACTCCCCGCCGCGCCGTCGCCGTCAGCCACGTTGAGGCGGACCCGTGGAATGCCGACGCCCTCGTCGTCTACGGCGACGGCGACGTCCCTCCCGTTCTCGGCCGCTTCGACGCCCCTCTCGAGGTGCGCGACGTCGACGGCGACGGGTCTGACGAGATCGTGCAGCCGGACGGCGAGGGCGGGCGGACGGTGCGGCGGGCAGCGGACGGCTACGCGGCCGCGAAGTCGTTCCCGGTCGAGGGCGGAACGGCAACGGCGCAGGTGCCGGCCCCGCTGTCGGATGGCGCCCCGCTGCCGCCGTTACCGGCCGAGCTGTGCTTCGAACGCCAAGGCGCGATCCTCTGTTGGCCCAAAGCGGGCGGGGCGCTCGAGACGGTGTGGGAGCCGGAGGAGGACCGCTGGCGATTCGCGCCGCGTGACGAGGATTACGAGTGGGTGGCCGCCGACGCGTGGCGGATCGCCGACGACGGGCAGCGGTTCGTCCTGGCTCAGTCGCGGGACGAACGCACAGGGGCCACGCACGAGGCCACGCGATTCCTGGTATTGGATCGCGACAATCCGGCGTCGCGGGTCGTGGTCGATCACTTGGCGCCCTGGCCGCGCGAAGAGTGGCGCCAAGGCGACGGCCTGCACGAGTGGAGCGTGGACGCCGCCGGCGAGCGTCTGGCGTTCGTCCACCGCATCGGAGAGATGAACGCCGATGGGTCGACGGCCGCGGCGAACGTGGTGGCGGTCGACCTCCGATCCGACGGCAACGCGTTGACCGCGTCGCCGCCGCGAACCGTGGCGACATGTCATGACGAGGCGCCGCCGGCGGAGAGCGGGCTGCAGTGCTACGGCGTGCTGCTGTCGCCCGACGGCCGAACGCTGGCGGTCTCCGACTCGGATGGCCTGTCCCTCGTCGACATGGCGACGACCGATGCGCGCCGCGTGGCCGATCACTTCAACTACATGGACGATGGTGTGCGGTGGCGGGTGACCACGCCGTCGCAGTGGTCGCCGGACGGACGGTGGCTGGGCCTCCGGATCTCGCACTACGAGGGCGGCTCCGCGGCGTGGCTCGGCGCCACCGGCGGGCCGGTTCGGGATGTCGCGGACAGCGTCGACGGAATCAGCTACGGCTCGACGCTGGCGCTGGGTGCCGACCGGATCGTCCATGCACACTACGATGTGGACTACGGCGGCGGGCACCTGGCGGCGCTCGACCCGACATTGGGCGAAGTCTGGCGCATGCCTGCGGCGTCCGTCGGGGAAGCGCGCACGCAGGCGTTCGACGCGCTCGTCGTCGGCGGGGAGGTTCGCTTCGGCATGTGGCGCAGCATGGACGGCGGCCCATCGGAGAACGGCATCTTCGCCATGCCGCTGGGCGAGCACGCCACCGAGCCGCGTCGACTCCTTTCGTTACCGACCGAGGTCCACCACCACCACAACGGCGGTGTACCGGGCGATCTGACCTGGGCGGGCGATGGATCGGCGTTCGTGCTGACCGGCGAGGCGGGCGATCCTCGGGACGATGTGGTGCTCATCGGCGCGGAAACGGACCGCGGATGGCGCTTGTTCGACGCGACGGCCGTGCTCGACGGTGCCCGCGGGGTGCGGTGGTCGGGTCAATAGCCGTTGCGGCCGCTTGCGCGCCCGGCCGCGGCGGCGTCGCCGCAACGATGACCCGACCCCGCCGCGGCAACCGTTCGGCCCGTAATCTCCGGGTTGCGTGACGATAGTTGCGATCGCAACAAGTTAGCCGGCTGTGCTATGATCGGCCCATGGAACCCTACGTCTGCGAGGGCGTCCTCGGCGCCTGGCGGGCCTTCCTCACCGCCCACGCGCGCCTGATCGAAGCCGTCGACCACCGTCTGGCCGAGGCCGGCTGCGTCTGCCTCGGCACGTGCGATGTGCTGCTCGCGCTCCGCGACGCGCCGGACCATCGGCGGCGCATGCACGAGCTGGCCGACCACGTCGTCCTCAGCCGCAGCGGCCTGACGCGGCTCGTCGACCGCCTGGAGGCCGAGGGCCTGCTCCGGCGCGAGCGCTGCCCGAACGACCGTCGCGGGGCGTACGCCGCGTTGACCGAGGCGGGTGAGCGGGCGCTGCTGGCCGCATGGCCGGTGTATGCGGCGAGCGTCGCCGACCTGTTCGGCAGCGCGCTGACCGAACACGACGCCGCGCGCCTGACGACGGCCCTCGACCGCGCGACGGCGAACGCCGTCAACGCACGCCACGCCTGATCGTTCGGCACGCCGTCGATGCCGTGGATCGAGGTCATCGGCCACGACGAGGCCGAAGGGCTGCTCAAGGCCGAGTACGACGCGGCGATGTCGCGGGCTGGGCGGATCTGGCACATCGTCAGCCTGATGAGCCAGAACGCGCGCGCGCTGCAGGCCTCGATGCGCTTCTACGGGGCCATCATGTTCGGCCCATCGCCCCTCACGCGCTCGCAGCGCGAGATGCTGGCGTGCGTCGTCTCGCGCCTGAACCAGTGCCTCTACTGAACGCGGGCCCACGCCCACGACCTCCGTGCCGAGGTCGAAGCGGACCTCGGGCTGTCGGCCGCCGACGCCGACGCCTACGTGAACGCCGTCGCCATGGACTGGCGGACCGCGCCGCTGGCCACGCCGGACGCCGCGCTGTGCGCCTACGCGGACAAGCTCACGCGCACGCCGGGGGCGATGACGGCGGATGACGTGGCAGCGCTGCGGGCCGCGGGGTTCGGCGACGCGGGCGTGCACGACGCGGCGCAGGTGATCGGCTACTTCAACTACATCAACCGGATCGCGGATGGGCTCGGGATCGAGCCGGAGGACTTCGTGCGGGCGTGGGAGATCGTCGGGGCGCCGCTGCAGGCGCCGCCGTCGAGCACCTGAGCGATCGGCGCGCGTCTCGATGGAACGAAACGATCGTTTCGCCGTGTCCAGTGCGGAGGCGGCGGAATCGATCGGCGGACCGCCACCTCCGAACCGCATCGCCCACATATGTCCCGCAAGGAAGACGCCATGCATCGCCACTCCGTCGCCCGCCCTGTGAGCACCTTCCTCCGCCGCGCCGGCGCCGCACGCGCCGCAGCCGTGGCCGCCGCCGTGGCGTTCGCGGCGCTCGTCGCGTCCGGGGCCCGCCCTGTCGCGGCGCAGCCCGCGGCAGGGCCTGTGGCGGACGGCAGCGGACTGGAACAGCACTACGTGCGCCACATCGGCGCCGAGAGTCCAACCGCACCGCTCACCCGGCCGGGCGCCGTCGCCTTCGGGCGGGACGGCACGGCCTACGTCGTCGACCAGGACCGCTGGCGGATCGTCCGCTTCGCCGCGTCCGGCGAGGTGATCGGCGTGTGGGGTGGGCCGGGGTGGCAGCCGGGCGAGTTCGGGGCCGGGTGCAGGAGAGACGCCGACGGCGAAACGCTCTGTGGTCCCACGGCGCTGGCGGTCGGCGCGAACGGCGACGTATATGTCGCGGACCCGGCGAACGGACGGGTGCAGCGCTTCACGGCTTGGGGGGCGTTCGTCGACCGGATCTGCGTGCTATCACCGACGACGCCCGGCGCCGCGGCGGGCGCGCCGGGCGACGACCCGGCCAAGGGGTATGCATGGGGCCTCGCGGTGCTGGCGGATGGCAGAGTTGCGGTCTCGCTCGCGACCGAGCCGATCCGGATCTTCGACGGCGCGGGAGCTCGGCTGGCCGACTGGCCCGGCCCGGCCGGCGACCTCGCGCCATTCGGCGACGGGCTCGTCGCCGCCCAGCCCACCCTTGGGCGCGCCGCGGTGCTCGACGGCCTCGGCGCGGTGGTGCGCACGCTCGGCAAGTCTGTTGCCCCGGGTACACAGAAGCCCGGCGAGTTCGGCCTGTGCTTCTCCGGTGGGGTGCCGTTCGGCGGGCTCAAGTACGACGACCGATGTCAGCCGACGGGCATCGCCGGCGGGCCGAACGGCGAGATCTACGCCGTGGACAGCGACAACGGTGGGATCGGTGGGTACATCCATCGCTACGCGACCGACGGCACAGCTTCCCTACTGCCGATCCATGGCTTCGGCGGCCCCGCAGCGTCCGGTGGGTCGATGATCCACTTCCGACGCATCGCCGTCGCGCAGGACGGACGGTTGATCGTGGCCGGCGACGGGCCCGGCGTGACCGTCCTCGCACCGGATGGGCGCTGGCTCGGCACCTGGACGGCGGACGCGCTGGCGCAGCCGGGCGGCGGGGGCCTCGACGAGCCGGTCGCGGTCGCATCGACCGTCGACGGGGGCGTCGTCGTGGCCGAGGCCGGCCGCGGGCGCCTCGCGTGGTTCGACCGCCACGGCGGGCCGCTGCGCACTGGTCCGGTGCCCGCATCGGGAGGCGACGGGCTCGTGCGCCCGGTGGCCCTTGAGCCGGCGCCGGGTGGCGGGGTCGTGGTCGCCGACGCGGGCACGGGGCTCGCGCGGCTCGTCGAGGCGGACGGGGGGCTTGGGCGGAGTTGGGGCGTGCCTCGGGCGAAGGACGACGACCTCCTTCGGCCGGTGTCGCTCCTCCCGCTCGGGGACGGCACGTGCCTCGTGGCGGACAACGAGCGGGGCAGGATCGTGCGGCTGCGGGAGGACGGCACGGCGGCCGAAGTGTGGGCCGCGGGGATCTTCGCGCCGCAGCAGATCGGCTCCTACCAATTTCGGTTCGAGTGGTCGCACCGCCTCGAGCTCGTCGCGGACGGAGCGGACGTCCTGGTGCTCGAGGTGCCGGCACGGCGCATCGTCCGGCTGCGGCGCGACGGGACGGTGATCGAGACGCTCGCGCTGGATCCGAGCATCGCCGAGCCGCGCGGTCTCGCCGTGGCGCAGGACGGGACGCTGCTCGTGATCGACATCGCGCCCGCGCGCGTCGTGCGCTTGGCGCGGGACGGGGGGACGCTCGGGGCGTTCGGCGCGGACGTGTTCGGCGTGCCGAAGGTTGGCCAGCCGGAGGGGATCGGTGTCCGACCGGACGGCGTCGTCGTCGTGGTTACCAGGAGGCCCGCGGGGGCCGACCAGGGCCGGGTGATCACGTTCGCATCGGACGGGACGCTGCTCGAGTCGATCCCGTTCCCGATCATTCATACGTCCGCGAACTCGATCGACTTTCGGCCGGACGGCACGTACCTGTTCGCGTTCTACGATGCTCAGCTGGTCGTACTCGAGACGGACGAGCGGACCGTCATTCGGCGCGGTTGGAGCGTGCCGGAGACGGACACGGCGGACGGGACGCCCAACCCGCGCCCATATGATGTCGCGGCGGCGGAAGATGGCGGCCTCTGGATCGCCAGCGCCGGCTTCCGACCGGCCGTTTACCGCCTCCGGCCGGACGGCGGCATCGGCCGGGTCTGGCGTCGCCTCTCCGACGCGCCCGGCCACGTCACGTCGCCGTCGGGGGTCGCCGTCGCGGCCGGACCGGACGGTCGAACGCGGCTCTTCGTCGCCGATGCCGTGGGCCACCGCATCGTGCGCTTTGCGTGGGACGGCACGTTCGAGGCGGAGTGGCGCGTCGGGCCGGGCGATGTGCGGTTGTACAAGCCGCGCCACCTCGCCGCCGCGCCGGACGGCACGCTCTGGGTGGCGGACACGGGCAACCTGCGCGCGGTCCACTACGACCAGGAGGGCAACGTGCTGGGCGCCGTCGACCACACGACGACGCCGGGAGCCGGGCTGAAGGAACCCGTCGGGATCGCGGTCGCGCCGGACGGCTCGCTCCGGATCGCCGATGGGATCACGGCCCGCATCGTCGCCGTGTCGCGGGACGGTCGGTTCCTGGGCGCCTGGGGCGGCGACGGTCCGCCCGGCACGGGCATTGTGCGCGCCGCCGGGCTTGCCTTCGGGGCGGACAGCACGCTCTGGGCGGCGGATCCGTGGCGTTCGCACGTGACGGCGCTGGGCTCGCGCCCGCCGGCCGCGTGGAACGTCCGCATCTACCGGGACGGTGCGCTGCTCGACGGTCCGGTGGCAGCGTTCGGCGCAGCGACACTTGACCTCGACTGGCATGGGCTTGCGCCCGCGTCGGGTACAGGAGCCACCGGGTTCGCGGTGCGGGCGGAGCGGCGGGTCGGCGGCTGGGCCGGCGCGCACCGGCTGAGCGTGTCGGCGGTCGGCGGGGCGACGGTGTCCGCGCCGCTCGGCATGCCGCCCCTCATCGGCTCCGGCCGGCCGTGGGCGTTCGACGGCGTGCGCGAACTGGGCCACGAGGGCGGCTGGCTGCGCGTCGACTTCGCCGCGTCACACACCGGGCCGCGCCTGCACGTCGGGACGGACGTGCCGTTCGAAGCGTTCTTCCCGACAGCACTGCGGCTCGGCGGCGGGCGATGAGCGGTGCGGCGGCCGCACGCCCTGCCGGCGGCGACGACGACCGCGATCGCAGCGGCCGGGGCACCACTGTGGCCGGGGCGCCACTGTGTCGGCGACGCCGACGTGGATGCGCCCGGGAGGATGATCGATCTTCGGGCGGCGAACCTATACTCGTACCCCGCCACTGGACGCGCTCGGAGCAGCCACCAGAGTTCGGAATCCGGAGATTCAGCAGTGACGGGGTACGAGTCGCCATGCCGATCCACCTCCAACCCGGTCTCGTCGCGCCCGCCGTCGCCACCCGCCTCGCCGCCTGGCGCGCCGCCGACGTCGCCGCCCGCCTGCTCGCGCACGACGCCGCCCTTTGGACGGACGCCGGTATCGCCGACACGCCCGGTGACCCGATCGCCGAGCGGCTGGGCTGGCTCGACCTGCCCGTCACCTCGCCCGCATCGCTCCCGGTTTGGCGGCGGTTGGCCGATCAGGCGCGGGCCGACGGCATCCGCCACATCGTCCTGCTCGGGATGGGCGGCTCGAGTCTCGGCGCCGAGGTCCTGGCCCGCAGTCTGCCGCGTGCCGCCGGCGCGCCGGAACTCGTCGTGTGCGACAGCACGCACCCGGCCTTCGTCCGCGCCGTCGATGCGGTGGTCGACCCTTCCCGCGCGCTCGTCGTCGCCGCCAGCAAGTCCGGCACGACCGTCGAGACCACGGCGCACTTCGCACATTGGTGGGCGCGCCTCCGCGCCGACGTCCACGATCCGGCCGCGCACTGCATCGCGATCACGGACGCCGGCTCGCCGCTGGCGGCGCTCGCGGCCGAGCGCGGCTTCCGCGCGTGCGTCGTCGCGCCCGGCGACGTCGGCGGGCGGTTCAGCGTCCTCGGGCCGTTCGGCCTGCTGCCGGCGATGCTCGCCGGCGTCGATGTCGCGCCGGTGCTGGACGGGGCGGCGGCGGCGCGTGCGGCGCTGTCAGCAGCGGCCCGCCGCGCCGAAGGGGATCTCGTCGCTCAGGACGACGCGTCTGGACCGTCGGCCTCGGCCGAGCGAACGTCTGGCCTGGCGCTCGGCGCCGCCCTTGGCGCGTGGGCCGCGGCCGGGTTGGACAAGCTGGTCATCGACGCCGGGCCGCCGTTCGAGGCGATGACGGGCTGGCTGGAACAGCTGCTCGGCGAGAGTTTGGGCAAGCACGGGCGCGGGCTGTTCCCGGCGCGGCCGTGGGGCGACAAGGCGGGCCGTCGCTTGCATCGTGTGACGGTCGAAGTCGGTGCGGCGCACACCGGCGGGGCGGCGGGCGACAAGCCTGAGGCGCCGAGCGTCCTCGTCCGGATCGGATCGCCGGAGGACCTGGGCGCCGCCCTGTTCGCCTGGGAGGTCGCGACGGCGACGGCCGCGCTCGCGATGGGCGTCCAGCCGTTTGACCAGCCGGACGTCGAGGCAGCCAAGCGTTTCGCCCGCGCGGCGGCGGCCGCCGGGCAGGGATCGCCGCGGCCCGAAGGCGCGGCCGCGGCGGCGGAACTGTGGGCCACCGACATCGCCGACGTCCTCCGCATCGCCCGGCCGTGGCTCGCCGCGATCCCGCCGGATGGGGCGATCGCCGTGCAGGCCTTCCTGCCGCCGACGGCGGCGAACGACGCCGCGCTCGACGGCCTCGCGCGGGCGCTCGACGAAGCGACGGGTGCGGCCGTCGCGTGGGGCTACGGGCCGCGCTACCTCCACTCGACGGGCCAGCTGCACAAGGGCGGGCCAGCGCATATCCACTGCCTGCAGCTCGTCGACGGCGACCGCGGCCAAACGTCGGACGGCGACGTGCCGATTCCGGACGCCGGCATCTCGTTCGGCCGCCTGATCGCCGCCCAGGCGGCCGGCGACGCCGCGGCGCTCGCGGCGCTCGGGCGGCCCCCGCTCGTCGTTCGCGTCGGCGGGGCGTAACCGCCCCGCCGCGTCGTGCGTCGGAACCGCCGGCGGTTCCGCGGGTGTCCATTGGTCGATCCCACGCCCAGCCCGCGGCGCCTGGGCATTCGTCGCTACCTGACAGGATGGTGCTGATGTCGGTCCGCTTCGTTCGCCGATGGCCGCGCTGGCTTGCCCTCGCCGTCGCCTGCACGGCGCTTGGTCTCAGCGCGGCATGCTTGCCGCTGGGACAGCCCCGACCGGACGCGCGCCGCGGAGCCGACGACCCGCCGCCCGGCGCACCGGTTACGGCAACGGCAACGGCGGCGCTGGCGGCCACCGTAGTCGCGACCGCCACCCCAGGCGTGAGCGCCACCTTGGCGCCGACGCCGATGGTCACCGCCACCGCCGCGGTGACGTCGACGCCGGCGGTCACCGCGACGCCGGCCATGACATCGACGACCGGCCCGACGCCACGCGTCTCCGGCACGCCCGACATCGCGCCGACGCACGCCCCGACGCCGACCGTCGGGTCGCCCGCCAGCATCCAGCTGCCGCTGGTCACGCGCAACGCCGTGCCGGCCAGCCCGCGGGCGTCCGTCGTCTGGGGCGCGCAGTTCACGTTCGAGGAGGACGAGGGTCTGAGCGCGGCCGACATCGCCACCGAGCTGCCGCGGCTGAAGGAGGCGGGTGCGCGGAGCATTCGGATGCACTTGCGCTGGCAGATCGTCGAGCCCGAGCGGCGCACGCCGCCGGCGTACGACTGGTCGACGCCGGACCGGCTGATCGGCGCGTACTCGCGGGCCGGGTTCGACGTCGTCGTCAGCATCGTGGACTACCCGGCTTGGGCGATGGTCTACCGCTGCGGCTTCGACTACCGGTCGCCGGAGCGTGCGGCGGACTGGGCGGCGTTCGTCGGCGCGGCGGCCGAGCGGTACGGGAAAGCGCCGTACCGCGTGGCGGCGTGGGAGATCGGCAACGAGGTCGACGGCAAGTCGGTCGTCACCGAGGCCGACCGGGCGCGGCCGCCGGAGTGGGGCAAGGACGAGCCGATGCCGCCGCAGATCGGCTGCTGGGGCGATCGGCCGGCGGCGTACCTGGCGTTCTTGAGGCCGGCGTACGGTGCCGTCAAGGCGGTCGACCCGGACATCCCGGTGTCGTTCGGCAACCTGGCGTACGCCACGACGGACATCTTCCACCGCGACTTCCTCGACCGCTTCCTCGCCCTCGACAGCGGCAGGTGGTTCGACTACGTCGGCTACCACTGGTTCCCCGAGCTCCGGGAGGCCTTCCCGGCCGAGCCGACCGGCCCCGAGAAGTACACGATGATCGCCGACCGCCTGGCGCGGCGTGGCCTGCGCAAACCGATCTGGATCACCGAGACCTATCGCCGTACCGTGCAGGGCGACCCAACGAGCGAGCTCGGGCAGGTTCGCTTCCTCACCGAGGAGCTGCCCGAGGTGCTGGCGTGCTGTCCCGTGGCGCGCGTCTACTGGTTCGCCTGGACGGACTTCGCCGGCCAGGAAGCCGGCAAGCCCCAGCGCGGCCTCGTCCGCAGCGATCACGTCCCCAAGCTGGCCTTCCCGATCCTGCGCCACACGATCCAACACACGGACGGCAACGGGCGCGACATCTCCTCGGGCGGTACGCTGGCCCACGAGTTCCGCCCGGCGCGCAGCGGCGTCCGCACGATCATCGCCCGCCGCCCCGACGGCACGGCCGGCACGTTCAGCGTACCCGCCTTCCCGGGCGAGACGGCGACGTTGACGACATTCCCGGACGATGCGCTGCGCAGCGGAACGTGCTGCCCGCAGGTCCGGTTGACGGCCGCTGGCGGGATGTGGCGGGTGCCGGTGGGGGGGCGAGCGAACTTCGTGCGGATCGTGCAGCGGCCGTGAGCCCCAGTGGCCGTGCGCAGGCAGGCCGCGCGCCACTCGACGACCCAATGGTTCCTGTCCACGGAGCGTGTAGGGGCACGGCATGCCGTGCCCTCACCACGGGCCATCGCATTGCCGTGGGATGGGCACGGCATGCCGTGCCCCTACGCCACGTGCCGGCGCGCTCGACTCGCGGCGTCCGGTGGACGATGCCGTTCTCGCCTCACGTGTCGTTGCGCAGGTCCGGCAGCCAGATCACCTGCCCGCCCGTCGCCGACGGTCGGCCCACGGACAACTGCCACGTGCCGATCTCGGCCTTGCCCAGCTCGGCCGGCAGCGCGCCGCCGCGCAGCCCCTCGGGAGCGATCGGGGTTTCGATGTGCGTCGTGCGGAGTGCGCCCGTCAGCGCGTGCGGTGGTCGCAGGCGGACGAGGGGCGTGGCGGGGCGATCGGCCAGGTTCCACAGCCGCACGCTCAGGTGGCCGGGACCGGCGTCCTCACTGGGCTTGAGCGCCCACAGGAGCACGTCCGGGTCGCTGACGGTCAACAGCCCCCATATGTCGGACGGCCGGCCGCCGATGGACGACGTGACGCGGCCGGCGACGAGCGGGTTCGTGGCCGCCAGTGCGAAGCGCATGGCGGCGGCGGTGTCGAAGCGGTCCAACGTCGTCACGCTGAACCGATAGCGGTGCTCCGTGGCGCCGCCTTGGGCCGGAATGCCGAGGATCGGGCCGTCCACTTGGCCGCCGGCCAGCGCGAACAGGCGCGGCTCGTCCGTCACGAGGCGTTGGGGTGTGCTGGCGCCGAGGCGGAAAAACGAGCAGTCGCGGTTCGCCAGCACGACCCACGGGCCGTCGCCGGTGCGTGGTCCGATCGCCGCGAAGTGGTTGAACGTGAGCCAGTCGTAGCGCGCCGCGCGCGGGCTGTAGTGGCCGCCGTCGCCCGAGAGCCGGGCTGCGATGACGGCGCCGACCTCCTCGTGCCACACGAGCGGATCATCGATGCCGAAGCCGAACGACCACGCCAGGACCTCGTCGAAGTTCTCTTCGATCCGACTGTCGATGTCGATCCGCGCCATGCCGGCGTGCAGGCTGACCGCCGTCGTGTGGCGGCGGGGACGATCGACCGCGGCCGCGAACGCGGCGGTCACCGGTCCGGTCGCGGCTTCGCGCCGCGTCGCCGTCGCAGCGCCCCCTCCGTCGCCGCCGTCACCGCCGTCGCGCCCGACGAGCGCATTGCAGCGGTCGCCGTCGCGCGGGCCGACGTTGCGGTTCGCCCTCGCTCGATCGATCACGCGCACTAGCCGGCCGTCGGCGCCGACATCGACCTGGAAGTGGTCGTTCACGAGCGCGTCGCCGTCGAGGGCCACGCGCCCGTCGGGCATTGCGGCGTCCGAGCCGGCGTCGGCATCGACGACCGCAAGCACGCGGTAGCCGACGGACGGCACGTCGGTTGCGAGCACGCGCAGGACGGGCGGCGCCGCGGCATCGAACGGGTCGTTCCACCACTGGTGCGGCACGTCGCGGCCGCGCTGAACGTCGACTACGCGGACCGGGCGCGGTCCGCCGGCGACGGCCAGGTCGACGACGTCCGTGCGCGCCCAGCCGAGGGCGTTGAAGACGAACCAGCGTTCGACCGCCGCGGACGGCTCGACCGTCGCGGGCAACGGGCCGCCGGCGCCGATCTGGCGGCCGAGGTGCGCGGTCCCGTGGTCGTGCAGTTGATCGACATAACCGTCGATCTCGTCGGCCAGTCGGACCTGCCAGGCGGCGCGCACCTCGCGCGGGAACTGGCCGTCGGCCGTCCAATCGTGCTCGTAGTACAGTCCGAGGTTCCCGAAGCAGCGGTCGCGGGCGGCGACGAGGTCGTCGAACGCGTCGGGCGTGTGGAGGCCCACGACGGCCGCCAGTGCTTCGGCGGAGCGCAGGCGCTCGACGGCGCGGCGGACGCGGGCGGTCGTCTCGTTCATCGACGCGACGAGGACGTCCCACTCGTTGCCGAAGGCCGCGCCGTGCTCGGGGATGCCGTTGCCGTAGCGCGCCTCGAAGTCGAGGAAGAAGTCGACCTCGTTGGACACCCGCACCTCGCGCCGGGCGTCGGACAGGGTGCGTGCCGCCTCGGTGGCGGCATCGGACCGTGTCGCCAGATCGTCCCAGCCCTGGCCGAAGAGGCCGATGACATCGAACGGGTAGCGTTCGCGGAAAGCGGCATCGCCGGTGCCGGGTGTGACGTACTCGATCGCATCCGCCACCCGGCGGATCTCGGCGTAGCCGCCCGAGCCGTCGTTGCCGCCGAGCATGCTGTGCCACTTCATGAGGATCCGCTGTCCGTCCGGGCCGACCCACCAGTAGATGTCGTGCGGTCGGTCGCCGGCCGTCGGCACGCGCGACGAGCAGCCGCAGATGCCCTTCCAGCTGTACCGCGCGCCGCTGCCCGCCCACAGGCTGCCGAGGCCGTACGGCAGCGTCTGGTTCTCCATCGCCACGGCCAACGGCAAGCGCACGCCGTGGCGGCGCTCCAACCGGCCCGGGTAGAACATCCCGCGCAGCACCGACTCGAGCGGCGCGCCGCCCTGCACGAGGACGAGCGCGTTCAACGGCACGCTGATGTGGCCGTCCTTGATCCGGTCCATCAGGCGATCGAACGACGCCGCGTCCTTGGCCTGTTCATACTCTCGGACCCACAGCCAGCCGTCGCAGTTCCAGCGGGCGTGCTGCGCCGACGGCAGTCCGGCCGCCTCGGAGGCGTCGATCCGGTCCAGGTAGAAGTCGAGCGTCTCGACGAACACCCGGGCGTAGGTCTCGTCGTCGGCCGTCCAGAAATAGTCCGTGTGATCGTCGGGGGCGACGTAGATCCGTGCCGCCGCGGCGAGGGCGGCGCGCTCCGACCTGGCGCCGGGACGGACGGACGGTACGGCGCCGACCGTCGCGAGGGCGAGCAGGCGCGACAGCAGCGTGCGACGGGACATCGGGTGGGACATCGGCGGGTCGGATTCTAGCCCGGGGAGGCGGTGCCGTCCATGGATCCGGGCCGCGCCGGCGCTCGGCAACGTGATACCATCGCCCGCCATGACGACCGGCGCCGATGACGCGACGCAGCCACCCTCGCACACAAGCAGGCCCCAGCCCGACCGGCCCCGGCACGACTCGCCCCCGCTCGGCGAGCCCCGGCTCGGTGGGCCGCGCCTCGGACAGCAGCGCCTGGCGCGCGAGCGGGGCATCGTGAAGCCGCGGCGGCGGGCGATCGGGGCGGAATCGGCCGCGGAGGGCGTGCAGCTGAGCCGCGTGCGGATCGTCCTCGTCGGCACGCGCGAGGCCGGCAATCTCGGCCAGACGGCGCGCGCGATGCTGAACATGGGGCTGACGCGCCTGACGCTCGTCGCGCCGGCGTGCATGTCGCACGGCGCAGAGGCGCGGCGGCGGGCGACATGCACGCCTGGGAGATCATCAAGCACGCCGACACCGTGGGCGACCTCGGCACGGCCCTGTCCGATACGATCTACAGCATCGCGTTCACCACGGGCTCGGCCCGCAGCGAAGCGCGCCCGGTGTCGTTCGAGGGGCTGCTCGACGACCTGACGGCGCTCACCGCGCAGGGCGACGTCGCGCTCGTGTTCGGCAACGAGGTCGACGGGTTGTCGAACGACGACCTGCGACAGTGCAGTGCGCGGGCGCGGCTCATGACGTCGCCCGAGCTGCCGAGCCTCAACCTGGCGCAGGCCGTCCTCCTGGCGGCGCACCACGTGTATGCCCATCGGCGTTCGCCCACCGCCGCCGCGGCTCCGGGCACGGGCGATGCGGCGACGGCGGCGCAGCTCGATCGGCTCTGGGCGCGCCTGTGGTCGACGCTGGACCGGACGCGGGCCCTGCCGCGGCAGAACCCGCGGCGCTATTTCGGGCTCATCCGCGCCAGCCTGAGCCGCCAGGTGCTGACGACGACGGAGGTCAGGGTTTGGCTCGGCGTGCTGGGCGACGTGCTGAAAGCCCTCGATCACCCGCAGAAGATCAAGCCGACCGCCGAGTCCGAGCCGTGGTCAGAGGGGTCCCAGGCGAGCGATCGGATCGAGCGACCGGACGAGGCAGGGCGGGCATAGGCCCTCGGGTCTCCGCCGAGTTATCCACACCCTCTTGACTTAGAACAAACGTTCCTGATACACTGGTCGCATTCCATAGAACATCCGTGCTAGTTCGTGCACGGCACCCCTTTCGCCGCCGTCGTTGCGACGCGCAGCCGCCGGCCCGACCGGCCACAGGAGGTCGACATGACCACACACTCCGCCGCCCACCCGATCCACGGTGCAGATGTCGCCTTGCCGCCGCTCGTCGGGGTAGCGGTCGGGCATCTCAAGTTCGTCGCCTTCGTTGCGGCGTGCCTCGTCCTGAGCGCCGGAGCGCGCGTCCTGAACGCGGATGCGCCGTCCGGCGCCGGACCGACGACGGCCGCCGTCTTCTTCCCGCAGGCCACCGGCACGCTGCGCGAACGCGCCGCCCTCGCCGACGCGCCCGGCGGCGCGCCCGGTCGCTTGCTGGGCGTCGGCGAGATCGTCGCCGTCGGCGGCTCGATGGCGGGCACGGGGCTGGAGGGCACGGGGCTGGAGGGCAACGGCGCGTACTGGGTGGAAGTCGTCACGCCGGCCGGTGCCAGCGCCTTCGGCTTCCTGCCGGTCGATGCCGTGATCATCACCGCAGGGCGCGTTCCCGAGCTGCGCTACGATGCCGCGGCTCCGGCCGAGTGGCTGGCCCCTACAGGCCCATCGAGCGCGGTGCCGGCGGAACCGGGCGGAGCCGCGGAGGTGAGCGTCGCGTCGGCTGCCGATGCCCGGGCGGTGACGATCGCGTGGCTGCCGGACTCGGTGCTCGCCCACCGCAATCGGATCGCCGCCGTCGCGTCCGCGGCGCACGTCGATCCCGACCTCGTCGCCATCCTGGTGCTCGTCGAGTCGGGCGGCAACCCGGATGCGACGAGCTCCGCCGGCGCGCGGGGGCTGATGCAGCTCATGCCGGGCACCGCGCTCGAGATGGCGAACCGGGCGGGGATGCACGATTTCGAACTCGCCGCGCTGGCGGACGCGGACACGAACCTGACGCTCGGCACGGCCTACATCGCCTCGATGCTCGGAGCGTTCGGACGGGCGGATGATCCGGACTGGCAGCGGTCCGTCGAGCTTGCGGCCGCGGCCTACAACGGGGGTCCGGGCCACGTCGGCCAGCACCTGACCACAGGCCAGCCGTTGTTCGCGGAGACCGCCAGCTACCAGCGCTGGGTCGGCGGCATGTGGCGCGAGCGGCGGGACGCCGAGAGCGCAACCTACCGATCGTGGCTCGCCGCCGGCGGACAGCGCCTCGTCGACGCCGCATCCGACAGGATCGTTCTGGCCGCGGCCCTCACACCCTAGCCTACCTACCGGGTTCCCTTCGGTTCACGACGCCGCGACCGGCAACGGGTCGCGGCGTCGTGCATGACCGGCGGAGGACACTGCGCCGTCGGGTGCGGCGACGTGCGGATCGGAAGGCGGAGCGCGTGGTGTACAATCGCCGCTTCGACCGGCGCCGAACGGAACGGCGTTTGGAACCGTGCCCTGTGCCTGGAGGTTGACGCTGGACGCTGCCACGCCCGTCACGGTAAGCGGACTGTTCGCGGCGTGCGACCCTGCGATGCTCGGGTTCACGTCGTCGTCCGAGCTCGCCCCTTTCGAGGGGATCATCGGTCAGCCGCGGGCGGTCGAATCGATCGCATTCGGGATCGCCGTACGCCGGCCGGGCTACAACATCTTCGTGTACGGGCCACCCGGCACGGGCAAGCGAACGACGGTGCAGCATCTCCTGAGCGAGGTCGCGCGCGAGCGGCCGGAGGTGGACGACTGGTGCTACGTCGCCAACTTCGCGCAGCCCCACAGGCCGTGCGCGCTTCGGTTGCCGACAGGATGGGCGCCGATTCTGGCCGCCGCGATGGATGCGCTGCTCATCGACCTGCTGACGGTGTTGCCCCAGGCGTTCGATAGCGAGGTCTACGTCGGCCGCCGCGATCGGCTGGTCACGGAGCTCGATGGGCGCAAGGACAAGCTCCTGCGCGAGGTGTCGGTGCACGCCAAGACGCGCGGCCTTGCCCTTGTGCAGGGACCGGCGGGGTTGTCGGTCATGCCGCTCGACCCGTCCGGCAACGTCATGCCGCCCGACGAGTTCGCGAAGCTGTCCGAGAAGGATCAGGAAGCCCTTCGGGAACAGCTCGAGGCGCTCGAGGACGAGCTCGAGGCCACGTTGCGGCAGGTGCGGGCCGTCGATGTCGAAGGCGTGCGGCAGATCAAGCAGCTCGAGCGGGACGCGGCGGCGGCCGAGATCGCGGCGCGCATCGTGCCGGTGCGGGAACGCTTCAAGTCCGTGGAAGGCGTCATCGGCTGGCTCACGGCGATGTCCGACGACCTGCTCGACCACCTCGATTTGTTCGTGCCGTCGCAGGATGGCGAGGGAGAGGGACCGCGGCCGACGCCGCCGCCGTCCTATGTGCGCGACGACATGCGGTTTCGACGCTACCGGGTGAATGTGATCGTCGATGCGTCGCTGTCGGCCGGCACGCCGGTGGTCTTCGAGACGCTGCCGTCTTTGCCGAACCTGGTGGGCCGGATCGAGCAGCAGCAGGTCATGGGGGCGCTGTTCACGGACTTCACGTTGATCCGTGCCGGCGCACTGCACCGGGCCAACGGGGGCTATCTTGTTCTCGAGATGGACGAGCTTGCCCAGCACCCGGCCAGCTGGGAGGCCCTCAAGCGGGCGCTGAAGACGGGTCGCATCGATATCAGTCCGCCCGTTGAGCCGGCATCGACGATGACAACCGTCATCCTGGATCCGGAGCCGATCCCGCTGACGTGCAAGGTCATCCTGATCGGCGACGCGGCAACGTACTTCCTGTTGCATGACTACGACCCGGACTTCGTCGATCTGTTCAAGGTAGGTGCCGAGTTCTCGGACGAGATGGTGCGCGACGAGGTCGGCTGCCGCCACTATGCCCGCTTCGTCGCGTCGCTGGCATCGCGCGAGCGGTTGCTGGGGTTCGATGCCGACGCCGTGGCGAGCGTCATCGAGTACGGTTCACGGCTCGTCGAGGACCAGAAGCGGTTGACGACCGATTTCGTGGCGATCGCCGACGTGTTGCGCGAGGCCGACCACTGGGCGCGCGAGGCCGGGCACACGCTTGTCGTACGCGAGCACGTGGCGCAGGCACTGGCCGCTGCCGAGCGGCGTGCCGATCTGGCGCGCGAGCAGATCCTCACCCACTACAGCCGCGGGCTGATCAACCTGGCGACGCATGGTGTCGCGGTCGGACAGGTGAACGCGTTGACCGTCGTCAGCCGCGGCCAGTTCGAGTTCGGGCTGCCGATGCGGGTCACGGCCCGTGTGCGACAGGGTGGCGGCGAGGTCGTCGATATCGAGCGGGAGGTCGAGCTTGGCGGGTCGTTGCACAGCAAGGGCATGCTGATCCTGTCCGGCTTCCTTGCCGGTCGCTACCTGCCGGAGGACCAGCTGGCCATCGCGGCGAGCCTGACGTTCGAGCAGTCATACGGCCAGGTGGACGGCGACAGCGCTTCATCCGCTGAGGCGTACGCGCTGTTGTCGGCGCTTGCGGGCATTTCGCTCCGGCAGGACGTGGCGGTCACAGGTGCGATCAGCCAGTCGGGGGAGGTGCAGGCGATCGGCGGGGTGAACGAGAAGATCGAAGGCTTCTTCGACGTCTGCCGTCTGCATGGCCTGACCGGTACGCAAGGGGTGGCCATACCCGCCGCCAACGCGCAGCATCTCATGCTGCGCCCCGACGTGGTGGCGGCCGTGGCGGCCGGGAAGTTCCACGTTTGGACCGTCGATCACGTCGACTCCGGCCTGTCGCTCCTGTCCGGGCTGCCGGCCGGCGAACGCGCGGCCGACGGCCGATACCCGGACGGCAGCGCCAACGCGGCGGTCGAGGCCCGGCTGGCCGCGTTCAGCGCGCGGCGGCGGGAGTCCGGCGACGAGCCGGCCAGCCCCCATCCGTCGCGGCGGAGCCGGCCAAAGCGGCCAGGTCCGCCGGCGCCGGACGGAGAGGATTGAGGATGCGGGCGCCGCACCCACCGACGCTCACGGCGTAGCCGGCAGCTTGGCCAGGTCGTCCAGCGACCACTTCGACTTGCCCTCCACCAGCACGCCCTGGCTCATCGGCACGAATCGTCGGTCACCCTCGACGCTTTGTGTCGAGACGATGTAGTAGACGCTGGTCCTTCCATCCGGCCCCGCCAGCGACCCCGTCGGGCCGATGTCCTTCAGGTCGATCAGCGTCGACTCGTCGGCCGCGAACGTCGAAAGCGTCAGCGGCGCTGACGTCTTGAAGCCGACGATCCAGACGAGCCCGGCCGAATAGCCGTACACGCCTGCGGTCGGACCTTCCTCGCCGCGCAGCGCCCGCAACTGAACGGTCGAGACCTGGCGGACGATCGTGTCCTGCATGTCGGGCTCGGCAGAGCCGGTCACCGGGCCGAACAGGGTGCGGATCAGGGCGACCATGGCCGCCTCGTCTTCGGCGGTCAGGTGTTCGGCCGTCGTCGGCATGGCGGCTGCCGTCGAGGTCAAAGCACCCGTCGCGGCGGCGCCGACCGGCGGGGCGGGAGCGATGTTGTCGGATCCGTCCGCCCCGACCGTGGCGGTGATGCCGGAGGTCGCACCGTCGCCTACCTCGTTGCCCGCGTCGTCGCCGGACGGCGCCGGGCGGCAGGCGGCGACGAGCATCGGTGCGGCGCACAGGGCAAGCAGCGCGGCGATGCGCATGCCGGAATGTCGTCGTTCGGTTGTCGGGCAAAGGGCTGGGTTCACGAGATCGCTCCTTGGTCGTGTTTGTGTCGGCTGGGGGGGCTGCGCGGTTACCTTCGCCCGCCGCGCAGGCGTGGGTCGAGGACGTCGCGCAGGCCGTCGCCCAAGAGGTTGAATCCGAGGACGGTCAGCATGATCGCGACGCCGGGGCATGTGACGAGCCACCAGAAGCTGGTCATGCTCTGGCGGTTGTCCGCGAGCATCAGCCCCCACTCCGCCAGGGGCGGTTGGGCGCCGAGGCCGAGGAACCCAAGGCCGGCTGCCTCGAGAATGGCGGTGCCGATGCCGAGGCTGGCGGCGACGATGAGCGGCGCAAGCGCGTTGGGCATGACGTGGCGGAGCAGGAGGCGCATCGGGCTCGCGCCCAGCGCCCGGCTGGCCGTCACGTAGTCCTTGCCGACCTCAGCCAGCACGCTGGCCCGGACGATCCGCGCGTACGTCGGGATCGAGACGATGCCCACGGCCAGCATGGCGTTCAGCAGGCGCGGCCCGGTCAGCGCAACGATCCCGAGCGCCAGCAAGAGGCTCGGGAAGGCGAGCATGATGTCCATCAGGCGCATGATCACCGCATCCACCCAACGACCGAAGAAGCCTGCCACCGCGCCGAGCGCCGCACCGACTGCGATGGCAAGCGAGACGCTCGTCACGCCGATGAGCAGCGACGTGCGGGCGCCGTAGACGATGCGGCTGGCCAGATCGCGTCCCAGCTTGTCCGTCCCCATCCAGTGGCGGAGCGACGGCGGCTGCTTGGCATCGCGCATGAAGGCCGACCAGATGCCGTCGGCATCCGGGTGCTGGATCGAGATCCATGGTGCGGCGATGGCGCAGAAGGTCAGGAAGCCGATGATGCCAAGGCCGGCCATCGCAAGGCGGCTGGCCCGGACGCGGCGCATGGCGTCGCCCTGCGGGGAACGGGCGGCTGCTGGGCGCGGCTGCAGCGCCAGGTCGAGGGCGCTCATTCGTAGCGAATGCGCGGGTCGAGCCAAACGTAGGACAGGTCGACGATGAGGTTGATGAACACGAACGTTACGGCGAACACGAGCACACCGGCTTGGACGACCGGGTAGTCGCTGCCGGTGATCGCATCGACCGTCCAGCGGCCGACGCCGTTCCAGGCGAAGATCGTCTCGGTCAGGACGGCGCCCGAGAGCAGCGCACCGGTCTGGAGGCCGATGACGGTGACGAGCGGCAGGAGCGCATTCTTCAGCGCATGGCGGGCCACAACCGCCCGCTCCGTTACGCCTTTGGCCCGTGCCGTGCGGATGTAATCCTGACCGAGCACCTCGAGCATGCTCGAGCGCGTGATGCGGGCGATGAATGCCGCCGGGATCGTGGAGAGGGCGAACGCGGGGAGGGCGAGATGCTGGAGCACGATCTTGAACGCCTGCATGTCGCCGGCGCGCAGCGCGTCGAGCGTGTACATCCCGCTCCAGCGCGGGATCGTGAGCCCCGACGGCAGCCGGCCGAGGCTCGGGAACCAGCCGAGCTGGAAGGCGAAGACGTAGATCAGCATGAGGCCGAGCCAGAAGACCGGCATGGAGACGCCGAGCATCGCCCAGACCATCGCGCCGACGTCGACGGCCGAGTTGTGGCGCGCGGCGGCCACGATGCCGAGCGGAATTCCGGCGAGCACGGCCAGCACGATGGCCGCAAGCGCAAGCTCGAACGTCGCCGGCAGCTTCTCGGCCAGCTCGGCGACGACGGGTCGTTTCGTCGTGATCGAGTTGCCGAGGTCGCCGTGCAGCATCCGTCCGACGAAATGGGCATAGCGGACGGGCAGCGGATCGTCGAGGCGATAGCGCAGCCGGATCTCCACGCATGCGTCCGGCGTGAAGTGATCGCCGAGGAGCGCGACACAGGGGTTGCCGATCACGTGCAGGAGCGCGAACGTCAGGAACGAGATCCCGATGAGTACCGGGACGACGGCGAGGACGCGGCGAACGATGTAGGACAGCATGGGTCAGGCGCTGGCACGGCTGGCCGGCGCAGGTGCCGACCAGCCGGGACCGGTCGCGTACGTTACTTCGTGACCCCTACCAGCACGTGCTGGAGCGGGCTGGCCGTGTAGCCGGTTACGGTGGCGCGGAAGACGATCGGCGGCGATCGATGGACGAGCGGCACGGCCAGGACGAGGTCGTGCACGATCTGGTTCGCCTGCTCGTACATCTGCGTTCGCTTGGCCGGATCGGTCGTCGCCGAGGCCTCCTTGAGGAGGGTGGCGAGCGCCTCGTCCGGCGGTGCCGCCTGGCCGTCCTTGCTGAAGAACGACGACTCGGCGCCGCAGAAGAACTGGCACAGGAAGTTGTCGGGATCGCCGTTGTCGCCGCCCCAGCCGAGCATGAACAGCTCGGCCTTGCCGTCCCGAACGTCCGGCAGGTACTGCGTGCCCCAGTCGGGCGACTGGATCTCGGTCGTGACGCCCAGCTCCTGGAGCTGGGCCTGGATGTACTCGCCCAGCTCCTTGGGCTGCGGGAAGTAGAAGCGGGCCACCGGCATCACGTAGAACTGGACCTTCTCCGGCAGCGTGGACTTGGCAAGGCATGCCTCGAGCGATGTCTTGGCGCCGGTCATGTCGAACGAATGGTCGGTGAGCGCCTTGTTGTAGCCCCAGAGGCTGGGCGGCATCATCTGCGTCGCCGGCTCCGCATCGCCGGCGTACATCGTGTCGACGATCGCCGACTTGTCGATGGCCTGCGCCACGGCCTTGCGGCAGTCGATGTTGTCCCACGGCGCTTTGGCCTGGTTGAAGCCAATGTAGCCGACGTTGTTCGGCGGCTCGAACGTCACGGTCAGGTTCGTGTCCTCCTGGGCCGTGGTGATGTTGTCGGGGTTGAGCTGGGTCATGCCGTCGATTTCGCCGTTCTGGAGGGCGAGGAAGCGCGACGTGTTGTCGGGGATCGAGCGGAGCTCGAGGTTCGGCGTGGCCGGCGGGGTGCCCCAATAGTCGGCGTTCGTCTCGAGCAACAGCCGATCGTCCTTCATCCACTCCGCCACCTTGTACGGCCCGGTGCCGATGGCGATCGGGCTGCCGTTCGGTGTGCCGTACGCACTGCCGGCGGCTTCGACGGCCGCCGGACTCGAGAACGCGAAGTTGCCCATCGCCAGGTTCTGCAGGAGCGGCGCGCTCGGTCGGTTGAGCGTCAGCTTGACGGTCGAGGCATCGACGGCCTCGGCCCCCGCGAAGACGGACTTGGGGGTGCCGTCCTCGTTTGTCTCGTCCTTCAGCCCCTGGAACATCGACTTCCAGTACTCGAACTCCCAGTCGGCGAAGTGCTGGGGATGGGTGGGATCGAACCAGCGGTTGAAGTTCCAGACCACGGCATCGGCGTTGAAGTCCGTCCCGTCGTGGAACTTCACGCCCGTCCGAAGCTTGAACGTCCACGTGAGGCCGTCGTCGCTGGCCGACCACTCCGTGGCCAGCGCCGGCTCGACCTCGGTGCCGCCGGCCTTGTAGCGCGTGAGCCCCTCGAAGATCTGCCACGTGGCCAGGAGGGATTCGCCGTCCGTCACGTCGGCCGGGTCGAGCTTGGTGGCATCGTCGGCGTGGCCGAAGACGAGCGTGTCGGCCGGCGTCTTGCCGACCTCGGGTCCTTCGGTGGGCGCGGAGGACGCCGTCATGGGCGTGGACTCGGGCAGCGGTGCTGGCGGCTCGCCGCAGGCGGCTACGCCGACGAACAGGACGCCGGCGGCCAGCGCCCGCACGGCCCGCAGGGTGGTGCGCGACATGCGTGATCTCCTCAGGGTGGTGCGGGCAGCATCGCGTGCCGCGGATGCGCGATCGCGGGTGCGATCGGCGCCGCTTGGGAGGCGGCCCAGAGTGACCGGCGACTATAGCGAGGGCGGCAACCCTTGTCAATGACCTCGGCGTCCGTGACGTGGGGTGCAGGGCATCGCGGGCAGGTCAGGCCGAGCGCGAGGCGATCGCCGTCATCCCGCTGCTGAACAGATCGAAGTCCAACGGTCCGACCGTGCCCCAGGTCAGAAGCCAAAGGAAGAACATGATGACGATCGTGGCGACGATCATCATGTAGGTGTAGGTGCGGCTGTCGTACTTCAGGTGCATGTAGAACGCCGCCACGAGGCCGGCCTTGATCAGGGCGGTGACCATGAGCCCGATGACGAGCATGCCGCTCGGCCTTGCCCGGTCGCCCGCGTCGATCATCGTCGGTATCTGGATCTCGACGAGCGTCAGCACCGCTAGGAGCACGAAGACGATCCAGTAGGCCTTCACGGTCGGGCCGTGGTGCGTGGAGGCGTGCGCATTGGGGTGGGCATCGGGTGCGCTGGCATCGGCGGCCGGGGCATGTTCGGACACGGTTCGTACTCCGATGGGATCGACGGCTACAAGAGGTAGACGATCGTGAAGAGGATGATCCAGACGAGGTCGACGAAGTGCCAGTACAAGCCGAACAGCTCGATGCCCTCGTGGTCGCTCTGGGTGTACAGGCCAAGCTTCGCCTTGACGAAGAAGATGAGGAGCATGATCACGCCGGCGAGGACGTGCATGCCGTGGAAGCCGGTCATCGCGAAGAACGTCGTCGCCATCAGCACGTTGCGGTTGAGGTGCTGGGGACCCAGCTCGTCCGGAAGGAGGTTGAACCAAAGCCCGTGGTCCTCCAGCTTGACGTACTCGTAGCCCTGGATGGACAGGAAGGTGATCCCGAGCACGAGCGTGACGCCCAGCCAGCGCGTCAGCGCCTTCTTGTTGCCCTTCTGGACCGCATCCAGCGCCATGACAACGCTCACGCTCGAGACGATCAGCAGGAACGTGTTCAGCGCCGTGAGCGGGATGTTCAGGATGTGCTGGATCTCGTGCGGCGTCGGCCACATGCCGACCGGATTCGGGTCGGCGGGCGTCGGCAGCGGCGACGTCATGCGCAGGACGATGTAGCTGAAGATCAGGGCGGAGAAGAACAGGATCTCGCTGCCCAGGAACAGCCAGACGGCCAGCTTGCGCGATGGCAGCCCGGTGGCGGTGGCCGCCGGTGCGGCCAGTGCCGGGGCATCGACATGAGCGCTCATGGGCAAGACCCTCCCGGAAGGATGACGAGAACGTCGTGGACGATTCGAACCGCGACCGCGAAGCCGACCGCAGGCGGCGACATCCTCGGCTCAGAACGACAACAAGGACAAGAGCAGCACCAGCCAAACGGCGGCGACGAGCCACCAGAACCAGGCGCTCAGTCGGGCGACGAGGTGATCGTTGGTGCGGATCCGGCCACCGAATCCGAACGCGAGCGTCACGAGCAGCAGCACGAGGCCGGCAAAGACGTGGGCGGCGTGGAAGCCGGACAGGATGTTGAACAGCGGCGAGAAGAGGTCCTCGCCGGCCTGCCAACCGCCCATGTGGACGAACTCGCGCCATTGGCCGTACAGGAACCCGACGCCGAGCGCGGTCGTCGTCCCGGTCCATGCGAGGCCGGCGCTGGCGCGGCCCCGCTCGAACGAGCGCAGGCCGAGCCAGACCGTGACGGCCGAGGCCAGGAGGACCGCCGTGTTGGCCAGGAGAAGCGTTCGATCCGGCAGCATCACTCCGGCCGGCGGCCACACCGTCGCATCGCGGCGGATCTGCCACACGGCCGCGACCAGCCCGGCGAAGAACAGCGCCTCGGCCACGATCGCCAGGCGCATCGCCAGCCGCCGGTTGCGCGGGCCGGCGGCGCGGTAGGCCTCCGCCAGCGCCTCGGGCTCGAGGCCGGGCGGCGGTACGGGCCGCCGCGGCAGGTGGCCGAGCGGGCCGGGGCTAGTGATGCGGGTCGCCATGCCCGCTCGCCTTGACGTCGTCGCGCAGCATCATGATCAGCGCGAGGAAGAAGATGAAGGCGCCGAACAACGGAAACGCCAGCTCGCCCAGCTCTTTCGGCTCGCGGGCGAACACCACCAAGCCGGCCATCATCAGCGCGATGCCGAGGCCGAACACGAGCGGCCACGGCGTCGGCGGCGGCAGATGGACGTGCAGTTCCTCGCCCTCGAAGTCTTCCATCATCGTTCTCCAGACTGCGGTGCGGCCACGCGCGCCGCTCGCGCCAAGCGCAGGTCGCGCAGCGGGCGCTCGCTGAGGATGGGCGGGAGGCGATCGAAGTTGTGGGCCGGCGGCGGCGACGTCGTGGCCCACTCGAGCGTGTAGCCGTCCCACGGGTCGGACGGTGCGGGCACGTTCCGCTTGCGCGTGATCCAGACGTTGTAGAGGAAGACGAGGAAGGCGACGCCGAGGATCAGCGTGCCGACGGTCTCCACGAAGTTCCAGAACACCCAGCCGCGGTCAGGGGCGTAGTCGTAGATCCGGCGCGGCATGCCGCGGACGCCCAGAATGTGCATCGGGAAGAACGTCAGGTTGAAGCCGATGAGCTGCAGCCAGAAGTGCACCTTGCCGATGCCCTCGTCGAGCATCTTGCCGAACAGCTTGGGCCACCAGTAGTAGAACGCGGCCGCCATCCCGAACACCGAGCCGCCGAAGAGGACGTAGTGCAGGTGGCCGACGACGTAGTACGTGTCGTGCAGCTGCCAGTCGATCGGTACGTTGCCCAGGTAGACGCCGGAGATGCCGCCGATGAGGAACATGCTCAGGAAGGCCACCGTGAAGAGCATCGGCGTGGCCAGCCGGACCGAACCGCCCCACATCGTGAAGATCCAGTTGAAGAACTTCACGCCGGTCGGAACGGCGATGAACATCGTGGCGGTCATGAACACCAGCTGGGCGTTCGGGTTGAGGCCGACGGTGAACATGTGGTGCGCCCAGACCAGGAAGCCGAGGATGCCGATGCCGGCCGTGGCGAACACGAGCGCCTTGTATCCGAAGAGCGGCTTGCGGCTGAAGACCGGCAGGATCTCCGAGACGACGCCGAAGGCCGGCAGGATCATGATGTAGACCGCCGGGTGGGAGTAGAACCAGAAGATGTGCTGGAAGAGGACCGGGTAGCCGTCGGTGGTGAAGAAGTGCGTGCCGAGCGTCCGATCGAACAGCAGCAGGATCAGGCCGCCGGTCAGCATCGGCGTCGCGAAGAGCACGAGCTGGGACGTGACGAACTGAGCCCAGGCGAACATCGGCATGCGCATCCACGTCATGCCGGGGGCGCGGAGATTCCAGATCGTCACCAGGAAGTTCACCGCCCCGAGCATCGACGCCGTGCCGATGATCAGCACGCCGGCGATCCAGAAGTCCACGCCGACGCCGGGCGAGTAGACGTTGTTGGCCAGCGGCGGGTAGCTCGTCCAGCCCGCGGCCGCCGGCGTGCCGACGAGGAAGCTGGAGTACATGAACAGCCCGCCGAAAAGGAAGACCCAGTACGAGAGCGCGTTCAGGCGCGGAAAGGCCATGTCGATCGCGCCGATCATCAGCGGCACAAGGTAGTTGCCGATGCCGACCCACATCGGGATGACGAAGAGGAAGATCATCGTCGTGGCGTGCATCGTGAACGCTTGGTTGTACGTGTCCGGGCCGATGAGCTGCCGCCCGGGCAGCGCCAGCTCGAGGCGTACGAGCAGCGCCAGGTAGGCGCCGGCGACGAAGAAGATGCCGGACGTCACGATGTACATCAGGCCGATCCGCTTGTGGTCGACCGTCGCGAGCCACGAGGCGATGCCCTTGTCCCAGACGCCCGGCTTGCGCAGGACGGCCACGTCCCCGCTGATCGTCGTCATCGTGTTCTCTCCAACGTGCTTGCCAGGTGCGTGTCGTCCCGTGGTGCACGGGCGTCGTGCTCGCCTTCTGCTTCGTCCTCGTGCGCGCCGTCGCCGCCGTGCTCATCCGCTGCGCCGCCGCCGATCTCGCCGAGTCCGTCGAGGTCGTTCGGCACGATCTGCGGGCCGGCGGCGCGCACCGGCGCCAGCACCGCCGCGTCGATCGCGAGGCTCTTCAGGAACGCGATGACGTCCGCGGCGGCCTTGGGGTCGGGGAGGTTGACGCTCATCAGCGTGCCCGGCTTGAGCGCCTGCGGGTCCGCGAGCCAGCTGTGCAGGTTCGCGTCGGTCGTCTCGAACATGCCGCCGGCGAAGTGGCTCCGCGACGCGACGCGGGTCAGGTTGGGGCCGCGCGTTTGCGAGCCGCCGGCCTGCAGCGTCTCCGTCACGACGCCCCCGCCGGGACCGACCAGGTCGAGCATGTGGCAGGCGCCACACACGGCCTTGGCAGTCGTGAAGCCGGCGAATTCGGGCGAGGCCGCATCCGTCGGCGCCTTCGGCACCACGGCCATCGCGCGGGCCCACGCCGCGTACTCCGCCTCCGGCAGCGCGACGACCGAGAACCGCATCCCGGAGTGCCACGTTCCGCACAGCTCGGCACACTGACCCTCGTAGCGGCCGGGCGTGTCGGCCTCGAACCACACCGAGTTCATCCCGTAACCGCCGTCGCGCGCCCCGGGCACCGCATCGCGCTTGCCCGCTAGCTGCGGCACCCAGAAGCTGTGGATGACGTCTTGGCTGTCGATCAGGACCTTGACCGGTCGATTCACCGGGATCACGAGCTCGGTGGCGGTCGTCAGCGTCAACGGTGCAGACGGCGCGCCGAGCGTCTTGTCGGCGTAATCGAAGGCCCAGTACCAGCGATAGCCGGTGGCGGTGATGACGAGGTCGTCGGGCACCTCGGTCACATACTCCGCGCGCATCTCGCGGTAGCTCAGGAAAGCCAGCCCGAGGACGATCAGCGACGGGATCACCGTCCAGATCACCTCGAGGGTGTTGTTGCCGTGCGTCTGGACCGGCTCGGGATCGTCCTCCGACTTGCGGCGGAACCCGAGCGCGGCATACAGGATCGCACCTTGAACGAGGACGAAGATCACGATCGCGATCCACGTGACCCGGTTGTAGAGCGTGTTCAGATCCGCCGCCACGTCGGACGCCGTCCGGGACAGCGACGGTGTTCGCGCTGTCCCGAAGAGGGCGCTGGACGGCGTGGCGGCGAAGGCCAGCAGGCCGACGAGCGCCAGGCCGACGACCAGCGCCGCGCCGAGCGCGACCATGACGATCCGGCTGGTGGTCCGACCGGCGTCCGGTGCGTGGTGGCCGGACGGGCCGCCACCGGTCGAGCTGTCTCGGGTCGGGCTGTTGCTGGGCATCACGTTTCCCATTCGACGTCTTGCGAGAAGCGGCAGGCCGCGCATCGGGTCTGTGCGCACGGGGCGGCTCGGTGCGGCACCCGTGCGGGCATCGGGCCGGGCCCCAGTGCGCGGCGGGGGATTCTAAGGTTGGCGGGGAGCAACGGTCAACCAGCGGCACGCCGCCGAAGGCCCGAATCGGCGTCGAGGCACGTCCGATTCTGGTCCGAACGGCAGGCCGGCCGTCAAAGGCCGTAGAGCGCCCCGTACTTGGCGCGCAGATAGGCCATGTACGGCGCGATCGACATCGGCTCGCCGCATGCGCGCATCACGATTTCCGGCGCCGTGAACTTCCGGCCGTGCCGGTAGACGTGCGCCGTCAGCCAGCCTTTGAGGTCGCCGAACGAGCCGGAGGCGGTCGAACCGTCGAGGTCGGGCAGATCGCGCCGCGCCGCCGCGAAGAACTGCGCGCTCATGATGTTCCCGAGCGTGTAGCTCTGGAACGCGCCGCCGACCAACCCGCCGAACCAGTGGACGTCCTGCAGTGCCCCGTCGGTGTCGTCCGGCGGAACGACGCCGAGGTCGGAGCGCATCCGCTCGCGCCATGCCTCGGGCAGGTCGGCGACGGCCAACGACCCGTCCAGGAGCGCCAGCTCGAGATCGAAGCGCAGCATGATGTGGAGGTTGTAGGTCACTTCGTCGGCATCCGTGCGGATGAGAGACGGCGAAACCCGGTTGACGGCACGATAGAATGTCTCGTCGTCCACGCCGTTCAGCTGCGCCGGGAAGGCCGACTGCAGCGCGCCGTAGTAGTGCCGCCAGAACGGCCGGCTCCGGCCGACGAGGTTCTCCCAGAGCCGCGACTGGCTCTCGTGGACGCCCGATGTCGCGCCGCTGAAGAGGGGCGTGCCGTCCAGTTCGTCGGCGATGCCCTGCTCGTACATGGCGTGGCCGGCCTCGTGAAGGGTCGAGAACAGCCCCTCGGACAGATCGTCCGTCTTGAAGCGCGTCGTGATCCGGACGTCGCCGAGGCCGAGCTTGGTCATGAACGGGTGAGCGGTCTTGTCCTGGCGGCCGCGCGTGAAGTCGTAGCCGTATGCCCGGATGACGGCCTCGCCGAAGGCGCGCTGCGCTTCTTCGGGGAAGTCGCCCTTCAGACAGCCGTCATCGATCTCGGGCCGGGTGCGGATCTGCGCGAGCAGCGGCACGAGGCCGGCTCGCAGCTCGTCGAACAATGCCCGCACGCCGGCCACCGTCATCCCTTCCTCGGCCAGATCGATCAGGGCATCGAACGGGTGCGTGTATGCCGGGTTGAAGCCTTCGTAGTAGCCCGCGTACGCGCGGCTGAGCGCCACCGTCGTCTCGAGGAACGGCCGGACGCTCGCGAAGTCGTTCGCCGGGCGCGCGCGTTCCCAGGCGTGGTAGCTGGCCGCCAGATGGGCGCTGACGCGCTGGACGAACGCGGAGGGCACGCGCGTCGCGCGGTCGTGGTCGCGGCGCGTGACGCGGATGAGCGACGCTTCGTCGCTGTCCGGGTCCAGCGCCGCGGCCCAAGGGGTGAGCGCGTCGAGCAGTTGGCCGATCGCCGGGTCCGTCATGCGCTCGTGGGACAGCCGGCTCAGGAGCGCCGACTGCCGGCCACGCGCCGCCGCGCCGCCCGGCGGCATGTAAACCGCCTGGTCCCAGCCCAGCACCGCGCTCGTGCTCTGCAGGTCGTCGATCTCCTGCAGCCGGGTCTTGAGTTCTGCGAGGTCGGCTTCGATGGACACGTGCGGTGGCCTTTCGGGCGGCGATGGGATGTGGGCGGGCGGGCGATTCTACACGATTCGGGGTCGGCCCGATCGTCGACTTGATTCACGGTTGGATTAACGGCATCCACCACGGCAACAGGACAAGCAGCAACGGCACGAGCAGCGCCACCAGCGGTGCGCCGACGACGGCGAAGTCGCGGCCGCGGTAGCCGCCGGCGCTCATGACGAGCAGGTTGACGGGGTGGCCGAGCGGCGTGATGAACGCCATCGAGGTGGCGATGGCGACGCCGAGGGCCATCGCGCGCGGGTCGGCGTGCACGACCGCGGCGGCATCCAGCGCGATCGGGGCCATGATCGTCGCCACCGCAGCGCCGTGCATGACCTGCGCCAGGAGGACGGTGACGACGACGAGGCCGGCGAGCACCGCTCGCGGCCCGAGCGCACCGAGTGCGCCGACGACGGCATCGGCCGCCGCCGTCGCCGCGCCGGTCTTGGTGAGCGCGATGCCGAGCGGCAGCATCCCCGCCACCACGAACACGGTCTTCCACTCGATCGCCTGATACGCCTGGTCCATCGAGAGCATGCCGAGCATGACCATGAGCAGAGCCCCGGCGAACATGACCTCGGAGACCGGGCGGATGTCGAGGGCGGCGAGGAGGACCGTGCCGACGAACACCCCAAGGGCCAGCCGGCCGCGCCACGCCACGAGCGGCGGCTCGGCGGCCAGCACGTCGGGCTCGGCCAGCAGGATGAGGCCGGGCTCGGTGCGCAGCGCGGCGATGTTCGCGGCGGGTCCGCGCAGCAGCAGCGCGTCCCCGAAGCGGAGCGGCTGATCCGCCAGCCCGGCGGCGAGCGGGGCGCCGCGGCGCCAGATCGAGAGCGTGTTGAAGCCGTACTTGGCGCGGAAGTGGGCGGTGCGCAGGGTCTGGCCGATCAGCGCCGACCGCGGCGCGAGGACGGCCTCGAGCACGACGGCGTCGCCTTCGGCCAGCGCGCCCTTGGCCCATCCGCCCACCGGCAGCACTTCGAAGTACGGCGCGACATCGCGCGCCACGAGGTCCTCGAGCCGCCCCTGCACGACGAGCACGTCGCCTGCGCGCAGGACGAAGTCCGGCGACGGTGCGTGTGTCACGTCGCCGTCGCGCTCGACGGCGATGACATGGGCGTCGAAGCGCTCGCGGATCGTGCTCTCGGTCAGCGTGCGCCCGTGCAGAAACGTTCCGTCGGGCACGCGCAGCCGGAGGAGCCGCTCCGGGATGCCGTACAGTTCCAGCAGCGCCTGCGCGTCCGGTCCGTCGGGTCCGCCGAGGTCATGGGCCGGCAGCCGGCGGCGCCCGAAGAGCGTCATGTAGGCGATGCCGCACAACGCCAGCGCGCCGCCGACGGGCGCGAAGTCCAGCAGCCCGAACGCGGCGAGCCCGCGGTCGCGCAGCGCGCCGCTCACGACGATGTTCGTCGTCGTCAGAAGCGTCGCCATCCCGCCGAGCGTCGTGCCGAAGGCCAGCGGCATGAGCAGGCGGGACGGCCGAACGCCCGTCCGCCGCGCCGCGCTCGGCACGATCGGCAGCACGACGCTCGCGGCGGCGATGTTGTTCATGAACAAGCTCAGCGCGGCGCCCGTGAGCATGAGCGTCGCCACGAGGCGCGGTTCGCGGCGGCCGCCGAACCGGAGGAGCAGCGCCGCCAGCGCATCCGTCACGCCGGCCCGCCGCAGTCCGTCCGCCAGCACGAAGACCGCCATGATCGTGACCACGGACGATCGGCTGAACCCGGCGAACACCTCGTCCGCCGTGAGCACGCCGACGACGCCGAGCGCCAGCGCCGCCGTCAGACCGACGACGTCCGGTCGGGCGCGGGAGGTGAGCAGCACGGCGATGGCGACGGCGATGATCGCGACGGCGAGCACGGCGGGGGTGGGCAAGGGGGTTCTCGCAGTTGGGACGGCGAGCGGATGGCAGTGGATGGAGGCATCGTAGCGGCTCGGGGCGGATTGGGGGAAGCTGTGCGTTTCCGCAGACGCGGCGGGCGCCCTGCAGATGTCCGTCGGAGGGGTTGCCCCACCGCCCGCCTTACGCTACCGTCGCGCGTGCGGACCGGCGACCACGCCCATCGGTGCCGCGTGTGAGGGGGAACGACCAGCAAATGGCGACAGACGAACCATCCGATCCGACGCCGGACACAGCGGAGGCAGCGGCCCGCCGGACCTCCGAGAACGCCGTCTGGACGTACCGCGGCTACGAGATGCGCTCGGCCGAGTTCAACACGGCCATGGTCCACTTCTTCCGCGCCGAGGTGCAGCGCTCGAACACGTGGCGGACGCGTCTCGACACGACGACGAACTGGGCCGTGATCGCCACCGGGGCGGCGATCTCGTTCGCGTTCAGCTCGCGCGGCCCCCAGGACCACGGCGTGATCATCCTGAACACCGTGCTCATCACGATCTTTCTGCTCATCGAAGCCCGCCGCTACCGGTACTACGAGATGTGGGCGTACCGCGTTCGGCTGCTCGAGACGGATTTCTTCGCGGCGATGCTCGTCCCACCCTTCCGGCCCGCCCCCGACTGGGCCGAGAGCCTGGCGGAGAACCTCCTCCACCCGTCGTTCCCGATCTCGAACTGGGAGGCCATCGGCCGGCGCTTTCGGCGCAACTACATGCTCATCTACGTCCTTCTGGCGATGGCCTGGGCTGTGAGCGTCTCGCTCCATCCCGAGCCGGCGACGACGTGGCGCATGTTCGTCGGGAACGCCCGCCTCGGACCGCTGGCGGGCGAGTTCGTGATTGCCCTCGGCGTGGCGTTCTACGTCGTCGTCGGAGCGGTCGGGTTGTGGACCGTGCAACTGCAGGACTCGGCCGGCGAGGTGCTGCCGCGGTTCGTCGAGCGCCAGTTGCTCGGCCGGGCGCGCACCGCGGCGCGCAAGGGCGGCCAGGGCGCCGGATCGTCCAAGCTGACCGGCCCGATGAGCGACCGCGGCGCGTGGTACCGCCCCAGCCGCCGCCGCGCCGAACTGACGACGTTGATCATCACCGACCGGCCGAACGAGGTCAGCCAGCGGATCATGACCGAGATGCACCGCGGCGTGACGGGCATGGCTGCCACCGGCATGTACTCGGGCGCCGACCGCTCCGTGCTCCTGTGCGCGCTGACCGTGACCGAGGTCGCGCAGTTGCGCACGTGCGTCGAGGCGGCCGACCCGAAAGCGTTCGTCATCGTCATGCCGGTGGCCCAGGTGCTCGGCGAGGGCTTCGTGCCGCTCGGACCCGATTCGGCCGCCGGGTATCGGCCCCCGGGCAGCGATGCTCCATAATGCACCGGATGAACGCAGAACAGAGGGTGATGGCGGCGACGATCGGGACCGACAGGGGCGCCGACGTCGACGTCGGCGCGCTCCTCGAGCGGCTCGCGGCGCTCGAGGAGGCCGTGGCAACGCACGCTTACGAGCGCGCGAAGCTCGAGCGTCTGGCGACGTTCCCGGAGCAGAACCCCAACCTGGTCATCGAAACGGATCGCGACGGCCGCGTGACGTACTGCAACCCGGTGGCGAGCGCACTGTTGCCCGAGCTTGGCGAGCGCGGCAAGCGGCACCCGTTCCTCGTCGGTATCGATGACGTCATCGCGCAGCTCGAGCGCGGCGCCACGGACAAGGTCTGGCGCGAGGTCGACACGGGCACGGCGATCTTCGAACAGCAGATCACCCGCACCCAGGAAGGCGAGCGAATGGTCGTGCGCGTCTACGCCCACGACGTCACCGCTCGCCGCCGGGCCGAGGCGGCCATCCAGACGTTGGCCCGTCAGGTCGTGATGGCCCAGGAAGAGGAGCGGCATCGGGTCAGCCGGGAGCTGCACGACGAGGCCGGGCAGGCGCTCACCGCGCTCAAGATCAGCCTGCAGCTGATCCGGGACGACCTGCCGGCGCGCCTGACGCGCGTGGCGCGGGAGATCGACGACGTGATCGGCCTCGTCGACGCCACGCGTGAGTCACTCCGTGCGCTGGCCCACGGGCTCCGGCCGCCGGCCATGGACGCGCTCGGCGTCGTGGCCACGATCGAAGACCACTGCCGGACGTTCGCCCAGCGGACGGGCCTGCGGATCGAGTTCCGCGCCGCGCCGGACGCCGACCGCGTGCCGTTGCAGGACGCGGCCGGCATCAGCCTCTACCGCTTCGTCCAGGAAGCGCTCACCAACGTCGCGCGCCACGCCCAGGCTGCCGACGTCACGGTGACGTTCGGCCATTCGCACGACCGCGTCCGAGTGTCCGTAGCGGACGACGGCGTCGGCTTTGCGCCCGACGCGAGCGGCGCACGCAGCGGCGACGGGCTTGGGCTGGTCGGGATGCGCGAGCGGCTCGAGCTGCTCGGCGGCGACCTGACGATCGACCGCAGCGTCGCCGCCGGCGCACGGCTGGTGGCAACGCTGCCCTGCAGCCCGCCGATCGCGCCGATGGAAGAGGTGAGCGGATGATCCGAGTGGTGATCGCCGACGACCATCGGCTGGTGCGCGAAGGCATCCACGCGCTGCTCGACAAGTCGGACGACATCGAGGTCGTCGGCGAGGCCGGTGACGGGGCGTCGGCGCTGGCCATGGTCAAGGAGCTGTCGCCCGACGTCCTGGTGACGGACATCAGCATGCCCGGGCTGTCGGGTCTCGAGGCCGCGGCCCAGGTCACGGCGCTGGGCATCCCGACCGCCGTCGTCGTCCTGACGATGCACGCCGAGGAAGCGCTGGCCCGCCGTGCGCTGGCCAACGGGGCGCGCGGCTACGTGCTGAAGGACTCCGTCACGGACGAGCTGCTCCTGGCGATCCGCGCCGCCCGCCGGGGCGGGACCTACCTCAGCCCGGCGGTCTCGGCCGCGCTCCTGACCGCGCCGTACCCGTCCGCCGGCGCGGCGGCGGACGCCGTCCCGGCGTCGCTCACGCCGCGGGAGCAGGAAGTGCTGCGCCTGATCGGACACGGGCACACCAACCGCGCGATCGCGGACGCGCTCTCGATCAGCATCAAGACCGTCGAGCGCCACCGCACGCAGCTCATGGCCAAGCTCGACGTCCACAACCTCGTCGACCTCGTGCGCGTCGCGATCCGGCGCGGCCTGATCGATCTCGACGGTTGAACGGGCCGCTGCCGCCGACCGGGGGAAGCTCCGGCCGGCCTACGACGTCGCCACCGTCGGCGTCCCGATGCCGACGGGCTCGACGGGCGGCGCGATCCCGCAGTAGATGAACTGCCCGTTCCACACCCGGTAGCCGTGTCGATCCGACCCGACGCGGAACACCGCTTCCGACACGGCCAGCTGCACGGTCGAGGCGCGCGGATCCGCCGGCGCATCCGGCGTGCCCGGGCAGACGAGGCTCGTCGCCGCCACCGGCCCGCTGCGCTCGAGGACCACGGGGGTGCCCGGCGGAATCCGGTCGGCGAGGTCGGCGCGGATCCGAGCGAGCACATTGGGGTCGTCGCTCGATGCGATCGTCGCGGCGCCGCAGCGGCGGATGGCGATCGCGCCGCTCTTGCCGCGGTTCGTGTGGTAGACCGCCGTTCGGTTTCCGGCGCTGAGCCGGATCTCGTAGCCGGGCACGAGCGCTTGCGTGTACATCTCGCCGGGCGACGGACAGCCGAGCGCACTGTCGGGCCACGTGACCGGCGTGACCGCCACCACCGTCACCGACCCCGGCTCGATGCCCTCGGCCGCCGCGAAGTCGTTTACCGCGGCCGCCGCCTCCGGCTGCGCGGCGGAAGGGGATCCGCCGTCGTCGACGATGCCGTGGGTGCCGTCGATCCCGTCCGTGGGCACCCCCGCCGTCGCCCGGTCGCCGACCGGGACGGCGATGTCATGCGCACCGTCGCCGTTCGCGCCGCCGGACTTGCAGGCCGCCGTCGCCGTCGCGAGCGCCGCGATGGCCGTGGTGGTGATCAGGGTGAAGAGGATCCGCATCGGGCGATTCTCCGGCTGTGGGTGTCGCGCAGCGCGCCGGAGCATAGCGCACTGAGGGGCGACGAAGAAGCGGCGCGCCGGCGCGCAACCCGATCGGCGCTTGCCCCTGTCTCCGCCGCCCCACTACAATCGCCGGCGCCGATGGAGCCACAGACCCCCGCCTCTCGCGCTTCGATCCGGGCCGCGCACGCCGCGTGCCTCGGCGTCGTTGGCGTGGCGCTCGCCCTCGTGCTGCGCCTCGTGCCGGTGGCGATGGCGCAGGTTGCGACGGCACGGCTGACCCCTTCGGTGCAGAGCATCGCCCCGGGCGGCTTGGTCACGCTGACGCTCGGGGTGAGCGGGGTGACCGACCTGGCCGGCTACCAGGCCGGCATCGACTGGGACGATACGCTCGTCGAGCTCGAGGCTGTCGAGCCGACGGACTGGCTCGGCACCACGGGGCGCCAGATCGAGACGATCCCCGCGCGCGTGACGGACCACTCGATCGACTTCCTGGTGTACACGCTGCCGCAGCCGCCGGGCGCATCCGTCCCCGGCGTCGGCGGCAGCGGCGATCTGGCCACGCTCCGCTTCCGGACGCGCGCACCCGGTCAGGCGGTCATCGTACTCCGGCAACTCCTCCTGACGAACACCGCCAACGAGCCGATCGCAGCCGATCTCGAGGCAGCCGAGTTCGCGATCATCGAGCCGACGCCGGTGCCCCAGCCGCACATCTACCTGCCGTATGCGCTCCGATCCCGTTAGGCCGGCGCTTGCGCCCGACGCGCGGCGGGCTGCCGGGCGGCCGTTCCCGCTCGCCGCGGCGTGCCTCGCCGTGCTCGTCGCCGTCGGCACGCGCGCGACGGCGGTGGCGCAGACGCCGTTGAACCTGCCCGGCAGCAGCTACCCGCCGCCGTCCGGCGATGGGGCGTCGAACGGACTCGGCGCCGGCGGGGCACCGTACGGCGTGCCGACGCCCTCGTTCGGCGGCATGCCGTTCGGAGTGCCGACGACCGACCCGTCAACCAGCGGTGGAGCCCCGATCACGGGGCAGGCCGGCGCCGCCGAGGATGCCGCAGCGGACGATGCCTCGGCCGGCGACGCGGCCGCCGTTCGCGTCGCGCTCTCGCCGACGATGCTCATGCTGGCAGCCGAGGGCGGTCGAGCCGTGTCGGTCGCGCTGCAGTCGCCGGATGCGCCGGTGCAGCGCGTCACGCTCGACCTCCATTTCGACGCCGACCGCGTCGCCGTGACCGCGATCACCATGGACCCGTTGCTGTCCATGAGCGGCGCGCAAGCGGACTTCAAGCATCGCCTCGAGCCGGGCCGTCTGCGCCTCTCGCTGGTGCTGACCGCCGCCGACCCATCGCAGCTGTCCACCGGTTCGCCCAATATCGCCACCGTCACGTTCGCGGCCCTGACCGCCGGCAGCGCCGAGCTGACGCTGAACGCGGGCGCGTCGTCCGTGACCACGGCCGATGGGGTGGCGCACGACGTCGTGCTCGACGCCCCGGTCAACGTGATCGTCAACGACGGACCGCTCGAAGCGACGGCGGCTGGGGTCATCGCCCAATCCGATCGCCTTGTCGCCGCGTCCGCGCCTGCCTCGGAGATCGGCGGCGGCAGCGGCAGCGGCGGCGACGTCGGGGGAATGGCGCGCGACGTGGTGAACCGCCTCACGGCGGCACTCGGCGGGCTGGGTGGCAGCGACCGCACGCCGCTCTTCGCCTGGCTCGCCGTCGTCGCCGGCGCCGCGGTGGTCACCACCCTCGGCTACTTCCTCGGCCGCGCGCCGGAGCCTGCCGGCCCGCGGATCGCGCGCGGCTTGCGGGGGCGGCGGCGGGGGGGGGTGGACATCGAGCACGAGGTCGTCGACGAGATCCGCGAGCGGCGCTAAGCACACCACCTCTGCAGAATCTCCGGGTTCCGCGCTCTGGTGGCAACCCCGAGCGTGTCCAGTGGCGGTGAACCGGTAACCCGCCACAACACGCCCCACTGATCACAAGTCGCCGGCGCGCCCCGGCCGACCCTTCGGGCCTACGTCGCCTCGCTCGGCAGCACCTGCTCCAGCGGGATCGGCTCCGCCTCCTGGCGCTCGAACGCCAGGCCCTTGCCCTCGGCGTCGACGACGACGAGGACGGAATCGCCGAACTCGAAGTCGCCGCCGATGAACTGCTTGGAGAGCGGGGCTTCGATCTGGCGTTGGATCAGACGCTGCAGCGGCCGGGCGCCGAAGCCCGGGTCGTAGCCTTCCTTGGCCAACCAGGCGCGGGCTTCATCGGACAACTTGAGGTGCAGACCCTTCTCCGCCACGCGCTTGGCCACGCGATCGACCTGCAGCCCCACGATCCGCTCGATGTGCTCCGGGCGCAGCTTGTGGAAGACGATGATCTCGTCGATCCGGTTGATGAACTCAGGCCGGAACGCCCGCTTGAGTGCCGCCTGCACGTCGTCGGCGAAGCGGCCGTCGCCCTCGATCTCCTCGACGTTGCCGAAGCCCATCGTCCCGCCGCGCATCGAGAACTCGGTGCCGAGGTTGGAGGTCATGATGATGACCGTGTTGCGGAAGTCCACGACGTTGCCGTGGCCGTCCGTCAGCCGGCCGTCGTCCAGCACCTGCAGGAGGATGTTCCAGACCTCCGGGTGGGCCTTCTCGATCTCGTCGAACAGGACCACCCGGTACGGCCGGCGTCGCACGGCCTCCGTCAGCTGGCCGCCCTCGTCGTAGCCGACGTAGCCGGGCGGGGCGCCGATGAGGCGGCTCACGGTGTGCCGCTCGCGGTACTCCGTCATGTCGATCCGGAGCAGCGAATCGGCGCTGTCGAACAGGAACTCAGCCAGCGCCTTGGCCAGCTCGGTCTTGCCGACGCCGGACGAACCGAGGAAGATGAAGCTCCCGATCGGCCGCCGCGGGTCCTTGAGACCGCTGCGGCTGCGGCGGATCGCATCCGCCACGGCGTTGATCGCCGCGTCCTGGCCCATCACGCGCTCGTGGAGGTGTGCCTCCATCTTGAGCAGGCGGTCGGCCTCCTTGGCCAGCATCCGGTTCACCGGGATGCCCGTCCAGCTCTTGATGACGTCGGCGATGTCCTCCTCGTCGACGGTGTCGTCCAGTCCGTTCTCCTTGCGCCAGGCCTCGACCTCGGTGATGTGCTTCTTCTCGAGCTGCATCCGCTGGCTCTTCACCCGGGCCGCGCGCTCATAGTTGCGCCCCTGCCACGCCTCCTCCTCCTCGGCGGCCAGCGTGGCCAGCTGGGCGGCATCCTTGCGCAGCTTGGGCGGCATGCTGTACATCGCGATCTTCAGCTTGGCCGCCGCCTCGTCCATCAGGTCGATCGCCTTGTCGGGCAGGCTGCGGGACGTGACGTAGCGTTCCGAGAGTTCGGCCGCGGCCGTGACGGCCTCGTCCGTGATCTTCACCTGATGATGCGCCTCGTAGCGCGGCCGCAAGCCCTTGAGCATCCGCACCGCGTCGTCCACGGACGGCTGCTCGACCCAGATCGGGGCGAACCGGCGCTCGAGCGCGCGGTCCTTCTCGATGTGCGTGCGGTATTCGTCGTGCGTCGTCGCGCCGATGCACTGCAGCTCGCCGCGCGAAAGGGCCGGCTTCATCAGGTTGCTCGCGTCCATCGCGCCCTGCGCCGCGCCGGCGCCGACCACGTTGTGAATCTCGTCGATGAAGACGATCACCTTGCCCTCGGCATTGCGGATCTCGTCCATGACCGCCTTCAGGCGCTCCTCGAACTCGCCGCGGAACTTGCTGCCGGCGACCATCGCGCCGAGGTCGAGCTCGACGACGCGCTTGTCGATGAGGATCTCGGGCACCTCGCCGTCGGCGATCATTTGTGCCAAGCCCTCGACGATGGCGGTCTTGCCGACGCCGGGCTCGCCGATCAGGACGGGGTTGTTCTTCGTGCGGCGCATGAGGACGCGCATCATCCGCAGCGTCTCCTCCTGCCGGCCGACGACGGGGTCGAGCTTGCCCGCGCGCGCCAGGTCGGTCAGGTCGCGGCCGTACTTCGCCAGCACGCGGTAGCGCGTCTCGGCGCGTGGGTCGGTGACCTTCTGGCCGCCGCGCACCTCCTCGATCGCCATCCGGATGTCTTCCTTGTCGACGCCCGCTTCGCTCAGTAGCCGCGCCGCGTGGCCGCGCTCCTCGGAAGCGATCGCCAGCAGGATGTGCTCGGTCGAGATGTACTCGTCCGTCAGCGACTGTGCCTCGCTCATCGCCACCTGGCCGATGCGCTGGATGCGCGGTGTCACGTAGATCTGATTGCCCGAGCCGGTGCGGCCCGGGATGTGAAGCTTGCGGTTGTTCGTGAGGTACTCATCGAGCTGCATGGCCAGGAGCTCGGTGTTGACGCCGAGCACTTCCTCGAAGATCTCGTTCGCCAGCCCATCCGGCTGTTCGAGCAGCGCCAGGAAGACGTGCTCGGTGTCCATCTGGTTATGGTTGTAGCGCATCAGGATCTCCTGTGATCGGGCGATCACGTCCTGCGCGCGCTCGGTGAACCGGTCAAATGGCATCATGGTCGGGCGTCTCCTCACTTGATCGCACTGGCCGCAAGTATAAGCGGCGGCCAGACGGCCCGCCAATGAAGACGTCGCCGCGCCGTATCAGAGACGCGATAGATTCGAGGGGCGCGAACAGAACGCACCGGCCAGCTTCAGCTGCCGGACATTGGACGTCCACCATGCGCGGGCCGACCCGCCGTAACGCCGGCGGCTCTCGGCACGTCTCAACCCACGAGCCATGGCAACCCTCCCGCAGCCCCCCGCCCCCCCGCGGAGCGCCGCACGCCGCATCGGGCCGCTCGGCCTGTGCATTGCGGTGTCGGCGCTGCTGTTCGTGCTGGACGTCGTGTCCACGGCCGCGCCGCCGCGCGCCGCCGCGCAGGCCTGCCCGCCGTACTGTGCGACACCGGTCATCACGCCGGCCTGGCACCTCCACATGTGCGACGAGACCTACCAGGCCCAGCTGGACGACAACCACTGCATGCAGGGCCCCGGCGTCACCGAGTTCCCGGCGGGCACGGACACCGTCCACATCATCTACTGCCACTCGTTCGAGGACCTCGTGCGCGTGTTCGTCAAGGACTCGGGCGGCGGCCGGCAGTTCGTCAACCACCCCGACGGCATCGTGTACAGTGGCCAGGGTTGTGAGACGATCACGTTCGAGAAGAAGAACGGCATTCCGCCCGGCGGCAGCCCGTACTACACGTCGGCGGTTTGGCCCGAGGGTCCGTTCTCGGGCATCGGCGCCGGCATCGAGTGGTACGTCGGGCTCTATGTCGCCTTCGACGCCGACGTCTACTACGGCGCGGCGGCGCAGGCGGACATCACGGCGCGCGACCCGGCGGCGAACCTCGACGCGTCCAAGAAGGACCGGATCACCGTTCGCGTCGTCAGCGATGCCGATCCGGTCGGTATCCTCGTCGAGCTCGTCGAGGACGCCGCATCGTTCCCGCTGTTCCGGGCGGTCCAGCCGCTGCGGTTCTCGACGCAGGAATCGAACCAGGCGCAAGGGATCATCAAGGTCGTCGACCGCGCGACGGTGACCGTGAAGTACTGCCCGCGCGACTGCAAGACGGAGTATGCCGACGCCGCCCAGTGGCTGGCCGGCAACGCCACCGTCACCCCGACGCCGCTGCCGACGTACGCCGGCCCGCCGCCGACGGTGACGCCGACGCCGCCGCCCGCCCAGTCGTTCGACACGATCACGCTTCGGCCCGCGCCGGCGGACGTCGGCTACGTGCCCAAGGTCTCGGCGCAGCGCGACCGGAAGAACCACCTCGGCTACGCCTCGATCTACGCCGGCATGTGGGGCCGCGGCGACAACCCGCACTACGGGATGATCCAGTTCGATCTGTCCGAGATCCCGCCCGAGGCGAACATCCTCGACGCCCGCGTCGAGCTCATCGGCCAGACGAACGAGTTCCTGAAGACCGGCGAGTGGAAGGTCGTCCTGCTGGACGGCGCGATCGACGCCGGGTGGCGGGATGCGACGTTCCTGACGGTGAGCAGCGCCGCCGTCGCCGCCCAGATCGGCCCGTCGCTGGAGGAGATCGACCTCCTCCCGGGGCGCAAGAACACGTTCGGCTTCGCCCCGGCGCAACTCCCTCTCCTGGAAGCGCGCGTCGACGGCTCCGGCCGCGCCTCGTTCCGCGTCGACGGCCCGCTGCCCGACGAGAACAACCTGGCGGCGTGGCACTCCGGCGTGGATGTCTACAACCGTGAACCGTCACCGCCCGATCCGGCGAGCGGGCCGGCGCTCGTCGTCAGCTACGCGATCGGCCTTGCCGCCACGCTGACGCCGATTCCGACCGCATCGCCGTCGCCGACGTCGCCGACGCCGGGCGGTGGTCCGAGCGCGACGGCGTCGACCACCGGCACACCGCCTCCGACGCCGATCGTGACGATCTCTGCCGTGCCGACGCTCTCGCCGACCCCGTCCGTCTCCCCGACGCCGTCGGCCACCGTCCCGCCGGTCGCCCAGACGGCCACCGCGATCGCCGGGGCCACGGCCACGAGCGCCGCGATCCGCACCGAGGTCGCCGCGACGGTTATCGCCGGTCCGACCGTCACGGCGGCCGCGGCGACCGCCACCGCGGCCTGGGTGGCAACGATGACGGCGGCGCCGGGCGTCACGGCGTCGGCCGGGCCCGGCGCCACGGCGACGTGGCTCGCCCTGACCGCCCTGGCCCGCACGCCGACCGCCACGCCGAGCGCGACGCCGACGTTCCCGCCCGGGCCGACGGACGGCCCGACCGCCGACCCGCGCGTCGCCTCGGCCACGCCGACTTCACCGGGCGTGACGCCGACGAACACGCCGAGCGGCCCGCCGACCCCGACCCGCGACCCCTCGACGTTCACCGGCCGCCAGGCGTGCATCATCGCCTTCGACGACCGCAACGGCGACGGCCGGCGCGACGCCGGCGAGCGGTTCCTGGCCGGGGCGACGCTCCGGCTGACGCACCAGCTCTCGGGCGTCTTCATCACCTGGACGACTCACGGCGCGAACGACCCCGATCACTGCTGGAGCGGCTTGGCGGACGGTGCCTACCGCCTCGAGATCGTCGAGCTGCCGCGCAACCTCGTGGCCTCCGGAACGCGGGCGTACGACTTCAGCGCGCCGATGGCCGACGCGTCCGTGACGTTCGCCTTCGGTGCCCGCGCGCCGACGACCCCAAGCCCGACGCCGAGCCCGCCGCGTCCGACCGCCACGCCCACCCGCGGCCCGACGGTCCCTCCGACGCGCGCCCCCACTCTTTCACCGACGCCCGAGCCCACCGTGAACGGCCCGCACGGGACGGTCTGCGTTGACGTGTTCGACGACCGCAATCACGACGGCTTCCGCGACGCCGGCGAGGCGGCGCAGGGCGATGTCCTCATCGACGTGCTGACGGACCGCCATACGTCCTACCGTCAGCTGCGCAGCCGCCAGGACCGTCCCGTCTGTGCGACGCTCCCGACCGGCGTCTTCTTCGTGAGCGTCGCGCCGCCCTCCGGCTGGGTGACGACCGGTCCATCCGAACAGGGCGCCTTCGTAACGGACGGGACGACGACGACCGTCCTGTTCGGGCTGTCGCCCGAGCGCGGGCCGCGGGTCTACCTGCCGCTCGTCATGCGCGCGTTCACCCTGCGCCGGCCCCCCCGACTGCGCTAGTACTCTGTCACTGCAGAGTCTGCGGAAGCCTGCCTCTGTCGGATCCCCGACGCGTGTCCAGTGACAGAGTGCTAGCGGCCGGGGCGACGCCGACCTCGAGCGGCGATCCGCGGCCGCCCGCCCCCGATCACATCCGCGGCGCCACCGACCTTGCTCCCGCCGCGTCCGACACACTACCATCACCGAACTCTCGAACGTGCGACGCGCTCCGCCCCGGCGTGTGTCTTGTCCGACCCGCCCGCCACGCGACCCCAGACGGAGGATCCCGATGACCGGACCGACCCCAGCCGGCCGCCTGCTGCGCCGCGCGTGCCCCGCCGCACTCGGCATCGCCGTCCTCGCCGTCCTCGCCGGATTCGCGGGCGGCCGGCCGGTCGAGGCGGACACCACCGCCGTGCGCGTGAAGTCGCTCTACGTGGCCGCCAGGCCCGACGCCGGTCCTCCGCCGGTTCCGACATCCCCCGCCACGGCGGAGGCGGTGCTCTTCGACGAAGGCACGCGCCATGTGTACGCCCGCTTCGCGTACGAGCAGGCGGCCGACCAGGAGATCCGCGTCGTCGTCAAGGGCCGCGGCGGCGTGACGGTGTTCGGCCATGGCGCGCGCTACAACGGCGACGGCACCGCGACGATCGACATCGATGGCACGGCGGTGTACGGCGTCCTCGCGGGCGCCTTGAGCGCCGATGCGCGCGACGCCAAGCAGAGCGCCAAGCAGGCAGCTGAGCGCAGCGTCGGCGTGCAGGAGTACCTCCGGTCGGCGGAGGCGGCCGTCCTGCGCCTGGTGTGGACGGCGGAGTTGTTGGGCAACGTCGATCTCCCGCCGGCGCCCGCCGCCGAGGTCGCCGAGATCGACGGGTCTCTGCGTGACGCCATCCTCATCCTCGCGCGCGCGATCGAGCTTCCGCCGGATGATGTCGCCGGCAAGCAGCGTCGGGCGGCGCAGGTGGATACGATGCTCGGCGAGGTCGTACGGGCGTCCACGGATCTGAGCGCGCAGGCGGCTCAGCTGCGCGACCTGCCGCTCCCGTCGACCGGGCACCACGCCACGGACACCTTCGTCGTCCAAGTGGAGGTGGCCGGCGACATTGCCGTCACCGCCGAGTTCTGGGTGTGGGGTCCGGCCCGCATCCAGCTGCCGGTGTTGAGCAAGGGCGCAACCCTCCGCTCGCGCTGAGCGGCGGTTGGGCGGAGGCCGACGCGGCAGGGCGGACGCATCAAGGGTGTCCGTCTTTGTCGCCGGAGACGCCGGGTGATATGATCGCCATCCCTCGCCCTCGGCCGTTCCGCAGGGGCGACGGTTGCTGCGGCGTGCAATTCCGGTGCGGCAGTCCGCTCAGGCGGCGCTTACCCGGGCTTCAGCCGAGGCTTACGCCGTGCCCCGACACTGGGCGCTCGGTGACGTCCATCTCGACATCGCCAGAATCATGCGCCGCGCATCAGCGCCGGCGCGAGGAGAAACGCATGAGCATCCCCCGCCATCGTGCCGTGCTGGGTGCGGACCAAGGCGCCGTCCTGGGTGCGCGGCTTGGCCGCATCGGTGCGCTGCTGTGCGCCGTCGCCGCTGCCGGCACGCTCGCCGTGCCGGCCTTCGCGCAGTCCGGCCGCGCCACCGTCGGCAACATCCGTATCGGCGACGACGCCGGGCAGACGGTCTGGGAGCAGCCGGCACCGGCCGGCGAGAAGCTCTTCAAGGCGCCCGCCGGCACGAAGCAGTTCAAGGTGTGGTTCGAGTACGACGGCACGGCCGCCCGGCGCGCGGTGATCAAGGTCATCGCACCGCAGGGGGTCATCGCCGGCATGCAGGAGACGGAGCTCTCGGTACCGGGCACGAACTCGGTCGAGTTCACCTTCGAGGAGCCCCTCGCCGATGCCGAGTACCTCGTGAACGCCTACGTCGAGGTCGACGGACGGGAGAGCCCCGCCGACGGCCTGACGCTCCTCGTCGGCAGTGCCGAGGTGATTCCGGCGAGCAACGTCCAGAACGTGCCGGTCGACGAGGACTCGGGCGGCGTGAATCCGGCGGCGCCCCAAGTCAATCCGCCCCCCGGCGGCAACGGGGCCACGGCGCCGCAGGCGGGCGAGCCGAGCCAGCTCCTGCTCCTCGGGAGCGGCCTTGGCGTCATCGTGTTGTTGGCCATCGTGGTGTGGGCTGGAATGTCGGCGCTCAAGCAGCGCTGATCGCCCCGACCCCGGCTCGCGGCGCGCCGCGCCGACCGGGCCGCAATGAAAGAAACAGACAAGGACGTGTGGACGATGTACCCAATGCGACGCATGCTCGCAGGCGCCGGCCTTGCCGCGGCGCTGCTTCTCACCCCGCTGTGGGCGCCATCGGCGCAGGCGATCACGAAGGTCTCGAATGTCCGGATCTCGACGACCGAGGCCGGCGGTGACGCCGTCGAGTCCGGCAACGTGTCGACGGACGCGACGAGCGCTTGGGCGCTGTTCGACTACACGGACGCGAACAAGACGCGGATCAAGGTCGATGTCTTCGACAACAGCGGCGAGCCGCTGCTCGATCTCGAGGCCGAGCGCTACAGCGGTGCCGGCACAGCCCGTGTGGAACTTTCGGCCACCGATCTCGTCCACGGCGCCGCCGGCCTGGTCGAGCTCTATTGCGACGACATCCGCGAGCTGGCGGAGATGGGCGCCGACACGCGCCGCGTCGACGGCGAGATCGTCAACGCGCGGACAAGCCTCGAGCGCGATCTGCGTTCCCTCGGGCGCGTGCTCGTGCCGATGGACCGCGCCGGATTGACCGGCGCCGCGCTCGCGGCCAAGCAGACGATCGACCGCCTCTATCCTGAGGTACAGGAGGCGGTGGGAGACATCCTTGGGATCGGTATGACCGATGTCGCGGCCACGCGCGCCCGCTTGGAGCAGCTCGCGCCCGCCGCGAACGAGCTCGCCACCGCGGCCGGCGAGCTCGAGGAGGAGGTCGGCAAGCTCACCTCGTTCACGATGGCGGCGCTGTACGCCGATAACGCGCCCTACACCGTCTCGGTAACCGTCGACGAGCTCGGCATGGCCTCCACGGCGGCCGGGAGCGCGGATATGGTCGTGATCCAGGCGACGAACAAGAGCCCGAACAACGCTGCCGCCGAAGTCACGGCGGCGCCGTCGGCGACACCCCGGCTGCCGGCCACGTTCACCGGCGGCGGTGGCGGCGGTTCCGGCGCGGCCACGCGACAGAACACGCCCGTGCCGACGACGGCCCTGTCCGCCGACAGGACGCAGGCGGGCCGCAGCACGGCGGCCGTCGATGTGGGCAAGCCCGTCGCGGCGACACAGTCCGCCCAGGTGTCGGCGCTCATCGAGAGCAAGGCGGCCACGTCGGTCGCGCTCGGGCTCCCGGTGCCGCAGGACGGCGCGGGCGCCGCCGTGCCGCCCGGTGCGATCGACCCGTCGAACGCCGGCGGAGCGCAGCCGCTCGCGGGCGGGCCGGCCGCTGGGAACGAGGCATCCGGCAGCGTGCCGCTGCCGACGTTCACCGTGCCGGCGGGCAACGCAACATCGGGCGGTTCGACGCCGGCGGGCGGGGGCGGTCCGAACCTCGTCGTCCTCGGTCTCGGCATCGCCGTGTTGGTGGGGCTCGCCCTTTGGTTCCGCCGCCGGCTATAGTGCGCCGAGCCGCAAAGCGCGGGACGCGCCCCGTGACTTTGGCCGCGTCCTGTGCGTCATGACGTCAAGACCACCGTGTGTTCCGGCGCCGCTGCGGGCATGTGATGCCCGCGCGGACGTCGCGCCTGCGACCCTCTGCGTCCGCAGTCGGGCTCGCTGGTTGCCTTCACCCGTACCCAAGGAGATGCCCCACATGCCACGTTTGTCCGCCGTCCTGGTCACCGTGCTCTCGACCCTCGGCGTCGCCATCGGTGTCCTGATGGTCGTCGGCGGCCCGGCCCACCCGGCCGCGGCCGCGCCCCTCGCACAGACCGATCGCGTGAACGCCCAGCTCTACATGAGCGACGTGCGCGACGGTGATCCCCGACGAAACTTCGGTGCAGCCGCCACCAGCCTCTTCGCCGTCGTGGCCTACGACAATGCCGCCGGCGGTGAGCAGTTCGTGGTCCAGCTGCGCGATCTCTCCGGGGTCGTGGTCAAGAAGCAGTCGCTGCCGGCGCTCGGAGCCGGTGCCGGCAAGCGTTCCATCGCCGTCTCGGCCGCCGACTTCGTGTCGAGCTATCGATCGGCGATCAGCGTGACCCAGCTGGCGCTGTCCGAGTCGATCGCCTCGGTCGGCACCAAGTGCCAGAACTTCCCGGCCCCGCCCGATACGTGGCCGATCCAGCTCCCGACACCGCAGCCCGGTCAGCCGACGCCGACGGCCTCGCCCCCGCACCCCTACCAGCGCTGGCTGCCGACGATCCTCGATCCGCTGGACGCCTCGGCCCTGACGACGAGTGAGCTCAGCCGCACCCTGCAGGCGATGCTCGGCATGCCGGACATGGCGCCCGGCCGCGCCGGCGCCGCCGCAGCACCGGACCTGTCGGCCGCCAGGACCGCGCTGGAGCAGGCGCTGGTCAAGCTGCAGCAGGTGCCCGGCCTTCTCCAGCCGCAGCAGGCCAACGAAGGGCCGCCGATCAAGCCGGACCCGGCGCGTGGGTGCATGATCGTCGGCGAGGCGACGGCCCTCATCGCCACCGCGCAGGCCAATATCGCCAGCGGGCTCGCGGCCGTGCCGAGCGACACGACGGGTTGGGCGATCCCACGCACCACCGCCAGCTACCAGGGCAGTCGGCTGCAGGCGTGCGTGCAGTACAACACCGACCTGTTCGACGTCGTCGGCGGGCAGCAGCGAACGACGCCGGCCGATACGGCGCTCTGGACCGTCGGTGATCCGGGCGCCCCGGCGCTCATCTTCCCGAGCCCCGACCAGACGGACCGCGGCAACCTCGGCGGGCTGCGCCTGACGTATCCCGACGGCGCCACGGCCGTGTTCGCCACGAGCGTGACCGCACCCGGCGTGAACCACCAGGCGCGCTTCAGCGCGTTCGTCACGGACCGCAACTGCCTGCCCGTTTCGGGGACCAAGGTGGCGTTCTCGCTCGATCCGACCGGGTTCGGGACGCTGAGCTCGGCCGAGGTGACGCCGGTGGAAGGCGTGGCCGAGGTGACGTACACGGCCGGCAGCGCCGTCCCTGCGCCGCAGCCCGATCACGGCCAGGTCACGCTGCGCGCCGATGCCGGCGACATCGAGGCGGCAACCAAGTTCAACGTCGTCGGTCCGGCGGTGAACATGCGGATCATCGTCAACCCCAAGGCGATTCACCGGATTCGGGACCGGCGCGGCGGGGTGACCGTTGAGATCAAGGATCTGAACGGGAACAACGTGGCCGACGGGACGCCCGTCAAGCTCCGCCTGCTGCCGCCGAGCGTCGGCTACCTGGCGTACGAGCGGCGGGTGCCCGGCCAGAACGAGCCGGAGGTCGTCAATTCCGGCACCTCGATCGACCTCATCACGGACCGTGGTCGGACGATCGTGCCGCCGAGCCAGTCCAACCTGGCCGGTGTCTACATCGTGTCCGATGGTCGCGACGGTGACGTCATCATCGAGGTCGAGGCCGATGGGGCCAAGGCGAACTCGAACATCGTCGAAGTCGGCAAGCCCCCGGTCGCGGGCGTGTCGATCGTCAGCACGGGCACGATCTTCCTGCCGATGGCGCTGCGCACGAGCGGTTTCGTGCGCTCCCAGCCGATCGCATCGCGGACGCGGCCGGCGGTGTCCGCCTTCGAGACCCCGGTCCCGTAACCGCAGCGAGCTCGCTAGACGGGCGCGCTCGACACGAGCGACGGCGCCCTGGATCCCGCGAGGGAACCAGGGCGCCGTCTTTTCGTCACGGACGTCTTTTCGTCACGAAGGAAGCGGCCGCGAGTCGGTCAGATGGCTTGCGCCGTCCGGTTCGTCCGTCCGTCAAGGGGCCCTTGCGGCGAGCACCACCGTCCAGTAGTGCTGGTAGCCGACGGCGCGGACGAACTGGTAGTGGGCGCCGATCTGGGTGTACGACGGGTCGAGGACGGTGTCCCGCTGCCCCTGATCCAGCCAGGCCTGCACGACGACCGCCGGCGTGCCGTTGGCGGCGGCCAGCAGCTCGCCGACCGCCGTGGCGGGGTAGCCGGTGCGTGCGACGCGCTGGGCGGGCGACGAGCCGTCGCTGCCGGTGTGGCTGAAGAAGCTGTTGCGGATCATGTCCGTGTTGTGCGTCCCGGCCGCGGACTGCAGTTCGCTGGACACCGCCACCGTGCCGCGGCCGTTCGCCACGCGCACCCGGTTGATCTCGGCCACGATCTCGTTGATCTTCGCCAAGTCGTCCGTCGACTTCGTCGGCACCGGCTCGCCGCTGCCGGGCGGGCCGAGCGTGATCCGCAGGATCGGCGGATTTCGCTGCCCGGCGCCGAAACCGGTGTCCCAGTCCATGACGTTGCTCACGCCGATCTGCGGGCCGTCCATCCGGAAGCTGACCTTGCCCGTGGCTTCCTTGCGGAACTCGAGCTCGCGCAGCTGCGTCGCATCGAACGTGAAGACGTTCTGGACGCCGACGCCAAGGTCGTACTGGTGCAGCTGCGGCTGGAGCTTGGACGAGATCCTGGCGCTGCGCAGCGACTCGTACGACACGCCGCGCCAGCCGCCGTCGACGGCGGCTTCGAGCAGGTTCGCCTCCCAGACGCCGTTGCCCGCATCGGAAAGGTAGCGGGTCGACAGGCCGTTCATCAGGAGCCGCGCGCTGCGCACCGCCCGCCCGGCCGGCACGGCCGAGAGGTCGAACTGAACGCCGCCGAAGTAGATCCGGCCCTGGTAGTAGCCGGCGAACATGTCGTCGTCGCAGAAGTGGTTGAACGCCTCGTACGAGCGGACATAGCCCACGTCCAGGCATGCCGGCAGGATGTCGATCTCGTTGCCGTCCGGTTCGCGCGTCGGCGGAATCACGAGCGTCGGCGACGGCGTGGCGGTCGGCGGCGGCGGCGGCGCGGTGAACGTCGCGGTCGGCGGGACGAGCGTCACCGTCGGGGTCGGGGACGCTCCGACGGTCGGCGTCGCCGTGTTCGGCGCCGGCGGTTCGGTCGGCGACGGCGTGGCGGACGGCGGGGGGCCGCTGCCGGCCGTGCTGTAGTTCACGAACAGCCGCACGCCGGCATACCGCGTCGTCTGGCCGTAGCCGGTGTCCCACGTGAAGAGGTTCGTGACGTTGCCGCCGGGGGGCGGACCGTCCATCCGGATCGAAAGGGCGCGCGAGCCGAGATGCCGCGCGCGGAGCACGTTCAGCGCGCCGTCGTCCATGTTGAACGCGTTCTTCTGCGATTCGCCCAGCAGGTCGCGACCGAGCAGCGGCATCAACGTGACGTCGATGGCCGCATTGTGTATCCCGGTGTAGCCCTGGCCGGCGAAGCCGGCGTCGATGTCGGTCCGCAGCAGGTTCACCGTCCAAGTGCCGCCGACGCCAAGGAACGAGGCGTCCCGGCCGATCATCTCCAGCCGGGCGCTGTTGATCGTCGCGCCGGCCGGGATCACGCCGAGTTCGAATTGGGCCGCGCCGTGATAGGTCCGGTTGGCGTACGTCCCGGTGAACGTGTCCTCCTCATCCGTGAAGAAGTTCTGGTTGGGCACATTGCTCACGACCCAGCCGGCCTTGTTGTTGCGCGGCGCGATCTCGACGTTCACGCCACCCGGCGGCGCGTGGAGCGTCGGTGTCGGCGGTGGCGGAGTCGCGGACGGCGCAGCGGTGCCGGTGACCGGCGGCGGCACCGTGCTCGCCAGCGTCGGCGTGGCGCCCGACACGGTCCGGCGGCCGAAATCGACCGTCCAGAAGTGGCCGTACGTGCCGATGTTACGGTACCCGGCACCGAGCTCGGTGCACGTCGTGCACAACATGATCGCCTTGTGCGCGGGACTGTTCCACCACGCTTCGACGGCCGCCGCCGGCGACACGAGCCCGCAGGCCACGATCTCGCCGTAAGGCTGGCCGTAGCCCGCGTCCAGCATCCGCGACTGGGCGGTGCTGCCATCCGTGCCGTCGTGCCCGCAGAAGTTGCCGGACGCCATGTCGTTCGAGTGGCGGGTCGAGGCGTTGCGCAGCTGCTGGCTCGAGGCCAGCGGGTTGAGGCCGGCGCCGGCGCGCTTCAGATTGATCAGCTCCTCGACCTGGAGCACGAAATTGCCGGACGGCGTTGCCGTCGCCTGGGTCGGCGGCGGGGCGGTACTCGTCCCGCCGCCCGCGGGCGTGCCGGGCGTCGTCGTGCCGGGCGCCAGGTTCAGCGCCTTGCGGGCGTTGATCCGGCCCCAGCCGAAGTACGGATCCCAGCCGGCATCCCCGAGATCGTCGGCCGATTGCTCGAGGATCTGTTCGACCTGCGCCGGTGTACGGCTCGGGTTCTGGGCCACCAGGAGCGCCGCGAGCCCGGCCGCGACGGGACAGGCCATGCTCGTGCCGCTCCATGGCTGGTAGCCGCCCGTCATGACCGTCGAGAGGATCGCGACGCCGGGCGCGGCGACATCGACCGCGTTGCCGTAGTTCGAGAAGCTGGCCCGTTGATCCGACTGCGAGGTGGCCGCGATCCCGATGACGCCGTTGTAGGCGGCCGGATAGCTCGGGTTCGACGTATTTTCGTTGCCCGCCGCCGCCAAGACGACGACGCCGCGCTGAATCGCGTAGTCGACCGCATTCCGGAGCGTCGAAGACGTGAACGCGCCGCCGAGGCTCATGTTGATCACCTGCGCGCCGTTGTCGGCCGCGAACGTGATCCCGCTGGCGATCGCGGAGTGACCACCGTTGCCGGTTCGGTCGAGCACCTTGACCGGCATGATCCGGCTGTCCCAACCGACGCCGGCGCCGCCGACCCCGTTGTTCGTCTGCATCGCCGCGATGCCGGCGACGTGCGTGCCGTGGCCCTGGTCGTCGGCCGGGTTGTTGTCGCGGTTGACATAATCGTAACCCGCGACGCACTTGCCGGCCAGGTCCGGATGGCTGCAGTTCGTGCCGGTGTCGACGATGGCGATCGTGATCCCGGCGCCGCGCTGGCGGTCCCACGCGGCCGCCGACTCGATCTTGGTGTGGTGCCACTGCGAGCCGACCATCGGATCGTTCGGGGTGATCTGGAGGCCGAGTCGGTCCAATGGGTTTCGTCCGCCGGCCTGCCCGGCCGCAACGTCCGCACGGGGCGACACCGGGTCGGGTTCGCCGAGGATGTGCGCCAGGTAGTCCGGCTCGGCAAAGGCCACCTGCACTTCGGACTGATAGGCCCGAACCTGGGTGAGCAGGTCCGTGTCGGTGACCCGGAGCACCTGGATGTTCAGGTTCTGGATCTGGTCGATGACCTGCCCGCCGTACTTCTCGTGCAGCTTGCGCTTGTACTCGTCGGTCGCCTCCGGGCGAAAGCCGACGATGAGGCGGTTCGGAATGTAGCCCGGGTCGTCGTCGAGATCCGACTGCAGCGGCTCGGCAGCCTGCCCACCGGCAGCCACGACCGGCCCACCGGCGCCGTGCGATCGCGACACAAGGCCGCCGCCGGCGGGCGCGGCGTCGTCCGGACCGAGCACCCCCGGCAGGGCCCCGCCGTCGGCCGACCACGGGGCCGGAAGGGACGCCGGGTGTTCGGCGGTGCCCGGCGCCGCCCCGCGCGTGGGGGTCGAGCCGGTCAGGACAACCAGCAGGGCGGCTCCCGCTGTCAGCAACACCGCCGCGTGTCGATGGCTCATGCCTTATCCTCCGCATCGCGTTCGCCGTCCGGGGCAGCGGAAACGGCTATCTCTGACTGCCCGCCATTGCCGGACTCGTCGCACCTCAGTGCGGTCGCACCAAGGAGTCCCGAACTGAGAAGACGGGCCGCTTTGCGGTCCGTGCCCATCGGCCGTGCTGCATCACACCCGACGCATTGGGGGATCGTCCAGGAATGAAGTCGCGTTCGACAAACGTGCGTAACGCCCAATTTCCCAACACCGTTATGCACGGGCGAGAGGCGCCGGCGCGCGGTCCCGTCAGAGCTCGGGCAGGGGCAGACCCAGGACTTCGTCGCCAGGCGCCTCTCTTCGTCCATAACACCGGTTGATGCGCACACGGGCCGGATGACCTCCGTAGACTGTCGTCCTGCCGGTTCGACGGCCAAACGACCACGCTTCGGACCTTGGGACCACGCACACCGCCCGCCGGAAGCGGTGACCCCAACCTCATGTCCACCGCCGGCTGCAACTGCCTTCAGCCGCAAGTGCACGCGGGTTACAACTACATTAACACGCCGCATGCCATTCTGTCAACCACGCTGCCCGGCCGCGTCTTCGGGGCCGTCACGGCGTCGGCGCCCGATCGCCCGGTGCGGCCGGTGCTGGCGTTCGGCTGCGGATTCCCTATCCTTGCCCAACGTGCACACCCGAACACTCCTCTGCTTCGCCGCGGCCCTCGCCGCGTCCTGCGCGACGGCCGCGCCGCCGCGCGCAGCAACGGCCGCCGGCGAGATCGACGACCTGATCGCCGACATGACCCCCGCGGAGCGCGTCGGCCAGCTCCTTCTCGTGCCGTTCCGGGGCGACGCCGTGACCGACGATCGCGCGATCGCCCGCCTCGTGGATCAGGGCGTCGGCGGCGTCATCCTGGACCCGCGCGCCGGCAACTTCGTCAACGCACCCGACACGCCGCGCCAGGTGGCGCTCCTGGCGAACGCGTTGCAGGCGCGCGCCGCCCGGCACGCGGCGTACGTCCCGCTGTGGATCGCGGTCGACAGCGACGGGGCGGCGTTCCCGCTCAGCCCGCTGCGCGGCGGCATGACGGACGTACCGAGCGCGATGGCGCTCGGCGCCACATGGGATCCGGCGTTGGCCGGACGCGTCGGCGAGGTCGTCGGACGTGAGCTGCGGGCGGTCGGCGTCAACCTTTGGCTCGGTCCGAATCTGGATGTCGTCGCCCAACCACGGCCGGGCAGCACCGGTGACCTGGGCGCCCGGGCGCTCGGCGGCAACCCGTCGTGGGTGGCCAAGCTCGGCCGGGCCATCGTCGGCGGCATCCACCGCGGCAGCGACGGGCGGGTGGCGGTGGCCGCCGGCAGCTTCCCGGGCGTCGGCGGCGCCGATCGGAGCCAGACCGCCGAGTTGCCGATCGTGGAGAGCAGTCTGGACGACCTGCGGCGCACCGAGCTCGTGCCGTTCGTGGCCGTCGTCGAGCCCCGGGACAACCGCTCCAGCGTCGTCGACGCGCTGGTGACGACCCACGTGCGGTTTCGCGGTGTCCAGCGCCAGATCGATCGTCCGCTGTCCCTCGACGGCAGCGGCCTTGCCTACCTGCGCGGGCAGCTGCCGAGCCTCGATGCCTGGCGAGAGGGCGGCGGGCTCCTGTTCAGCCCCGGCCTCGGCCTGGCCGGCGTCCGACGCTATACCGATCCACAGGGAGCGGCGTTCAATGTCCGCCGCGTCGTGCGCGAGGCGCTCCTGGCCGGCAACGACGTCCTCAACCTGTCCGGCTTCGACGTGCCCGACGACCCGACCCGATCGCCCGCGGAGATCGAGGAGGCGCTCGCCTGGCTGACCGCGGCCTACGAGGAGGACGACAACGTGCGCGAGGCCGTCGACCGGGCGCTGCGCCGCGTCCTGGCCCGCAAGCGCGCGCTGTACGCTGCGGCCACGCCGGACGGCGTCGCCGTCGATGCCGAGGCCGCCCCGGCATCCACCGGATTGGGGGGCGACGATACGCAGGCCGTCGCCCGTGCCGCGCTCACGCTGTTCGCCCTGCCGACGGCCGGCGGCGGTCGTGCGCCGGTGCCGTCGCCGCAATCCGGCGATCGACTGCTGTTCGTCGTCGACGCGCGCGACAGCCAGGAGTGCGCCGCCTGTCCGCCGCAATGGGTGCTCGATCCCGACGAGGTCCTTGCGACGTGCCTCCAGACGTACGGCCCGACGGGTTCCGGCACGCGGCGCATCGTCCGTGCCGAGGACGTCGGCGTCGTCACCGCGCGCGAGCTTCGGGCATGGCTCGGGGCCACGGGCCGGATCGCCGCCGAGAACAACCCATCGCTCGTGCCGCCGTTGAGCGCCGCACGGCAGGACGAGGTGGCACGCGGTGTCGCCCAGGCCGACTGGATCGTCTTCTTCATGCGGGACGTTCGGCCGACCGAGGCGCCGGGCTCGGACGCGCCGCGGCTGTTCCTGCAGGCCAGAGAGACCGAGTCGGCCGGCCAGCGATTGGTGGCAGTTGCGTTCGACGCGCCGTACGGCCTCGACGCCAGCGAGATTTCCCGGCTGGCCGCCTACTATGCCGTCTACAGTCCGGGGGGGCCGTTCGTGCGCGTGGCATTGCGCGCCGTGTTCGGGGACGAAGCGGCGGTCGGGGCGAGCCCGGTCTCGGTGCCGGGCGCGGGCTACGACCTCGCCACCCAGCTCCTCCCCGCACCCGGCCAGGAGATCGACCTCAGCCTGGTCGGCGGACGGCCGGACGCCGCGGTCGCCCACGGCGGCCGGATCACGGTGCGCACGGGCGAGATCCGGGACGCCAACGGCCACCCCGTGCCCGACGGCTCGACGGTCACCGTCCGCGGCTACGACCCCGCGGAGGACGTCTACCTGCGCGACGTCGTCGGGCAGACCATCGATGGACGGGCGACCGTCACGCTCCCGGCGGATCGCCAGGGCGATATCGAGATCACCGCCGTGCTGGACAGCGGGCTGGCCAGCGCACCCCTCGTCGTCCACGTCAGCGGCAGCGTGCTCGACGTCCCAACGCCGACCGCCGGCCAAGGGCCGCTGGCGATCCGCCGGCTGCCGGCCGACTGGAGCATCCTGCTCTTCAGCTTGACGCTGATCCTGCTGGCCGGCGTGATCGTCTTCGGCGCCGGCGAGGGGCCGCGCGTGCCTTCGCGCGCGGTGCGGCTCTTCCTGCTCAGCCTCGCGTGCGGGCTCGCGGGCTATCTGCTCGTCCTCGTCGGTGGGCTGCGCATGCCCAGCTGGCTGCCGAGCGGCGGCCGGCTCTGGCCGCGCAGTTGGAACCCGGCGTATCAGGCGCCGGTGCTCAGTTTCCTGCTGGCGCTGCTGCCGCTGGCCCCGTCGGCGTGGCGATCGGTGCGGTGGCGGTGGACCCGGCGCTGGCCGTCGGCGTCGCGGCCGGCGCGCTCGCGGCGGTCGCCTGCCAGGTCGCGACGACGGTGAGCAGCACGAGCAGCGAGACGAGGGCGATCAGCCCGGCGTTGTCCCAGATCGCCTGTCGCCACGCCAGACCCGCCGTTCCGAGCTCGACGTTGCCGAGGACCGGCGCGTCGCCGACGAGGAGCGCACGCAGCGCCTGGGCCGTCGGCGGCCGGCGCTCGGGGTGGAGCGCCATCGCCGTCAGGATGGCGGACTCGACGCGCGACGGCACGTCGGGGTTGAGCCGGCGGGGGCGGGTGAGCGCATTGGGCAGCAGGAAGCGGTCCTGGGCGGTGTCCGGCGGCCGGCCGGTCACGAGGTGGTACAGCGTTGCGCCGACGGCGTACAGATCGGCCCGGACATCCGTGTGGCCGGTGTCGCCGGCGTACTGCTCGAGCGGCGTGTAGGGCAGCGAACCGACGCCGCGCGCCACGGTGAGCGTACGGGGGTCGGCCGGGTCCATCGCCTTGACGAGGCCGAAGTCGACGAGCTTGATCCGTTCCCCCGCGACGAGCTTGATGTTCGCCGGCTTGATGTCGCGGTGCAGCACGGGCGGCGACTGGGCGTGCAGGTAGGCGACGGCATCGAGGAGCTGATCGGCCCAGCCGAGGACCCGCTCGACGTCGAGGAGCTCGCCCGCGGCCAGCGCGGCATCGACGACCTGGCGAAGATCGGGCCCGTCGACGTAGTCCATGACCAGGAAGTCCGTACCGTCGTCCTCGAAATAATCCGAGACCTTGGGCAGGGCCGGATGGTCGAGGCGCGCCAACATGCTGGCCTCGCGGTGGAACTGGGCCTGGCGATCGGCCCGGTCGGCCGCCGAGCCGACGTCCGGCAGGATCGCCTTGACGGCGGTGATGCGGCCGGCCAAACGCAGGTCGTCCGCACGCCAGACCGCACCGGCGCCGCCTTGACCGACGAGTTCGACCAAACGGTAGCGGTCGCGAAGCACGACGTCGGGCTCGAGGTTGCGCATGCGGGCAGGGTAGGGCGATGGCGGTCGGCCGGTCAAGCGCGTGCGACGCGATGCCCGGCGCGTTCCGCGGCGGCCGACGTGGCCCCGCGGTCGTGCTATAGTCGTCGCGGGAGGGCACCGTGGCAGAAGAAGGGGCGATGATCGTGCTCCGCGATGGCGCTGCCGAGCGCACTTGGCCGCTGGCCGGGCGCGAGGTCGTCGTCATCGGCCGGGACGCCGAGTGTGCGATCTGCTTGCCGGATCGTTCGGTGTCGCGTCAGCACGCTGCCGTGCGCCGCAGCGGCCGCGGCTACGTCCTTGTGGACAACGGCAGCAAGAACGGGACGTGGCTGAACGGCCAGCCCGTGACCGGCGAACCGCGACCGCTGAAGGACGGCGACGACATCTCGATCTCCGCCCGCTACAAGCTCTGGTACGTGGATGCCGATGCCACCGCGCCGCTCGCCTTCTCCGGTCGCGGCATCCGAATCGACCCCGAGACGATGCACGTCTTCGTGAACGGCCAGGTGCTTGCGCCGCCGCTCTCGGCACAGCAGTTCGGGCTGATCAAGGTCCTCCTCGACGCCGACGGCGGGCCGGTCCCGCGCGAGATGATCGTCAGCGCGGTCTGGCCCGAGACCGAGCGGGACGGCGTGAGCGACGATTCGATCGATGCGCTCGTCAAGCGCTGCCGGCAGCGCCTGGCCGAGCACGACGCCCGGCACAGCTACGTGGTGACCATCCGGGGCTACGGCTTCCGGCTGGACCAGCCCTAGACCGCGTCGACCACCTGATGCGTTGGGTCCTGATCGGACCGGTGTGGCCGTATCGCGGCGGGATTGCCCAGCACACCGCTCTGCTGGCGCGGACGCTCGCCGGCGCGGGCCACGAGGTCACGACGCTGACCTTTCGCAGCCTCTATCCTGCCTGGCTCTTCCCGGGTCGGACCGTCATCGACCCGTCCCAGCAGCCGGTGCGCGTTCAGGCCGAACGGATCATCGCGCCGCTTTGGCCGATCGGCTGGCCCGCCGTCGCCCGCCGCGTGCGCGCCGCTCGGCCGGATGCCGTCCTCCTCGTCTGGTGGGTGCCGTTCTTCGCCCCGTTCGTCGTCGGCTTCAGCGCTCTCCTCGGCCGGCGCGGCCGGCGCCCGCCGATCGTGCTGATCTGCCACAACGTCCTGCCGCACGACGCGCACGGCGTGCGCGGCCGGGTGGCCGGCTGGCTGACCGCGCTCGCGCTCCGCCGCGGCGACCGCTGGCTGGTCCACGCGACGCCGCTCGTCGCCGTCCTCGAGGGCGTCGTCGGCGAGCGGGCGCGGATGCCGGGCGCCGTGGCGCGCGCGGCGCTGCCGCTCCACCACCTGGCCACTGTCGGCGGCGACGGCGTCACGCCCCATGACTCCGCGCACGACGACACCGTGACGGGGGATGCCGCTGGCCCGGACGGCGTCGGACCGCGTCCGATCGGGCCGGCGCCTACGCTCCTCTTCTTCGGCCTCGTCCGGCCGTACAAGGGGCTGGACGTCCTCATCGACGCGCTCGCCATCGCCCGCGAGACCGTGCCCGGCGTGCGGCTCGTCGTCGCCGGGGAGTTCTGGCAGCGGGTCGACGCATTCCGGGCACAGGCCGATCGACTCGGCCTCGGCGACGCGGTGACGCTCCGGGACGGCTATGTGCAGAACGAGGAAGTGGCCCCGTTGTTCGCGTCCGCCGACGCCGTCGTCCTGCCCTACCGCGCCGCGACGTCGAGCGGCGTCCTGACGTTGGCGATCGAGCACGGCGTGCCGATGATCGTGACGGACGTCGGCGGGCTGCCCGAGGTCGTCGTCGACGGCGAAGCCGGGCTCGTCGTGCCGCCGGGCGATGCCCGGGCGCTGGCCGCGGCCGTCGTGCGGCTGTGTCGTGAGCGTGGGTTGGCGACGCGGCTGCGCGCCGGGTCCGTCGCGGCGCGGGGGCGGATCGGCTGGGCGGCGTACGTGGCGGCGCTCGTCGGCTTGGTCGGCGGCGCGGGCGTGGACGACGGGGCCGCGGGCGACGGCGACGCCGCAGCCGTCGACCGCGCGCCGGCGCACGGGACGGCGCGATGAGGGCCTCGGTCATCATCCCGAACCTGGACTCGCCCGTCGTCGACCGCGCCGTGGCCAGCGTGTTCGCGCAGGCGGGCGCGCGGGCGCACGAGGTCATCGTCGTCGGCCGCGACGGACCGGGGCGCCTGGCGGACGAGCCGCGCGTGCGCTTCCTGTACACCGAGCGGCCGGAATGGCCGGCCGGGGCGCGCAACCGCGGGATTCAGGCGGCCGGCGGCGATGTGTACGTCTTCCTCGACGCGGACTGCGTCGCCGAGCCCGGCTGGCTGGCCGCCCACCTCGCCCGGCACGCCGCCGGCGAAACCGTCGTCGGCGGGGCCGTGTTGTTCGACCCGCGGCCGTACTGGCAGCTGGCAGACAACCTGTCGATGTTCCACAACGTGGACGCGCAGCTGCCGCCCGGCCCGCGACGCTTCCTGCCGACGCTCAACCTGAGCGTTCGCGCGGCGGCGGTCGACGATGTGGGCGCGATGGACCCCGGCCTGCGCTGCGGCGAGGACATCGACTGGACGATCCGGCTGGCGGCGGCAGGCCATCAACCGTTCCTCGACCCGGCCGCACGCATCATCCATCGGCCGACGCGGACGACGGCGGCCGACATGTGGCGCCACTGGTACCAGAGCGGGCAGTGGATGGTCGGCGTCCGGCGGCGCCATCCGGAGGCGTTCGACGGCGTCTCCTGGATCTACCGCCCACTGGCGCTCTACGCGCTGGCGCCCGCCATCGCCGCCGTGGCGACGGCGCGGCTGTACGGCGCGGGTCGCCCGGGCCGGCGCTACCCGTTGACGTGGCCGGCCGTGTACGCCACCAAGCTGGCATGGTGCCTCGGCGCGGCCGATCCGGCGCTATGATCGGGGCCCGAACGATCCGCGGCGCGGCGACCGGGATCCGCCCGGGATCGGGCCGCGCGGACCCGTGGCGGCCGTTGCCGCTGTCTCAGAGCGCGGCGACGATGATCGCCCACCATGTTCGACCGGCCGGTTCGATGAACCGGCGCCGCTGACGGGGTCACACCATGCGCACAGATATCCAGCTGGCCGATGTGCAGTTCGCCGCCACGCAAGGCTTGAACCACCTGCGCCTGAAGGCCAGCTACAGCCTCGACCGCCCGCTCGGCAAGCCCGACAAAGTCTCGGTGATCATCACCGATGCGTGCGCGGCGCGCTGCACGATGTGCGACATCTGGAAGCTCCAGGCGCACAACGAGCTGGACGTGGACGAATGGAAGCGCGTCCTCGACGACCTGCGCGCCTGGCTCGGGCCGTTCTTCATCGTCATCTCCGGCGGCGAGCCGTTCCAGAAGCGCGGGATGTTCGACATCCTGGCGCACTGCCGCGACATCGGCATCAAGACGAAGATGTCGACGAACGGGATGTACCTCACGCCGTCGGCCTGCGACCGCATCCGCGAGGTCGGGCCCGACTTCCTGTCGATCTCCATCGACACGCTCAACCGCGAGGTGCACGACCGCTGCCGGGGCGTGCCGCTGTACGACCGCTGCGTCGAGGCCGTGGTGAACCTGCGCCGCGACCCCCGCATCGTCCTCGGCGTGGCGTCGATCATCATGGAGGAGACGTACGCCGACATGGCCGCCACCGCCGAGTGGGCCCTCGGCCTCGGCGTCGACCGCGTCCTGTTCCAACCGCTCTACCCGACGTTCGCGACGGACGAGGGCATGGACCCGGCGTGGTTCGAGCGCAACCCGCACTGGCCGCGCGACCCCGACGCCGTCCACGACGCCCTCGAAGCCGTCCGCGAGCTCAAGCGCGCCGGCAAGGCCGTCTGGAACCCCGACGAGCACCTCGTGGCGATGCAGCACTACTTCCGCGAGCCCTCCAGTCACCCGCGGCCGGACGAGTGCATGGTCCGCTACAGCACGTTCAACATCGGCCCGCGCGGCGACGTGAACTTCTGCTACACCGTCGACGACCTCGTCGGCAACGTCCGGACCACCCACCCGCGCCGGATCTGGGAGTCGGCCCACGCCCAGGACGTGCGCGACAAGATGAAGCCGTGCAAGGCGCCGTGTCTGTTGAACTGCTACCGCAGCCGCAGCCTGCGCGACCAGGTGGCGATGTTCAAGCTGTTCTTCGATCGCCAAGGGTTCTAGTGGTGGTGAGGCGAGCGATCATCCACGCCGCGCCGCCCGACGTCGTCGTGACGTCGGTCGTGTTGAGCTGGAATCGCCGCGATCTGACGCTCGCGTGCTTGGAGAGCCTGGCGGCGATGGCCGTCCCGGCCGGCGTCGACCACCGCATCGTCGTCGTCGACAACGGGTCGACGGACGGCTCGGCCGAGGCGGTGCGCGCGGCGTACCCGCGCGTCGGGCTCGTGGCGCTCCCCGAGAATCTCGGCTTTGCGGCCGGCGCGAACATCGGGATCCGCCGGGCGTTGGACGCAGGCGCGGCCTGGACGCTGCTGGTGAACAACGACACCGTCGCCGATCCGTCCCTGCTGACGGAGCTCTACGCCGGCGCCGCCGTGGCCGAGCTTGCCGCTGCGCCGCTGCCCGGCCGTGCGCCGCGCCGCGGGCCGCTCGGTCTCGTCGCGCCGACCGTCACGTACTTCGACCCGCCGCACGCCGTCTGGCCGTCGGCCGGATTCCGCGGAAGCTGGACGCTCGATGCGCACGACACGACGGCCGAGCCCCCTTCCCCCCGTCCGTACGACATCGACTGGGCGAACGGCTGCTGCATCCTCGTCCGGCGGGCCCTCTGGGAGCGGATCGGCCTGTTCGACGAGCGCTTCCGGGTCTACTACGAGGACCACGACCTCTGCCTGCGCGCCCGCGCGGCCGGCTTCCGGCTGGCGCACGTGCCGAGCGCCCGCATCGCCCACCACGTCGCGGCGTCCACCGGCGTCGGCTCACCGGCGCAGGCCTTCCTGCTGGCGCGATCGAGCGTGTCGTACTACACCGCGCACAGTCGCGGCGCGCACCGCGCGGTCATCGTGGCGGTTCGGATCGTCAGCCTCGGGCTGACGCTGGCGCGGTCGCTCGTCGGCGGCCGCCCGGCAACCGGTGCGGCCTACGTGCGCGGGCTCGCGGCGGGCTGCCGGGACGTGTGGTCGCGGCGGATGTCGGCCCGGCCGTCCGCCGGCGGGGCGGGCGTCGCCGGCCCCGGCGGCACAACCGAAGGGATGGGCGATGATGAACGCTGAGGTGCTGCGGCTGGCCAAGGATCCGGCCGCGCTGGCGGCGGTGCTCGGCCGGGTCCGGATCGTCGAGGACACGCTCGACCGCGATCTGTTGGTCCGGGCGCGCGCCGACCTCGAGAGGTACGCCTGGCTGCACGGCAAGTCGGCCGCGCTCAGCCTGCGGATGATCGATCGGCACCTGCCGCCCGTCGTCGGGCGGCCGTTGCGGATCCTCGAGCTCGGCGCGGCGCCGTACTTCTTCACAACGCTGGTCCACAGCGCGTTCGGCGCCGAGATCGACGCCGTCAGCGTCGAGGCCGGGTCGTGGCCGGGCGAGGCGCCGCGGCAGCCGTCGGGCCGCGTCGTCCTCGACGTGCCGGCCCTCGGCGGCCCGCCGTCCCGCCTGACGATCGACGTCCGGATCTTCAACATCGAGCGCGATGCCTTCCCGTACCCGGACGACCACTTCGACGCCGTGCTGTTCATGGAGACGCTCGAGCACCTCGGCTACAACCCGAGCCACACGCTGGCCGAGAGCCACCGGGTCCTGTCGCCGGGCGGGCTGATGTTCATCACCGTGCCGAACTTCATCAACGTCAAGCGGCTCGTGAACCTGTTCTTCAACCGCCCGACGGAGTTCCCGTACTCCGGCTACGGGATCTACGGCCGCCACCAGCGCGAGTACGCGCCCGTCGAGGTCAGGCGGCTGCTCGAGGCCAGCCACTACCGCGTGGCCGAGCTCGCGACGGCCAACGTCTGGCCGACGTACCGCGGTCGCAACGTGCGTTCGCTCGTCAAAGGGACGGGCAACGCCGTGCTGAACGGCATCAGCGCGCTGCCCCTGCCGTGGCTCGCCGCCAAGCGCGAGTTCATCGCCTGCGCCGCGCACGCATACGGCGAGGCCGTCGTCGCCCACCCGCAGTGGCTGTACGAGCACCGCCACATGTACCCGGCGCCGCCCAACGGGCTGCGGGTGGTGCTGGACTGAAGCGCGCCGAGGCGGCCGGCGTCGAGGCGGGCGGCACCGACGCGGGCGCGCCGTTCGAGCGCAGCGGGGCCGGCGCGCCGATCGCCGTCCCGCGCCATCGGGATCGGCGCTGGCGGCTGTTTCGGCTCGCGGCAGGCGTCGCTCTGGCGGCGGTCGTCGTCGGCGTCGTCGGCGTGCGGCTGTACGGCGAGCTCCGGAGCGTCCAGGGCACGCTGGTGCGCGCGTTCCGGCTCGACGCGCGGTGGCTCGCCGTCACGTGGACGGTCCAGACGGTCGGCGCGATCCTGATGGTCGACACGTGGCGGCGGATCGTCGCGGCGTTCGGCGTGCGGGCGCGACCGGCGCAGCACGCGCAGCGCTACGCCCTGGCGGCGCTGGCGCACGTCGTGCCCGGCGGCATCTGGACGCCGCTCGGCCGCCTGGCCGCGTACGGCCGCGCGGACGCATTGGCCGTCGGCGCGGCGACGACGATCGAGTGGGTGGTGCTCGGCGTCGCCGGCCTCGTCCTGTACGGCGCGACGCTGCCTTGGGCGGCGTCCGCGCCGCCGGTGGGTGTCGGGGTGCTCGTCGTCGTGGCGGCGCTCGCCCTTGCGGCGGTGCAGCCGGCGGTGTTCCGGCGCCTCGTCGAGCTAGGCGGCCGCCTGACCGGGCGCCGGACGGCCGTGTCGGCCCTGCCGGCGTTCGACGCCCGCCACGTGCGGTTCTGGCTGGCGCGCGGCGTCGGGGTGCTCCTGTTTTCCGGCGTGGCGCTCTATGCGTTCATGCGCGCCGTGAGCCCCACGGCTTCCCTGCCGGATGCGATCGGCATCGGCTCGCTGGCGGTGGCGCTCGGCAACCTGATGGGGCCGCTGCCGTTGACTGGACTGGTGAAGGATCTCGGGATGGTCCTCCTCCTCGAGCCCCTGTACGGGTCGAGCGCCGTGGCGCTCGGGCTCGTCGTGGCGTGGCGGTTGTGGATGATCGTCGTCGAGGTCAGCTGGCTCGTGCTGGCGACGGCGTGGCTGCGGATCGCCCGCCCGGACGACGACGGGGATTGTGCCAATCCGCCGTGATCGGACCGCGTGGATCCTGGCGTGGCGGGCGAAAGGGCGAAGCGATTGCTTCGCCCCTACTACCATCGGACCCCTCGCCACGTCGGCCATCCGTGTCCGATCGACGTCGATCGCCCGATCTACACCGTTCGGCGTATTGCACCGTCCGCACGCCTTTGGCACGCTCCTGCGGCACGCTCGATCCAGCACTTTCGTCCGCGCGCGCCATCCCAGGAGTCCCGAGTTGACCCAGCCTTCGATCCGCCGCGCCACCGGCGCCGCATCCGTCCTCATCGCCCTGCTGACGGCCGGTTGTTCCGTCTTTCGCAGCCCGCTCATCAGCGGGCAGAACTATCTGGCGCAAGGAGACAACGAACGGGCGCTCCTGGCGTTCGACAAGGCGATCGAGCGCGGGATCGACCTGCCGTTCGCGTACGCCAACCGTTGCATCGCCAATGACGCGCTCCTGCTGCACAACGAGGCCGTCGGCGACTGCACGAAATCCCTCGAGCTCACCGAGGCGTCGTCGCCGGAGGGCTACAACCGCTACGAGGTGCTGAACAACCGGGCCGTGGCCTACATCAACCTGCGCCGGCGCGACGAAGCCCGGGCGGACCTCGATGCCGCGCTGGAGCTCAAGCCCAACTACGCCGAGGCGATCGCGAACATCGGTCGGCTCTACATCGACGACGGGGACTACGCGACGGCGATCGCGAAGCTGGACGAAGCGCTGGCGATCAACGACCAGCTATCGCAGGCGTTCGGAAACCGCGGCTTCGCGCACCAGAACCGGGGCGACAACGTCAAGGCGATGGCGGACTTCGATCGGGCGATCGCGATCGACAACAACATCGACGCGTGGCAGAACCGCGCGATGCTGAACTACTCGCTCGGCCGGTTCAACGCCGCCTACGAGGACTTCCAGACGATCCAGCGGATCGCCGATCACGGCAGCAGCGCGTACTACATGGCCGACTCGCAGGTGAAGCTGCTCGAGAGCCGCCCGACGGACCGCGCCGACGACGACTTGTCGGACTACACGCCCGAGGCGCCGGACGCATACGAGGATCCGTCGTCCCCGATGACGCCGACGTTGGGGCTCACGGATACGCTGGGGTTGACGGACACGTTCGGATTGACGGGCACGGCGACGATCGCGGCACCCTGATAGGCGGGCCGGGAACGTCGTCGGATTCGGCGCGGCGGACGGGATGGCGGCGGCCGTTACGTAGGGGCGAAGCAATTTGCTTCGCCCCTACGGCCGCAATACGACTTTCGTCGTACGCCGTCCCGCCCCGTCTGCACCCCACGGACCATGGTCGGCGGCCGATCGGCCGCTTACACTGAGCGCCGTCGGTGGGGGATCCCTCCATCGGCGTCCGGTATCGAGGCCCCCCAGAGGCGCCGATGAGGTGCCGAACCCGATCTCACAGGAATCCACAAGGAGCGGACCCGAGATGAAGAAGCTCGTCGTAATGACGGCCGGTGTGGGTGTGGTAGCGGGCGTGGCGATGGCCGCGGCCGGGATGTTCCAGGGCGGGCAGCCGGCGGTGTACGCCAGCCGCCTGGCCGGGATCCAGGGCG
>JADYYS010000035.1 GCA_020853525.1 Ardenticatenales bacterium | reverse complement strand
TCAGTAGTTCCCGACAGCGAGGCGTCCACTCTGTAAATGGGGAGCGTGGAGAACGAGAACGGCGGCTGAGGCCAGTGGTCGCCTGACAAAGAGTGCCCGACCGGGCAAGATGACCTCCTGTAATCTCGCGAATCAGAGGAGGACCACCATGACGGTCGGGCAGGAGATCAATGGTACGCCGTTGCCGGAGCGTTGGCGAGCGGCCATTGCCGACGTCGTGACGAAGCTTCTGGACGGGGAGCTGAAGGGGCGGCGGGCGACGGCGGCGATGCTGGCCAGCGTCTTGATCTACGCGGCCACGACGCGCACGAGCCTGTACGCGGCGTCCGCGTCGCTCTCTGTGGCAGACGACAACACGCTGCGCGCTCACCTCAACAGACTGGCAAGCGGTGACAACGTTGAGGAGCTGGTGAGGGGCATCAACGCTCAGCTGTTGGCCGATTTGCCTGCTGGCTTGCTGTCCCAACGGCAGGAGGTATCGATTGACCTGCACGACATGCCCTACTACGGCAAGCACGCCGACATGGCCCCGTGGGTCTGTCGGAGTCAGGCGCGAGCGGGCACGACGCGGTTCGTCCGCATCGCGACGATCCACGTGCTGCGCCCAGGACCAAGGGTGACGCTGGCGATGGTGGCCGTCAGGCCAGGCATGTTGAACGCCGCGGTGATCACCGCCCTGGTTCACCCGGTTCGCCGGGCTCGTGTTCGCCTCAGTCGGATCTGGCTCGATCGCGGGTTCGCCTCTGTTGATGTTGTCCAGCGGCTTCAAGATCTGCGGCTGTCGGCCGTGATCGCCTGGCCGATCCGTGGCAAGACGGGCGGCACCAGGGCGCTTTGCAAGGGCACCAAGACCCACCAGATCACGCACATCCTCGGCACGGACTCGGGCCGGTTCGTCCCCGTCCAGATGGCGGTCGTCCGGGGCTTCGGCCGCCGACACGACCGCAAAGGAAAGGCCCGCTGGTTCCTCTATGCCATCGTCGGTCGCAGCCTCGATCCCGCCTCCGCCCACCGACTGTATCGCTTCCGATTCGGCATCGAGGCGAGCTACCGCGCGCTCAACCGGCATCGTCCCCGCACCTCCTCACGCAACATCGCCGTCCGGGTGCTCCTCATCGCCATTACTCTGTTCATCATCAACGCCTGGACTCGGGCTGCGGCCTTGATCCCAAAGCGAAAACCGCGCCTCCGCGCCCGAGCCCGTCCGCTACGCCTCCAACGCTTCGCCGACGTCCTGCGCCATGCCATCGAGGCTCTGCTCGGCGTTCGCGACCTCCCTGAACTCCCGTTTGCCGGCTATCCTGTCGGGAACTACTGAATGTGGATACTCCGGTACTTCGAGTGGAGGCAGGACCCGGTACAGGCAAGACATTTGGGCTCATTCGGCGTGTTCAGCGGATTGTTCATCCTGACGGACTCAATGTTAGTGGGTCTGATGTACTGGTCGTGGCATTCAATCGCGTCATTGCCCGTGAACTCAAGTCGACAATTGCGAAGCGGTTGGAAAGCCTTTCTGAGAGGGAATTGCCAGAAGTTAGGACCGTACATTCGCTTTGCCTTCATATCCTCGGGGACAGCATTCGCCTCATTATGGATCATGAGCGAACGCTCCTTCTTTACGACATCCGAGAGCTTTATCCAGAACTTGTCAGTCTCTATGGAAAACACAACAAAATGGCACAAGCGCTGCGTGACCATGAGGCAGGACACAGGCAGCATCCGCAATTGTGGCAGGCAGCACAGAGGTGGATGGTGCGGCACAACTGCCTAAGTATAAGTGAGGTGCCTTCTCTGGTGAGAGACCATCTCCAGGGAGGCGATCTGACGGCCATTCGATATCTCCACGTAATAATTGACGAGTTCCAAGACCTCACGGAAATCGAGCGAGACTTGCTGTTGCGACTCATTCACGCTTCTGGATCATTGGTAGTCCTTGGCGATACGCGCCAGTCGATTTATGCGTTTCGGGGCAATGTTCGCGGTGGATTTGAAGCTTTGGAGACGCATCAGTTTGTCGCCGGCAAGCCCATTGCCGAATTTCCAAACTACACAAACCGTCGCTGTCCACGAGAGATAGTTGAGGCTGCCAATAATCTCATGTCGCTGTCAGAATCGCATCCCATGATTGCTGAGTGCAAAACGACTGCGTCTTTACACATTGTAACATGGGCGACGCCTTTCGCAGAGGCCAGGGGAATGGCGGAGAAAGTCAGAGACAGTGTACGGAGATATCCTGGTGACCGCCACCTCGTGCTGGTTACGCGACGCGCGCTGGGATTCATGCTACAAGAGGCCATCTGTAGCCTGGATGCATCAATTGTAGTGCATGTTGTGTTTTCCGAGAGTATCCTTGAACGATGGCCAGCCCGCGAGGCATTCCTGTTGTTTTGTCTCATCGCTGACCCGGACCCCGCGACATGGAGAGCCTGGTTTGGATATCAGGTGCCTCGTGAAGGCGATTCCAAGTCAACGTTTCGTGTCCCGAATCGAAACGCAGCTGCTTATTTGCGATTCTTCGGCCAAGTTGGGGATCGCATCACCGATCAGTCTGTGCGAAACTTGGCAAGCGAGCCTAGATCGCAAGTAAGGGGTGGGGGCGGAGCAAAGGTATGGGATCGGGCGCACCGATACGTTTCGCTAATGGACTCAATCGGAGATCCTACGTCATCCCCACAGACCATCATAAATACGGTGTTCGGTCCGGACTGGTGGAGCGATAAGCAAGTCCTGACCGGTGATGATCGGCGAGACCTTGAATCTTTGAAAAACGCAGCGCTAGGGTTACTGGTGGATATGGGAAGTGATGATGAACCCCAGCGTGATCTTGCTCAGCAACTTGGCCAAGTTGCTCGCCATCTCCGGCAACAGATCGCAACTCGCGAACCTTTCGTATCGGCTGAGCACGTCGATGTTCCGGTCTACACACTCTGGGGAAGCAAGGGTCTAACCGCAGAACACGTCTATATTATCGGCGCTTGCGATGAGGCAATTCCAGGTGCGTATGATGAAAGCTACCCAGGAACTGAGAACGACTACATCGAGGAACAGCAGCGACTCATGTATGTATCCATTACAAGATCACGACGGTCTTTGGTGATTTCACGTCCTTTGAAAGCCAGATATGGCGACGCGAAGAAACTTGGATTCGCAGTGCGACATAATGAGGGCCGCTGGGTGCAGCTTCAGATGAGTCGCTTTATGCGAAGTATATTGCGCTGGCTTCCGAATGCGGTGGAAGGCGACTCGTGGCGAGGTATAGACTGAGAGAATAGTGCTAAGCAAGACCTTGTTTTGTCTCTGAGTGACGTACGGGCTCCTCCGAACCCGGACTACATCCTTACCGGCCGGCCCACCACATCGCCCGATCGCACGGTAGTTCCCTCGCGAGCTGCCGATAGACCTCAGCCAATGTTGCTGCGTCTTCGGCACGTCGGACTTTGCGCTTGTCATCGACCAGTTGCTCCAGAAACGGTAAGTCGGCATCCGCACCAAGGCCCACTGCAAGGAGGTCGATGCCCGCCCTTCCTAGCGCTGCTGCCGCATCCAAGGCGGACTGTGGTTCAGCATCCTGGCGACCATCCGTGAGCAAGACAACGGCCCTCTTGGCCTCCGGTCGTGGGCTCCCTAACATAGTACCAAGGGCAAGTGACAGTCCGCTGTCCATCCGTGTTCCGGCCGACAGTGTAATTCGGTTCACCGCTGCGACGAACTGGGGGCCGTCGGTCGTCAGGCCGATCCCAAGTCTCGCATCGGTACTGAATGTCGCGAGTCCGATGCGGTCCTTCCCGAGGTTGAGCAGTTCCACGAATGCCCGGGCCGCCCCTTGGGCCGCGGTCAACTTCCCCCCGCTCATGCTGTTGGAGGAGTCGATGACCAACATCACGTCCAGCGGCCACAGCTCGGGCCGGCATGGCGCCTCGTGCAAGGCCACAGGCAAATAGACATTGGCAGGGGCCGGCGTCCGAGTGACGGTTGCTGTCGGTGTCACGGTGGGTGTCGGCGACGGTGTAATGACATCGATGTACGGTACCGGGAATACAAACCGGCGCTGCGCACCATCCGCGTCCGTGTATTCCGCGAGCGCCTGTCGGTTGGTGGGGATTCGACGTCCGGCTCGCAACGGCCGCACCTGCAGCGACACCGTGATTCCCGTGCTTGGCAGGATACCCCGCCCCCATGTCACGCTCCCGTTTCCGACGCCCGCGGGCGGGAACGATGATTCAGCCACATATTCGACGTCTGCCGACAATTCGTCGTTGATGACAAGATTGCCGATCCGGCTAGCGGTGATCTGGTGCGCTAGCTGTCTAAAGATCAGGAACAGATCATCCGGCGTCCACGTCGCGAAGTAATGAGCGGGACTGCTTGCCAGAGGTCGCAATACCGAGTGAGCCGGTGGCGAGCCAATCGCAACGACGAAGATCTGGATCCCTGCGTCCTTCGTCCGCTGGGCTTCGATGCCGTTAATCTCGCCATAGCTTCCACCGTCCGACATCAGGATAACGACCGGGATTGCCGACGAATCACCGGCCGTCAGGAGGTGATCCCTTGCCTTGGCGAGTCCGGCATGAATGCTCGACCCGTCACCTGCCATTTGTTGCGCGTCGCCGAGCAGGGCTCCAAAGTCCCGCTGCGCATGAGACAGCGCGCTAACAACTGCGGCTTCATGTCGGAAGACCACCAAGCCGATCCGATTCCTCTTGAGGTCGATTGAGTTGCCGAAGTCGGTCAGTGCCTTGTGGAGAATGTCGGTCACCCCGCCCATTGACGATGAGTTGTCGGCCACCAGAACGATATCGGCCCCCACTCCCGTCTCGGCCATTGGGCAGTCGGCACGGAACGTAAGCGTGATGCCGGCAGTATTCCCGAGCACCACAGTAGACGGCCCAGCCTTCTTGTCTCCCTTCACCAGGCAGGTCGTGCGGGAGGTCGGGGGAGGCGCTTCAACGGTCGGCGGGGAGTCCGAACGAGGATCGAAGCGATACAGCACGCGCTTGCGCGCATCAAGGACATACACCCGCTGCTGGGCATCGATTCCAACGTCCGCTATCCGGATCGGTACGCCGTTCTCTTCCGCGGGCCAGCGTACGAGCAGGTTTCCGTTGTCGAGTTCGCGCAGCTCCAGCAGTCCGTCCCACATGGCCGTTAACACAACCCGCCCGATGACCGGCTGATCGACCCCCGCGACGAATTGCGGCCCGACAGCGAAGCCCGCCGTTACATCGCCTAGCTGTATCCCGTCAGCCGTGAAGTGCTGCAGGCGCTTCTCGATCAGATCCGTCGCCACTATCTCTCCGTTGGGATACACGGCAAGGTCGAACGGCCATAGTTCGCTCTTCGATGTTCCCACCATCTCCGAGCCGGGCTGGCCCGTCGCGTCATCGTGCCATCGAACTCTCTTATCTGCTCGGCGAGCAACCGTCAGGTGGCCCGCGCTCCACGCCAATCGTCCTAGCCCGCGGCAGTTGCACGACACGTCCCACATGGGGGTGCCCGATCGGTCCCCATTCGTCCGAATCAGCCGGTCCGTCGAGGTGAGCATGACAAGGTCGCGGGCCATCGGCCCGGAGGCGTCGACGCTCACTAACGGGGTATCGACAGAGTGAATGCCGAGTTGCGTCAGCTGACTATCGTAGCCGATGAGCCGCTGTTCCTCGTGGTCGTAGACGAGGATGCCATCATTCGTGGCTGTTCCCAGGCTCATCGAACCATCGCCGCATGCCGTCCATCCACGACGCGATGGCTGGTCGAGTTGCGTGGCGCCAGGAAGTCCGGCTGGCACCGACATTACAGCCTGGTCCGTCGCATTGAGCCGGATCACCATCAGCCCGTTATCGTTCCCGGTGATTACAGCCATTCCCTTGTCTTGGGAGGCAACACTGAGCGGCCAGGCACCAATTGCGCCGGGTCGGTATGGAACGCCGGTCAGCGGAGTAGTGCTCAGTTGCCGGCCGGACGCGTCCACTCGGAGGTGATGGATCGTCAGGGTTGCTTCATCGACCGCAATAATGTGCAGAGTAGCCCCCACCGCATCGATCGCGAGCGGATGCAGGTCGCCGACGTCGATCATCTTGTCCGTATAAGGGCTGACGGTCTGAACATGCACGGTGCCATTCTGCTTTATCGCCGCCACACGATCCGCCGCCAAGAGGTCGAACGAGCCCGCCTGGCGGCGTACTGCCGTGATCAATAGTCGCCGATCGCTGTCGATCGCCCCAACCAAGCTACTCACGTTGATCGTGTTGGGCTGAACCAAGTAGAGTTGGTTGCCGAATAGCACCAGATCCGTGTACTCCGCGCCGACGCGGAACAGGCTTGTGACACTACCGTCTGGCGTTCGCATTTCGATGAAGCTCGCGAGGCGATCGGATTGCGGCTGGCCGTCTCGAAGCGGAAAAAGGTGCCATAGGATTGCCAGTTCGCCCACTGGCGTAATATCAATCGCCACAGGCACGAAAACACCGTCACAGCCCAGGGCCGCAAGCTGATGTCGCCACCGGTTCCGTTCGGTTCCGTCGGAATTCATGACAACCACTGTGTGGCTGGTGAAGTCTGTCAAATACATCGTACCATCTGGATCGAGGGCAACGTCCGTCGGAAGCAGCTGCTCGCCGGGCACATAGTCGATAGACACCGACGTTGCCAGTCGATAGCTTCTGGGAAGCTCCGTGTCGCTCGTCGATGCGCGAGCGTCCAGCCCTCGACCGCCAGGGGACCGACCGCCGACCAGCAACAAGGCGGCTACGGCTACACTGAGCCCGATCAATGCGCTTGGCTCGCTGACCCTCTGTCGACGCTTCACTCCACACCTCCAAGCTTTCCGAACCGGAACAAGCAGTGACCGACCGAGATGAGCATCGTCAACGATAAGGTACTTACCCTCGACTGCAAAATGACAGGCGGAAGAAGAGAGTGATAGACGTTACCCTTTGTTCGACGATGCACAGTGTCAGCCATTGAAGTGCGAAGGAGGCGCCCACGTGCATAATTGCGCGGGCGCCTCCTCAGAAGTTGTTTTCGACATCACGCAGCCTGCTTTCAGGATCGCATGACGCGAGCAGTCAACGCATATCTTTACCCTGGCGGCGTGCAGGAGGAGCAGCAGAGAGTAATCGTAAGCTCCGACGGACCCTTTGTGTAGCCGGCCGGAGGCATCCCCGTCCAATACAACACGGCAGCGGTCGGGATTCTGGATCCAACGCACCGTGTATATGAAGGTGGCCCGCTCGCGCCCGATGACGCTAGGCTACCTCCCCCGATATATCCATTACCATCGTATAGCGCAACGATGTACTGGTAGACATCGTCATCACATTCGCCGGTGACCGCGACCGTTACGGTGAAGTTGTCGGGATCTGGCGAGCAGCTCGGTACGTTCAGATTCAACGGGTTGATGACCCAGCTGCACTGACCTACACCACAGCTCTGATGTGTTTCTGGGCATGTCCGTGTGAACACGGTATCGGCACAGGTGGCGGCGTGGACAACGGCCTGCGGGCCGCTGACGCTTCCAAGCCCCGCCACGATCCCGACTACCACAGACGCAAACAGCGTTACGAGCGTGAGCCTGTTCTTCATGTGTTGGCCCTCCTTGGGCTCCTTTGGGGGATAGAGCTGCGCTATATTACTATTTGAATACGGCGATGTCAAGCATTGTTAAGGATCTTTAACGCTCACTACTTGGGCAATCAGACCAGCTAAGAGGGGCGGGACTGAAGGGCGGCGGCCGTCTGCGTCGGCGCCGTGCTGGAGTTCGTCTCACGTCGATTGGCTTGTTATGCAACACCTGCTGGAACGAGTCCGACCGTCCCCAACGAAGAGAGATGAAGGCAGGTGGAACCAGGAGGTGGGCGGGTCTCATACGCTTCAACGCGCTGGGAGCGCAGAGTGTCGATGAGCCTGCGAACTGCGCAGCGCCATCGGCTCCGTCGCCCCGCACGACATGCTTGAAGGCGAGCCCCGACCTTCCATGCCTGCCGCCGCATCAGGCTAGCTGTCGCCCGCCGTCTTCGACGTCAAGCGCGGCTCGTCGCCACGAAGCCCGTCGCTTGACTCCCCTGGCGGCCAGTTGAACAGTAGAGTCCTCAAAACGATGCCCGCCCAGCGTTCCTGTCATGAGGCCACTTCATCACTTCAGCCACCCGAAATTCCACGTCGCACTGATGAAACGCACAAATTCAATTGTTGCATCTATCCAATTGGACGTAAGTCCTCGACGAGCGAAGCTCGTGAAACTTGTAATTCTTCTCCTTTTCCTTCTTCTACTTGTATCTTATTTGCATGACCGTGAGTCACTTCTAGAAGTGCCAATGAGTCATCTCTAGAAGTGACTGTGAGTCACTTCACCTTCGTCGTCGACGCTTGAAATGGAGAATGTACAGATTAGTCAAGCTGCGTCCTCGGCGAATGACCGTCAGGAAGTCCTGTTGCTCAAGTTCCTGAATGGCGCGGACGACTGTACGCGAGCTAATGCCACAATCGCGTGCTAGGCGTTCTTGACCAGGAAATGCGGAATTCTTATCACCCCAAGCATAGGACAGCACCATTGTATAAATCAACTTGGCAAACGGGCTCAATTTGTCACTTGCAAGCACGTAGTTCGGAATGAGCGTGTATCCTTTCTGCGTGACCACATCAGCCCCGTCCAGAATGATATCCTGGCCGCTTGTTCCGTATTTCTTCTTGAGAATGCTCTTGATGTCTTGCATAAGGTTATGACGTCATGACGTCATGGCGTGAGTCATGACTCCTTGACTGCACAGATTACTGACTTACTCTTTCGCGCCCTAACGTCGCGGACCAGGAGGAGCAGTCCAAGTCGCACCAACTCGTTCATCGACGTCTTGATGCCATATGTCCGTCGCAAGAGAAGGACGCAATCTTCGACGTCGTCGCGCTCTTGCGCCGACAACCGCAGTGCTGAACCATGTGTCTCTGAGTTCGCCAGCAACTTCCGCCATCGCGAGACCTCCTCAGGACTGACTGACGTCATGACGTCATGACGTGTTGACTCGTTGGTGTCAGTCATGGAGTCATGGCGTGATGACTCGTTAACGTCAGCCATGGCGTCAACCTCCTTAGGAGATTGGGCGGTCCGAACAGGCGCTGCTTTCAGACGGCGGACCGTCTTGACCGGGGATTGAACGCCCTGTTCCGTCGATGGCGGAGTGTTGTCGAGCTTGGAAAGATTGTCGTATATACCCATACTAGCGACTGAGATTGAGACTTGAGGCAGTAACCTCAATGTCTGCCGAACTAATAACCTTGTGATTGTTGGAAACAATGCGTCGAAGCGCCTCATCACAGAGCTTCACCGCATCTCGTGGCAAGCCCTTCGTGAAGGCAAACAGCGCTTCGAATGCATCCGGGGAGAGGGGAGGCGCTTTGCCGCCCGCGACCATCCATCGGAACTCGATCATGCGCTGCAATTCGTCCGGCGACATGGCGTTTATCGCGATGGGGAACATCCGCGATGCTAGCTCCCGATACCGTAGAATTCGCGATGCTAGCTCTTCTTGGCCCACCAGCACAATCTGGAGTAGCTTGGCCTTGGTCGTCTCGAAGTTCAGAAGGTAGTGAATCAGCCGAAGCGTATCACGGCTCATGTTCTGCGCCTCGTCGATCAGGAGTATAGGGACGATCCCAGCCTCATACTGCTCGATAAGGAACTCCTCAAAGTTACGCAGCGACCGATCATAGGCGCGGGCCGTCTTGACGCCGAATTCCTCCATGATGATCCGAAGGAAAGCATTGGACGTTTTGATATTGGCGGCAATGAGCATTGAGACTCGATACGCAGGATCGTCTCGTAGTGTACCATGGAGACGTCTCAGTATGCTCGTCTTACCCGAGCCGATCGGACCGTAGATATAGAGCGGTCCGATGCGATTGCGCGTCATGTACTCGCACTTGGCAATTGCCTCGCGAACTTGGTCGGACAGGAAGAGAAACCGTGGATCGGGTGAGATGCGAAAAGGTGTCTCATTGAGATGTAGTCTCGATACAACATCCATATACAATCAGTGTATGAAACAGTTGTCCAACTTGTCAAGGGGTATATTCAACTTCGAGCAAGTCGCCCCGGTCGCTGCCTTACTTCGACCAACTGCTGTCTCCCGGCGCATGTCTTGGAGCGCGACCAACGGCCGCTCGATGTCGGAAACCTTTCCTGACCGAGGGCCGTGGCCGGTATTCAGTTGTCTCAGCGGGCCTCACCAAGGATGCGTCAGCACCCTCGCAACCTCCTCCGTCTCGGCAAGCCACGCCTCAAGTGCCTCGCGGCGAATCCGGACGGAGCGCCCGATCTTCAGGTAGGGCAGACGTCCATCGCGCATCAACTCGTAGATCGTCGTCCGTCCCAACTGCGTGATCTCCTGAACATCCTTGATGGTGAGCAACGACACCTCGGCCACACGAACACCTCCCGGGCTGTGATTTAGGTTTACAGGCCCTCCGACCTGCGTAAAGGCGACGCAGGTGCCGGGGCCTCGGCCTGTCAAGGCCGAGCGAAGCTCGCCCGCAGGGCTTGGCCTTGACAGGGTGGGGTGGCAGTTACCATCAGGCCCAGCAGGTTGGATGGTGTCCGCGACGGCAGCTGGCCCAGGCGCATTGCCTGGGCCAGTGACCTTGTCCTGCTTGCTTTGAGGAGCCGCTCTGTGCGCTTACGGACTACCGTCGGTGCTGCCGCCCGTCAGAATCCGCTCCATGCGCTCCGCCGCATCCTGCATCGCCTCCGGCATCACGTGGCTATACGTGTTCATCGTCAAGCTGATCTGGGAGTGCCCGAGCTGCTCCATGATGACCCGCATGTTGGCGCCCTGGGCCAGCAGGAGCGAGGCGCACGTGTGCCGCAGATCGTGGAACCTGAGGCGGGGAAGCCCGGCCTCGCGAAGTAGTCGCTGGAGGGCATGGGTGACGTTTGGGCCGTCCAGAGGCGTCCCGTCCATCGACGTGAACACAAGTGCGAGCGGATTCCAGCTCCCATCGTCTGCCATCGCTACCGAACGCCGTTCCAGCTGTGTGCGCAGCTGCGCCAGAGCGAGTGGGGGAAGGGCGATCGCGCGTCGGCTCCGCGGCGTCTTGGGCTCGACCAGTGTCGGCACGCCGTCGATGCGCTGCAACGCGTGGCGGACGAACAGGCGCTTGCCGTCGAGGTCGACGTCAGTCCACTGGAGACCAAGCAGCTCGCCCTGACGGAGGCCAGTGGCGATCGCTACGGCGAACAGTGCTTCCAATCGGTGGCCGCGCACGGCTTCAAGAAAGGCGCGGACCTGCTCGATGGTCAGCGACTCATACTGCTTTGGCTGGACATGCGGTGGGTCGGCCAGCGCTGCCGAGTTGCGGGCGACCAGTCCTTGTTTCAGTGCCAGGGCAAGCGACCGGCGCAGCGTAGCGCGGATGCGCGTCACGGTGGAGGCTGAAAGGCCCTCCGCCAGCTTGCCCGCCATAAACCGCTCGACATCGCCCGGTGTCAGTCGTGCCAGGCGCACGCTCCCAAGCGCAGGCGCGAGGTGGACGCGCACGTGGGTCGTATAGGACTTGACGGTGGATGGCCGATTCCGCGGCTTGACCGACTGCTCAAGCCACCGGGCGAGGAAGTCGCCCAGGGTCGTTTGCTCGTTGAGCGTCGGCAGTCCTACGTCCCGGTCGCGGGTCGCCGCCGCCAGCTTCTGGGCGACCTCGGCGCGCGTGGCGCCGTAAACGGCCTTGCGCCGGCCGTCGGCCAGAGAGAAGCGTGCAACCCATCGGCCGTGATACTGGCCGATGCTGCCTTCGCCGTTTCCGCGCTTCTGTGCCATGACTGCTCCTCCGCAGCCTGTTGCCACTGTTCGCTGACAGTTGCCCCGGTTGGCATCAGCGTTGGCATCAATTGCGGTAGGCGGAGTATAGCAGCGCTAGAATTACTCTGCAAAAATGGCACCGACGGAGGGAGTCGAACCCACAACCAAGGGATTAAGAGTCCCCTGCTCTACCATTGAGCTACGTCGGCGTGCGGATGGGCCATTGTAGCCACGACGGGCGCACTGTCAAACTGTCGGACGGGCCTCGCGGAGGGGGTCGGCGGAGGCGCCATACGGGGAACGGACCCAGGACTGGCAGCCGTCATCGACGTCCGGCGCGGGCACAACCCTCCGACCTCGGCCGCCGCTCCGGGTGTATACTCGACCCCGTACCCGGCGGGCCGGCCTCGGCGCCGGACGGCACACGAAAGGTGCGGCGCATGCTTGGTGGCATTGGGATGCCGGAACTGCTCATCATCCTGGTGATCGTCCTGATCATCTTCGGCGCGGGCAAGATCTCGGAGATCGGCGGCGCGCTCGGGCGCGGGATCAGCGAGTTCCGGCGCAACTCGTCGACGGACGACAAGAAGGACGCTCCGGCGGCTCCGGCTGCCGCGACCGAGGCGGATGGATCGGGGCCCAAGCTCGTCAGCTAGCACCCCGCCACTGCCGATTCTCCGGGTCCCGTGCTCAGGCAGCCGGGCAAAGCGTGTCCGCCGGCGGGGCACTAGGGCAGCGGATCCCGCTCACCCTCGTCCTCGCCCCCCAGATCGTCCTCGGCCGGCTCCTCCGGCGGCTCCTCCGCCAGCACGGACGCCGGCGTCGGCCACAGCGCCAGCGCCGCAGCAGCCGCCGTGGCATGCTCCGACCACGACGGCCCGTAGCGCCTCGTGAGTTCGACGGCCAGGTCGTCCGGGAGCGGCGCCTCGATCGTCAGCCGCTCGCCGGTCAGCGGGTGGTCCAGGGCCAAGCGCCAGGCGTGGAGCGCCATGCGGCCGATCGCACGGTCCGGTCGGCCGTAGACGCGGTCGCCCGCCACGGGGTGGCCGATCGCGGCCAGGTGGACACGGATCTGGTGTGTCCGGCCCGTGAACAGACGCAGGACGACCAAGCTGTCCGTCGGCCGCTCGACGGCCACGTGGTAGCCCGTCACCGCCACCCGCCCGCCCGGCACCACCGCGATCCGTTGCCGATGGACTGCGTCGCGGCCCAGCGGCGCGTCGATCAGGCCGTGCGGCGGCTGTACGGCGCCGCGGACGATCGCCAGATAGACCTTGTCGACCGAGCGGCCCTTGAACTGCGCCTGCAGCGCCGCCCGAACGGCCGGCGTGCGGGCGACGACGAGCACGCCCGACGTGTCGGCATCCAGACGGTGGACGATGCCGGGCCGCGGATCCTCGGGTCCGAACGCGGCCGCGATGTCCGGGAAGTGCGCGGCGAGCGCGTTCACCAGCGTGCCGTCCGCGTGGCCGAGGCCGGGGTGAACGACCAGCCCGGCAGGCTTGGCCACCGCCAGCATCGAGGCGTCGGCGTACAGCACGTCCAGCGGTGCGCCCGATGCCGCCGTCGGCGCTGCCGTCGCTGCGGCAATGCGCGCGCCGACCGCGACGACGGCGCCCGCTGCCAAGCGCCCGCCCGCCTTCGCCGCCCGGCCGTCGACCTGCACCCGCCCGGCGCCGATCCAGCGCTGCGCTTCGGCGCGCAGCACGCCCACCCGACGCGCCAGCACGACGTCGAGCCGCTCACCATCATCCGCGGTGTCCGCCGTGAACGTGCGCGGTTCGCTCATCCGTCGCCCACTTCTGCGCCAGCGCCAGCGCCAGCGCCCGTGCCAGTGCTAGCGCCAGCGCCAGCCGCCCGCACGGCACCGACATCCGACCGCTCCGCATCGACGGCCGACCGGCCCGCGTCATCCTCCGTCCGCCACAGATGCCACGCCAGGATCGCCACGCCGATGAAGATGGCCGAGTCGGCGATGTTGAACACCGGCCAGACCTGGAAGTCGAAGAAGTCCGTGACGTAGCCGCGGCGCACGCGGTCCGTGAGGTTGCCGATCGCCCCGCCGGCCTGCAGGCCGAGGGCGAGGCGCAGCCAGCCGGCGTTCAGCGGCAGGCGGGACTGGTAGATCATGAGGCCGAGGACGACGACGGTGGCGATGATCGCGAAGATCTCGCTCCTGCCTTGGCCGAGGCCGAACGCCATGCCGGTGTTGTGGACGTGAGTGAACGTGAAGACCTTGGCCAACGCCGACTCGGCCCCCGGCCAGCGCTCGCCGGGCGCCAGCCAGCCCCGGACGAGGTGCTTCGTGAGCTGATCGAGCGCGACCGTGGTCAGGAGCGCGGCGGCGAACAGGCCGTGGGCGGCGGCGCGGGCACGGCCGGCGACGGGCGCGGCGCGCAGCCCGTCGTCCCGTTCCCGGGGCTCAGTCGACGTCAAGGGCCAGGTCGTCGTCGTCGCGGCGGCGGCGCTCCACCTTCACCTCGTGGCGCGCCCACGGGAGCACCTCGAGCCGTTCGGCGCGGATCCAGACGCCCGCGTCCTCGTCCCAGCCGTACGTCCCGGCGTCGATCGCGGCCAGCGCGTCCTCGATGTCGCGCAGCATCGTCTGGGCATTGTTGATCAGCGTCATGTCGAGCTCGCGCTCCGTCAGAGCGGTGGCGTCCTCGCTCATGTAGGTGTCCCCACCGTCCGTGTCGCCCATCCAGGCCTTCAGTTCTTCAGAGTCGTTGGCGATCTCCTGCTGCATCTGGGCGCGCTCCGCCAGCAGCCGTTCCTTCTGCGCGGCGATGAAGGCGGCGTCGTACGGGTTTGCGGACGTAGGCTCGGTCATCGGGCCTCCTGTGGGGGAGCAGGCGGCGACGGCGCCTCGGGCAGGCGGTCGCAAGGCGTGGTGCCGTGGTCGGCGCAAGGGGCGGACCGCAGCTGGGCGGTGGCAACCCCGAGCGTGTCCAGCGGTGGTGTGGCAGTGCGCCGGCCCGGCCTCGCCCGGCCCGTAGCCGAGCCCGGAGCCGGGGTGCGGCGATTCTAGCGCGGTCTGCGATCGTGTCAATGCCCTCGTTCGATGTTCCCGAGATCCGTGCTCGTGCGTCCATGACCGCGTGATCCATGGACCGCGTGTGCCGGCGTTCCGTTCCGTGTTACCATCCCGCGCCGCCATGCCCGTCCCCGACCCGTCCTCCGCCGCCCACCCGCCCGCCCCGGCACCTCGCGTCCGGCGGCGGCGGTCCGTTCGTGGTGCGGTCCTCGGCGCGCTCATCGGCGCGCTCATCGGTACGATGACCGGCCGGCCGTCCCCCGACGCGCCGTCGGGCCTTCGTCTGTTCGCGGTGGCCCAGGCGCAGGAGGGCGGTCCGACGGCGCTCCCGACGCAGCCGCGCCGCCCGACGCGCACCCCCGCCGCAACCGCCACCCCGTCGCCGACGCCGATCTCCGCCGCGGCGCTGCGGGCGGACGTCTGGATCGACCCCCCGCTGCCCGTCGTCGGCGACCTCGTGCGGCTGGGCGTCGACCTCGAGAACCGCGACCGCGCGGCGGCGCTGGACGTGACGATCGACGTGATGCTCCCGGCGGCTTTCGTCGATGCGACGATGGACGTCGAGCCGGGCGAGACGGCGCGGGCCGGATCGCTCGTGCGCTGGCACATCGAACGCCTCGAGTCCGGTGCGAAGGCGGCGCTGCGGATCGGCGGTCAGGCCACCCGGGCGACGGGCCCGGCGCGCGACGACCGGTGGTGCGTCCTGCTCCTGTCCTACGGCTCGCCGGTGGAGCACTGCATGCGCTTCGAGGCCGTTGTCTCGGCGGGTGCCCAGCCGGGCTCGGTGCCGCTGCCCGAGGGCGCGGACGCCGCCGAGCCGCTGCCGACGGCCCCGACGGGCTTCGGCTTGAGCGATCTGGCCGAAGGTCGGACGCTGATCGCGTGGACGATGATGGCCGTCGGCCTGGTGATCCTCGGCCTCTGGACGGGCGCGACGCTGCGCGCGCGTCCGGCGGACGGCGAAGTTGCGATCGACGGCGACGCCCCTTTGCCGAACCCACCCCCGGAGACGGAGCAGAACGATGGCTGACAAGCAAGCGGCGGTGACCTACCTGGCCGACGGCGTGTTCGTGGCCGAGATGGGCGGGCAGCACGTCTTCATCGACAACGGCGGGGGCCACGGCGCGGACGGCCGGGCGTCCTATGCCGCGGGGCCGATGGACCTCATGCTCGCCGCCGTCGCCGGGTGCACGGCCATCGACGTCGTCGACATCCTGAAGAAGGCCCGTCAGCCGTTCACCAAGCTGACCGTTCACGCCAGCGGCGAGCGCGCCGCCGACCACCCGCGGCGCTACACGTCCGTCACGCTGACGTACGAGGTCCACGGCGACGTCGACCCGAAGGTCGTCGATCGCGCGGTGCATCTGTCGGACGAGAAGTACTGCTCGGTCTCGGCCACGTTCAAGCTGCCGTGCGAGGTGAAGACCGTCGTGCGGATCGTGGCGGAGGGCGGCGAGGTCGCTACCCCGTGACGATGCGCACCGACGCTGGCCCGGTCGGCCCGCTCACGGCGTGACGACGACGAGCTGGGCGGCGAACGTGCCGCTGGAGAACTCGCGCGCCGCGTAGGCCGTCACCGAGGCGTTTGCGCCGGTCAGCGTGAACGTGACCTGGCCGTTGCCGGTCACGGCGCTGGTGACGTTCACGCTCACCCACTCGTTGGCGTTGAAGCCGCCCGAGCCGACGATCGCGCCACCGAAGCCCGGGGCGTTGTTGAACGTGATCGTCGTCTCGCCCCAGGCGCTGCTGTTGGCGGCGTGGACGTTGAAGCCGGAGCCCGAGGACGTCAGCGACCGCACGCGCAGTACGGCGGAAGTGACGCTGTTCGACAGCCCCTGCACGTTGAACCGCACGTAGCTGTTCTCCGCCGGCGATGCGTTCGTCCGCAGCCGGATGTCCGTGCCGTAGTTCCCGCCGGGGCTCGCGCTCAGGACGAACGCGTCGGCCTCGGTCGTGAAGACGAACGTCGACGGCGTCGCCGTCGCGGTTGGGCTGGACGTCGCGGTCGGGCTCGGCGTGAACGTCGGCGTGCTCGTGCGGGTGTTCGTGGCGGTGGCGGTCGGGACGGGCGTGGCGGTAAGCGTGGCGGTGGGCGACGGCGACGGGGTGAACGTGGCCGTCGGGATGGGCGTGACGGTCGGCGTCGACGTCACGGTCGGTGTCGCGGTCGACGTCCGGGTGGCGCTGGCGGTCGGGGACGGGGTGGCGGTCGGCGCGATCGTCGGCGTCGCGGTCGAGGTGCGCGTGGCGCTGGCGGTGGGGGAGGGCGTGATCGTGGGCGGCGTCGTCGGCGTCGCGGTGGACGTGCGGGTGGGGCTGGGGGAGGGCGGCGGGGTGGCGGTGGCGCTCGGTGCCGTCGTCGGGGTGGCCGAGGCGGCGCTGGTGGGCGTGCTTGTCGGGCTGGCGCCGGTGTACGTGATCCGCAGCTCGGGCTTGAAGTTCGCCTGCTCGCGCGGGAGGAGGAAGATTGGGTTCGGATCGGTCGAAGTGACCGCCAGGCTGACGAGTCCGCCGGCGGTGACGGCCGAGGTGACGTTGGCGAGCGTCCAGCTGTTGGCCGTGATCGCGCCGGATGATCCGGCGATGCCGCCGGCGGCGGGCGCGCTGTTGAACGTGACGGTCGTCTCGCCCCAACTGTTGTCCGCCACGCCGCGGGCGTCGTAGCCGGCGGACGAGCCGTTCATGCTGTAGAGCCGCAGCTCGGCGAGGCTGATGTTGCCGTTTACCCCGCTCGCGTCGAACCGGAGGTAGCCGTTGCGCACGGTGCCGCTGTTCGTCAGGAGCTTGGGCAGAAGGCCGAAGTTCGTGTTCGGCGACCCCGCGTCGACGTAAGCGTCGGCGACCGGGTTCAGGATGACGGTGATCGGCGTCGGCGTCGGGCTCGGGGTCGGCGACGGGGTGACGGTCGGGGTGGCAGTGCTGCCCGAGCCGGCGGCGGCGGTGGCCACGGCATCGTCCGCGTTCACGCGGCCCCAGCCGTAGTAGTTGTCGAAGCCCGACGAACCAAGGTCGACTGCGCTGCCTTGGAGGATGCCCCACATCTCGTTGTGCGTCAGCGTCGGGTCGACCGCCAGCAGGAGGGCGGCGACGGCGGCGACGTGGGGCGAGGCCATGCTCGTCCCGCTGGCGTTCGCGTAGTTCGCCGAGCAGCACCATGCGCTCTGGATCGACGAGCCGGGGGCGACCATCTCCAGCCAGCTGCCGTAGTTGGAGTACGATGCGCGCACGTCGGCGGACGTCGTGGCGCCGATCGCCATCACGTTGCTGTAGGCGGCCGGGTAGAACAGGTTCGAGCTGCCGCTGTTGCCCGATGCCGCGACCTCGAGCACGCCCTCTCCGAAGGCGTAGTCCACCGCATCGTGCAGCGTCTGGCTGTTCGTCGATCCGCCGAGGCTCATGTTGATGATGTCGGCGCCGTTGTCCGCGGCCGCCGTGATCCCGGAAGCGATCCAGCTGTACTGGCCCGAGCCGCCGCTGTCCAGCACCTTGATCGCCATGAGCTTCGTCTGGCGCCCGATCGAGGCGATGCCGAGGTTGTTGTCCGTGTTCGCCCCGATGATCCCGCCGACGTGCGTTCCATGCCCGTGGTCGTCGTCCGGGTTGCTGTCGCCGTTCGCGAAGTCGTAGCCGTAGGAAGTGAACTTGCCGTTGAAGTCCTCGTGCTGGAGGTCGACGCCTGTGTCGATCACCGCGACGACAACGTTCGGCGACCCCGTGGTGACATCCCAGGCTTCCTCGGCGCCGATCTTGTCCGGCGCCCACTGGTTGCCGTACAGCGTGTCGTCCGGCACGTCGACGGCTTGGGCCAGGCCGTCCGGCTCGACGTAGCGCACACCGGGCGTCTTCAGGAGGGCGGCCTCGGTGGCGGGCGCGAGCGTCCCGTCCGGCGCGGCCACGGACAATACGTGCAGCTGCGGGATCCAGAGGTCGTCCGCGAGCGCGTTGGCCGCCGCAACGCCGCGCGCCTGGGCCTCGGCGACGTCCTGCGTGAAGCCGATCAGGTAGCGGCCGAAGGCCACCGCATCGGCCTGCCCCGTGCTCGCCACGGCGGCCTGTGCCACCGGCTGCGGCGTCCGGACGGAAGCGACGATCATCGTTCCGAGGACGGCGGCGAGGACGAACATGGGTGCGAGCGCGCGCTTCGAGGACATCCTTCGAGCTCCTGTCACGACCGAATTAGACCGAACGCCGCCGTCGCCGGGCCACGAGCAGCGGCCGGCGCAGAGGCCGGCGCAGCGCCGGATGATACACGCGGCCCGCGATTCGCGCGCCCGATCGAAGCGTTGCGGCGCACGCTCCTACCGCAGCACCACCCAGACGTCATACAACGCATGCGTCCAAGCCGTCACCGCGAACCCGCGCACCGCGAAGAGCGCGCTGAACGCCAACCCCGCCATGAAGCGGTAGGCGAACGACGTCAGCTGGAGCATCTCGCCCGCCGGGTTGAACGGCCGATAGTGCGCCGCGCTGAAGAGCACCGCGCCCACCACCACCGCGATCGTCAGCGCCCCTCGGGCCGATGCCTTCCCCGATGCCCGCACCGCCCACGCGATGGCCGTCACGAGGATCACGCGGAACACGAGCTCCTCGTACAGCCCTGCGCCGAGGCTCAGCGCGATCTGTGCGAGCGGCCCGTTCGACGGCTGCGCGGTCATCGCCAGCGGCGGGAGGTCGATCGTCGGGATCGCCGACGTCCGACCGGGCAGCGGCGCCAGCACGATCGACGTCGCCGTCCGAACCACCGGCCCGATGAGGATCGCCAGCACCGCGCTCTCGGCCGCCATCCAGCCGAACACGCGCCGATCGAGCGGCACATGCGCCCGCCGCTGCTCGCGGACGACGAACAGGATGCCGAGCACCGCCAGCACCGCCGTCAGGCCGAGCGCCGTCGGTGCACCGACGGCCGCCAGCGCTCGGCCGAGCAGCACCTCGGCGCCGTTGCGGACCGACACCCGCTGGCCGCGATTCACGAACGCGATGAGGACGTCGTACAGCAGTAGGAGCGGCAGCGCCGCCAGCACGCCGTACGTCGGCGTCTTCGAGAGCGCCAGGTAACGCCGCACGTCGAGCGGCGCACCGGACGATCGCCGGGCGGACGTCTCTCCGGGACCCGTCAGCCCCGGCTCGGCCGCATCCGCCGAACCGCCGGCCCGACCCGTTCGACTACCCCGCTCCACGATCGCCCGCCCCCGCCGGTTCGTCCGCTACGGGCACGGGATCGCCTCGGCGATCGTCCGGTAGATCCCCTCGAGCTGGTTCGGCCCCGGTGCGAAGAAGTAGCGCCGGGGATCACCGACGATGCCTCGCAACAGCGCCGTGTCCACGCCGTCGCCGAGGCCGACGGCGAAGAGCAGCGCCGGAACGGCGCGCAGCTGCGCGGCCGCGTTGGTGACGACCGTCGTCGGTCCGCTCTGGCGCCCATCGGACAGGAGGACCGCCGCCGCGCGGTGACCGGCCGTGTGGCGCGTGCTGCGCAGCTCGCGCTCCGCCGCCTGCAGCGCGCGGTCGATCCGCGTCCCGCTGCCGCTCGTCAGTCCTTGGATCGCGCGCTCGAGCGCCGCTTTGTCGCTCGTGAGCTGGGATGCCACGCGCGCCTCGCCGTCGAAGCCGATGATGGCTGACTTGTCGCCCGTGTCGAGCGAGAGCTCGCCGACGAAGATCGTGGCGGCGCGCAGCGCCTGCGTCAGCTTGGAACCGGTCATGCTGTCGGAGATGTCGATGAGCAGCACGACGTCCACGCCCGCAGCGATCGGCTTGCAGAAGTTGCGGTAGGCCAGCGGCAGGTAGGCCGGCCGGGGCACGGGCGTCGCCGTCGGCGCGGGCGTCAGGGTCGGCGTCGGGGACGGCGTCGGCGGGACGACGCACACCGTCGGGACCGGGAACGTGAAGATGCGGCGGGCGCCGTCCGCGTCCGTGTACTCGGCCTGCGCCTGATCGTTCGTCGGCATGCAGCCGCGGCCGATCGGGCGGACGAGGTAGGTCAGCGTGATCCCGTTGGCCGGGAGGATCGATCGCCCCCACTCCAGCCGGTCACCCAGCGGCCGCGCCGGCGGCGAGACCGAGCCGTCGACGAGCGCCACGCGCTTGGAGAGCGTGTCCGTGAGGATGACGTTGCCCGCCAGACTCTCGACGACGACGCGCAGCACCTGGCGGTAGATCGGGAAGAGGTCGCTCGGGGTCGGCGCCGTATACACCCGATCCGGCGCGCCGGCGATGCCGTTCAGCGACGGCACGTCGATGCTCGGTCCGAGGCCGATCGCGAAGATCTGGACACCCTTGGCCCGCAGCCCGACCGCCGCCTGCACCGGGTCGGGCGTGTCCGGGTTCTGCCGCCCGTCCGTGAGCAGGACGATCACCGGCAGCGCCTCGAGGCGTCCGAAGCGCGTCAGGTTGTCGCCGGCCCGCTCGAGGCCGGCGGCGATGTTCGTCCCGCCGTCGGGCGTGAGCGCCTGGAGGTGGTCGATGATCGTCGCCACGTCGTCGGTCAGCCCGTAGTCCATCGTCGCCTCGCCGGCGAACGACGTCAGGCCGAGGCGGTGGTGGCGCACGTCGAGCAGCTCGGCGAAGGCGCGGGCCGCGCCGCGGGCCGCCTCGAGCGGCGCGCCGCGCATGGACGCCGAGCGGTCGATGACGAGGACGATATCCGCCCCGATGAGCCGCGTGCGGTCCGGGCACCGGGCGCGCAGGCTGAGCGTGACACGGGCCGCGTCGCCCTCGACGATCGTCGAAGGCAGCGCTTGCTTGTCGCCCGTGACCTCGCAGCTCGCCGCGGCCGGCGTCGGCGTCGGTGTCGGGGCCTCGGGGGTGCGCGGGATGCCGGAGCCGGCGCTGAAGACGTGGATCGTCCGGCGCGCGGCATCGGCCAGGTAGACGATGTCCAGCCCACCGGCGATGTCCGAAGGGAAGAGCGGCGTCTCGTTCTCGAGGACGGGGCGGAAGCGCGCGAGCAGGTTGGCGGCATTCGGATCGTGCAGCTCGATCCAGCCGTCGGCCATCACCGCCGCCAGCGCGTCGAGCTTGAGCACCCCATCCCCGCTGACCTGCGCCGGCGCGATCCGGCGCGGCCCGGCGAGCAGGCCGGCCGGGAACGCGGTGGCGGGCAGCGGCGGAGGCGGGAACGCCTGGATCTGGGTCTCGATGAGGTCGGTCGCGTACACGAAGCCGCTCTGCCACGTCACGTCGTACGGCCAGAGCGCGGTGCCGGCCTGGGCGTAGTGGCGCTCGACCGCGCCGGACAGCGCGTTCAGCACCCGGATCCGCCGCTCGCGCGGCTGGCTGACGTACACCGAGCCACCGCCCGTGGCGATCCGCCCGCCGAGGCGGCAGCCGCACGGCACGCGCCAGCGCGGGCCCGGCCCGCCCGGATCGAGCCGCATGACCTCGTCGCCCGCCGTCGTCACGAACAGGTCCTCGGCCCCGCCCGGCCCGACCGCCAGGTCGAGCGCGTCCGGCGGCGCGTCGGCCACGAAGCGGACGGCCCCGTCGGGCGCGTAGGCCAGAATCCGGGCGTCGCGGCGGTCGAGGGCGAAGATCTCGTCGTCCGGTGCCGGCGCCACGACGAGGTCCTCATCGGCATGGTAGGGCGTCGGCGCCGGACGCCAGGTGGATGTGATCGGCGCACCCACGAGCAGCGGCGGCTGGAACGAGCCCGGCCGATGGACCGTCGTCGTGAAGTGCTCGTCGCCGGACGTGAGCGCGAAGTGATCGTTGGCCGGCGTGTCGAGGCTCCATGGCCAGGGCGTGGCCGGCAGCGGCGGCGCGCCGAGGGCGGCGGCGGCGTGTGCCTGCAGGATGATGCCGGTCGGCGCGAGGCTCAGCACGAGCGGCTGGCCGGGGTCGACGGAGTCCCGGGAGCGGACGAGCACGTGCAGGCTGCCGTCCTGTCCGACGGACAGCGCGGCCGGTGCGTCGTCCAGCACCGTCAGGATGCCGTCCGGCGTTCCGTCCGCCTTGTACGCCGCGATCGCCTTGTCCGCCGGGCGTGCGATGAGGACGCGGTTGTCGCCGAGCACGGCCAGCCGCGTGGCCGCTCGATCGAACGGCGGCAGCGTGAAGCGCTGGTCGATCGTGCCGTTCGTCCGGATCCGGAAGACCTCGCCGTTGCCCAGGACGTACAGGCTGCCGCTCGGCCGGTGGAGCGCCGCATCGCGCACGTCGATCAGGACCGGGTCGTTGCCGAGCCAGATCGGCTGGCGGAGGTAGTCCGTGTCGCCGTCGCCCGCCGCGTCCAGGCGTCGCGTGTCCAGCACGATGCCGTCGGCCGTGAAGGCGGGGTCGAGGGCGTGGCGTCGCCACAGGATGTGCACCTGGCCCCGTTCGCCGTCGGCCACGACCGCGACGGGCACGAACGCCAGCGTCGGGTCGGGGGCCAGGAGGGACGGGCGGTCGAGCGCTTCGATCAACGTCCCGCGAACATCGTAGTGGAACACGGCGTTGTCGCGGCCGTCGGCGGCGTACAGATGGCCGGCGGGCGAGAGCGCGACGTCGATCGGCAGGCGGGGCGCGACCGGGATCGGCCAGCTGTCGACGCGGACGTAGCCGCCGTCGGATGCGGCGCGCCGCGCCGGCGCCGCGCGGCCGCCGCCTTCGGGCAGCGCGGCCGCGAGCACGAGGGCGACGCATCCGGCCGCGGCGAACGCGAATGGGCGCCGCCACGGGCGCCGCGGCGTCGGCCGAGCGCGCGACACCGGGGCGGCGAGGGGCGTGTTCGGCCCGTCGGGCACGTCGGCTGGGGTCATGGACGTCCGTCTCTCGAGGCGCATGAACGGACAGGCGCGGCCACATGAGGGCCGATCGCCCCGTCGGAGGCCGCGGTCAGGTTAGCTTATCATAAAGGACGCGGCAAGCGAGGCGAGGATATGGGCAGTCGATGGCCGGCGGGGAACCAGTACCCCACCCCTGTAGAGTCTGGGGGTTCCCCACTCTGGTGGCCACCACGAGCATGTTCAGTGGTGGGGAACTGGTAGCCCGTCGCATCTCGATTTGCGGACGACGAACCACCGGCAGCTGAAGCTGGCCGGCTGGTGGCCTTCGGCCATTGCGCCCGCCTTCGCGGGCGCTTCGGACTTCTGGGTGCCCGCGAAGGCGGGCACCATGGCGACCCGCCAGGGACGCCTGCAGCCGGCCAGCTTCAGCTGCCGG
>JADYYS010000034.1 GCA_020853525.1 Ardenticatenales bacterium | reverse complement strand
CGCCGGCGATCTTCGCGGCCTCCAGGTGCTTGGCCACCGTGGTCTTGGATCGCGCCGTTGGAGAGCCCCAACCCGTACTTGGGGTTCCTTATCCAACGTTTTTGTCCGAATACTACCGGAACCCCATGAAGGCAGCGGCCCGCAGCGCCGCGTTGGACGTCCTGCAGACCCAGATCGCGATCTGGCACCAGATCGAGGGCAAGTGGGGCTACAAGGACAAGGATGTCGACATGGCCACGGCCCAGGCACTCGTCGCGGCGGCTGCCAACGAGGGCACCGGCCCGCTGGTAGACGAGGGCGTGGCGCTCGACAAGGCGATCACCGACGGCCGCGTGACCGCGACCGTCGACGGTTGGCAGGTGGTGGACGCGCCCAAGGCATTGCCGTCGGACGCGCCGTACTACGGCTCGGGGACGCTGATGCTGAAGAACGTCTCCACGGGAACCCTCACCGTCCGCGTGCCGCTGGGGCTCGTGCTCAAGGCGGCGGATGCGGCCGAACAGGACATGGGGCTGTACGCCGTGACCCAGGTGCCGATGGAGCAGCCGCAGGCGCTGCCAAAGACCGGCTTCGGCCCGCCGGCGGCGCGCACGAGCAACCCGGCGGCGGCGTGGTGGGTGATCGGCTTCGCGCTGGCGGCTGCCGTCGTCGTGCTGCGCCGCCGGCTCGAACGCTCGGCGTCGCGCGCTTCCTGACGGGATCACGACCCCCGTGGGGACGGCTGAACGCGAGGCGACGCCACGCCGCGGGGCGAGCGACGTGGGGATGAACGCGGCGGAGGAGGCCCTGTTCGCGGCGATGAACCGTGCGCGCAAGGCCAAGCGACTGCCCGCACTGCGCGTCTCGGCGCCTCTCGCGCGCGCCGCACGTGCCCACAGTGAGGATCTGCGGGCGACGTCCCGGTGCAGCCATGAGGGCAGCGACGGGTCAAGCCTTCAAGATCGGCTGGCGGCCGTGGGGGTCGTGCTGGCGCGGTACGGCGAGGTGGTGGCCTGCGGCTCGGCGTCCGCGAAGGCGGCCGTGGAGCAGTGGCTGGACTCGGATGCCCACCGCGACATCCTCCTCGGGCGCGCCTACAAAACGGTTGGGGTGGGCGTGGCCCTGGGCGCCGAGGGGTCGGACGCGCGCTGGACGGCGGTGTTGGGGGCGCCGTGAGGTCGGGACGGATGGACGCCGTCCGTGCATCGGGCCGGCGCACGGACGGCTCCGTGCGCGGTAGGCCGGTCCCATTGGCGACCCACACCCCGCCCGCATATACTCCCGCGTCCGTCCCTGCAGGAGGCCCGATGTCCGCGTCCAGCCGCCCAGACCGCCCCGATCGCCCCGATCGCCCACAGGCGGTGCTGTTCGATGTGGAGGGCGTGATCGCCCATCCCGACGACGACGCGCTGGCGCACGGCTTCGCGACCCTGTGGCCGGGCCTGAGGCGCGACGAAGTCGAGGCGGCGCGCGACGGCGCGGCGCTGTACCCGCTGTGGGAGCGCTACTCCGTCGGCGCGATCGACGGCCGAACGTACTGGAGGGCCGTCATCGAGGCCCTCGGCCGCACGGCGGACGATGCCCGCCTCGATGCGCTGGCGGGGCTGCTGTCGCGCGCGTGGTGGGCCGACATCGATCCCGACATCCTCGCGCTCGTCGACGCGCTCAGGGCGGTGCCGACGCCGGACGGACCGATGAAGGTCGGGCTCCTTTCGAACAGCTGCGCCGATCACGACACCGCCCTCGCCGCCTTCGCGCCGCGGTTCGACGCCGCGTGCTTCTCGCACCGCGTCGGCCGCCGCAAGCCCGACGCGGCCGCCTACCTCGGCGCCGCGGCGGCGTTGGGCGTTGCGCCGGAGCGCATCCTGTTCATCGATGACCGGGTGCGCAACACCGCTGCCGCGGAGCGCATCGGAATGGCGACGGTCGTCTTCACCACCGCCGCCGCGCTGCGCGAGGCGCTCCTGGCGCACGGCCTGCTGGATGCGGCGCGCGTGCCGTGACCGCAGCGTCGGCGGGGGTGCTCGTCAACACGCAGGCGGCATGGGCGGCGGCCGGGCCGCGGATTGCCGCCGCGGAACGATTGGCGCTCGACCTCGAGGCCGACGGCTTCCACCGCTACCCCGAGCAAACGGCGCTCCTTCAGCTGGCGCTGCCCGACGGCTCCGTCCTCCTCCTCGATCCGCTGGCGCTGCCCGATCTCGACGCCCTCGGCGCCGCGCTGGCCGATCCGGCGGTGCCGATCATCGTCCACTCGTCGTCCTACGACGTCCGCGCGCTGGACCGTGACTTCGACTTCCACATCGCCGGCCTCGTCGACACCTCGATCGCCGCGCAGCTGGCCGGGAGCACGCAGCTCGGACTCGGCAACGTGCTGCTGGAGGTGCTCGGCGTCGATCTGCCCAAGCCCAAGCGGCTGCAGCGCTTCGACTGGTCGCGCCGTCCGCTGCCGGACGAGGCGCTCGACTACGCCGCCGGCGACGTGATCCACCTGCTGGCCCTGGCCGACGCGCTCACCGCGCGCCTCGCCGCGCTCGGCCGGCTGGCCTGGCTGGACGAGGAGTGCCGGCGCGCCGAGTCGGCCCGGCACGAGCCGCCCGTGCCGCCCGCCGAAGCGTTCTGGCGCGTGCGCGGCGCGCGCGAGCTGACACCGCCGGCGCGGGCGGTGCTGCGCGAACTCGTGGTCTACCGCGATTCCGAGGCACTGCGTGTCGGCCGTCCGCCGCACCACGTGCTGTCCAACGAGGCGCTGATCGCGATCGCCAGCCGGCCGGACGAGCGCCTCGAACGCGTCGGGGGCGTCGGCGCCGCGGTGCGTGGGGCGGGGCGCGAGCGGCTGCGGGCGGCGATCCAGCGCGGGCGCGACGCCGGGCCGGTGCACTGGCCGCGGCGGACGGCGACGAACCCGTGGACGCCGGCGGCGCGCGAGCGGCTCCTCGAGCTCAAGACGTGGCGCAAGGGTGAGGCCGCGCGCCTCGGCCTCGATCCCGGGATCATCTGGCCGATGGGCCACCTCGAGCGACTGGCACTGCACCCCGCCGCGCCGCTGGCCGACTTGGACGATCCGGACGCGCCGGGCGTGCGGCGTTGGCAGTGGGCCGAGCTCGGCGCGTCGCTGGACGCGTTCAGGTGCGCGCGGGCGTGGCAGGCGGACCAGGCGGCGGACTGACCGGGGGCGGAGCGGCGGCCGCCGGAGTGGTGGCTGCCTGAGCGGTCTCGGACGGCGCGGCGTCGGAGGGTGACCCGCCGTCGGCGTCGGACAGGTCGAGCTGGTGCTTGAACTCGAGCGCGTAGATCTCGAGCAGCGCCATGAGCAGCGCGGCGACGATCGGCCCGATGATGAAGCCGAACAGGCCGTACACCGCGATCCCGCCCAGCGTCGAGAAGAAGACGAGCAGGTCGTGCATCCGCGCGCGCTTGCCGACGAGCCGCGGGCGAATGAGGTTGTCCAGATTCGTGATGACGACGGCCGTCATGAACAGCACAACGGTGCCGCGCAGAACCTCGCCCTGCGAGTACAGCACGATGGCATGCGGGTAGAGGATGATCCACGTGCCGAGCACCGGGATCATCGCCAGGAAGACCATGACGACGCCCCATAGCACCGGCGCCGGCGCAGCGACCGCCCACAGCGTCAGCGCGCCGAGGCTGCCCTGCACGAGGCCGACGATGAACGAGCCGCGGAGCGTGGCGCGCGACACCGAGATGAGGCGGTCGACGAACATCTGCTCGTAGCGCTTGTCCAGCGGGCTGAGGTACATCACACGCTGCAGGATCGTCTCGCCGTCCCGGAAGAAGTAGAACATCGTGAACAACGCGATGACGAGGTTCAGCGCCAGCGCCAGCGCTCCGGCGCCGGTGAAGCTGATGATCGAGGTGGCGGTGCTGCCGGCGCTGCTGAGGAGCTGCCGGACCTGATCGCCCTGAATGAGCTGATCCAACGGGACGTTCTTCAGCCAGCCGAAGAACGGCAGCCGCCCCAAAGGACTGCCCTCACCGCCCGCCGCGACGGCCTGCAGCCAGCCGGACGTCCGTTCGATGAACCCGACGACGCCGCTCTCGGCGCCCGCGAAGAGGGACCGCGCTTCGGTGGTGATCAGCGCCGCCACGAGATAGATCGGGATGATCGCCAGGACGATGACGGTGAGGGTCGACAGCATCGCCGCAATGCCGGCGCGGTTGCGCGTGATCCGCAGCCACTCCCTGTGCATCGGATAGCCGAGGCTGGCGAACACCGCCGCGACGACGATGGGCACCAGGAAGATGTCGACGATGTGGTAGAACGTGTAGGCGACGACCAACACGAGCACGACGAGCCATACCCGCTCGATCCGCTCGGTGGAAAGGACGACGAGCCCCCGGCGCGGCGTCCTGGGGAGCGCCCGCGCCACCGCCTCGACGCCGTCATCGGCGCCGGGTGCGGCGGTCTGGATTGGGGCGGTCGGGTCGGCCATCACATCCCCTGACGACTACGGCAACGTCGACAGGAAGTCCAGCAGCGCGTCGTTGAAGAGGTCCGGCTGTTCCAGGTTCAGCAGGTGCCCGGCCCCCTCGATCAGGACGAGCTCGGCACCGGGGATGCCGGCCTTGAGCTTCTCGCCCTCGGCCGGCGGCATCAGCTGGTCGTCGGCGCCGTGCAGAATCAGCGTCGGAACACCGATCGTGGCCAGCGTCGGCGTCGAGTCGATGCGGTCGCGCATCGCCTCGAGCGCGCCGACGACGCCCTCGACGCTCCCGGACGTCATGATCTCGCGCACTTCGGCCACGAGCTCCGGGTCGTCGGCCACGGTCTGCGGCGCGAACATCTTGGGGATCATGGCGCTGGCGATCGCCTCGACGCCTTCGTCGCGCGCGATCTGCGCGTTCTTGTCGCGCCCGGCCTTGCCCTCGTCCGTGTCGGCGCCGGCCTTCGTGGCGGCCAGGACGAGCGCGGAGACGCGGTCCGGGTGGAGGCGATAGAGCTCGAGGGCCACGTAGCCGCCCATCGAGAGGCCGCACACGACGACCGGATCCTCGAGGCCGAGCTCGTCGAGGAGCGCCACGCAGTCCTCGGCATAGTCGGTCATCGTCACGGCGCCGCCCGGCGTGCCGGACTCGCCGCAGCCGCGCAGGTCGGGGGCGACACCCCAGACCGTCCCGGCCAGGCCCTCGAGCTGCGGAACCCACATCTGGCTGGAGAGCGGGTAGCCGTGGATGAAGAGGACGACGTGCTCGGGGAAGTTGTCGGCATACGACAGGAAGATGCGCGGCTCGCTGCCGTTGTCGCTTGCGGTGTCCATGGATGGGCTCCCGTGGTTTGCGTGCGGATCGGTCGTGCGGTCGGACTCAGGCGGCTGTCCGTTCGGCCGGCCGCCGGGTCGCCGGCCGACCCGCTCGGCGTGCGGACGCGGCGGTCGCGGACGGCGGTCCGGGTGAGAGTATAACGCAAGTCCGCACCGACCTCGCCGGGCGGACGACGACCCCGTTCACCGTCTTGACACCGGCCGCCGTCGCCCCCTATCCTCACCGCCCGACCGCGCGGTCGACACGCCTGCCGCCGGTCCGCGCCGTCCGCCTGCGCCTCGCCAGGTCTCGAGGAGGTTGTCCGCCATGGCCGCCCGCCTGATCGCCTCGCCCGGTGCGTCATCGCCTTCGGCCGAACGCCCCGCCGCGCGCACCGCCGCGCCGGCGTCCGTCGATCCGGCCTCGCCGCCCGCCGCGCCGCCCGAGGACGGCGAGGCGGACGACGAGGATGACGACGACGATGAGGCCTGGGACGACGACCTCGAGGAGTGGGACGAAGAGGAAGACGACTGGGACGACGAGGAAGACGAGGGCTGGGCCGACGACGACGACGAAGCGTGGGAAGACGACGAGGAAGAACCCGAGGCCTGACGACGGCGTCGCGCCGCTGGACCGCTTCGCCGCCGTCCCGGTGCCGCTGCCGCGCTCGGACTACCGCTATCCCGTCGGCTACCAGCAGGACGCCGTCGCGCGCATCCTCTCCCAGCTCGCCCGCTACCGCGGTGCGCTCCTCATCGCGTCGACCGGCCTCGGCAAGACCGTCATCGCCACCGAGGCCGCGCGCCTCCTGCGGCGCGGCGGCGCCATCGACCGCGTCCTGATCATCGCCCCCAATGCGGTGCGCCCCGAGTGGGCGGCCCACCTCGAGGCCGCGCGGCTGCCGTTCGAAAGCGCGAACCATGCCGCACTCGACGCGTCCCCGGACCGAAGCGCCGGCACGCGCGCGCTCCTCACGGCGTTGGACGCCCTCCAGTCGCGCACGCTCCTCGTCATCGATGAGTGCCACCTCCTGCGCAACCGCGGCCGCCGCTCGACGGGTGGTCGGGATGATCGGAGCGACTTCGGAAGCCGGGACGACCGGAACGATGTCGGCGACCGGGAGCGGGAAGCGTTCGCGCGCCTCGTGCCGGCCATCGCCCGCAGCGGCTGCCGTGTGCTCCTCATGACCGCGACGCCGTTCTCGCGCGGCCTGGCGAACCTGAACGCACAGCTCGCGCTCCTGCCGCGGACCGCTCCGAGCCGCGCCCTCCTGCCGGAGTGGGTGCCCGACGCCCGTGCCTGGCACGTCGGCGCCGAGGCGGACATCGCGCACCTGCCCGTGATCACGGTCCTCACGACGCCGAGCGTCGCCCGTGCATACGGCGAGCACGACGCGGGCGGCACGTTCGTCCGGTTCGGTCTGAAACGCCGCTACTTCCCGCGCCTTCACCTGCACCGCGCGAACACGCCCGTCGTCGCCGGACCGGCGATCGCCGCCGCGCTCGATGCGGGCGTGTTCACGCTCGACGGTTCGCCCGCCGGGATCGAGCGCACCGTCCGCCTGTCGCTCACGAGCTCGCCGTGGGCGCTCGCCGAGTGCGTCGCCAAGACGCTGGCGACGCCGGGGCCGGGCGGGTTCGCGCGCGCCCGCTTCGCGCAGAGCATGGAGGAGCGCGCGGTGGCGCTCGCCGGCATCGTCGACGATCTGCGCAGGCACGAGCCGGCCGACGACCCGAAGCTGGCGCGGCTGCTGGCGCTGCTCGACACGCGGTGCGCGGGCGGGGGCAAGGCGGTCGTGTTCGTCGAGCGGTTGGCGTCGGCGGGCTATCTGGCGGCGGCGATCGCGGCGCTGCGGCCCGGGCTGCGGGTGGGGTGCACGGTCGTCGGGACGGGCGCTTCCATGGCGCCGTCCGAGGTACGGGCGGCGATGCCGGGGTTGCCGCCGATGCCGTCGCGGTTCCGGCAGAGGCCGATCGGCGAAGTACGGGAACTCGTTGCGCGGTTCGCGCCGGTGGCGAACGGGGTTCGTTCGGCGGGCGACGGCGACCTCGACGTCCTCCTCACGACGGACGCCTGGGGGATCGGCGTCAACCTGCAGGACGCGGCCACGGTGATCAGCTACGACCTGGCGTGGACGCCGATCGAGTTGACGCAGCGGGCCGGGCGGATCCTTCGGCTGTGGTCCGAGCCGCGGACGGTCGAGATCCACGCCTTCGTGCCGCAGCTGGGTGCGCCGACGATGGACGCCCCGTTCCGCAAGCTGTGGGCCGTCGCCCGGCGCTGGGAGACGCTGGTGGCGCGGCACGACATGGCGATGCGGCTGGGGGAGATGCCGACGCTGGCGGTGGATGACATGGTGGGGGAGATCGAGCTGGCGCGGTTGCAGGAGCGAACGCAGGAGGGATGGCCGACGAACGGCCGGCGATGAATCGCCGGGCTACAATGACGAACGGCCGGCGATGCATCGCCGGGCGTTCGCGGCCGACCGAGACCGAAGGAGATTCGAGACGTGACCATGCGCGACAAGGGCGCACATCCGAGCGCTGACGGACCGCGCACCGTGCTCGTCACCGGCGGGGCCGGGTTCCTTGGGATCAACATGATCCGCCACCTGCTGGCGAGCGGCCAGCGCGTCGTCTCGCTGGACATCGCGGACTTCGATTACCCCGAGCGGCATGCGATCACGGCCGTCACGGGCGACATTCGGCACCGTTCGACGGTCGATGCGTGCATGGCCGGCATCGACGTCGTGATCCACACGGCGGCGGCGCTGCCGCTCTACACGCCGCAGGATATCTACACGACGGACATCGACGGGCTGCGCAATGTGCTCGAGAGCGCCGTGGCGCACGGCGTGCCGCGGGTGGTCCATGTCTCGTCCACGGCCGTGTACGGGATCCCGGACCACCACCCGCTGAAGGAAGACGACACGCTGCACGGCGTCGGGCCGTACGGCGAGTCAAAGGTCATCGCCGAGCATCTGTGCGTGGACATGCGGTCGAAAGGCCTCGTCGTCCCGATCATCCGTCCGAAGTCCTTCGTCGGCCCGGAGCGCCTCGGCGTCTTCGCGCTGTTCTACGACTGGGCCAAGGACGGCCACAACTTCCCCCTGCTGGGCGACGGCACGAACCGCTACCAGCTGCTGGACGTCGAGGACCTGTGCGACGCGATCTGGCTGTGCTGCACGCTGCCGGACGACGTCGTGGACGATGTGTTCAACATCGGCGCGAAGGAGTTCGCGACGATGAAGGAGGACTACCAGGCCGTGCTCGATGCCGCCGGCTTCGGCAAGCGGATCGTGCCTCTGCCCGCCGCGCCGGCGATCTGGACGCTGCGGATTCTGGAGCGCCTGGGCGTCTCGCCGCTCTACAAGTGGGTGTACGAGACGGCGTCCAAGGACTCGTTCGTCAGCATCGAGAAAGCCGAGCGCGTGCTCGGCTGGCGGCCACGGTACTCGAACCAGGACGCGCTGCTGCGCAACTACCGCTGGTACCTGGACAACGCGGCCAGCTTCGAGGGTGCGAGCGGGGTGAGCCACCGGGTGCCGTGGAAGCAGGGGGTGTTGGGGGTGGCGAAGCGGGTGTTTTAGGCTTTCGGCGGTTCGAACGGCACCGCGATACCCGGGAAGGCTGCAAGCACCTGCCGATCATCCGTCAGTAGCTTCACGCCTATCGCTTCCGCGACTGCAACATATGAGCAGTCGTACGCAGTACATCCCGAACTGTTGGCAAGCCGCAGCACGTGTCCCGATTCAACCTCAAGCGTACCCTCGGCCATCAGCAGCTCTGCGAACATCATCGCCTCGATGGCTGTGTCCGCCGGCAGCCGTTGCCGCCGCGTCCAAGTTGCCAGAACGTTGCAGACCTCGCTCCGCCAAAGAGGGGGGGCAATCCATCGCGGGTCTCGATTGCGCCAAGCCTGCGCGTGCGCCCGCAAATCACCCTCGACGATCGTCGCCACGATGACCATCGCATCGACAGCGGTCACTCCCGTCCCTCGTCGATCGCCTCCTCAATCTCGGCCCTCGTCACATAGATGCCGGCCCGCTCCCGGAACGCCTGCAGGGCTTCCTGCAGTCGCTCCTCATCTGCGTACGTGGGGCCGAGACACTGTTCGATGCAGACGATCGCTTCTTGATTGATCGACCGCCGTTGCCGCAGTGCCTGCTTCTTGAGACGCTCATAGAGGGCGTCAGGCAGATTCTTGAGCGTCAACGTGGCCATGGTACCTCCAGCGGGTCGAAGTGGATGCGAAGTGGATGCGAAGTGGAACCATAATGAAGCCTTGCGCCCTGCGTGTCAAGCGATTCCACATTGCAGTGGAGTCGAGGGCAAGGAATCCACTTGTCCCAGCAGATTCAGTTCCCCGTGACCGAGTCCACCCCCCCAAACATCCGCTCGAGCTGCTCCGATAGCTCGTCCGGTAGCTTCGGCGCCAGAATCGATGCGACGTTCTCCGTCAGGTGTTCCGCCCTGCCCGTCCCCGTCAGGATGACGTGCGCGCCCGGCTCGTGGCGGCAGAAGCGGTACGCGGCCCGGACGATCGACGCCACGTCCGGGTGATCGCGCACGAAGCCGAGCGGGTCGCGCGGGTCGAATGGGGAAGCACCGATGTCGACGCCCGCCGCGTCGACGCCGTCGACCACTCCCTGCGCGACGAGGTGGCGCCACGGCCTTCGGACGCCTTCGTGGAGAGCACGACATCGCTCCGCCGCCCGCGCAGCGCCTTGCCGACGGCCGCCTCGGTGCCGTACGAGCGCGCGGTGTCGATGAAGCCGATGCCGAGGTCCAGCGCGTGCTGCACGCTGCGGACGGCGTGCGCCTCGTCGTGGCCGGTGGCCATCCCCAGGCGGCTGTGCCCGCCGCAGCCGAGGCCGACGACGCTCACGTCGAGTCCGGTTCGTCCGAGCCGTACGGTCTGCATCGGCGCTCTTCCTGACTGCGAATCGTCACGGCGAGTCGTCACGGCGAGTGGTCACTGTGAGTGGTCACTGTGAGTGGTCGCGGATTGTGACGCAGGAGGCGGGGATGGGCGAACCCATCCCCGGCTCCCGTCCCTCGTGCTCGTTCGCGACGCCAGGTCACCGCGTCGCGTTCAGGTCCCACATATGCACGGCGTACGGCAGGTACGCCCGTCCGCGGACGGTGACGGTCGTCGGTGTGACGACCACGAACGACGTCGCCGTCGCGGACGGCCCGACCGTCGGCGTCGCCTCCGGCGGCGGCGTCACGGGCGCGAACGTCGGCGGTGCCGGAATCGTCGGGGTCGCACCGGGCACGGTCGGCTCGGGCGGAGGGAACGTCGGGAACGTCGGGGGCGTCGGCGGGATGGGCGGCGGCGTCAGCGTGGCGGTTGCGCCGGGCATCGGCGTCGGCAGGCCGCCGAGCGCGGTGCTCGACCAGTCAGGCTCGACGCCGCTCGTGATCGGCCCGGAGACATCGCCGCCGACGGCCGGGACGCTGTAGATCGCCCAGCGCGGCGGTGCGACTTGGTGGCGGGCGGTGAACACCAGCGTCCGGCTGTCCGGCGACCACGCCGGCCGCCGCAGCTCCCAGCTGGGGTGGCGGGCGACGGTGCCGACGACGCCGGTAACGAGATCGAGCAGCCAGATGTCGTGCAACGCGCCGCCGAGCTGGGCGATGCCCGCGGCGAAGGCGATGTAGCGGCCGTCCGGCGACCAGCGAGGGTCGATGTCGTCCCAGCCGCCGTGCGCCAGCAACCGGCGCGCGGCGGTACCGTCGGCGTTGGCGATGTAAAGCTCGCCGCCGAAGCCGGTGTTCACCGTGAACACGATCCGCATCCCGTCCGGCGACCACGTCGGGTTGCCGATCGTCCCGCCGCCGGACAGGCGGACGATCGGTCGGTACCCGGTGCCGTCCGGCGCCACGACGGCGAGTTCGGCGGCGAGAACGGCGCTGGCGGCGCGCGTGACGCTGGTGAAGAGGATGGACGAACCGTCCGGTCGCCAATCCGGCTCGAAGTGATCGGGCCCGACCGTCAGCTGCCGGCGCTCGCCGGTTGCCACGTTCAGCACCCAGATCCCCCACGCCGTCGGGCTCGCGTTGTCGACGACGGTGGCGGTGTACGCCACGAGATGGCGGTCCGGCGACCAGCTCGGCTGGGCCTCCGCCATGTCCGCCGTGTTCGTCAGCTGCCGCCGACCCGCGCCGGACGGCTGGACCGCGTACAGGTCCGTCTGGCCCTGCAGGACACCGGTGGCGGTGTCGTCGAAGACGATCTCACCGGCCTCGGCGGGCGATGTCGGCGGGGGCGGCGGCGGTGGCGGTGACGGCCACGAACCTGTCGGAGTCGGGCCGATCGGCGTCGGTCCGGTGGGCGTCGGAGCCGGCGTGCCGGGCGTGCCCGAAGCGGGCAGGACCACGACCGTGCCGGTCATGCCCGGGTGATACATGCAGTGGTAGCCGTACGTGCCCGGCGACAGGAAGCGAATGCTGAACGTCGACCCGGTGACGAGGCCCCAGCTCCAGTAGCCGTTGTCGCTCGTCGTCGAGTGCGGGTGGACGCCCATGTTGCGCCATCGCACCGCCGAGCCGACGGTGATCGTCACGACGCGCGGCTCGAACCGGTCGTCGAACGCGGTGACGTCCGTGTAGTCGATCTGCTGTTCGGCGTCGGCGACGCTCGTGATCGGGGCCACCACCGCCGCGTGCGACGGCGGAGGGATGTGCATCAATGTGATCGCCGCCGCGAGGGCGATCAAGCCAGCCAGGAAACGCTTGGTCATCCGAACCTCCAAGTGGCGCGCGGGTCGGCCATGAGGGCATGCCCGAGGGTAGCGTGCGATTGAAGCGGACGCCGGTCTCTGCAATCGACCGCTTCTTGTCCATGATCTCCTCTGGGATTTCTTCCGGCCTAGAACTCCCGGCGCAGTTCGCGCACGTCGATCTGCGCCTCCTCCCGAATGCGCGCCTCGGCGGGGGTGAGCAGCGGGTGGCCGGGGTCGTATGGCGCATCCCCGTCCGTCGGCGGCTCGATCACATCCGCCGGGACATCCACTCGATCGTCGGCGTTCATCACAGCAATGCTGAGCCGCGTCGTGAACGCGAGCCATACTTGGTCGGCCTGATCGCGCGTGTAGCCGTAGCGCTTCTGAATGGCACCGACGATGTGGTCGGCATTGCCCTCGGCCATCGCGATGTCGTCGTCCGTCACTCTGTCGAACGCTGCCTTCACCTGGCCCGTGAACTCGCTCCAATCGCCCTTGAAAGGATGGATGAACACCGCACGACTCCTGTGCCTGGGTTGCGGACGCGCCCCTTGGCGCGGGCGGACGGCACCACTGCAGCGCCGATGGACGGCGCGGCAATGTGGCGCTCAAGATAACGGGACCCGTGCCAATCCGTTATCGGCCGGCGGCCGCACTGCCCGTGGGACTGGACTGACGAGGTGTCGGTGGTTGTCCTACCCGGGCGCCGCGACGCCCGCAAACCGGTGCGTCGTGGCTCGCCATCCATTAGGCGTGCGGCATCGCACGCGCCTACGCCCCGTCCAACTCCGCCGCCGCCGCCTCCCACTCCGCCATCCGCGCCGCCACCTCCGCCTCCGCCGCCGCCATCGCCGTGGTTGCCTCGCGGATTCCGTCGACGTCGCCCGCCTCGCTCGCCCGCTGAACGGCCTCGGCGTGGAACGCGGCGCGCGCTTCGGCGCCGGCGATCGCGTCCTCGAGGGCCGCGACGTGGTCCGCCAGGCGGCGGAGCTCGTTCTTGCTGCGCGGCGGCGGACCGGCCGTGGCGGCGCGGCGGATCCCGTCGACGAGCGCGGCGTCGCGGTCGGCGGCGGTGGCGTTGCGGCCACCGCCGGACGCGGCGCGGTCGGTTGCGGCGCGCGATGCGGGCGGGCCGGCGGCGCGCGAGGCGCCGCGGCCGTTCGATCCGGCGCCGGGCGCGCCGGCCGCCGTCGCCTGGCCCGTCCGGCCCGCCTGGCCCGCCTGCCGCGCCTGCCAGTCCGCGTACGTCCCGTCGTGAACCGTCAGACGGCCATCCGCCACCCACCACAGCATCGTCGCCAGCCGATCGACGAGGTAACGGTCGTGCGTGACCAGGAGCACCGTGCCCTGGAAGCCGTTCACGACGTCCTCGAGCACCTCCTGGGCCTGGATGTCGAGGTGGTTCGTCGGCTCGTCCAGAACGAGGAGGTTGGCGCCCTGCAGCGCCAGCACGGCCAGCGCCAGCCGGCCACGCTCGCCGCCGGACAGCGCGCTGACCTTCTTGAAGACGTCGTCCTCCCGGAACAGGAACCCCGCCAGGCAGTTCCGCGCCTCGCCGGGTGAGAACTGCGAGCGGTTGAGCACGGTGTCGATCACGGTGTCGTCGTCCGCCAGGTCGTCGCGCGCCTGCGCGAAGTAGCCGACGACGATGCTGTCGCCGACCTTCAGATCGCCCTCCAGGGGCGGCAACTGGCCGAGGACGGTCTTGAGGAGCGTTGTCTTGCCGGCGCCGTTCGGGCCGAGGACGCCGACACGCGCGCCGCGGCGCAGCTCGAGGTCGGGCAGCGTGACGAGGGGCGCGCCGGGATAGCCGACGACGAGGGCACGGCTCCGCACGACGATGTCCGGCCCGCGCGGCCCGGCCTTGATCTTCAGGCGCATCCGCTCCAGCGCCCCCGACGGCTCGCGCAGCTGCCCGACGCGCATCGCGACGTAGTCGACGTTCATCGACGAGCGCCCGAGGTCGAGGTCGCCCGTCGCCCGCGCCCAGCCCTTGCCCTCGATCGCCGCCGCCATCTCGATCCCGCCGGCGTGCAGCGCCTCGACCTCGCGGCCCAGCCGCCTCAGCCGCCCGATCGCCTGCGCCGTGTTCTGGCTGTCGATGAAGCGCTTGATGTAGTCGATCTCCTTCTCGAAGCGCTCCTTGACCGCCTTGTACTGCTTGCGCCGCAGCTCCCAGCGCGCCTCGCGCTGTTGAACGTAGGCGCTGTAGTTGCCGCGGTACGTCTCCATCCCGCCCCGGCCGAGCTCCCAGATGTGCCCGACGACGCGGTCGAGGAAGAACCGGTCGTGGCTGACGACGACGACGGCGCCCGGCCAGCCGGCGAGCATCCCCTCCAGCCACTCGATCGCGCGGATGTCCAGGTGATTCGTGGGCTCGTCGAGGATGAGGAGGTCGGGCGCCTCGAGCAGGAGGCGAGCGAGGAGCGCCCGCGTCTTCTGCCCGCCGGACAGCTGGGCGAGCGGCTGCTGCCACGCGCTCTCGCCGAAGCCGAGCCCGAGGAGGACGTGCCGGATGCGCTGCGGGTACGTGTAGCCCCCCGCCAGCTCGAACGCCGCCTGCAGCCGCCCGTAGCGCTCGACGAGCGCGTCGTTGGCGAGCGCATCGGCCGGCGCGTCGCCGGACGACTCTGCATGTGCGTCGGCCATCGCGTGCTCGAGCTCGGCCAGCTGCGCCTCGTCCGCCCGGAGCGCGGCGAACGGCGCGAGCATCTCGTCGTACAGCACGCCGCCGCGGTCGCCGAACGCGGCCATCGCCTCCTGCTTGAGATAGCCGATCCGCGCCCCCTTGGCGACGGCGATGCTGCCGGCGCTCGGCGACATCTCACCGGCCAGGATCAGCAACAACGTCGTCTTGCCGATCCCGTTCGGCCCGACGAGACCGATCCGGGCGCCGTGGGGCACGCTGACGGTGACGCCGCCGAAGAGATCGTCGGCGCCGAAGCGCATGGCCAAGCCGTTGGCGGAGAGGAGGGACATGGGGGAATGGTACACGAGGGGGGGTGGCGCGGGGGGAGAGGGAGAACGAGTCGGCGGGATGTCGGTAGTCCATGGGCGGGGTCGTCGGCTGTTGATAGTGGTGGACTGCGCCATCACGACCCGCGCTGGAGCCCACGATGAACCGTCGATTGCCTGGTTTCGCCCTCACGACCGCTGCGATCGCGCTGGCATTGGCCGTCGCAACGTTGCACCACACTCCCACGTCTGCCGCCCTCGCCCGCCGCGCCGAACCTACGGCGACACCACCGAGCGTGACGACGCGGTCGAGGTGTCGGGTGGAGACGGCGCGAGAGGTCGACGGAGCGCGGGTGGGGCTGACGGACACGGTGGGGGTGACGTTGACGGTGTTCGGGTGTGTACAACCTGCTTACCCGCTTCACGTCGCGTTGATACTCGACAACCACCTCGGCGAGAACGACGATGTGGGCAATGTACGCGCCGCCATCGACGGACTTTTGACGACGTTCGATATGCCCGCCAACCCGACCACGAAGGTAGCCGTCGTCAGCTTCGGAGTCGCCGTCCAGACGCTGGTCGGGCCCACGAACGATGACCAGCGGGTCCGCGGTGCTGTTCGCCGCGCGCGAGGGCCGGCGGGGGCTGCCGTGGACCGCGGCCTCGATCGAGCACGTGGGGAGCTGCATCGAGGGCGGCGGGGGCAAGAGCGGGATGCCATGCGCGAGGTCCTGATCCTGTTCTCAAGTGCCGCCTGGGCGGCTGGAAAGGATGGCAGCTGCACCGACGCCCTGTCCGCCGCTGCACGTGCAAAGGCCGAGGGCTATTTGGTCATCAGCGTCTTCTCGGGGCCATCCGCAAGCGGCAGCGTACTTTGCATGCGACGTATCGCCACGTCGCCGCGCTACTTCTTCGAATCGCGCCAAGTTGACCAGCTGTCCCATATCTTTGATCGCATTGTCATTGATTACGTTCATCACCCGATCGACCGCGACGCGTCGCGCCCGGTCAACATCGTTATCACCGAGACCATCGCTCCCGCCTTCACACTCGACCCCGCGACCGTCGACCCGCCCCCGGACGCCACGTCGCCCGACGGCCGCACGCTGCGCTGGCAGCTACCGGCGACGATCACGTACCCCGCCGCCGCCATCACCGTCACCTACCGCCTCCGCCCCACCGCCATCGGCCTCTGGCCCGTCAGCCTCGGCGCCACCGCCGCCTTCACGGACGCGCGCGCCGCCCGCGGCACCGTCGCTTTCCCGCCCGCCAGCATCGAGGTCGTCGACCCCACCTTCACCGACGCCCGCATCTGCCCCGCCACCCGCTCCGCCGTGCCGGCCGACGTTATCGCCGCCGCCCTCGCCCATCCCGAGCGCGTGTCCGGCTGGGGCCTGCGCTGCAGCACGAACCAGCCCGCCGGCCCTGCGAACCCGCTGCGCCAGAGCATGCGGTTGTCCCGGCCGGGGATGGCGTACCACCCGGTGGCGAACGGGGTCGTGTGGGCGTGCGGTTGCCGATAGGGGCGGTGCGTGCGTCGCCCGCGACGCATGTGTCGCCCTTAGTGCCTGCCGCGCGAGATTCGCCGCCCTACTCCTGAACGGCCAGACTCGCCTTGAACCCCTCCACCAACGCCGTCACCTCGTCCTCCGTCAGCCGCGAGTCCGCATGCATGAGCTTGTAGTCCGCCGTCGGCATGTTGCCGCGCTGGAGCGAGCGGCCCATCCGCTCGCCGAGGCTGGCGCGGCGGTCGGGGGCGAGCTTGTCGAGTTCGGAGAGGTTGAAGGCTTTGCGGCCGCTGCGGACGTGGCCGACCGTCAGCCAGTTCATCGGGGCCACGCGGGTGTACCATGGCCACGTGCCCTCGTTGCTGTGACAGTCCATGCACGTGCGGGCGACGAGATCGGCCGTCGTCGGCGAATCCCATACGGCGGCTTGCGTGGCGGGCGGGTTGTCGATCGGGAACCGGAACGGCTGCAACGCGGCCAGGACGACCGCCAGCAGCACGACGCCGGCGACCGCCGCGCCGCCGAACTCCGACCAGCCGCCCTGCGGCACGGCCGCGTTGCGGGCCGTGATCGTCATGTCGCGCCGGGCGCGCCAGGCGGCGAGGGCGCTGAGCAGCGCCAGGAGGGCGAAGAGCGCCACCAGCCCGCCGCCGATCGCGTAGTTCCGCTTGGCGGTGGCCGCCATCGCCGCCTGCGCGGCCAGCTGCGCCGCCGGGGTCGCCGCGCCACCGGCACCGGCCGCTGCGCCCGGAGGTCCGCCCGGCGCCGCGGCCGTCGCCTGGAGCACGATCGCGACGGCGGCGATCATCGCGCCGGCCGTGACGACGGCGGCCAGCGTGCTGAGCATCTGGAAGAGGTTGGCCGCCCGGAGCGTCCGCGGCGTGACGAGCGCACGCGCCGTCGTCGGGACGACGATGAGGATCGCGAGCAGCCAGAAGACGAGCAGCCAGGCGATGGCGAACGTGACGTCGCCGATCCCCTCGATCTCCACGAGCCCGCCGACGGTGCCGATCTTGAAGTACGCACCGACCGCGCCGAGCGCCAGAAGCTTGAGCACCACGAGCGGCACGACGTTCGCCATCCGGCGCACGAACCCACCGCCGCGCAGCGCCACCGGGATGGTCACGCACCCTGCGGCCACGATCGCCAGCGCAAGCGCCGCGAGCGCTGCCCAGCGGGCGATGTCCTGCGTCTGCGCGAGCCCTTCGGCCTCACCGAACAGTCGACCGATCGAACGGCTGACGACGCCGGTGCCGAAGAAGCACGCCAGCAGGAGGGCCGTCCAGAACAGGCCCGACGACAAGCGCGATTGAACCTGACGCATCGAGATCTCCTGCGAAGTGCGTGGGCCGAGACATCGGCATGAGGACGTGCGGACGTCGAGGGACGACCAACGCCGCAGTCCGGCCATAACACCGGACCAACCGCCGACGGGCAGCCATTTTGATTGACTCCGCAACCTTCTGGCAACTATCCGCCGATTCCGGGCGACGGTCGAGTCGGCCCCGGACGCGCGCGTCGACGCCGTGGCGGCGGTCCTAATCGACCAGCGGCAACTGCACCGGCCCGTCCGCCGCGCGATCGTCGGGCTCGCCGCCCGGGCGATGTGCGCCGGGCGCACGCACCGCTCGCCCCGCCGCGCGCACGCCGCGGTGCGGTTCGATCGGCGCCGGCACATCCACGCCGACGGTGCAGCCGGACACCGCCTGCATCGCCTCGGGCATGAGCCACGGGCTGTGAACGAACGAATCGGGCACCGCGGCCAGCGGCGGCAGCCAGGCACGGACGTAGTGCCCCGCCAGATCGAGTGCCAGCGCCTGCCGGTCCGGGTTGTAGATCCGCGGCCCGGCGGCATCGAGCGCACCGGCGATCCGCCGGACGATCGGCCACAGGAGCGCCGGGTCGTAGTCCAGGCACAGGCGCGCCAGCTGCCGGCCGACGACGGGCCACGGCAGCCCGAGGTCATGGACGGCGTACGACGTCGTCACCGCCCGCAGCCGATACGGCAGCCAGCCGATCGCCCGCAGCTGCGCCATCGCCGCGTCGATGAGCGGCCGCCCCGTCCGCCCCGCCGCCCACGCGTCGAGACGATCGGACGCATCGCGCCCGCCGCCCGGCCCCTCGCTGTCCCCGGACGATTCGTCCGCTTCGGGTTCGAGGTCCGGGCGCGACGCGAAGCGCGCCAGCGCCGCTTCCCGCGCGGCCATCGCGTCCCGGAACGCCCCCATCGACGCGCGCCACGCCTCGACATCAGGGCCGTGCCCGGCGGCGCGATCCTGTCCCCGCCGCCGCGCCTGCGCGTGCTCGGCCGCGCGCAGCGCCGCATGGACCTCGGCCGTCGACAACGCGCCCCACGCCAGATGCGCCCCGATCCGCGAGCACACGAGCGATGCGGCGGCCGGATCGTCGGCCGCGCCGCCGTACCCTTGGCCGCGCTGGGCGAGGAACGACGCCAGCAGCTCGGCGCCGGCCCGCACCCCGCCCGCCACGCGCCGCCGGCCGCTCTCGGTCAGCCATGCCAGGCCGTCCGCGTCGAGCACCCGATCCGTCAGGCCGTCCGGCGCGAGGCCGAGGGCTTCCGCCGTCGGCAGCTCGCCGGCGGCCACGGCATCCGTCGCCGCGCCGCCGAGCCGACTCGGCGCCGGGATCGTCGTGCGGCCCGGCGCGGGCTCCTCGGCCCGCACGCGCCAGCCGATGCCGCGCCCGGCGGCCCACACGCCGACGTCCTCGTCGCGGGCGGCGGCCCGCCGCCCGGGCTCGGCCATCGCCCAGACGGCGCCCACGGTCCGATCCGCGCGTGCGACTTCGTCCGCCAGCGCGTCGAGCACCGCCACCGGCCGGCCGACGCGAATGCGCAGCGGCTGGCCGAGCGCCCGCAGCGCCGCATCGACCTCGAGCAGGCACTCCCGGACGAACACCCAGTGCCGCGTGCCGAACGTGGCCTCCCGGAGCCGGGCCGGATCGACGACGTAGAGCGGCAACACCGGCCCGCACCGCGCCGCATCGTGCAGCGCCGCGTGGTCGGCAACGCGCAGGTCACGGCGGAGCCAAACGATCTGGATGGGGGGGCGAGGGCCATGACGGGCATTCTATGGATATCGCAGCAGCGCGCCGCCTGCGGCCCTCTCCCCCCAACACCCCACCACGTATCCGGTCACGCCGCCGCCGGCCCACCCCGTCAACGCCGACGCGTCCGTCACCGCCAACGTCGTCCAGCTCGTCGCGCCGGCGCGCTCGGCCAGCTCCATCGCCAGCTGCAGCGCTCCGCGCCCGTCCGCGTACGCGTCGTCCCACCGCCCGACCGCGTCGACGTCCAGCGCGGCCAGCACGGCGACGGCGGTGCGGCCGTTGGCCGCCGTCTCGGCCACGGAAAGGCCGTGCGCGAAGTCCACCGCGGCGACAACGCGCGTCGATGGGTCGTCGATGTCGAGCGCCGCCGCGAGCGCCCGCACGTCCGCCGGCGCCGCGTTCGGGCGCACCGCCAGCGGTACGATCACCGCCCCCGGCGCCGCCGCGGCGACGAACGGCACCAGCCCCGAGATCGAGTGCTCCGCCGCAAGCAGATCGCCCGCCTCGACGGACGCGCGCGACGTGATGAGCCCGCCCACCATCGGGCCGTCGACGTTCACGACGACACCGTCCGGAAGCTGCCACGGGCGCGCGCTCGTCGCGGCCGTGGCGGGGCTGGCGCGCGCGTGGTCGACGCCGATGAGGACGATGCGGTACTTCGCGGCAGGGAACGACGTCGATGCCGCGTCCGTTGTCGCGCCAACACTCGATGTCGCGTCAACACTCGATGTCGGGCCGGCGCCCGGTGTCGGGCCAACCCTGTTCGACACGGCACCGCCCGACGCCCCGCCATCCCCCAGCACCGACCGCAGCCCCGCCGCGATGAGCGACCCGGCCAGATCGTGGTGCGGTACGACGACGACGCGGCAGCCGGCCGGCGAGGGCCAGCCGAGGCGGGCGGCGGCGAATCGCGCCTCGGCCAGCGCGCGCGTGTCAGGCGGCGCGCCGGCCGGGCGCGGGACGATCGCGGCGGCAGCGGCGCCGCGCGCTCTTCAGGGCACGGCTTCGCCGCGCGGCCGGATCTCGATCGTCGCCGGGCTGGACAGCGCCTGGCGGTCGGGCGCGGACTGCGCCTGGATGATCGCCGGCTCGGCGGCGTAGCGGCCGGGCGCGAAGGCGCGGGCCAGGTAGCGGATCGGGTCGACCTGGCCGTCCTCGTCCGGCCAGGCGCAGAAGCTGACGCGCTGGCCCTCGATGGCGTACGGGTAGACGATGTCGGACTCCGGCACATAGCCGCCCGGGATCAGCCGGGAGGTCACCGGGCGGAGGCCGGACGGCAGGAGGTCGCTGACCTGGTAGCACCCGGCAGCGGCCTTTGGCCCGAGGCGCGGTGCGAGCGTGATCACCAGCAGGTCACCCTCGTCGAACGCGGACATGATGCCGGCGGCCGTCGTCGCCGAGACCCCGTCCGTGGCCGTGACGGGGCTGGACACGGCGATGTCGTCGCCATCGACATCCGCCGCGGCGTCGCCCTCGCCGGATGCGCCGCCATCGACGCCCTCGCCCTCGGGCCCGACCGGCGGCGGGAGTGTCCCGCGGTGGCCGAAGGTGCGGTCGAGGCCGAGGTCCGGATCGGCGTCGCCGGCGTCGGCGACGTACGCCTCACGGCGGACGACGGTGACGCTGGCGGCGCCGTCCAGGACGCGCAGGTCGAGCGCGGTGCGCATCGCCTTCGTGAGGTGGAGGACGACGGTCTCGCCGCGGGTGAGCGTGACGGTCTGCTCGCCGTCGGGCAGCGCGTAGCGGATCTCGGCCTCGGTCGTGGCCAGCCGCGGCAGCGCGGCGCGCAGGTAGGCGGCGTGCCAGACAGCCAGGGCGACCTCCTTGGCCGGGTTGGCGGAGGCGTGGGCGTGGAGCGCCGGCGCCAGGTCGTCGCCGAGCAGCGCGCCGAGGACGGCGGCGCGGGCGGTGGCCACGAGGACGTCGTCCGAATCGACGCCGTTGTCGATCCGGGCCGTCAGGCCACGGAGCCGGCCGTGGTCGGCCAGTACGGCGCGATAGGCGTTCTCGGCGGCGTCCTGGTCGCCCAGGAGCGCGGCGGCGAGGCCGAGGTCGAGGTGCTCGACGGGGGAGAGCGGCGCATCGAGCTCGGGTCCGGCGTCGAGGAGCGTCTTCACGTCCGCGAGGACGGGCTCACCGAGTGCGGCCAGGCCGCGGAGCGTGACGATCGCGTCTTCGCGGGCGATGTCGGGCGCCTCGAGCGCGGCGCGGAACGCCTGGACCAGGCCCTGGCGGCCGAACCTGTCCGGCGCCGCCAGGGCGACATCGGCCGAGAGCGCGATGTCGGGGGCGCTGTACGGGAACAGGCTGAGGCCGCCCGTCGCTGTCTGGTAGGTCGTCGAGCGCAGGTCGACCACGACGGCCGGCGGCTCGCCGAAGCCGTCCACCAGCAGGTCCTGCGCGACGGCGCGGGCGACGATGTCGTCCAGGCGGTCGCTCTGCGAGTCGGCCAGCGCGGCGATTTCGCCGTACAGCCCGCCGCGGTTCGCGTCCGCGATGACGACCTGGACGGCGCCGTCGCCGGCCGCGCCGAGGTCGGCCACATCGCCCTTGGCGAGCGTCTTCGTCTCGGCCACGACGCGCGAGAGGCGGGAGGGCAGAACGGTGACCTCGCGGACGAGGGTATCTTCGAGGTCGCCGGCGCGGGCCGTCAGGCGCAGCTTGTGCGTGCCGAGCGCGAGGTCGCCGAGCGGCACGAGCGCCGGCGTGAAGGCGTCGCCGCCCACTTCGATCGGCGCGTCCAGCAGCGTGTCGGAGGCGACGGTGAACGAGACCGGGCCGCCCTCGCCCAGGCCGGTGCCGAACGCGCGCAGCCGGATCTCGGGCGCGTCGGCCGTGACGTACGTCCGGTTCAGCGTCGCGTCCACGAACAGCGGCTTGGAGACCGTCACGACGCCGAAGCCGCTGCCGGCCTCGCGGTCCGTCGTGGCGGCCAGGCTCGTGACGACCCACGTCGTCAGGTTGTCCGGCAGCGTGAACGTCGCCTCGGCGCGGCCGCTCTCGTCCGTCGTCAGGCGCGCGAAGAGGGACGTGTCCTCGAACAGCTGGCGGTCGCCGCCCCCGCCGCCGCCCTCGGCGCCCGCCGTGCCCTTCGGGACGACGTGCGACGTGTAGGTGCGGAGCACGCCGGCCGGCGCGCTCTCGTAGAGCGCGGTCAGCGGGTCGGGCCGCTCGACCGCGCCCTGCATCTGGATGATCGCCGCGTCGACCGCGCTGACGAGGACGGAGGCATCGGCGACGGGATCGCCGGCGACATTCGTCACCGTCACGCCGACGGTCGCGTCGTCGCCGGGGCCGTAGCTCGGCTCGGCGGCGCCGACGGCCACGCTGAGGCGGCGTTCGGACGCGTCGTAGCGCGCATCGTGGCCCCACGCGGTCTCGCGGTAGGTCCGCCCGTCGAAGCGGGCGGTCAGGGTGTGGACGTTGGGGACATGCGTGTCCTCGAAGTCGAAGGCAAAGCGCGGCTCGTCGGTCAGCGTGTAGTCCTGCAGGCCGTTGCGGGCGCGCAGGAAGAGGAAGCGGCCGCCCTCGACGGGCGCGCCACCGGCCTCGACGCGCAGCGATACCTCGTCGCCCACGCGGTAGACCTTGCTCTGCGAGGCGTCCGCATCGGAGATGAGGGTCAAGGGCTCGCCCGGGTCGCTGAGGTACGTGATACCGATCCAGATCCGCCGCTCCGTGATCCGCCCGTCGTCGTCCGCCACCGCCACGATCGCCTCGTACGAGCGGTCGCTCCGGGCCGGGAACGTCAGGTTGAAGCGGCCGTTCTCGTCCGCCGTGGTCGCGAACGGGCCGACGGCACGCTGGACGGAGTCGTAGCGGTACGTCTTGACGACCTCCTTGGCGATGAAGTCGTAGCGCTCGCCGGTCTCGATGCGCACCTGCTCGGTCTCGGTCACGCGCACCGTCACGTCCGCCCCGGGCATGATGTCGCCGTAGAAGTCGTCCGGCGCGGTGAGGACGTGTCCGTTCAGGCGCGAGAGGTCGAGCGCGTGAACGGTGCCGCTGACGGCGGCGGTGCGGCTGACGGGGTCCGTCGCGTCCGCCGTGAGAGCACCCTCGACCTTCAGCGCGTTCGCACCGGTGAAGACGCTCAGGAAGGCGGTCGCGCCGATATCGCCCTCCTCGCCGGACGCGGCGCGGGCGCTCAGGTACGTCGTCCCGTAGCCCTGCCAGGCGGCGTCCGTCCGCTGCGGGGCGGTGAGCGTCCACGAGGCGGTGCCGTCCGCGCCGGTGGCGATCATCCGCTCGTCGCCCTCGAAGCCGGCGATGATGTCGACGCCCGAGGCCGGTGTGCCATCGAAGAACGCGGCGGTGACGGTGGCCGAGAAGGGCTCCCCGACCATGAGGGCGCGGCGGGACGTCTGCACGTCCAGGTGGTAGGCCGGCACGACGATGTCCTCGATGGCCATCGGCACCTGGCTGATCAGCTGGCCGTCGACGCGCGCCTTGAGCGTGTACCAGCTGGGCGACGCGCCGCTGAACGTGAGCTCGCCCGAGTAGACGCCGGCCGCATCGGGCACGACGGTGGTCCGGGCGATGGCGATCGGGCGGTAGTCGAACCCGCTCCAGTCGCCGCCGGCGATCTCGACGGTCACGGTTTCGACGTCGTCGGCGCCGTCACGGGCGCGGGCGACGCCCCAGAAGTGAACGGTATCGCTCAGGCGGTAGAGCTGGCGATCCGTGTACAGATAGCGCCAGTAGCGGCCCTCGGGGCTACGGCCGCCGAAGAAGCTGTCCCGGAACCCGCCGCCGAACGAGAAGAACGCGTCACCGAGCGGGACGACCGCGCTCCGGCCGTCGGGAGCCGTCACGGACAGCGTGCCGGTCGTCGCGGTGCGCGCCCAGTCCATGCCGGCGTCGACCGTCGTCAGGACGGACGGCGGCGTGTCGACGAACGCGACACCGTCCGTGCCCGTCTCGCCGGCCGCCTCGCCGTCGCCGTCCGTGAGAGCGGCGCCCTCGAGCGGCTCGCCCGTCGCCAGGTCGTTCACCCAGACGGCCAGCTTGCCGGCGCTGACGGCGGCGTACGCGGCCACGTCCGTCACTTGCAGCCAGCCGCCGGCCGGGACGGGGTAGCCGTCGACGGTGACGCCGAGCAGATAGTTGCCGGGCTCGAGCGGCTCCGGGAACTGGACGGCGAGCTCGCCGAAGTCGCCCTGCTGGGCGAGCGGCGCGGTGAACGTGAAGACCGGCGTCGCGCCGACGGTGTCGAGCGTCGCGCCGGCGGCGACGTCGGCCCAGCGCGGGAGGCCCTGGAAGCGGCCGATGGCGGCCGAGAAGGCGTCGGCCGACGCATAGCGGTAGACCTGGACGTCGGCTTGCTCGAGGGCGACGGTTTCGTCCACGCGGCGGAACAGGCCGACGACCGGCGCCTCGTCCGTCGGGCTCTCCCAGAGCGGGCGGCGGAAGTCGAGTGCCGGCATGACGCTGGGGTTCACCCGGTCTTCGCCCTCCGGCCGGCGGGTCTGGAACTGGAAGACGGTCGGCGCGGCGGTCCGCGCATCGCCCGGCCCGGCGACGCCGGCCGCCAGCCGCACGGTATAGAGCGTGTTCGTGAGCAGGCGCGTCGGGACGAAGACGACCGTCCGCTTGTGCTGCTCGAAACGGCCCGGGGTGGCCGGCTCGATGCGGAACGCCGCCTCGACGGCCTCGGCCGACACGCCCTCACGGTTGAAGGCGAACTCGATCCCGGTGTCCGTCGGCACCCACGTCGACCTGTCGGTCGGGAGGGTATGGACGACGGCCAGCGGGGCGCGGGTCTGGAAGGCCCAGCTGCGGAGGCTCGGGGCGGCGTCGCTTGGATCCGCCGACGACGTCACCGCCTTTGATGCGGCCGGCGACGCGCGCTTGAGATCGATCCGGTAGACGACGCCGGGAGCGAGCGGCGACGTGGGCGTGATCCGGTAGCGGTTGTCGAGGGACTGGGCGTGGGCTGTGCGGGCGAGAGCGTCGAGCCAGCGGATGGTGGACGCGACGTGAACGTGCTCCGCGGCATCCGACGGCCCGCCGTCCGCCGTCGCCGGCTTGTCCTTGGCCACGTCGACATCTACGGGCGGCGTGATCGTGATCAGCGCCGCGACCTCGTCGGGTGACAGCGCCTCGGCCGACTCCAGGACGAACGCGGTCTCGGGCGCGACCATGCCGTCGTCGCCGGCGTCGGTTGCCGTCAGGCGGAAGCACGGCGTGCGCTCGGGAGGCTGGATGTCGGCCCAGTCCTTCGGGCCGGCCTCGGCCGCCGGCTCGATCGTCTGCTCGCCGGCACACGCGCCGGTGATCGTGACGGCCGGGCCCTCGTCGGGGACGGGCGTCTCACCGGGGGGCGGCGTGGGTCGGCAGGCGGCGGTGAACCCGGCGAGGGCGAGGAGGGCGGCGGCGAGGGCGAAGGGGCGGTGGAGCGCCGGGCGCGGGGACGAGCCCCGGGCAGCTGCGAAATGACGGGTGGGGGTGCTGGTTGTGCGGGGGGCGAACATGCGTGGCTCCTCGGGCGGGCTGCGGGCGGGGGGCGAAGATGGGCAAACTCGGACACCGGCGGGACTATACGCACGAAGGGGCCGGATTGTGCCGAGGGGATGCGGAGTGGTCAACGCGGGGCTGGGGGAAGGGGCGGTGGCGATTGAAGAGGCCGCGGCAACGCCCGTGTCCCGGTTCCTCACGCACCTCGAGCCCGCAGCCCCCGCAACACCGCCCTGGCCGCCCAATACCCCCCCATCCCATGCACCCCCGCTCCCGGCGGCGTCGACGCCGAGCACAGGAAGATCCGCGGGTCGGGCGTCGTGTACGGATTCCAGCGCACCGCCGGCCGGAAGAACAGCTGCAGTCCGTCGTGCGACCCGCCGCCGATGTCCCCACCGACGTTGTTGCGGTTCCGCGCCGCGATCCCGGCGGGCGGCGTGGTCACGCGGGCCAGGACGACGTCCTTGAAACCCGGTGCGAACCGCTCGATCTGGCGTTCGATGGCATCCGTCAGGTCGACCTCGCAGCCGAACGGCACGTGGCCATACGCCCAGAGCGTGTGGCGGCCGGCCGGCGCGCGCGTATCGTCCGCGACGCTCTGCTGGGCGGCGATGACGAACGGACGATCGGGCACGCGGCCGGCGCCGACATCGTGCTCTGCGCGCGCGATCTCGGATAGCGTCCCGCCGACGTGGACCGTGCCGGCGCGGCGGCACTCGGGTGCGGTCCACGGGACGGGCTCGGACAGCGCGTAGTCCAGCTTGAAGACGGCGCTGCCGCGGCGGAAGCCGCCCAGCTGGCGGCGGTAGTGCGCGCCGAACCGCCCGCCGAAGCGGTCGCCGGCGATCTTGAGCAGCTGGTCGGGCGTCACGTCGAACACGTAGGCGCCCGCATGCGGAAGCTGGTCGATGTCGTCGATCGGCGACGAGGTGACGACCTCGCCGCCCAGCGCCGTCAGGCACCGCACCATCGCGTCCGCGATCTGCTGCGACCCGCCGCGCGCGACCGGCCAGCCGACGGCGTGGCCCGCTGCGCCCAGGATGATGCCGAACGATGCGGTGAAGAGCCGATCCAGCGGCAGCGCGGCGTGTGTGGCGTGGCCCGCGAACAGCGCCCGCGCCCGCTCGCCCGCGAACGTGCGCCGCGCAACGCCTTCGGCGGACCGCAGCGCGACGGCGCCGAAGCGGGCGAGGAGGAGCGGGTGGCGCGGGACGCGGGTCACGGGTCCGAGCGTGGCCTGCATGAGCGCCGGCCAGGCATCGACGAACGGCCCCATGAGGCGCGTGTAGGCGCGTGCATCGGCGCCGAGGCCGTCGGCGGTCGCGGCGATGTCGCGCCAGAGCGCCACCGCGGTCCCGTCGTCCAGCGGGTGGGCCAGCTGGACGTCGGGCTCGCACCACTCCAGCCCGTAGTCCTCGAGACCCGCCCAGCGGAAGAACGGCGACGAGCGGGCCAGCGGGTGGACGGCCGAGCAGAGATCGTGCCGGAAGCCGGGCAGCGTCAGCTCGGCGGACCGCAGCCCGCCGCCGATCGTCGCCTTGGCTTCGTATACCCGCACCGACCGGCCGGCGCGGGCGAGGGTGATGGCGGCGGCGAGGCCGTTGGGGCCGGAGCCGACGACGACGGCGTCGAGCGTGGGTGACATCGTGATCTCCCTCTTGCGACGTCGTCTGCGATGTCGTTCACGGCTCCGATGACCGCCCCCGTCGCCGCCACCATCAGCATGTGCCCCGCCCGCGTGTCGGGCGGGTTGGGCCGTGGGCCGTTGGGGATGCGACGTCCTCAGGCCGGCAGGCTCTCCAATGCCCCCAGCCACGTCTCCACCGCCATTCCCGCCATCGCCCCCTGACCCACGGATGTGCTGATCTGCTTCCACGTCGGATCGGCGATCTCGCCGCAGGCGTACACGCCCGCAAGGTTCGTGCGCATCCGGTCGTCGATCTGGAGGTAGCCGTGCTCGTCCATGTCCAGGATGCCCTTGAACAGATTGGAGTTCGGGTAGTGGCCGATGAAGACGAACACGCCCGTCGCATCCAGCGTCGACGTTTCGTTCGTCTCGACGTTGCGGACGTGGACGCGCGTCACGTCGCGATCCCCGTCGATGGACTCGATGACGGTGTTCCAGATGAATGCGATCTTGGGGTTGGCGAACACCCGCTCCTGGAGCTGCGGCCCGGCCCGCAGCTGATCGCGGCGGTGGATCACGCGGACGGTGTTCGCGAAGCGCGTCAGGAAGAGCGCCTCCTCCATCGCGCTGTCGCCGCCGCCCACCACGAGCACGTCGTGGCCCTTGAAGAACGCGCCGTCGCATGTGGCGCAGTAGCTCACGCCGCGTCCGGTGAACTCGACCTCACCCGGCACGCCGAGCAGCGTCGCCGACGCGCCGGCCGAGACGACGACCGCCCGCGCCCTCAGCTCGCCGCTGTAGGTACGGACCGTCTTCACGGGGCCGTCCAGCTCGATGCCCGTTACCTCGTCGTAGATCAACTCGGCACCGAACTTCTCGACGTGCGCGACCATCCGCTTCGTCAGGTCCTCGCCGGACAGGTCCTCGTAGATGCCGAGGTAGTTGTCGATCTCGTACGTAATGGACACCTGGCCGCCCAACTGCGGACCGACGATGACCTTGGTGTCCAGGTTCGCGCGGGCGGCATACAGCGCGGCGGACATGCCGGCGGGGCCGGAGCCGATGACGATGACGTCGTGGATGAGGATGTCACTGGACATGGGGAGCGCGCCTATCTGCAGACGCGGAGCCCCGGAGAGCGTGGGGGCCTTCGCGTCGGGTGAGGGCGGACGATGTGCCGGGGCCGGCCGGGCCCCTGAATCGTCGCATCGGACGTGCCGAGCGTTACCCACATTCTAGTCCAGAGGTTCGCGCGCGACCGCAGCTGCATCGGTCACCACATCGAACGTTGCACCGAACTCCGCACCGATCACTGCGGCGGCGCGTCGTTCCATCCTTGCTCCCCGCCCGGCCATGCCTATCCTGTGACCGACATGAACGACACGCACGCTCCCGAGCACGCCGCCGAACTCCGCGGCCTCCCCTCCGCCGTCTGGCGCTTCGGCCAGGACCGCCGCTTCGCCCTCCTGCGCGGTCTCGTCGACGTCACCGGCGGGGACGCCCTCGACCTCGGCTGCGGCCTCGGCGTCTACACGGCGCGGATGGCCGAGGCGGGTGCGCAGGCGATCGGCACCGAGATCGAGTGGCCGCGGGCCGTCGAGGCGCGGCGGCGGGGGATCGACGTCCTGGCGGCCGTGGGCGAGCACCTGCCCTTCCCCGACGGCACGTTCCGGGCGATCCTCAGCCACGAGGTCCTCGAGCACGTCCGCGACGATCGCGCCACCGCCGCCGAGGCCGTCCGGACGCTCGCGCCGGGCGGCCGGCTGATCGTCTTCGTCCCGAACCGGCTCTGGCCGTTCGAGACGCACGGCATCATCTGGCGGGGCCGGTACCGCTTCGGCAACATCCCGCTCGTGAACTGGCTGCCGGACACGCTGCGCAACCGCCTTGCGCCCCACGTTCGCGTCTACACCCGCCGCTCGCTGCGCGCGCTGTTCGAAGCGCTCCGCGACGACGTCGACATCGTCCACCACGGCTGCATCTTCCCGGGCTACGACAACCTGGCGGCGCGGCGGCCGGCGCTTGGGCGAATCGCGCGGGCAGTGACGTACGGCCTGGAACGGACGCCGCTGCGATGGTTCGGGTTGTCGCACGTGATCGTGGTGGAGCGGCGGGCGATCGCTGCAGGTCGGCCGCCGCGTAGCCGCGGCCGCGCGCGCGCCCCCGATCGAGCACGAGCAACCTTCCTCGTGCTCGCCGCCGCGCTCGTCCCTGCCCTGATCGCCGCCCGGCCGCACCCGCCCCACGGAGATGCGCGGCCCAGCGCGGCCGATGGACCCGCCCGCGCCGTCCGGATCGCGTCGGCCCAGGAGCCGGGGCAGCACGTGCACCTCCCGCTCCTCGTCCGGCTCGCCACTCCCCGGCACGCCACGCCGTTCGCAGGTCCCGCCCCGGCGACGCCCACGGCGTCGTCGATCCCCGGGGCAACGCCGACCGCGCCGCCCACGCCGACGGCGACGTCCTCCACCGCCGGCCCGATCCCGTCCGACTTCGCGCCCTTCGGCGTCGTCCGGCTCGAGCCGGAGCTCCGGCTGGACGGGAGCGGGAGCGTCGTCGACAGCCTGGCCTTCTGGGAGGCGCCGGACGCGAAGGACACGCTGCTGCTCGTCACCGCCAAGGGCAACCGGCGCGTCGAGGTCTGGCGGTGGCCGTTCGAGGGCGCGGAGCGGCCCGCGCTCCAGGATCCCGGCTTCTCCGACGGCTCGGTGGTCAACGGTATCGTCGTCGACCAGGACCTGGATCGCGTCTACGTGTCCGTGTCCCGGCCGTCGTCCACCATCGCGGCCTTCGCGCTGCCCCGGCTCGCGTCCCTCGGCGCGCTCGCCGCGGGCCGGGTGGATCTGCGCACCGAGCCCAACCTGGCGCTGCTCACGCTCCCCGACGGTGCCAAGCGTCTCTACGCCTCGGCCGACGACCGGGTGTATGCCTTCGATCCGGCGGACGGCGCGGCGCTGGGCAGCTTCCAGACGGGGCACGCCGTGGAGACGCTGCTGGCCGACGACGTCGAGCACATCCTCTACATCCCGGACGAGACCCGCCACGGCGGCGTGTTCGCCTACCGCCCGGACGGCGGCCCGTTCGAGCGCGGCGGCGTGGCGCACTTCGGCGGCGGGGGCATCTTCGAGGCCGACGCCGAGGGCATCGCCCTGTACGCGTGCCGCGGTCCCGACGGGCACGACGACGGCCGCGGCCTCGTGATCGTGTCCGACCAGAAGATCGACGCGTCCGATTTCGAGTTCTTCGACCGCCGGAGCTGGGCCCACCTCGGTCGGCTGGTCCTGTACGGCGTCCGCCTCACGGACGGCATCGCCTCGACCCGGCAACCGCTGCCCGGCCATCCCGACGGCCTCTTCGCCGCCGTGAACGACGACACCGAGGTCGCCCTCGTCGGCTGGGACCGCATCGTGGCGGCCACCGGACTCCGGTGCGAGGACGGGCCGGCGGCCACAGCGACCCCGTCGGCGTCGCTGCGGCGCTAACCCATCCCCGCTGCCATCCGTTGTGCCTACGAACGCGCACCCCTCGTCGCTGGGAGACCCCCGATGAAATACGTGGCCCCGATCCTTGCCGTGCTCCTCGCCGCCCTCGCGGCCACCGGCGCCTCGGCGCAGGACGAACAGCCGCCGAAGGCGTTCTTCGTCGACGCCGCGGGGCGGGCGCGCGTCCAGGTGGCCTCGACGCCGGACCGGTACTACGTGCTGCACGTCCGCGACACCCTCCCCGCCGGCCCCGAGCACGCGGTTGCGATGGCGCTCGGCCGCGAGGGCACGACGACGCTGACCGAAGGGCTCGCGGCGTACCCCGAGGCGCACTACCGCGTCGTGCGCTATCCGCTCGCGGCGCCGGGCGACCAGGACGGCGACGGGATGGACGACGTCACGGAGTTCAACGACGTGGGCCGGCTCGGCCCGTTCAACGCGTCGCCCGCCATCGACATCGTCAACGGCGCCGTGGCCATCCCGGACCGGGCGGCGTTCGAGGCGCTGTCGTACCAGGGCGAGGAGGTGGCCATCGACGGTCACCTCAAGGACCTGGAGTTCGTGAAGTTCTACATCCTCGATGCGAACACCGAACGACCCAGGGTCTACTTCATGAACTCCGTCACGCACCGGGCCCACGGCAGCTTCGCGCGCGCCATCGGCATCCCCGGCGGTGGGCGGGGCGGGGGCGGGCGCGTGCCCGGGCAGATGCGCGGCGAGATCGTCTACCACCCCCACGTTACAGGCCCCGGCGGGAGCATGGGCGTCTACCGCTTCGAGTTCGAGCCGAACGACAACTATGCGTTCGCCGACGTGCAGATGGCCTACGAGCTCTTCGCCAGGAACATGCCGCTCCTGCAGAACAACTGGTTCTACTACCCCATGCCCAACGCGGCCCTGCCGCGCTACCGCCAGGAGAAGGCGCTCTACGACGCCTCGCGCATCAAGATCATCCTGGACGACGAGATCTTCGGCCCGACGCGCTACCTCGCGCTGAACCTGGCCGAGGGCTACGGGCTGCTCACGGTCATGGACCCCAACGCGCGGCCGAACCCGCGGGACGTCGTGATCTACGCGGCGCTGCCGAACGAGATGCCGCGGGTGGCGGGCATCCTCACCACCGTGCCGCAGACACCGCTGTCGCACGTGAACCTGCGCGCCATCCAGGACGGTGTCCCCAACGCCTACATCGCCGATGCCCTCCAGGATGACGCCGTCACACGCCTGGTCGGCAAGCACGTCTACTACAAGGTGGCCGCCGCCGGCTACGTGCTGCGCGAGGCGACGCTGGCCGAGGTCGAGGCCCACCACGCCGCGCGCCGCCCGGCCGAGCCGCAGACACCGGTCCGCGATCTGACCGCCGGCGCCATCGCGCCGCTGGACACGATCGGCTTCGCCGACTGGCCGCGCTTCGGCGTCAAGGCCGCCAACGTGGCCGCGATGCGACGCTTCGGCTTCCCCGAAGGCGCGATCCCGAACGGCTTCGCGGTCCCGTTCGCGTTCTACGACGCCTTCATGACGCACAACGGCTTTTACGACGACGTTCGAGCCATGCTCGCCGACCCGGCGTTCCAGAGCGACTACGACGTCCAGGAGACGCGGCTGGCGGCGTTCCGGGACAAGATCGAGGACGGCTCGATGCCGCAGTGGATGATGGACGCGCTGGCGACGATGCAGGCGTCCTTCCCGATCGGCCAGCCCATCCGCTGCCGGTCCAGCACGAACAACGAGGATCTGCCGGGCTTCAGCGGCGCCGGCCTCTACGACTCGTACACCCACCGGCCCGACGAGGGACACATCGCCGAGACGATCAAGCAGGTCTTCGCCAGCACCTGGACGTTCCGCGCCTTCGACGAGCGCCAGTACTACCGTGTCGACCACTTCCAGACGGCCATGGGCGTGCTCGTGCACGCCAACTACGCGGACGAGGCGGCCAACGGCGTGGGCGTGACGACCGACCCCATCTACGGGACCACCGGCTCGTACTACCTCAACACGCAGGTGGGCGAGAACCTCGTGACGAACCCGGACGCGCTCTCCGTCCCCGAAGAGATCCTCCTGGGCGCCGCCGAAGGCAGCGGCTACACCATCGTGCGCCCGTCCAATCAGGTGGCCGATGGCCGGCAGATCCTCGCCGACAAGCACCTGGACTCCATGCGGCGCTACCTCGGCGTCATCCGATCGGAGTTCCAGTCCCTCTACGACGAGGCGGCCAACCCGAACTTCCACATGGAGGTCGAGTACAAGGTCACCGCGGACGACGCCCTGGAGATCAAGCAGGCCCGGCCGTGGATCTCCGACGGGGCGGCGACGGAGCCGGGGGGTGCGACGCCGACGCCGGGGCGGACGTCCGTGGCGACGGAGCGGGCGACGGAGCGGGCGACGGAGCGGGCGACGGCGATGCCCACCGCGAGGCCGACCGCGAGGCCGACGCCGGAGGGCGGGGCAAGCCATACGGTGTGGTTGCCGCGGGTACTCAATCGGTGATGGAGCGGCGGCGCGGATCACGGCTTGAGGTCGACTTCGCAGACAGCCTCGAAGGCGTTCCACCCATGCCGCGCCGAGCGCGTTCCATCCTGATGCTGGCCTGTATTCTCGGCATCGTGGCGACCTCGAGCGGTGCGCCCGCGCTGGCGGCGCCGCGAGACGACGGGGTCGAGGGGGCCGACGCAGCCCGCGGCACCGTCGCGGCGGCCGATGCGCCGTGGCTGCCGGCGAGCACCGCCGCCGGCATCGCCTACTTCCCGTTCGCGGCGCCGCCACGGGTCGAGCGCTTCGACCTGGCGACCGGCACGTGGCTTCCGGCCGTGCCCCTGACGGACGCGCCGACCGCCTTCCGTGCCGGCGACGACGCCCTGTTCGCAGCCTACGGCCCGCGAGTCGTCCGGATGGCGACGGACGGCACGGGCGAGGTCTCGCTGTACGCGGCCGAGTGGTCCGTCATCGACCTGCTCCTGGTGGCCGGATCGCTTGTCGTGGCCGAGAACGCACGGCTGACGAGCGTGCACCCGGTGACCGGGGCGCCGATCGGCCGGGCCACGTTCACCGGCGTGGCGGGGCTGTCCGTCGCACCCGTCGCACGCAAGCTCTTCTGGCACAGCACCGGCGTCATCCCGAACGACATCCTGTGGACCGCGCTGAACGCGGACGGGACGTTCGGCGGCACGATCGAGAGCCCCTATCACGACGCCTACCCCCGCGGCACCCGCACGTTCGTCCTGCCGGGCGAACGCCTGGTCGCAGACGACTCGGGCATCGTGTACGACACGGCCGAACTTGGCTACTCGGGCAGCCTGGGCGGTGCCTTCACCGATCTGACCGCGCTCGGCGACACGATCGTCCTCGCGCGCCCCGACGCGCTTGTCGCGCTGTCGTCGGACCTGATCGAGATCGGACGCTTCGTGCCGGAAGCGCCGGCGCTGGCCGTGGCGAGTGACGGCGACGTCGTGTACACCTTCGCCGTGGCCGCGCCGCGCGGCGTGGCCGCGACCGCCGTGCCCCTGAGCGCGTTCCGGCCCCGCCCGCCCGCGCCGACCGTCGACCCGAGCGGCCTGGCATACACGCCGGACGCCATCGCCGCCGGCCGCGACGGCGTCCTCTACATGCTGTCCAAGGCGCACCGCAACGTGTTCCGGTGGTCCGTGCCGGGGCGGAGTTACGTGGCCGCGATCCCGCTCCTCGATGCGCCCGAACACATGGCGTACGGCGACGATCCGCGGCGGCTCTTCCTGGCCTACGCCGACGGTTCGATCTCCCGGATCCTCCCGGACGACGACGCAGCCGAACGGCCGTTCGCGCAAACCCCGCTGCCCACCCAGGGCCTGGCCGTGGCCGGACCGTTCCTCTTCGCCAGCGACCGCAGCGGCGGGCGCCACACGACGCACTTCGTATTCGCGCCGAACGGGGGCCGGATCAGCGCGCATGAGTGGAACGAGCTCTCCGACGCGTACGTCTGGAGCGCCGTCCGACGGCGGATGTATTACTTGGACGACTACACGATCCCGAGCGAGCTCCTCGCCGAGGAGATCGACGAGTTCGGTCGCATCGCCGGCGAGTTCGAATCGCCGTATCACAGCGAGTTCGAAGTCGACCACCCGGTGCGCGTCGCGCCGGACGGGAGCGTCGTCGTGCTGGGCACGGGCGACGTCTACGAAGCGATCGGGCTGCGGCAGATCCGCAACCTGTCGACGCGGATCGACGACGCCGCCTGGCAGGCGGGTCGACTGTTCACGATCACCCGCGCTGCCGAGGGCACGCGCGTGCGGGCGTGGGGATCCGATTGGAAGGTTATCGGCGAGCGCACGATCGACGGTCGCCCGCTGCGCATCTTCCCGGCCGACGACGGCCTCGTCGTCGTGACGCTGCGGCTGGGCGTTCCGCGCTTCCGGATCCTGCGCGCCGACGCCGGGCTCGAGCGGATCTTCGCCAGCGCCGTGCCGCCCGGTCTCGCGCTGCCGCTCACCCTGCGCGATCGCTGACGGCACGGCGGGATGGGGCCCGATTCGGCTGGTGGACCCGCCCCGATTCGGCAGGCGGACTGCGTCGAAGTACGCATGCGTACCGGGAGGTCATTCAGAGGTGATTTCGGGCCGCCCGGCACACCGAGGCGCTTGCGGACATCGACGACGCCCACCGGCGGGCGATGGCGCACATGCGGGACACCGAGCGGATCCTGACCGTGCGCGTCGCCAACATCGCCGGCAACGCCGCCGCGACGCCATCGCCGACGCGTGTCCCGCGCACCATGCATTGCGGGCGGCCCGCGGGCGACGCATGCGTCGCCCCCACGCGGACGTCGGATGGGGACGCGGCGGTCCGGCATCATGGGCGGGGATCACGGGCGTCGGTGGCACATGCACCGCGGCCCCCTCGTTGGTGTCGAGGGGGCCGCGGTGGTCGATCGAATCAGGTGTCGGAGGTCGATCGGTCAAACCGTGCGATGTTGTCGCGTCGTGTGGTCCGTGTGGTCCGTGTGGTCCGTGTCGTCGTGTGGTGCGTGAGAGTGCGCGTGCCGTTCCCGTTCGGCGGCGGTGGCGGCGTCGGGGCTCTCGTCGCTGGGGCTTTCGTCGCTGGGGTTAGTAGTTCGTGCGGGTTCGGAGTTGGATCGTCCAGTTCAGGAGCTTGCCCTGGTCGCCGGCGCCGTTGTCGGTGATGCGGAGCGTCCAGTCGTCGCCGGGGTACTCGCCTTCG
>JADYYS010000033.1 GCA_020853525.1 Ardenticatenales bacterium | reverse complement strand
TTCTGGGTGCCCGCGAAGGCGGGCACCATGGCGGCCCGCCAGGGACGCCTGCAGCCGGCCAGCTTCAGCTGCCGGTGGATTGCGACGCACGCACCGTCATCCGCAGATCGTCACGTGACGGTCTACTACGACCGCCCCACCGGCAACGTCACCGAAAACGTGCTCCCCCGCCCAATCCCCGCGCTCGCCGCCGTGATGTCGCCCCCCATCGCCCATGCCAGGTGGCGGGACACGGTCAGGCCGATGCCGCTGCCGCCGCTGGCGCGCGCGCGGGAGCGGTCGACGCGGTAGAAGCGCTCGAAGAGGTGCGGCAGGTCGGCGGCGGCGATGCCGATGCCCGTGTCGATCACGTCGAGACGGGCGGTGGAAGCGGGGTCGGCGGCCTCGCGGCGGACGCGGATGGTGACGCGGCCGCCTTCGGATGTGTAGCGGACGGCGTTGCCGACGAGGTTCAGCACGATCTGGGCGACGCGGTCGGCGTCCGCGTGGACGACGACGGGCGACGCGTCGGCCGCGACGTCGATCGTCACGCTGCCGGCGGGCGTCTGGGCGACGAGCTGTGCGGCGACGCGGCGGGCGAGGGCGACGAGGTCGAAGTCCGTCGGCGACAGGTGGATCTGGCCGGCCTCGACGTTGGAGAGCGTCTGGAGGTCATCGACGAGCCGGTGAAGGCGGCGGACCTCGTGCTGGAGCTCGTGGAGCGTCGCGGGGTCGGCGGTGAAGACGCCGTCCAGCAGCCCTTCGAGGTAGCCTTCGAGTCCGGCCAGCGGCGTCCGGAGCTCGTGGGCGACGTTGCCGATCAGGGCGATCCGGCGGGCCTCGACGGCCTCGAGGGCGGCAGCCATCTGGTTGAAGCTTTCCGCCACGGCCGCCAGCTCGTCGCTGGCCGGCACGGCGACGCGCTCGTCGTATCGCCCGGCCGCGATCCGCTCGCTGCTGCGGGCGATCTCGTCGAGCGGACGGAGGATCTGGCGCAGCAGGAGCACGCTCGTCGTGAGGCCGACGGCGGCCGCGGCGAGGGCGGCGGCGGCGAGTGGGCGCAGATCGTCCGCGACGAGGCGGGCGCCGGTGGCGTCGGCGGTCACGGCCAGCACGGTGACGCCGACGACGACGACGAGGAGCTGGGCGGCGACGAGCTGCCAGCGCAGCTGGCGGAGGCGGGTCATGGGGTGGGGACCATGCGTCGGCGCGCCGGTGGCGTCGCGGTCGGCGTCCACGCCCAGCGAGGTCGCGCACGGAGTTGCACCTTGAGCGTCGATCGCGGCGCGCCGTTCATCCGTCGCGCGCGTCCGTGAAGCGGTAGCCGACGCCGCGGACGGTGGCGATGACGTTTGCGCCGGTGGCGGCCTCGATCTTCCGCCGCACCTGACCGACGTAGACGTCGACGACGCGGTCCGTGCCGTAGAAGTCCGCGCCCCAGACGCGGTCGATGAGCTGCTCGCGGGTGAGGGTCTGGTTGGGGTGACGGGCGAGGGCGACGAGGAGTTCGAACTCCGTGGGCGTCAGTTCCAGCGGCTGCCCGCCGGCGCGGACGTCGCGTCCGTCGGGATCGATGACGACGTGCTGGAAGCGCAGCACGTGCCGGCCCGCCTCGGCAGCTGCGCCAGCCGCGGCCCCCCCCCGCCGCCGCCGCAGCACGGCGTCGACGCGCGCGACGAGCTCGCGCGGGCTGAACGGTTTCGTGAGGTAGTCGTCGGCGCCGAGGCGAAGGCCTGCCACCCGGTCCGCCTCCTCGGTCCGGGCCGAGAGCATGACGATGTAGACGTCGGACCGCTCCCGCAGCCGCGCTGCGACCTCCATGCCGTCCATGCCCGGCAGGTTGAGGTCGAGGACGACGAGGTCGGGCAACTCGGCCTCGGCCTGGAGCAGCGCGTCCGGCCCGTTGTCCGTGCACACGACGCGGTAGCCGGCCTGCTCGAGGTAGGCGCGGGCGACGGTGCGGATGCTGGGCTCGTCGTCGACGACGAGGATGGTCGCCGGACGGGTGGAGGGGGGTGGGTGGGGGGATGGGAGCATGGAGGGACACCGGAGGGCGGACGCGGTTGGGGCGACGAGGGGCAGGAGACGGAGGCGGGTCGGGGGATGGTACGTGCGTGGGCGATGATACCGCGTTCCGGTGGGGCGGGGCGTACGCGGGTGGGGCGGGATCTCGGTGAGTTTACAATTCGATCTCGGTTAGACACGCGGGCTGTCTAACCGAGATCGGGGGTCGATCTGACCGAGAGACATGTGTAAACTCACCGAGACTCGTCCGCAGTCTCACAGATACAGTCACCCGGTCCCATCCGTCATGTGTTCGCCAACATCCCGATGAGGTTGGGCATGCCGTGCCCCTGGATGTACGGATCCCGCCCAAGGTCGATGCAGTGGTCGAACAGGATGCGCTTGACGCGATCCGGGTAGCCGATGAACTCCCTGTGCACGGAGAGGAAGCCTGCGAGCAGACCGGAGACGTGCGGTGCGCTCATGCTGGTGCCGCTCATCTCGATGTAGAGATCGTCCGCCGCATAGTTGCCCGTCGTCGGATCGGGGTCGACGGCCTTGAACTGATGAAGCGCCGAGAGGATCCGCTCACCGGGGGCGACCAAGTCCGGCTTCCTTCGGCCGTCGGCCGTCGGGCCGCGCGACGAGAAGTACGAAACGCCGTAGGTGTGCGGGTTCGTCTTGTGGATCGAGCCGACGGCGATCGCCTCGTCGAGGTTGGCCGGGTCACCGATCGAGAGGTCGAGGTTCGACGGAACGTCGCCGTGCGCGGTTTGCAGCAGCGCATAGCCCTCGTTTCCGGCTGCAAGACAGACCAACACGCCTTGGTTCCAAAGGCGCCGCAGTTCCTGGCAGAGTGGCGTATGCCCGCATGCGTAGACGCTTGGGTCGAAGTTGCCGCCCAGGCTGAGGTTGACGCCGGCAATCACCAGCCGGCCGGCGGATTCGTTGAGGTCCGCGATCGTGTCGAGGGCCTTGATGATCCAGGAGTCCTGCCCGTTGCCTTGGTCGTTCAGCACCTTGAACCCGTACAGTGACGTCGCGGGCGCGACGCCGGCGAACCGGCGCGGCTGCTCACCGGGCTTGAGGACGACCGACGGGCACTCACCCGCGATGATGCCGGCCACGTGGGTGCCGTGGCCGTGCTCGTCCAAGCCGTTGAACGCTTGGTCCTGAGGCGTGTATCGCCGCGCTCCACCGGCCTGCGTGCAATCCCACTGTGCCTTGACGTTGCTGTGCATTCGGAAGTGCGGATGGTCGGCGCGGATGCCGGTGTCCAGGACCGCCCAGCCGATATCGCGCCCCGTGGCATCGTAGCCCAGCACGGCGGGGCGCGACTGAATCGTGTGGACCGACGCGTGGACGAGCGTCCGCTTGACCGCATCACGCCAGACGCGCTCGACCTTCAGGTCGCCGAAACACGTCCGGAGCTGCTCGATCTCATGGCGCGTGAGATGCGCGGCTACGAAGCGCTTCAGCGGCTCGACCTTCGCCTGCTCGATCTCGTCCTTCACATCGGACTGCGACGAGCGTGCCGTCGTCCGTACCATCTCGTGGATCGCGGTGATCAGGGACTTGCGAACCGTGTCAACGGTCTCTATCTCCTCCTTGGGCCCGTCCTTCTTGGGCATGTCGTTCCTTGGCGCCAGCTGGATCAACACCGGGTGCCTCGCCAAGCGGTGACCATCCTCGATCCCGTCGACCAGGTCCTTGGCAATGATCGTCCGCGCCACCGGCTGGACGAACGCATTGCCGACGGTCTCGAGCACCACCTGCTGGACGACCGGGACCCGCAAGTAACCGGAGCCGGAGTGGGGATGGCGCGGTGACTGAGCATTGTCGACGAGCACGTCCCGTATCAGTTGACCGGCCGCCACCTCGTACTCGTCGGCCACCGTTGCGTCCGCCGCGACGGGATCGCGGGCGTCGGCGACGTTGACCCAGCTCCTGACGGACGGCGGCACGCGCAATACGCCGTCGGGCGACCATACCTTGAGGATGTCCTGTACTTCGGCGATCCCGAGCGGCGAACCGATCGTCAAGAACAGCTTTACGTTGCGATCGGCCTCCGGCAGCCTTCGGAGCACGTTGTAGGCGATCATCGAGCCCTGGCTGTGGGCGATCACGACGAACGGCCCGCCGCCCGCGCTGAGACGCTCCGTCAGGCTCGCTTCCATCTCCGAACGGCGCTCATCGTCGAAGAAGAACTCGTTGACGTCGCGAAGAAACACGCGCGTGATACGGCGGGTGATCCAGCGACGAACGAAGGGCGGGAGCGGCAGAATCCGCGCCCCTACGCCGCTCGCCGCAACAGCTGATTGCGGCTTGTCGGCCTGGGACGCCATCCGTTCGGCCAGGCCGGTCAGCCAGGCCCGCTGTTCGTCGCGGGTCGCGATCGCGGCGATCTCAGCGGCCAGCCCGGCGTCGAGTCCGTCGGATGCGGCCTCGATCATCGCCGTGACGGACCGCGTCGAGGGCTCGTCGGCATCGAGATGTTCGATCGCCTCGGTCATGCAGGTGTCGGCGGAGGGCGTCGGATAGAACGCCCGATTCACCCAGTACGCCAGCCGGCTTCGATCGCCCAGCTCCCGCCCGAACAGCGCCGTGTCCCACTGGCACTTCAGCACCGACGGGGGCGGCTTGTTCCCGATGCCGTGTACATAGATGATGGTCTGGGCATCCGGCTGCGCTCCCTGCCTGACCGCCAGGGGCGCGTCCTCCTGGTGCATCGTGCTCTTCACGACCTTGAACGCCAGCTTCGACGGCTTTGTGGTGAGGCCCGCGACCATGAAGCGCTGGACAACCGGCTCGTCCGGCACGGTTCGCCGTGCGGCCCGGGGAGCTCGACCCTGCGGTTCCTTGCCCATCATCCACTCCTCGTCTTGTTGTTGCGACATCTCTTGGTGTCGCTTGGTGTTGCGCTATCGACTGCCTTCGCTCCCGAACCGAACGGCCGTCCTTTGGCCGCATCGCGACCAACCCGGCGACTCAAGCCGGCGTGAAGTCCGTCACGAGTTCGCCGACCCTCCCGCCGCCCTCGTCAACCCGCCGCCACCCCCCAATCCCTGCCCGCTCCGCCTGCACCTGCCGAAACGCCTCGACGACCCGCTCGACGTCGGCCTCGCTCACCCCCCCTACCGGCACCGCCAGCCGCACGAGGTCGACGCCCGCCGCCGCCTGCCGCGGTGTCCCGAGGTGCGCGCCCACGCGCACACCGCCCGCGACGAACAGCGCGTTCGCCAGCGCCGTCGCGCGGTGGTCCTCCGGTGCGAGGTGCGGCAGGAACGCGGCCGCGTCGACGTAGACCGCGTGGCCGCCGGGCGGGCCGACGACCGGGATCGAGCGGGCGGTGAGCGCTTCGTGCAGGCGGCGGACGCAAGAGGCGCGCGCCGTCGCGGCGACGCCTGTCGAGTCGTCCGTGCCGTCGTCCGTCCCGTCGTCCGTCGCGGGCCCCGCCACCGCCGCCGCCATCAACGCCCGGTCGTCCTCACCGAGCCCGTCGCCGTACGCCAGCACCGCCAGGTCGCGCAGACCAACGAACAGTGCCGCGTCGTGCGTGCCGACGAAGCCGCCGACAGGTGTGACGAAGTCCTTGCTCAAGCTTGCGGTGCACGCCGTCGCGCACGCGCACAGGTCGCGGACGATGTCGCCGAGCGGGCGGCCCGCTTGGCCGCTCTCACGCTCGCGAACGAGCGCGGCGTTCGCGTAGGCGCGCGTGGCGTCGATGAGGACGGGCACGCCGTGTGCGGCGGCGAGGTCGCGTACGGCGCGCAGGTGGGATAGGCGCACGGCGTGGCCGCCGATCGCGTTCGCGCCGAGCTCGACGTAGACCGCCAGGATGGGGGCCGGGCAGTCGTCGGCGTCGACGCCGGCAAACACGTTGGCCAGCCTGTCGAGATCCAGCTCGCCCTTGAACGGGTGCGGGTCGTAGAGATCGTCCGCTTCGGGCAGGCCGAACTCGAGGACGAGCGCGCCGGCGCTCTCGAGGTGGAAGCGCGTCGTCGGAAAGAGGGCGTTCGTCACGACGGCGGCGCCGGGGCGGATAAGCGCCTTTGCCAAGAGCGCCTCGGCGAAGCGGCCGCGGTGGACCGGAACGATGTGCGGGAAGCCGTAGCGGGCGGTGAGCAGCGCTTCGACGTCGGCGGGGGCGGCACTCGACGATGTCGCCGCGCTCGATCGCGCCCGCTCGCGCCAGCTGTCGCTCATCAGGTCGACGGCGATGGCACCGTGGGGCAGGCGGACCGTGTTCCAGCCGGCGGCGGCGAGGGCGTCGCGGCGCGCGTCTGGCGTCGCGAGACCCGGTGCGGCGATGTCGTCGCGTGGCGCCACCAGATCCTGCAGCGCCAGTACCCGGAACGTCCCGCGGATCGGGTCGACGACCATCACCTCCGGCAGGCAGTGCGGCGGCCGCCAGCCGGGCGTGTCCTCGCCGACGAGCACGAGATAGATCTCCGTGCTGATGAGCGACGCCGAGAGCATCGGCGAGATGGCCACCGACGGTGCCTTGAGGTTCCGCAGGTGGCGCTCGATCGCGTCGATGTGCTCGGGCACGACGAGGTCGCGCAGGCGGTCGGGAAGCGTGGAGGTGGCGACGGCCTCGGCCATGACACGTCCGAAGAGATCCTCCATCGGCATTCCGTACGGCGCGGCGTTGACGACGATCGCGCCGAAGCCGAGCATCGGGGCGCAGAAGACGTGCAGGCCCTTGGCCCGCGCCATCTGGTAGAGGCCAACGCGCAGCATGGGCGGCACGCTGACGTCCAGGCAGTCGACGACGACGTCGGCGCCGTCGAGGAAGGCGCCCAGGTTATCCGTCGTGACGCCCTCGGTGAACGTCGCGAGCCGGACGGCCGGCTGGATCGAGCGCAGCACGTCGGCATACGTGTCCACCTTGTTCCGTCCGAGCGAATCGTGCGTGGCGGCCCACTGACGGTTCATGTCCGGTGGGTCGAAGTCGCCGGGATCGGCCAGCGTGAAGCCGCCGACGCCCATCCGCACCAGCGTGATCGCCACCGCGCCGCCGACGCCGCCGCAGCCGGCGATGGCCACGGTCTTCGTCGAGAGCGTGCGCAGCGCGTCGGGGCCGACGAGCATGCACGTGCGGTTCAGGAAGCCGGCGAGGTCGTCTTCGATGCGCCGCGGGCAGGGCGCGACGCGGTCGTGCGGCGCCGTCCCGCCGTTGCGGGCCGCCGGGCCAGGGCCGTGGCGGGCGGTCGTCGGATCGTCGCGGCGGTCCGTCGTAGCGGTCGTGGCAGTGGTTGTGGTCATGTCGTTCCCTCCTGAAAGTGGGTTGAAGACGATGTCGCGGGTTGTGCGGCCACGGTCGGCGCCGTCCACTCGATCAGGCAGCCACCCCAGCTGAGACCGCCGCCGTAGGCGACGAGGGCGATCCGGTCGCCGCGGCGTACGGCGCCGGCGCGGACGGCGTCGGCCAGCGCCAGCGGGACGCTGGCCGCCGAGGTGTTGCCGTACGCTTTGACGCGGGCATACATCCGTCCCGGGGGCAGGTCGATCCGCTTGGCCGCGGCTTCGAGGATCCGCAGGTTCGCCTGGTGCGGGATGACGAGGTCGATGTCGGACAGCCCGATGCCCGCATCACGCGCCAGCGTGCGCACGACGTCGCCGAGGATGCGCACCGCGAAGCGAAAAACCTCGTGGCCAGCCATCTCCACGTGCGGCGTGCGCTGCGCCCGGCCCTCGATCGCGCCCGAGTCCCGCAGTCCGATCGGCAGGACGATCAGATCGCCCTGCGCCCCGTCGCTGCCGAGCGTTAAGCCGACGATCCCGCCCGGCGCGTCCCGCCCCTCAACGACGACCGCGCCGGCGCCGTCGCCGAACAGCACGCACGTGTTGCGGTCCGTCCAGTCGACAACGCGCGACATCGTCTCGGCGCCGATGACGAGCGCGCGGCGAAACGGGCCGGTGCGGAGGAAAGCCATGGCCACGGACAGGGCGAACACGAAGCCGGAACAGGCGCTCTGCACGTCGAACGCGGTGGCGGCGCGGGCGCCGAGGTGGCGCTGGACGGTGCAGGCCAGGTTCGGGACGAGGACGTCGAACGTGTTCGTGGCGCAGATGATGAGGTCGATGTCCGTCGCCACCAGCCCCGCGGTGGCCAGGGCATCGCGCGCCGCACCGACGGCCAGCGTCTCCGTCGACTCATCGGCCGCGGCGACGTGCCGGGTGACGATTCCGGTGCGCGTGCGGATCCAGGCGTCGGACGAGTCGACGCCCGCGCAGACGTCGTCGTTGGTCACGACGCGCGACGGCAGGCTGGCGCCCCAGCCGATGACGTGGGGGTGGCGAAGCGGGTTCAATCGTGCCTCCCGAGGGCTGCTCGGCTGCCGAAGCTACGCCGCCGTGCGGCGCAGGACGTCCAGCAGCCGCTGCCGTTCGGCCACCAACGTGGCCAGTGACGCGTTGTCGCCGGGCGGCAGGCGCCGGGCGGCCTCGGCGACGGAGGCCCGCATGAGCACGGCCGGCGAGCGCACCTCGCCCAGACCCTCGCACCGCGCGACGGTCGCAAAGCCGAGCAGCTTGCGATAGACGTGCTCGTGCCGCGGCGCGAACTCGCACAGCGCCGTGCTGACGCCGAAGCGGCGGAGGACATCCGTCGAGCTGCGGATGAGCTCGAGGATTACGGTGCGGCTCGTCCGCAGGTCGGGTTCGGTCACGATGCGCCAGACGCCGCCCACGGTGGGCCCCTCGGCCCGGACCGCGGCGCACGCGGCGCCGAAGTCGTGGTCGACGTGCAGGCCGGCGGGTCCGTCGAGCGTTACGGACACGGTGCCGACGATCGCGCCATCGTCGATCGCCACCAACACCATGTTCTCGGGCGCCGCCTCGATCTCGTCGTAGTACCGCAGGCGTCCGTCCGGCTGTGGCGTCGTATAGCCTTCGGCCACGTACTGGTCGTGCGTCAGGCGTTGAACGTCGTCGAGCTCGGCGTCATTCAGAATCGGTCGGATGTTCATGTCGGTTCTCCAAATCCTGTGGCTGTCCGTGCATACCGTGGCTGGCCCCGCGTCCCTCAGACCGCGGCCTCGAACGTCTCGTCCCGGCGCGACTCGCGCGCGACGGCCACCGGCTTCTGGGCGATCACGAGGTCGCTCACGCCGCGGTATACCGACCGGGTCTCGGCGACCTCGAATCCGGCATGCTCGAACGCCGTCCGAAACGTGCTCGCGTCGTGGCGCCAGTACGTGCCGGCATCCACGGCCCGGCCGATCCGCCGGCTCTGGCGGATGACCTCGCGGGCACGCCACAACTGCAGCGCGGCGCGGGCGAAGCCGCGATCGGCGCACATGTGTCGGAAGACGTAGCGGGACCACTCGCCGACATCGAGCGGCGCGCCCGGATCGCAGGCGAAGAGGGCGCCGCCGGGGCGCAGCCAGCGGAACATCTTGGCGATGGCGGCGTATGGGTCCGGGAACGTGTAGAGCGAGTGGACCACCGTCACGAGCGCAGCGCTCTCGTCGGGCAGATCGAACGCATCGATGCCTGCCGTCCGGATTTCGAGGTTGCCGAGCCCGGTGGTGGCGCGCTTGGCCCGCGCCCGGTGGTTCATCCCGTCGTCCGCATCGACGTGCAGGACGTGGCACTGCGGCCATGCTTCCGCCGCGGCCAACGTGTAGTTGCCGGTGCCGGCGCCGACATCGACGAGGACGTCGCCGGGGCGCAGGCGCAGCCCGCCGACGAACCGGCGGTAGTCGTCGACCAGCGCCCGGTACGCCGGGTTCGCCTCCGCCATGACGTCGTACACCGCGGCGTACGAACGCCAGTCGACATCGGCATGGCCGTGGATGGGAGGATCGGCATGGCCGCGGATGGGCGGGTGGCCGGGGCCGCGGCTTGGACTGTGGCTGCGCGGATGCGTGCGGCTGGGGCTGATCGTGGACATGTTGACCTCCGTCCGGTGCTGTGTGAGCCCGGACCGAGACCGATCGCCCGTCAGGAGGGAAGCATGTGTGCGATGTGCAATGACGGGGCGGCGATGCGGCGATCGGTCTCGATCACGGTGCGCACAGCGTACCGGTCCGGAGCGTCGCCGGGGAGGGGGCAAGGGGCCACAAAGGGGTCAACGCGCCGCCGCACGGCCACCCCCCCGCCGCACGTCGCGACACCGCCCCAGACGCATGATCACCGCCCATCGCGAAGATCGACCGCGTAGGGGCGACGCATGCGTCGCCCGCAGGCCTGGGGCGGTGTCGTGATGTGCGGCGACCGCGTTACCGCCTCTTGACCACCCGCGGCAGGTAGATGGTCGTCGGCGTCGCCCCACCGGGCGTGCCAGGCGTCCGCGTGCGGGTGGCCGTCGGGGTGCCGCGCGTCGGGGTGGGCGAGGTGCCGCCGGGGGTGACGACCTGCGTGGGTGTCGCCTCGATCGTCGGGGACGGGGTGGCGGTCGGGAAGACCGTGCCGGGCGTGACCGGGACCGTCGGCGTCGGGGTGGGCAGGGCGGCGCCCGGGGAGAAGCGGGCGAGGCCCCAGCCTTCGGTGCCGACCCACACCGTGCCGTCCGCACCGATCGCAACGGCGCTGATGTCGTTGGCCACGAGGCCGGTGTCCGTCACGGCCAGGGTGTGCCACGCGGCGCCGTCGAAGACCTGCAGGCCGCCGGGGTCGGGGCCTTCGCGCCAGTTCTCGGGGCTTGCGCTCTCGCGCGCCATGCCGCCGCGCGACGTGCCGGCCCAGAGGCGGCCGTCGGGATCGTGGGCCAACGTGCTGACCGTGCCGGAGTGCGTGAAGATGCGCTTTGACCACGTCGGGTCGACGAACGTGTTCAGGACGGCCGGCCAGAACGGCTTTTCGTTGACCAGGAGCTCGGTGCTCGTCTTGTCGGTGCCGTACGTTCCGCCGTGGAGCACGCCGCTGTCGCTGACGGCCACGGAGCTCGCTTCGGCCAGCAGATCGCCGTTGCTGAAGCTGATGAAGCCGGTGCGGGAGTCCCAGCGCTTCCAGGTGCTCGTGTCAAGGTCGAACAGCGCGATGCCGCCGCCGACGAGCGAGCCGCCGGGCGAGCCGCCGTCCGGCTGGCGGACGTGATGGGAAGCCGCGACACCGACCTTCCTGGCGGCGCAGTTCACGCTGATCGCCGTGATGTTCTTGGACGGCAGCCCGTCGACGGCCTTGCTGATGTAGTTGTGGGCCACCCACGTGTCCTGGGCCACGACGTGGACCGAGTTGCCCGGCGTGAGGACGTCGATCCCCTCGCCGTATGCGTCCCACGGGTTGCCGGTGCCGACCCAGATGTCGCCCGAGCAGCCGCGCGCCAAGGAGCTCACGCTGGCGTCGCGCAGGCCGGCCGGGGTGCCGGTGTTGAACGGCGTTCGCGCCGTCCAGCTCGTGCCGTCGAACACGGCCAGCCCGCCGTCCTGATACCTCTTGTTCTTGCCGTCCCACGTCGACTCGGCGCTCCCGAACCACATCCGATCGCCGTCGCCGGCGATCGAAAGCACGTTGTCGCCGACGAGGCCGGTCCAAGGCGGCGCCTTGTCGGAATCCGTGCCGACGGTCGTGTACGGCGTCCAGACATCGTCCGCTCGGGTGAGCGTGCCCTTCGTGTCGAGGTCGATCACCCCCGCCCCGAAACGCCGCTGGATGCGGCTACCGGTGCCGATCCAGACGTGCCCCGCCCAGCGCGAGCCGGGCGCGCCGAGCGCCAGGGCGGTGATGAAGTTCGTCGCCGGCGACTGCGCGGTGACGAGCGGTGCGCTGAACGTGAGGTTGACGGTGTCCAACGGGCTGATGCCGCCGGCGCCGCCGATGTACGGCCCCGTGCCGACCCACGCCCGCCCGCCGCCGAGCGCGACGGCCTGCACGCGGTCGCGCGCCAAGCCGTCGGCGGACGTGAACGGCACGTCGCGGCCAAGGTTCCAGACGTCGTCGTTGCGGTTGGCCAGCGTGAACTTGTGGTTGAGGACGACGAGCCCGCCGTCCCGCGACGCCATCCAGACCGTGTTCACGAGCGCCGGGTCGCTCGCCGGCCCGAACGCGATGTCGTCGACGAAGCGCAGCGGGTAGCCGGACTCGCCCTGCACCGAGAAGCGGCGGCTGAGCTCGTCGGGGATCGTCGCCTGGTCGCCGCGGAACCACAGGACGCCCCGCCCGCCGATACCGGCCCACACGTAGCCCTGCGGGTCGATGCCGAGCGACTGGACGGAGCACGTCACCGTGACCTCTTTGCTCTCGCAGCTGTTCGAAGTCCAGACGTCGTCGGTGGTGTCCCACGTCGCGTTCGTCGCCAGGTAGCTCAAGCCGCCGTGCATCCGCGTCCAGCGCTGGACCGGCGCCTGCTCGCCCACCCGCTCCTGCTCCAGCCGCCAGTGCGGCGACGTGGCGACCCAGACGTTGCCTTGCGGGGTGACGACGACATCCTCGATGTTGTCCGAAACGAGGCCCAGCTTGTCGTCGCCGGTGGGCGACTTGACGTACGTGTTGTCGAACGTATAGACCTGCGCCCATGCATCGTCGGACGCATCCGGCGTGCCCTTCGTCTCCAGCCGCGCCAGGCCGCCGCCGGTGTGCGTGCCCTTCACGCGGTCCCAGCGCTGCATCGTGCCCACCCAGATCGTCGTCCCATCGACGGCGACCGCCCGGACGTCGTCCGACGGCAGGCCGCCGGCGGTATTCGCCATGGTGTAGGTGTACCAGCTGTCGTCCGACTTCGCGGCGGTCTCGTTGTCGAAGAGCACCGTCAGACCACCCTCGTTGGCGATCCATACGCGACCGTCCGCGCCTGCGGCGATGTCGCGCACCGTGTTGCCGCCGAGCGGATCCTGCGGGCGGAGGAACTGCACGCCCTGGCCGTCCTGCCAACGGACCAAGCCGCCCGCGCGCGTGCCGGACCACAGGACGGTGCCGTCCCACGCGAGCGCCAGGATGTCGTTGCCGTGCGCGAACGACGTCCATGCGCCGGCCGGCAGCGGCTTGGCCACGCCTTGCGCCTGCGCCGACGGTCCGGCGGGCGCGGCGGCAAGCGCCGTCGTCACGCAGAGGGCCGCCGCGAGCGCGATCGAGCGGGAACGCGGGGCGCGGGGCGCGGACATCATCATACCGTCATCATCCTCGAGCGACTGGGCAGGGAATCGGCGGGCGGGGCAGCGCAAGGGTCGTGGCCGCGGACGGCCGACACGCAGTATACGACGTCGACATGGGCGGGGCGATACGGCGGCGTGCGGCTGCGCGATGCCCTCGTCCGCCCTGGGTGCGCACATCGATCGCCCGTGCGCCGCATTGGCGACAACCGGTTCCGCCCGTAGAATGGGGGCATGATCCCACCGCCCATCGAACGCGTCCTCGTCGTCGTCGCCCACCCGGACGATCCCGAGTTCCCGGCCGCCGGCACGATCGCCACGCTGACGGACGGCGGCGCCGTGGTGACGTACGTCATCGTCACGGACGGCTCGAAGGGCACGGGCGATCGGTCGCTCACCGGCCCGGCGCTCGCCGCGCTCCGCGTCGATGAGCAGCGGGCGGCGGCGCGGGTGCTGGGCGTGGAGGACATCGTGTTTCTCGGCCTGCCGGACGGCGAGGTCGTGGCCGATCTGGCGCTGCGCCATGCGATCACCCGCGAGATCCGGCGCCACCAGCCCGACATCGTCATCACGCACGACCCGTCGACGTACTATACGGACACCTACGTCAACCACCCCGACCACCGCGCCGTCGGCCAGGCGACGCTCGAGGCCGTGTTCCCGACGGCGCGCGACTTCCTGAACGCGCCGCACCTCCTGGCGGAGGGGCTCGAGGTTCACAAAGTGCGCGAGGTCTGGCTGACGATCAACCCCAATCCGGACCATATCGTGGACATCAGCGCCGTGATCGACCGCAAGATCACGGCGCTTCACGCCCACCGTTCGCAGTTCGGCGATCCCGACGCGTTGGCGCAGCGCGTTCGCGAGCGCGCGGCCACGATCGGCGCGGCCGGCGGGCTGGCGCTGGCCGAGGGCTTCAAGCGGATCGTGCTGCCGGCATGATCCGCCGCACGACACTTCGCGCGCCGCACGACGCTTCGCGCGCCGGAGCGCAGCGCGGCGGGCTGGACGCGGAGAACATGCGATGAACCGTTGCACACGCCTCGCCCTGTTGGCGTTCGCGCTCGTCGCCCCTCTCTCCGGCGCCGCGTGCGCCGGCGCCGGCGCCGACGTCCTGCCCGAGGCGATGTCCGGCTGGGCCAGGGACGAGCTCGAGCCGACGTACACCCCGCTGCCGGCCGCCTCGGAGACGCTCACCCCGCCGCCGACGGCCACCGCCACCGTGCCCTACCAGACGCCGACCCCCGACCCGTTCCAGGCCGCCGGGGTCCCGATCCGGCTGCGCATCCCGGCGATCGGTGTCGATGCGTCGATCGAGCGGAGCGGGCGGGATAAGGAAGGCAAGGTCGACGTGCCGCGGATCTCGCGCAACGTCGCCTGGTTCAACGAGAGCGCGCTGCCCGGCCAGGCCGGCAAGACGAGCGTGATCAGCGGCCACTTGGACGATCCGTACGGCCCGGCCGTCTTCTACAAGCTGCGCATGCTGGTGCCCGGCGACGAGGTCGAGGTGACGTATGAAAACGGCGATCGCTTCATCTTCGTCGTGGAGGCCAAGGAACGCTACGCCTTCGACCGCGCGCCGGTGCAGAAGGTGTTCGGCGCCACGGCGCGGCGCATGTTGAACCTCATCACGTGCGACGGCGCGTGGAACGCCGGCCAGGCCAACTACGGACAGCGGCTGGTCGTGTACACCCGGCTGAAGGAAGGGCAGGTCGTGCGGTAGCGACGCGCGACCGTGAGACATTGGGCCGCCGCCGCACCTTCCGGTATACTCGCCCCGGTCGACAAGCGACGCCGCCGACGGACCGGATGCCATGCCCCGATGGTCGGAACCCGTGCTGCGCCTTCTACAGGGCCCTGGACCCGCGCTGCTCCTGGCTCTCGCATGGCCGACCCTCCGCACTTTGCGTAGCGGTGCCGAGCGCAACGGCGCCGCACCGTCCGCCCCGACGTGGCGCGACGACCCTGCCGCACGATCGCTGGCCGCACTCTCGTCCGTCGGGGCGCTGCAGCTGCTGAGCGATCTCGTGCTCCGCCTCCCCGACCGCGCCCACTGGCAAGCCCCTGTCGATCGCCTGCTCGGCGGCGTTGTCGTGATCGCCATCGTCGTCGCCGCGCGACCGGTGCTCCGGCGGTCGGCGATCGCGCGTGCCGTGCCCGCCTTCGTCGCGGGCTCCGCCGTCCTGGCCGTCGCCTGGCTCGCGTCCGCGCCCGGCTGGGCCGCAGCCGCGCGCACCGGCGCCGCCTCTGCCGCCAGCCGGGCCGTCCTCGCCGACGTCATGCTGGCGACCGGCACGCTGGCGCTGGCCCTGGCCGTCGCCGGCCCCGCCATCGCCCGAACGGTTGCCCGTACCGTCGTCCGGCCGCGCGCGGGCGGGGCACACACGGCGCCGATCCCGACCCACGCCGTCGTCTGCCTCGGCCTGCTCGCTCTCGGCAGCGCGTTGCAGGCCGTTTGGCCGATGCCGGGCGCCGCGGCGCTGTGGCGCGCCGGGGTGCTGGCGGCGGGCGCCTGGATCGCGGCGGCCATCCTGCGTCGTCAGGCTGCCGCCATTCGCACCGGGACGGCCACCGTGGCGCAGGCATGCATCGTCGCCCTCGAGGCGGCCGCCACCCGAACCTCGACCGCCGTCGCGCTGATGTCGTCGATCGTCGCCGGAGCGGCGGCCTCTCTTGCCCGGTCGGGAAGGGCGGTGGCGGACGGTGCGCGGGGACAGGCCCGGACGTCTTGGCGGGCGGTCCGCGCGGCCGGCGCTCGCGGCGCCGGCGCCGTCGGCCCGGGCCGGCCGGGCGGCTCGGCGCGGGCGCGGCTGGCGCTGGCGGGTGCCGTGGGGCGGGCGCTGGGCGAAGCGCTGAAGGAACTGGATGCCGCCGTCGTGTACGCCGGGCTCGTCGAGGACGAGGCGGTGCGCTTCTGGGCGCTGACGCCGTCGGGCGCGCTGCAGGAGCTCTACCGGCGGCCGTTGGCCCAGCTGGCGGCCGTGAAGCGCGCGCTGCAGTCCGGCGACGGGGCCTTGGGCAGCCGGACCGAGGCGCGCGACGTCGACGATCTGTACGGACACCTCGGCCTCCCGTTCGACGGACCGATCCTGCTGGCCGCCGGCGGCCGGCCGGCGCGAGTCGTCCTCGTCGCCGGCAGCGCGTACGGCCCGTGGCGGCGGGACGACCCGGCCAAGCTGGCTGCGTCCGCCGCTTCGCTGGCCCTCCGCCTTGCCGGCCTCGACGAGCCCGTCGCCCCGCCGCAACCGGCGGCGCCCGCCGCGACGGCCGACGACATCGCCCGGCTGCGCGCCGAGGTCGCGGCGCTGCACGGCGACGTGGCGCGCTTCGGATCACGCCTGGATGGGATCGAGCGCCGTGTCGAGGGTCACCCTGTGCTGTCCGACGCGCTGGCCGGCGCCGCGCAGATGGTGCCCGCGCCGGCGACCTCGTACTTGGCGCGCGTCGAGGCCCACCAACGGTTGATCGAGCCGCTGCCGTGGGGTGTCGTCGTCTGCGATGCCGACGGCCGTGTGATTCTGGCGAACACCGCCGCGCGGCGGCTCCTGGTGGGCGCGGCGCTCCTGCCGGGCCACCGCATCGACATCCCCGGGCCTGGGGCGCGGACGCTGGTCCACTCGCTCCGGGACGCCTCGAGCACGCTTCAAGGCGGGCGGGTGCCGCTGCACGCGATGGATACCGTGGTGCGGGTGGAGCCGATCGATCGGCCGAACTGGCGCCACCGCAACCGCCTTGGCGCCACGCTCGTCGTCACGACGACGGCGGACGCGGCCGCGGGCGGCGAGTCCGTCCTCGTCGACCTGCTGGATGCGCTGCGCGACCCGCTGGTCGACCTCCGGCTGCAGGGCGAGTCTCTGGACGCCGAGGTCCGGATGCCCGTGCCCGATCTGATGCGCCATCTGGCGGTCCTCGACGGCCACGCCGCCGGCCTGCGCGCGGTGCTCGGCGCGCTCGCCGCGCAGCGCAGTCTGGCCACGCACCGGCATCGTCCGGAGCTCGGCGCCGTCGACATCGGCGTGCTGGGCGCGACGACGGAGCGCAGCCTGCGCGACCTCTTCGCGCTGCGGGGGATCCGGTTCCGCGGCGTGCGCGGCATCGTGCCGTCGGACGTGACGGTCGATGTCCGGCTGCTGGAGCACGTGGCGCTGGCCGTTGTGACCGGCGCCGTCGCGACGGCCAGCTGGGGCTCGCACCTGTCGGTCCACGTGCGCCACGAGGCGATCGTCCCCGGCGATCCGGCCAGCGCGATCGTCGTCGTCATCGACCTGTTGGACGGCGGCCTCACGCCGATGACGCCGCGCCGCCTGCTCGACGAGGCCGCGCTGGCGTCACACCCGGCCGCGCTGAGGGTCGGCCACGCCCTGGCCGCACGCGGCTTCCCGGGCTGCGAGGCGTGGTTCGCCCGCCGGACGCCCGAGGACCAGCGGGTGCAGCTTTGCCTGCGGTTGCCGGTGGGGCGGGCGGCGTAGGGGTTTGGTTGCGGATCAGCGGCGGATGTCAACGGGTTCAGCCGTTTCCATTCCGTGGTCCGCACCCAATCGCCATCACCTTACCCCGCCATCACCCTGCTCTGCCATCACCCTGCCCTGGCACCACCCTACCCCGCCGCCGCCCGCACCGGCCGCTCCCGCATTACGCCGATCGCCCCCGCCGCCCCGTCCGCCGGCGCATGGACGCCGTCGCGAACCGGGCGGCCGTCCGCCGCACACGGGCTCAGCGGCTCGCGCGGAAATGGGACGACGTTGGCCCAACTCCGCTCCGGCACGGCTGCCCCGATGACGAGCACCCGCGCCGAGCCCGGCAGCAGCGCGCCGGTCAGGACGCCGACGCGCAGGTCGCAGCCGGGGCGGATCGCGCCGTGCAGTCGTTCGATGGCGGCATCGACATCGGCGAGCGCGAGGTCGGGGCCGGCGGTGATCTGACAGAGCACGCGGTCGGCGGTCGCGATGGCCGCCAGGTCGGTGAACGGACTGTCCAGCGCCGCGTTCAAGGCGCGTTCGGCCGGTGAGAGTGCGCCAAGCCAAGCCGGTGCCGACGAAGTCCCGTGTTCGACGGCCTGTGGCGCCGCCGTGCCGGTGGCGACACAGCTGCGCCGGCCGTTCCCGAGCAGGCGCACTAGGTCGGGGAGCCCGACTTTCAGACAGCCGCCCGCATCGGCGAATGCGGCGATGCCGACGGCGGTCTGGCGGACGACCTCGCGTGCCGCAGCGGCCGCCCACTCGAGCGGCAGGTCGGCGCCGACGACCCCGAGCGCCAGATCACCATCCAGCGTCACGACGGCGTCGCACGCCGTCAGCAGGCGCGCCTCGGCCGTGGCTGCGGCACGGTGGTTGCGCGGCGGCTCGAACGGGAAGGGTGCGAGGCCGAAGCCGACGACGAGCGCCCCTCCGGCCTTCGCCAGCTCCGCGACGACAGGGGCGACGCCACCCCCCGTGTCGCCGGACAGGCCGGCGACGACGAAGACGAGGTCGGTGTCCCGGACGGCGGCGCGCAGCACGGGTTCGATGGACCGGGCCGCTTCGGCCTGCGCGTCGGGCGTGGTCCGCCCGCCCGTCGAGCGCGGCAGGTCGATGCAGATCGGGGCCGCCGGCCGCCAGGGTGGGCCGCCGTTGTCCGGAACGCCGCCCAACGTCGCCGCGCACGCATCCACCGCGATGAGCCGCGCCTCGATCCCGCCGGCCTCGGCCAGCCATGCCAGTGTCGCGACACCGGCGCCGCCGACGCCGACGATGGCCAGTCGCGTGCGGCGGGGATCCGGGCGGCGGGCGACGGCGGTCGTCGTCACGTGGCGCGGCCTCCGGTTCGTTCGGTCGCCCATCCGCGCGTCGATCCGCGCGTCGATCCGCGCGTCGATCCGCACGTCGATCCGCGCGTCGATCCATACATCGATCCCATCCTCATCGCAGGTACGCTAGCGCGAGACCGCAAGGCGCCGGATCGCGCCCTGGGCGTCAACGGTGACGTGCAGCACGGTGTGGCACGCCGGGCCGTCGGCGGTCGGCAGGCTACGGGCCAGCGTGACGACCATCCCGCGTGCGGGGCCGTCGGCGGCTGCACGGCCGGCGGCGTCGCCCGGGCCGTGGGCGATGGCGGCGGGGGCGCATACGGGGTGGACGTGGGTGGTGACGTCGCCCTCGGCAAACGCGGGTAGGCGGCGGGCGATGCTGCGGCGCACGGTGTCGGCCAGGACGGTGGGCGACAGGGCGCACGCCAGCGAACCATCGGGGCAGCGGCCGCCGGCGGTTCGCCAGGCGGGGCGGACGTCGTCGCGCTTCAGGCGGTCGACGGCGACGCGGGCGCTGTGCGCAGCGGGAACCAGCGGCCGCGCCGTGTCCCGCGTCGGCACCGATTCCTCCGGTCCCGGCGATGCCTGGGGACGGGTCTTGTACGGTGGCCGGACCGGCAGCAACCCCACCGCTGCTGCCGGTCCGAACATCTCCGCAGCGGCGCCGGCCGTCGCCATGCGCCGGGCCTCGGGGCTCGGCGCGTGAACGAGGCTCGGGTCGCCGTAGAGCACGAAATTGTGGACCGCCTTGACGTCCTCGGCGTCCAGATACGGCTGGCGCAAGAGGCCTTCACCGATCAGGGCGGCCTTGGCGCACGCCAGCGCCTCGCCGGAGGGAAGGCCGTCGCGGAGCGCGGTCCAGAATCGGTGGGCCAGCAGGTCGGCGGCCACCAACCCGCCGTCGAGGCCGCCGTACGCGACGCCGGTCGCGCCGACGTACGCCAGGCAGCCGCCCGCCAGGTGGGCGAGGGCCATCGCTCCGCCCGGCGATCCGGTGCGCGTCGGGGCGCTGTGGCACGCCTCGGCGAAGACGACCGCGCCCGGCGCCGGAGCGATGTCGACCGGCCGGAGCGCGACCGGAAACGCGTCGTAGCCGGCCGGGAACGTCGGATCGACCTGACCGTACCAGTCCGGACCATCGGACAGGCCGTGCAGGTTGTAGTAGCGGAAGCGCGGGCCGTCCGGACCCGGCTGCGGGCGGTCCTGGAACGAGAGCGGCGGCGAGAGCCGAAGGTGTTGCGGCTCGCCGACGGCGCTGAACGCCCCGCGCGCCGCCCGCTTCCAGACGGAGGCCGAGTAGCCGAAGGCGGCGTCGGAGAGGAGGAAGGGTGCGCCGTCGGCCAGCCGGTTGTGCGCGGCGGTGGCCGCGGCGAGCGCGGCCAGCAGGGCGGGCAGGCTGGCGTCCGGGAGGCGGCCGACGGCACGCTGGGGGCGCAGCGACCACGGATCGGCGCCGTCGGCCGGGGCATCGAGGCCGTACGGGTGGTCGGAGAGGACGGCGGTGTCGTCGTCGTCGGTCGGGTTCGGCAGCGGGTGGAACGGGACGATGCCGTCATCGCCCAGCAGCAGGACGAAGCGGGCTGCCTCCTCCGTCCATGCCATGCGCCGCGCCACGTCGCGCACGACGCGGGCCACGCCGCGTGGCTCGCTCGACGCGGCCGGCAGGACGCCGAGGGCGGTGAGGAGCGGGCTGCCGTCCGCATAGATCAGCGTGCCGCCGATGCCGCGGCGATCCATCGCCGCGGTCAGCGCGCCGACGGCATGCTCGATCGCGAAGATCCCGTCGGGGCCGTAGCGCTGCCATAGGCGATGGCGGCTCGTGACGATCAGCGCCGCGGCGGCCGGGGGCGGAACGTGCGCGGATCGGGCCTGCAACCGTGTCGCTGCCCGTGAGACAGACGCGGCGCAGCCTGTGACCAACGGGATCATGGCGGGCTCCTGGTCCGGTGGTGCTGGGGGATGGATCGGGGAACCGATCGTTCTGCGGGACGGTGGACATCGTCAGCGGCCCACTCGCCGCCGGGAGGTGCGGCGGCGATCAGCTGCTCGAGTCGCGTGGCGCCCCGTTTGCCTGCCTGGCGCGGCCGCGAGCGAAGAGTTGGACGATGTGGTTGGCGCGCAGGCGCTTGCCGGCATGCTCGCTCGGCTGCAGCGCGTGCGCCTGCTCGAGATAGGGTCGAGCGCGCTCGTGCTGGTCGAGGCGGGAGTACAGGCTGGCGATCAGCGTCAGCGTCTCGGCCAGGCGCGCGTCGCCGTCGACCATCAACCCGAGCGTCGGGTCGAGGACGTCCACGGCGCGGGCGAAGTTGCCGAGCTCGGCCAGCACGCGGCCGAATGCGAGCCGGGGTGCGGCGTCATCGGGCGCCAGGTCGACCGCATGCTCGTGGATGAGGAGGGCGCGTTCGACCATGCCGGCCTCGCGGCAGGCGCCGGCCAGCCGCAGGTAGATCTCGACCGAGCGTGGGGCGACGGCGACGGCTTGTTCGTACGCCTGGATCGCGTCGTCCTGCTCGCCCTGCGCCCGGTGGAGGTCGCCGAGGGCGACGAACGGGCGCGGGTCGCCGGGGTTCAGCCGGGCGGCGGTGTCCAGCGCAACCGCGGCGGCCTCGTGGTCGCCCAGCGCCCGGGCGGCGAGGCCGAGCTGGTGGTGGACCCGAGCATCTTCGGGGGCGGCCGCGCGGGCGGGATCGAGGACGTCGCGGGCGCCGCGGGCGTCCTTGTCCTCCAGGAGGAGCATCGCCAGCTGCAACCGTACTTCGACGGAGGATGGTGCGAACGTCAGCGCGTCGACGAGCGCCGCGCGCGCCTCGTCCCGGCGACCGAGCGCGAGGAGTGCGCCTGCGTCGCCCAATCGCCAAGCGGGCTGATAGGGCTGGAGCGCGATGGCCTTGGCGTAGCGCTCGCGCGCTTCGTCCAGGGCGCCCGTCTCGGCCAGCAGGTCCGCCAGCTGGGCCTGCGTCTCGGCCCGTTCGGGGCCGTAGCGGGCGGCTTGGCGCAGCGCGTCCGCGGCGCCTGACATGTCGCCGACGCGGCGGCGTGCCTCGGCCAGCAGAGCCAGCAACACGGGATCGTTCGGATCAGACGAGGCGCGTGCCTCGAGGACGACACATGCCACCTCGGGCGCGCCGGCGTCGAGTGCGAGGCCGGCCAGCCGGCGCTCGGTGGCCGGGTCCATTGCGAGGGCGGCTGCCAGGCGGAGGGTTCCGGCGGCCGCGGATCGGTCGCCGCTGGCCAGCTGGATCTCGGCCAGACGGCACGGCAGCTCGGCGAGGTCGGGCGCGCGCTCGATCGCGGCCAGCAGCGACTCGGCGGCGGCGTCCATTTCACCGGCGGCGAGGTGGGCGCTGGAGGCGAGGGCATGTTGACGGGCATCGTCGCTGCCGCGGGCGGCGGCCAGGCGGAGGTCGGCCAGCGCAGCGGACGGATCGCCGGCGGTCAGCTGGGTGAACGCCCGCACGAGGAGGCTCTCGGCATCGGGCGAGAGCGCCACGGCGGCCCGCGCCGCCTCGACCGCTCCGCCGATCTGCCCGGCGCGGCTGCGAACGACGGCCAACGTGCGATCGGCGGCCGCGGCGTCCGCGCCCTCGAGGCGGGACAGAGCGCGACCGAGGACGATCTCGGTGTATGCCGCGACGTCGGGATCGATCGCCGGCGCCGGGGCCGGGACCGCGAGCTCGAGCTGCCAACCGTCCTGCGCCACGCGCCGGCCGTAGCGCAGCGCGGCGACGGCGTGCTCGGGATCGCGCTCCAGGACGCGCCGCCAGCTGACGATGGATGCCGCCGCATCGCCGCGCGCGTCGTCCATCTCCGCCACGGCGGCGTGCGCGGCGGCGCTTGGCGCAAGGCGCGCCGCTTCCGCCAGTGCCGCCCTGGCGCCGTCGTCGTCGCCGGCGACGCGCCGAACCTCGGCCTGTGCGCGCCACGCGGCGGCCGATTGAGGTTCGAGCTCGATCGCCACGGCGGCGTGTGCCAGCGCGTCGCCGACGCGCCCGGTGGCCAGCAGCGCCTCGGCCAGCACGGCATGGAGCGCGGCGTCTCCTTCCGGACGCAGCGCGTCGCCGTCGGAGGGCGGCAGAGCCTGGCGGAGGACGGCGACGGCGCCGTGCGCGTCGCCGGCGCTCAGTCGTGCGCGGCCGAGGCCGAGCGCCGTCGCGGGATCGTCGGGCGCGAGGCGGCGGGCGATCGTCCAGTGCACGACGGCGTCGGCGGGCTGGTCGACGCGCTCGAGGGCCTCGGCCAAGGCGCGGTGCGTGTGCGGGTCGGTGTCGTCCAGGCGGGCGGCTTCGGCCAGGGCGGTCAGTGCGCCGGCGACGTCGGCGCGGGCAAGGCGCAGGCGGCCGACGGCCGACCACGCAGCGGCGGACGTCGGTGCGAGGCGGGCGGCGGTCTCGAAGTCGTCGAGGGCGGCCGGCAGGTGGCCGGATGCCTCGTGGAGCGCACCGCGCAGCGCGTGGACATCGGCATCGTACGGCGCGAGGGCGTTGGCGCACTCGATCACGCGACCGGCGGACGGTAGATCGCCGGCGGCAAGGCACGTGCGGGCCAGCGCCGCGAGGAGGTCGGGTCGATCGGGCGCCAGGGCGACGGCTCGCTCGAGCGAGGCGCGTTCGGCGGCCAGGTCGCCGGCGGCTTGCTCGAGCGCGGCCTTGGCGCGGAACGCCTCGGCGTCCTCGGGCGCCGCGGCGACGACGCGCTCGAGGGCGTCGAGTGCGCCGGTCGGATCGTCGGTCGCGAGGCTGGCGGCCAGATCGCGTTGGTACTGGGGCGCGTGCGGCGCCAGCGCCGCCGCTTGTGCGAAGCTGGCGCGGGCGCCGTTTTCGTCGTGCTGCGCAACCAGCGCGCGGCCAAGGGCGTGGTGGAGGGCGGCGTCGTCGGGCAGCCGCTCGACACCGGCTCGCAGCGTCGCGACGGCCACGTCGTTGCGGCCGAGGGCGGCGGCGACGCGGGCCAGGCGCGTGAACGAATCCGCGCGATCGGGCGCCAGGGACAGCGCGGCCTGGGCGGCGTGGGCGGCGGCCTCGATCCGGCCGGCGGCCTCGAGGGCGTCGGCTTGCGCGGCCGGTGCGTCGGCCAGCGCGCCGTCGCGCAGGACGGCGGCCTCGGCGGCGCGTACCGCCTCATCGAGCGCGCCGAGGCGACACGCGAGGCGGCTGTAGGCGACGAGGCCGGTCGCGTCGAGGGCGCCGGCGACGGCCGCGGCGCTCCAGGCGACGAGCGCATCGCGGTCCCGGCCGACGGCGGCGTACGCGGCGCCGAGAACGGCCTCGACCGCGGGCGGCCGCGGGGCGAGGGCCGGCGACGCGGCTTCGAGTCGTGCGGCGGCGTCGGCGGCGCGGCCGGCGTGGACGAGGGCGTCGGCGTGGCGGATGGCCAGGCCGAGGTCGCCTTCGCCGGACGGCAAGGCGCACGCGGCAGCAAGGGCATCGACGGCCGCCGGCCAGTCGCCGCGGCGGCCGAGAAGGCGGGCGCGGCGCTCCAGGACGTCGGACTGTGCGGGCAGGCGGTCGAGGAGGGCGAGGGCGCGGTCGGGGGCGTCGTCTGCGCAGAGGTCGACGAGCGGCAGGACGTAGCGCGGGTCGGTAAGGTCGTGCGACGCGGCGTGCTCGAGCGCGGTGAGCGCGGACTCCGTGTCCCCGCGCGCCAGCGCTGCGGTTGCGGCGGCGGCATGCACGTCGGGGCGATCCGGTGCGGCGTTGGCGGCGCGGGCGAGGGCGGTGTCCGCAGCGCCGCGGTCGGACGCGGCATCGGCGGCACGGGCCACTTCGAGCCAGAGGTCGGCATCGCCCGGGCAGCGCAGCGCCGCGGCCTGCAGCGCGCCGAGCGCCGCCGCCGGCTCGCCGAGCGCGGTGTGGGCGGCGGCAAGCGCGCGCATCGCGCCGACGTCCTCGCCGTCCAGCCCGACGGCCAGCGAGAGCTGCTGGACGGCCGATGCCGGGTCGCCGAGGGCCAGCGCCAGCTCCCCCGCCCGGCGGGCGACCGAGGCGGACGGCGGCAACTCCTCCTGAGCGCGCCGCAGGACGACGTACGCGGCCGCGGCATGGCCGCTCTCCTGGTACAAACCGGCCACCGACAGGAGCGCGGCCGTCCGCGTCACGGCCGATGCGTCATCCGGCGGACCGGCCATCGGAGGGCGGAGCGCGGGCGGTTCAGGCGCGACTTCGGGGGCGGAGGGGGCGGAGTGGAAGGTCGGATCCGCCGTGTCGGATGCGGCGTACGGATCGGACGGGTCGGATGCGTTGGAGGTATCGTCGACGTGGGATGCTTCGGACGGGTCGGATGGGGCCGGTACGACGGCGGGCTTCAAGGGGCCGATGTCCAGCGAGTCCCACGTTGCGGCCGAGGTGACGGCTGAGGGCGGGGCCGGCTCCGCGACATCCGGAGTCGGCGGGGCGGGCGGCGAGGCGTAGGAGGTGGCGCCGGCGGCGAAGAGGGCGGCGATGCGGGCGACGTCGGCGGTGCTGGGCAGCGGGTCTGTCGGGCTGGGCTGCGGGTCGACGATGCTGGGCAGCGGGCCGCCGGGAAGCTGGCCGGCAGGCGCGGGAGCGGCGGGCGTGGCGTCGCCCGTCAGGCGGGCGACGCGGAGGGCGTCCTCGGGCCAGGCATCGTCCAGCCGGACGGCCTTGGCGGCGGCGGCCAGGGCGGCTTCCGGGTTGCCGGCCTCCTCGTGGGCGCGGGCGAGGACGGACCATGCGGCGGCGTCCGTCGGTGCGGCGGCGACGAGGGACTCGAGGGCAGCGATGGCGCCGGCGGCATCACCGAGCGCGATCCGGACGCGGGCCAGGCGGCGGGTCACGCCGGCGTCGCCGTCGGACAGGCGCAGCGCGGCGGCAAAGGCGTCGGCGGCCTCTGCCCAGCGGCCGCGCTCGGCTTCCAGTTGACCGAGGGCATCATGCCATGCGGCAACGCCGGGCCGCGCTTCGATCGCCCAGCCAAGCGCCTGAACGGCCTCGGCCGCCGCGTCGCGATCCGCTTCGACCTCCGCCAGCGCATACGCGACGTCGGCGCTGTGCGTGAGCTGCCATGCGGCGCGGAGCGTTGCTGCGTTGTCGGCTGCATTGTCGGCTGCATTGTCGGCTGCGTTGTCGGCTGCGTTGTCGGAGAAGGCATCGTTGACGGCGTCGGCGGGGACGTCGGCGGGGACGTCGGCGCGGGCGACGACGCCGAGGTCGACGGGGGATGCGCCACCGTGCCCGGTCGGGTCGGCGGCCACGGCATCGGCGAAGGGCGCGTCGAGGCCGAGGCATGCGGCCACGACGCGCTCGGCGGCAGGGAGGCGCCGGAGCGCGGCCAGGTAGCGGGCGGGGTCGGGGGCCAGGTCGTAGGCATGGATCAGGAGCGGGGCAACGGCCGGGTCGTCGATCGACTGGATCTGGCCGGCGAGGGCCTCCGGCACGGCGCCGAAGCGCTGGATGAGGGCCAGCGCGGCGCAGTGGCGGGCCAGGAGCGGCTCGGTGAACTCGAGGTCGGCGCCGCGCGGGACGACGGCGCCGGTGCGAAGCATGTCGTAGCGCGTCACGCCGAGACGCATCGCCATCGTGTCGACTTCGCTGACGAAGGCGCGGCCGTGCGCGCTCAGGGCGACGTCGGCCAGCGCGTCGCGGGTGAGGGTGCGCTCGGTGGACGGGACGGTGGACAGGATGTGCTCGAGCAGGGCGTCACCGACGCGGGCGCGGCGCCAGTCGGCCGGGGCGCGGCCGGCGGCGACGGCGAGGAAGGCACCGAGGACGCGCGGCTGCGTGACGGCGTCGGCCAGCTCTGCGTCACCGGCGAGCCAGTCGCCGGCGGCTTCGGCGGTGGCGGCCGGGAGGAAGCGGACGAGCGCGTCGCGGACGTCGGCGGGTGCGATCGGCAGCAGGCGCGCCTCGGCGACGCCGGGCAGGACGGTGTGGATCTCGGCCCAATCGTCCTGCCGGCAGGCCATGACGGCCGTCGGGCCGACGCGGCCGCCGGCGTCGATCATCAGACGGAGGTCGTCGAGAAGGTAGCGGTGACGCATGCGGTCGAGGTTGTCGAGGAGGAGATGGGTGGGGGCCGCGTCGTCGGCCGGCAGGCCGAGCGCATCGATCGCCCGGACGACGAGGTCGGTCAGGCCCTCGCCGTCGCGGGCATGGGCCAAGTCGATGTAGAGCGGGACGACGGCACGTCCGGACTGGCCCGCGCGCGCCAGCCGATGCCACGCGGCCTGCAGCGCGGCGGTCTTGCCGCTGCCCGGCGGCCCGAGGAGCACGAGCGCGGCCGAGCCGGCGATGAGCGTTACCGCGTCGCGCACGCCTTCGGTCGTCTCGGCCGAGAGCGGCACCCAGCGCGCGGCCTGCGCGGCGAGTGCAGCGTCCGAGGCGACGCGGTCGGCGAGGGCGCGGCCGGGCGGGAGGGGGACGGCGGATGGCTCGGGGGCGGGCAGATCGGCGGACATCGCGTGCTCCGTGGTGGGGTTCCCGGGTGCGTCGCTTGCGGGTCGGCAACAGGCCTAGAGATAGAACATCCAGAACGAGATCAGGCACATGGCCAAGCCGATGAGGCAAAGGAATGCACCGATGCCCATGGCGGTCTTGATCAGCTGCGTCGTCGACTCGACGAGCCGCGCCGAGGCGTCGAGGACCGGCACGACGCCGACCTCGGCCAAGCTGCGGGCGTGCAGCCGGTTCGACTGGGCCGCGATGCCGCGCATCGTCTGCTGGTACTCGCGGGCGAGGATCGTCCAGACGCCGGCGACAATGGACAGGATGCCCAAGCCGAAGACGGAAAGCGCCATGGCCGATCGGATGTTGGCGATGAGATCCGCTGACACGCTGGCCTCCGTGATTGTGCGCCCGGGCGTTGGAAACGCGAAGGGCCTGCTGATCGTGACGACCCGGGGCGGGGCGCTGGGCGGCCCACATGCAAGGGTTGTGCCAGCTGCTGCCGCCGTGCGCGTGAACTGTGGACCACGGAAAACGCGGTCGCCGAAGGGGTCGGCGACCGCGTCACTTTCCAGCCATGGCGCGGAAAAATCCGTCACCCGCCTCCCGCCACCCACGCGCGCTCAAGCGTCCAGGAACGCCCGCGGATCGAGGCCGAACTTTTGGCAGCGGTGGGTCACCTGATCGCGCGAGACATGCAGCGTCCGGGCGACGGCGGCGATGTTGCCGGCATGGCGCACGAGCGCCTGCTCGATCATGCTGCGCTCCCAGGCGTCGCGGAGCTCGACGAGCGGCAGGCCGTCCGGCGGCAGCATGGCGGGCAGGCCGGCGGCCAGGCGGGCGTGAATGGACGGTTCGAGGGCGGCGCCGGGCAGATGGCCGATCGTGACCTTGGGCGAGAGATGGGCGATGTCGATCTCCGCCCGGCCGCGGGACAGGATCAGGCCGCTGATCACCTCGCTGCGGAGCTGGCGGACGTTGCCCGGCCAGTCGTAGGCGCACAGCGCGTGCTGCGCAGCCGGTGTGAAGCCCGTGGCGTCGGGGTTGAAGGCCGCCCGTTCGATCGCGAGGAAGTGCTGCGCGAGGGCGATGATGTCGCCGAGCCGCTCGGTGAGGCTCGGCAGCGTGATCTCCGTGCCGGCGATACGGTAGTAGAGGTCCGTGCGCAGCGCGCCGCTCTCGAGCGCCGCGGCGATGTCCTGGTTCGTCGCCGTGACGATGCGGACGTCGATATCGATCTCCTGGGTGCCGCCGACGCGGCGGATCCGCTTGTGCTGCAAGGCCCGGAGCAACTTGGCCTGCAGGTCGGCGTCCATCTCGGCGATCTCGTCGAGGAAGAGCGTGCTGCCGCTCGCCGCCTCCATCAAGCCGATGTGCTTGTCGATGGCGCCGCTGAACGAGCCCTTCTCGTGCCCGAACAGCTGGCTCTCCAGCAGGTCGCGCGGGATGGCTGCGCAGTTCACCGCCACCATCTTTCGGCCGCCGCGCGGCGAGCGGCGGTGGATTTCCTCGGCCAGCATGTCCTTGCCCGTGCCGTTCTTGCCAAGGATCAGCACGCCGATGTCGAACGGCGCGAACGACGCGACGCGCCGCTCGACCTCACGCATCGCCGCCGTCTCGCCGCCGACCCACGGTTCGCCGTCGGCCGGATGCTTGTCCGACGGGACGGCGGGTGCCGTGCGGCCGACGCGGGTGCGGGCGATGCCGACCTCGGCCAGGCGCTGCAGATCGGCGTCGGCGGAGCGGCGGGTCAGGCCGTGCTTCTCGTAGTAGTCCAGGGCGCCCTGCTGCAGCAGTCGGACGGCCGTGCCGGCAGCGCCGTCGCTGGTGACGACGACGACCGAAACCTCGGGCGCCAGGTGCCGCAGCCGCGTGAAGATCCGCCAGCCGCCGCGGTCCGTCAGCGGTGCGGTGGAGTCCTCGTTCCTGAGCGTCAGGTCGAGAAAGGCCATGTCGAGCGACTCGCTCTCGATGATCCGCTGCGCTCCGGATTCATCCTCGGCCTGGAGGATCCGGTAGCCCGCCGGGGCAAGCGCCCGCGCGATCCGGTCGCGGAAGATCGATTCGTCGTCGACGACCAGCAGGGTGGGGGGGGTCATGGCCGGGCCTCCGTTGGCGTGCTGTCGGGGTGGATGCTGTCGGGGTGGATGCTGTCGTGGGCGACACTGTCGGGGGCGACATTGTCGGGGGCGACACTGTCCGGGGGGACGACCGGCAGCCAGATGACGAAGGCCGTTCCCTCGCCCGGCCTGGACAGCGGCTGCACCGCGCCGCCGCTCTCGACGATGAATTGGCGCACGAGGTTCAAGCCGACGCCCGTGCCGCCGTGGCGGTTGCTCAGGCCCGGCTCGAAGATGACGCGGCTGAGGGCGTCCGACATCCCGGGACCGTCGTCGCGGACGACGAGCTGGACGCCGGGACCGGACTCGCCTTCAGCCGGCGCCGTCGTGATCTCCACCGTGCCGCCGCCGGGCCGGCTTGCGAGGGCCTGGCACGCGTTCGTGACGAGGTTGCGGACGATGCTCCGGATGCGCAGCTCCGTCGAGCGCACGAACACCCCCGGCGCCAGCTCGGCGCGCAGGGTGATGGACGCGGCGGCAGCGGACGGCTGGACGGCCGCGACGTACGCCGTGATCGTATCGTTCAGGTCGACCGGCTCGAGTTCGACCGGCGTGCCGTTCTCGACGCGGCGGACCTCGGCCATCGCCTGGTGGATCATCCGCGCGTGGCGGATCAGCGCGCCGGCCATGCTCGCCGCACCCGGGCGGCGCCCGTCCGCGCCGAGGAGGGACGCGAGGTTCTCCGTGCCGAGGACGAGCGCGGTGGCGGAGTCGCCGGCGTCGTGCCACAGGAGGCGGACGGCCTGCTGGAGCGCCAGCGTGTGCTCGTCCGAGCCGGCGGTCATCTGGACGGACAGGATCGACAGGAAGCCGTAGCCGGCCCGCTGCGCCGGCAGCCACTCCAGGTTCGCCAGCGCCAGGCCGCTGACGATGCTGGCCGGCACCATCTGGCGCCGGCCGGAGCGCACGGCGTCGTGCAGCTGCTCACGCGCGGTCGGGCTTAGGACGAAGAGGCTGTCGACGGTCTGTCCGGCCAGCAGATCGACCGGCCAGCCGATGCGAGTCGCCGCCGCCGACGTCCCTGCCAGCACCTGGCCGGCCGCACCGACGACCAGCATCGCCCCGCCGCGGACGTCCTCGAGGCGGAGGACCTGGCGGCTCGCGTCGTCCAGACCGTCGTCGGCAACGGCGGACAGCGGGACGGGCGCGGGGACGGGCGCGGGGTTCGACGGCGCCGACGACGGTCTGGACGACGGCGTCACGGACGACGACGAAAGCGACGATGCGTGCGGTGCCGCCGCCGTCGCAGAAGTCGTCGGCACCGTCGGCACCGTCGGCACCGTCGCCGCCGCTGAAGTCGGCGAGCCGTCCCCGTGCGGTCCGGCTGCGGCGACGAGCGCGCCCGTCAGGCGACTGCACCGGAGCCAGAGCCCTTCGCCGCCCGTTGTTTCATAGCGCAGCACGGCGTCGATGTGGACGGCGTGGTCGTCCGCGCGGCGGAGGGCGAGGCAGCCGATTCGGTCGTGGCGACAGGCGACGGCGTAGTTGAGGCGGTCGGCGACCGCGCGGCGTTCGGCGGGGAAGATGAAGTCGAAGAGGGAGCGCCCGTACAGCTCATCGCCGGCCAGGCCGAGGAGGTCCTCGAAGCCGGCGTCGGCTTCGAGGACGGCGTGGTCACGACCGAGAGAGACGCGGGCGGCGGCGAGGGCGGGGGACGGATCGACCGACTGGTCCGGTGTCGGCACTTCGGGAACAGTCGAGCGGGGCGTGTGCGGCAAGTCGCCGAAGCTCGGGTGGGGGCTGCCGTGCTTCGTCATAGGGCCTCCTTATCGCGGGGTGGGGATCGGGCGAGTGCAGGCGACGAGAGACGAGGTGGCGCGTGCATGCCGCCGGGGAAGGCGGATGCGGGCCGCGCGAGGGTGGGCGGGAACTCGATCCGATGGCTGGCCACGCATGGGCGGGCGTGTGAACGTGCGGATGGGATGGGCGACGAGCGAAGCGCCTTGCGCGGCGGCGCCTTAATGTACCTTAAGCTACACCGTGATCGGCGACGGGGTTGCGCCAATAATGCGACAGCACGGTGCGCATCGCGAAGATTGCCGGGTGATCCTGCGGCGGGATGCGGCGATGATGGGGCGGCGGAACGCGGCACGACGCGTCGCGTGAACTGCCTTGCCCACCCTGTGGTATCGTACGCCCATGGCCAACGTGCTCATCCTGTCCGACGTCTTCCCGATCGACCCCGAGGCTGCCGTCGGGCTGGCCGCCTTGTCCGACGCCGGTGTGCCGCCGCTGTTCGTCAGCGTGCCGGGCGACGGCGAGCGTCCTGAGATCGCGCTGGCGCTGCCGCTCGTCGCACCGCGGCTCGACCTCAGGGCCGCGCCGGACGGCACCCGCTCATCCGACGTCGACGACCGGCTCGATGCGCTGGCCGAGGCGGCGGGCCGGGCAGGTGTGCCGCTGAGGTCGATGTTCTTCGTCGCCGCCGACCCGTCGGCGCTGGCTGTCGCCGATGCCGCCGGCTGCCGTGCGGTGCTCGTCCTCGGCGACCGAACGCTCAGTGACGTCCTCGGACCGAGCGAGCCGGACGACAAGGGCTTTGCCGTGGCGCGCGATCTGCGCACCGCGGCCGCCTACATCGTCGACGAGCTGGCGCAGACCGAGGCGCTGGGGGCGTTCCCGTACGACCCGCATCTCCAGCACGAGGAGCGCGCCCGTCCGCCGGCGCTCACGCAGCGCGATCTGGTGCGCGTGTTCGCGCTCGTCACCGTCGCCGGGTTGGCGGTCTCGCTGGCGCTGGCGTTCTTCCTGCGCGAACTGTACGAGAACGTCGGCGTACCGGGGCCGTTGCAGCGCCCGGCGTTCCTGCTCACGCTGCAGTTCCTGCCGGAGTGGGCGCGCGGGCTGCTGTTCCTCGGCCTCGGCGCCGGCCTGGGTGCGTGGCTGTCGCGGATGCTCGCGCGGGCGTGGCCACGCCGAGCGGGGGTTCGCGCCTGACCGTCAAGCGGCCGTGCGCACACCACCGTCATCGCCCGACCGACCGTCCTCCACCGGCGTGATCGCGTGGCGGACGGCGCCGTGAGAGGCGGCATCGGCGGCGGCGATCACGCTGATGCGTCTCTGCGACCAGTCGCCCGCCGCGAGCGGCCACGGCGACTGGCCCGCGTCGTCGGAGACCGTGCCGCCCGTCTCCGTGACGAGGAGCCAGCCGGCCGCGACGTCCCAGATGCCGGCGTCCATCGTGACGCTGGCCCGGCACGTCCCGGCGGCCACCAGCGCCAGGTGGAACGCGGTGCTGCCGAGCGTCCGGCGCGTCGCCGGGAGGTGGAGTTGCCAGCGGGATGCCGTCCGGCTGCACTGGGCGATCAGATCGTCCGGCCCGATGCCGAGCCTTCCCGACGGGTTGTGACCGCGCGCGCGGTCGGGAGAAGGCGGCTGGCCGGCTCGAGGCTGACCGGCGGCAGGATCATCGGCGCGATGCGGGCCGATGCGGGACGATCCGGCGAACGCCCCGCAGCCGGCGATCGCCGTGAAGTCGAGGCCGAGCCGCGGGAAGACGCTGACGCCGACCGTCGGGACGCCGTCCTCGAGCAGCGCGAGCGTGACGCCCCAGATCGGCAGACCGGCGGTGAAGTTCGTCGTCCCGTCGAGCGGGTCGATGACCCACGTTCGGCCGCCTTCGAAGTGGGCGGTCGACTCCTCGGAAAGGATCGTGTCGCCGGGGCACGCGGCGCGGAGGCGAGCGGCGATCAGCCGGTCCGACGCGATATCGGCCGCGGTGACGATGCTGCCGTCCGGCTTGTGGCAGACGGCGTGATGGCCGGTATGGCCGATCAGGAGGGCGGCGGCTTCGGCCGCCACGGCGCGCGCGATGGCGACGTCTCGGCGGCGCTGAGGGGACAGCCCGGCGATGACGTTCGTCAGGTCGTCGGTGGGATGATTGTGCGTGTTCATCATCGTTCATCAGCTCGGCGGGCGGCGCGTGGCCGGGCCCGATTGTGGCGCCTGTTCGACCCGGCGTCGCACCCCTTCGTGGCGGCGGCGGGCGGTGGGCATCCGAATTGTGCGGTGCACGCTTCCATGCGTGTACAACGTGGTCTGCGCTGGCGGGGTACGCATGGTGGCGGGAATTCGTCTCCTGCGGGGGGCGCGCCGTTACCGCTCTGTCGGACCGGGACGGAGGTGGCGATAGCGCGCCGCAACGGACCAAGGGGTGGCAACGGAGGCCATCGCGGCTCGGATCGACGCCCACCGGGCCGTCCGCGCCGCCTGGACCCGCCGCCGCTCGCGCAGGGCGTGGCGTGCGCCGACGAGCGCGTCCACGCGGCCGCGCAGCGCCGCGGTCTGGCCGTTCACGACGACGCGGTACGGCACGGAGGCGACGTCGTACGCGACGACGAGCGCCAGGCGCATGAGCAGCGGCCAGGTCGGGTAGTTCTTGAGGACCGTCCAGACCTTGTTGCGCGCCAGCAGTCGGTTCTTGAACGGCGAGCCCTCGCCCGACGTGCCGCTGCCGACGTGTCGGATGCGGGCGCCCGGCGCCAGCACGCTGTCCCAGCCGCGCAGCCGCAGTCGCCAGGCGACGTCGACGTCCTCGAGGTACATGAAGTACGCCTCGTCGAACAGCTGGAGCGATGAGGCATCGCGGTCGTCGCCGACGGCGGGCGGCATCGCGATGTCGTCGATCGCGGCGCGCCGGTAGAGCGCGGCGCCGGCGGACGCGCCGAAGACCGGCACCGGAGGGACGTCGAGTTCGAAGGGCATCGTATCGGCGTCGATGGCCAGCGACTTCGTGTCCGCGTCGGCGTCGAACGGAGCGGGTCCGATGACGAACGGCAGGTCGTCGACGCGCGCGCCGCCGAGCCAGTCCCAGGCGATGCCGGTCGGGTCGACGGCGATGCCGGCGGAGTTGACGATGTTCGGCCGATCCATGAACAGCATGAGGCTGGCGACGCTGCCGATGCGCGGATTGGTCTCGCCTGCGGCGACGAGGGCGGATAGCCACAGGGGTTCGGGGACCGTGTCGCTGTTCACGAGGGCCACCCACGGCGTGTCGCTGCGGGCCAGGCCGCGGTTGTTGGCCGCGGCGAAGCCGAGGTTGGCGTCGAGCGCGACGAGGTCGACATCGGGCCAGTGTGCCGCAAGCCAGTTCGGCGTTCCGTCCGTCGAGCCGTTGTCGACGACGATGACGCGGTGGGGTGGGTGCGTTTGCGCGAAGAGGGCGGGCAGGAGGTCGGCGAGGTAAGCGCGGTTGTTCCAGGCGACGACGATCACGTCGACGGGAGCGTCGTCGGGAACGTCGTCGGGAACGTCGGGCGGTTCGGCTTGGGTCATCGGCGGAGTGCGCGGCGGAGGCGGCCGTGGAGGCGGCGGCGGAGGCCGGCGTGCGCGTCGGTGGGGCCGTAGATGGCCTCCAGTTCAAATGCTGCGGCGGCGCGGCGGAGCGCGGCCCAGCCGTCGGGGGTCGGCGGAATCGGCGCCCACGGCCGGCCTAGGCGCGCGACGACGTCGGCGGGCGAGCGGGTCCAGCGCGGGCGGATAGCGGCGCGGGCGGCGGCGAGGGTGGGCCAGTCGAGGGCGAGCGGGACGAGGTGGGGCCAGCCGGGCCAGTCTTCGTCTGGTAGGGGCAGAGGGGAGGGGGGGGTGACGTCGTTCGGTCGCATGCGGCGTGCGAGCGAGCTGGCGGCTGAGTCGATCACGTCCGGCGGCGCGCCGGCGCGGATGGCGGCCAGAGCGAGGGCGGCGGGGAGCACGCGAGTGAGGTGGTCGGCCGCCGTGTTCTTGACGACGTTGGCGATGGCATTGCGTTCGTGCCAGCGGGCGCGCACGTCGGACGCGAACGTGTCCGCACTGCCGCCGCCGCGATGCCGGACGACGGCGGAAGGGACGTGGCGAACGTCGTGGCCGGCGAGGGTGAGGCGCCAGCCGAAGTCGACGTCTTCGTAGTACATGAAGTAGGTGGCGTCGAATCCACCCAAGAATTGGAAGGTCTGGCGGTGGACGAGCATCGCCGCGCCGCACGCGAAGAGCTGTGGTCGGGTCGGGGGGGGCGTGTGTTGCGGGCGAATGCGCTGCCCGTGAAGGAGGGGGTGCCCGTGCCCCGTCCACGACGCGGCGCCGCCGTCGAAGTCGATGCGGGCGCCCGACCAGTCGACGAGGCGGGCGCCGGCGCAGACGTCGCCGGGGGCGAGGGCATCGCACAGGGCGCGGAGGGCGGGGCGGTCGATGGCGGTGTCGTCGTTCAGGAAGAGGAGCCAGGGCCGATTGCACGCCGGCAACAATACAGCGGTGTTGTAGCCGGCCGCGAAGCCGAGGTTCGCGCCTAGGTCGAGGCGGGTGACGCCGGGGAAGTCCCGGGCCACGAGGTCGAGGGCGCCGTCAGACGAGCCGTTGTCGGCGACGATGACGGACGCGCTGTCCGTCAGGCCGTCGAGGGCGAGGCAGGCGGTGAGGGCGGCGGGGAGGTGGGAGCGGCCGTTGTGGGTGAGGATGAGGATGCTGACATCGGCGGGGGTCGGTGGCGTGGGGGTGGGCATGGGCATGATTCGCAGTATACGTCAACGACGGCTGGTGCATTGGGGTTGGCCTCTTGCGGTCGATGAGAGAGAAAGAGGTGCAGAGCCGGCGGGCGCGGAGAGTTGGGGTCGGGGCCATTTGGGTTCGTTCACTTTGTTCGCAGGGGCCGCCCGGCCCCTGCACCCCGGCCAGAGGACACTGCGCCCCTCTGGACACCCCGCATCGGAGCGGCTTTCGTGATGCCTGCGCGCGCTGCCGTTGCGGATGTGGGTGTGGATGCCATGGGCCTGTCGGGCGAATGCGCCGGACGGCTCCACCTATCGCCCTGCCCATGGCAGCCACAGTTGCTCACGCGCCGCCCGCCCGTGCCATGTCGCCCGCTCCGTCCCGGCCACCACCTCGATGTGGACGATGGCGTCGCCGGTTGGTCCCGTAATCGGCGGCAGTGTGCCGGTGAAGAGCGATGGGGTGTCGGGGCGCGGGGCGAGCCGAGCGGTGCGGCTGGCGAGGGTCACGGTGACGGCAGCGGTGGCGGCGATGTCGGACCGTACCGGGACGACGACGACGATGGCCGCGCGGGCGTCGATGCGGACCGTCCAACCGTCGGCGAGTGTCGCGCAGCCGATGGCGTTCAGGGCGGGACGAGGGTCGGAATGACGCCCGTCATCGAATGTGACGCCGATCGGATCGAACAGCAGGGTCGCATCGCCCTTGATGCGGACGACGGGACCGGTTCGCGGCGGCGACTCGGGCCTTCGGGCAACGGCGTCGAGGCGGTGGGGGCCGGCGGGTAGCGTGACGCGTAGCGTGGCGAGGTCGGTGCGGTCACGAGAGGGGCCCGGCACTCCCGACGCGACGGCATGGCCGTCGAGCCGCAGCGAGACGGCCGTTGCGCCCGGCGCCCGCACTGTCACGTCCCGCTCGCCCGGCCATGTCTCTCCGCAACGCAGGAGGACGGTGGGTGGGGCGGGTGCGGGGAGGTCGTAGGCCAAGAGGCCACTGGCGCCGGCGGCTGCGAAGGCGCGCCCGCCGGCGATGGCCAGGGGGCCGAGGGCGCCGGGCGCGGGCACCTTGGCGATGGGGACGACTGCATCGCCGGAGACGCCGACGACGTTCAGCCATCCGCCGGCCACGACGTAGGCCCGTTCGCCGGACACCGCCAGCCCGCGGCCGATGCCGGGCACGGGCAGGGCGCCGAGGTCGCGGGCCGTGTCGCCGTCGATCGCGTAAGCCGTGAGCTGTGACCCGTCGACGACCGCGAGCCGATCGCCGACGATCGCGGCGCCGACGATTCCACCGGGCGATCGGACGACGAGCGGAAGCGGAAGTGACGGGCCGTGGTCGTCGTGCCGAAGGCGCACGATGCGGCCGTCGGCGGACCAGAGCACGGCGCCGCCTTCGTCCGCGGACAGGCCGCGGAGCGTGGACTCGGTCGACGAGGACCAGGCGTGACGTTCGACGGGACGTGCCGGATCGCCAACGTCCCAGAGCGAGAGGCGGGTGGGTGTGAGCAACCAGAGGCGTCCGTTGGACGCCGCGACCGCTACCACGCAGCGCTCGTCCAATGTCGTGTATGCGCTGCCGAAGGCGCCGATTCCGTGCAACTCGACGCCTGCGATGCCTTCCGGTGAAGCCATCCAGGCGACGCCGTCCGCCACGGCCACCATCGCCGTCGACGTCACGGGCACGATCGCGGCGGTGAAGGTGGGCAGGTGGCCGACCTCCACGGCCGGCGCGTGCGGCTCGACCGCCACCCACTCACGGCTCCGGTACGCGTCCTGGGCGCGCCACACCAAGTGCTCGCCTGCGCCGGCGACCGCCACCACGGGCGCCCCGTCCGACGGCGCATGGACGAGCTGCGGGCCGCGCGGATCGCCAAGGTCGATGGCCACGTCGCGGCCGTCTGACAGGCGGGCGAGGATGCCCGTGTCCGTCGCACGAAGGGTGTCGACCCGCGCGGCGAAATGGGTTCGCCGGAGGATGCGCGGACGGAGTGGGTCGGACAGGTCAGCCGTGGCGAACATCGCAGCGGCATGCAGGAGGACGCCGTCCGGCGCAACGAGGATGTCCCCCCAGCCGGCCGTCGTGCCCGGGTCGAAGAACGTGTCCTCCGGCCACCACCCGACGGCGGCGGGTTTTGCGGCGTCGCGGATGTCGATCACCAGCATGCCATCGGGGGCGCCGCCGTCGCGCTGGCGGACGACGACGAAGGCGTGGTCGCCGCGCAGCGCGATGCGGGAAGGAGTGCCGTCGAGCGCGAGGGTCCCGCCTTGCATCCCGGGCACCAGCTGCGTGGCGTCGAAGACGGCAAGCGAGCGTTCGACGCCCAGCGAGATCGAGCGGTTGAAGTTGCGTAACGTGACGATGCGGCGATCGGTCCACGCCAGATCGACGGCGCCGCCGATGGGGACGCTGAACAGCAGGCGCGGCGTCGCGGGTTGGCCCACGTCCCACACCGTCACGGCCATCTCCGGGGACCCCCGGTAGCCGCTCGTCCAGCCGAACTGCCAGAGCACGCCAGGTGCGGGCACGGCGATCCGGACGTAATGCTTCGCGTCGTCGGGCGTGACCGGTACGCGCTGGAGCGCGACGGCCAGACGGACGGGGTGTACCCGGTCGGCGACGTCGACCGCCGTGAGCATCCCTTCCGCGTGCAGCAGCCATGCCGTCGTCCCGTCCATGGCTGCGTCGATCACCGGTGCCGGCAGGTCGACGAGCCCGCCGTCCACGGCGAATGGGCCGCCATTGGCGACGATAGCCTGCGCCTGAAGTCCGCGCGCCACGATGCCGCGCCCGCCGCGCACGGCGAGCACGGTCGACGGGCCCGGCACGCCGTCGACGCGCCGCGGCGCATCGGGACCACCGGTCGGGAACGCCGGTTCGATCGGCCAGAGGAGGCCGCTGGCGGGCGGCGGCGCGGACGGCTCGGCGGCGCCCGCCGCGCACGGTCCGCCGACGGGCCGCGGCGCGCCGCGCGCGTCGACCGCGGGGCAGCCGGCGGTGCGTGCGCCGATTGCGGGGCTCCCAGGGCGGGGCAGGCGCACGGGGGTCGGGCCGCCGGCGTCCACGAGCGGGCCGAGATCGGCGTCGACCGTGACGCGGTCGCCGACGGATGGGTCGCCGCAGCTGGGCTGCTCCAGGATGCTGTCGCCGTGCGATTCGACGCTCTCGGCTTCGCAGCCGGCGGCTGGCGCGAAGACCGCGCCCTGCGTACCGTTTTCGGCAAAGATCGAGCCCGCGATCGTCAGGTGCCTAACGCGCGCGACGAGCAGCCGCCCGAATCGGGCCGGCGCGCGGTTGCCCGCCACGGTCGCGTGCTCGAGCGCCAACGAGCCGGCATCGAGGATTGTTGCACCGCCGTACGACCGGCGGACGACGTTGTCGGCAACCGTTGACTGGTCCAGGCGGAACTCGCCCCGGCCGCCCGCCACGCTGCCGGCCGTGTTCTGCACGATGGCCGAATCCTCGAGGCGGACCGCACCCGTCACGTAGATCGCATCCGCTTCGAAGATGTTGCCTTGGACGGTCGAGGAGAGAATCGTCGAAGTGCCCCAGATCGCCAGGCCCATGTATGCGCGGTTGTCTGCGATCACCGTTCGCACCGTCGTCAACGATGCGGTGTCGGCCACATGCACGACGGAGCCGTCCGTCTGGCAGCCCGCGAGGACGACATCGTGGAGGGACACGCGCCCGAGCACTGCGACCCCGCCCGCCGCCCGCCCGCCGCGGAGCGTCACGCCGTGGATGGCGAGGGCGGCGCGCGGCTCGACGCGCACGTGCAGCCGCACCGGGACGCCGGCTTCCGCCAGCACCACGATCGTGCTCGTCGCTGCGCCCACGCCCTCGAGTCGGATGTCGGCGTTCGCCGGCACGTCCAGCGCCACGGTGGCCGCCGTGGATTGCGGCGGCACAACGCCGTGGGTCAGCGTGTACGTCCCCGCCGGCAGGGCGATCGTCGTCGGCCGGAGGGACGCGCCCGCCTCCTCGAACGCCGCGCGCAGCGTGCAGCGCTCGTCCGGCGCGGGGGAGGCGCACACGCCGTCGCCGGGGCGGGCGTCCGGCAGGTCGCGCACGTCGTCGACCGTGAGGTGGATCCGCCCGTCGGCGCCCGGCGACTGCGCCCGCGTGTCTGCGGCGGTGGCGAGGGCGTACGCGGCACAGGCGGCGAGCGCGGCGGCGGTGGCGAGGGCGTGGGCGGGGCGGCGGCCGGGGGCGTGCATCGCGGACCCTCCTGTGAATGTCGCGAGACGGTCGAACCGAGGGCTTCCGGGGACGCCCGCTTACGGGTATGCGTAGGGTGCCACACTCGCTAGACACCCGGCGTCGCCCACACCGTTCCGTGCCCGCCGGCATCGTTCGAACGACGCGCGGCATCGATTAACGAAACTTGTCATGTGCCACCCGTGACCTTTCGCCCCATTCGGCAACGGAGGACATGCATCCCAACGCCAACATCGCCGCGGGAACGCGTTCGGATCCCTGGTTCCTGTCAGGTTGCGCCGTCGGCGCAGAGGGCTGCGATGATCGTGCCCGTTTCCCCATCGGCTTGGCGTGCGCCACAATCCAGGCGGATGATGCGCAACCCCACCCACCCCGAGCGAGGGGCCGTGCCGGCCGAGGCCGCGCTGATGATGCGCGTGCTGGCCGGCGATCGCCCGGCGCTCGTCGAGATCCACGACCGCTACTACCCGGCGGTGTATCGCTTCGTTTCGCTCCAGGTCGCCGATCCGGACCTCGCCGCCGACCTGACGAGCGACGTGTTCGTCCGGTTCCTCGAGGCGATCACCGGGCCGAACCCGCCGCAGTCCACGCTCAAAGGCTGGCTGTTCGGCGTGGCCAAGAACGTCGTCCGCGGTCACTACCGACAGGTCTACCGCCATCCCGAGGTCGGGCTCGAAGAGGACGTCGACAGTGACGATGCCGAGCTGGACGCCGCCGTGACCCGCGACGAGGAGCGTGCCGCCCTCGCCGACGCGATGTCGGCGCTTACCGAAGAGCAGCAGCACGTTCTGGCGCTGCGGTATGGGGCCGGGCTGCCGATCCTTGAGGCAGCCGAGACCATGGGCAAGACGGCCGGTGCCGTCAAGCAACTTCAGGCGCGTGCCGTGGCCGCATTGGCCCGGCAGATGACGCAGAGGACGGCAAGCGTATGAACGCCCAATCCGACGACCTTCGGCACGAGGCCGAGTTGATCGATGCCCTCGATGCCCTGGAGCGGGGCGAATCGGTCGAGGCCGTGCTGCGGCGGAATCCGGCGGCGGCCGAGGCGCTGCGTCCCGCGATCGAGACCGCGGCCGCCCTCGCCGCCGCGGCCCGCCCGCCGTCGGCGGCCCAGGTCGACGCGTCCCGCAACCGCCTGCTGGCCGCGTTCGACGCGCTCGCGGCCGGGGCTGCCTCAGCGCCGAGTTCCGCCGCGTCGTCGACATCTGCCGCATCGTTGACACGCGCCGCGTCGCAGTCGCCGGCCGCAGCATCGCACCGCCCGCGGCTCGCCATCGACCGCGATGTCGCCCCGCCCCGCCCGATGACCCGCCGGGCGCCGCGTCCACTGCGCACGATCTGGGCGATGGCCGCCGGCGTGGCCGCGCTGCTCGTCGGCGTCCCCGTGGCCTACGCCGCATCGAACGCGCTGCCGGGCGATGCGCTCTACGCCGTCAAGGAGGCGGGGCGGGGCGCCTGGCTGGCGACGGCGCCCGGCGCGGAAGCGCACCGGGCGCGCTCCGCGGCCGTCTCCGCCGCTCGTCGCGCCGACGTCGCCGTGGCGATGGCCGGCGGCCGCAACGCCGATGTGCTGTTCGAGGGCGTGATCGAGGCGTACGCCACGGAGTGGTGCCGCATCTCCGGCCTCACGGTCAACGTCCCGCCGGACGTTGCGCAGTATGGTGCCTCCGAACACCCCGGCGCGTTCGGCGTGGGCGACCACGTCTTCATCCGCGCGCGGATGAACGCCGGGCGGCTCGTGGCTTTCGAGATGCTGCCCTATCTGGACTACGGCCTCCCGGCGCCGACCGTACCCCACGGACCGGCCGACTCGAGGCTCGCGCCCAGCCCAACCCCGTCGCCGGCGGTGCCCGGCGGCACCGCCGGCGTCCCCGGGACGACCGCCGCCGTTCCGGGCGCGCCGACGTCCGATCCGCCGCTGGTCGGCGCGACGGCGCCCGGCCGTGCGCGGCCGGCGACGACCGCGGACAGTCCAGGGCGTGCCGACGACTCGCGGTCGACCGGCGGCCAGGACGTAGGGGATGACGACAGGGGCGGGGACGACAGAGGCGGCGAGGACGAGGGGAATGACGACAAGGGCGGGGATGACAAGGGCGGCGAGGACGAAGGGGACGACAAGGGCGGGGACGACAAGGGCGGCGAGGACGAAGGCGGCGACGACAAGGGCGGTGATCGCAAGCCCTAGTCCACCCAACCCGTTGGCCACACGCCACATCGCACGGTAGGGGCGGGTCTCAGACCCGCCCTTTTCCTTGCCAACCGACGCCCGTCGTCCACGAATTCCGACCCTGGCCCGTGACTTTCCCCCCCGCTCGGCAACGTAGCGGGCACGAGCGAACGCGCCACCGGCCCCCACGCCCGCCGCGTTCCCCCAGAAGGAAAGCCACCCATGACGACCCACCCCCCCGCCCATCCGGGCCGCGTCCTCCACTATTGCCACGACACGTACGGCCTCGGCCACCTCCGCCGCGCGCTGTCCATCGCCCACCACCTTCACGGCGTTCGCCCCGGCATCGCGCAGCTCATCGTGACCGGCTCGCCGTTGGCGACGGACCTCGTGCTGCCGCCCGGCACGGACACCGTCAAGCTGCCGTGCGTGATCAAGACCGGCGACGAGCAGTACGCCGCCCGCACGCTGCCGACGTCGTTCGAGTCTGTCCGCGCGCTGCGCAGCGCGCTGCTCCACGAGTCCGTCCGGTACTTCCGGCCCGACCTCATCGTCGTCGACCACGCGCCCGGCGGTGTGAAGGGCGAGGCCGTCCGCGCCCTGACCGCCGTGCGCCGGCTCCTGCCGGACACGAAGATCGTCCTCGGCCTGCGCGACGTCGTCGACGCGCCGGGGCGGACGCGGGCGGCATGGGCGGCGAGCGGGATCTACGATCTGCTCGAGCGAGTGTACGACCGGATCCTCGTCTACGGCCAGCGCGACGTCTTCGACCCGGCGGAGGCCTATGGCCTCTCGAGCGCCGTCGCCGCCAAGATGCAGTACGTCGGTTACCTCCGCCGCCGCGCCGAGCCGATCCCCGCCGAGCTCGCCGACCTCGTCGCCGATGGCACCCAACCCTACGTCCTGGCCACGGCCGGCGGCGGCGGCGACGGCGTCACGGTCCTCGACACGTTCCTGTGCACCGCGGCCTCGTGGCCCGGGGGCGCACCGTTCCGCCCCGTTGTCGTGACCGGCCCGTTCATGGCCGACGCCGAGCGTGCCGCGCTGCACGCCCTGGCGGCCGACGTGCCCGGCGCGCGCATCGTCGACTTCGTCGCCGGCCTGTCGGGCGTCGTCGCCCGCGCTGCCGCCGTCGTGTCGATGGCCGGCTACAACACGACGTGCGAGATCCTGTCCTTCCGGCGCCCGGCCGTGCTCGTGCCGCGCACGACGCCGCGTCAGGAGCAGCTGATCCGCGCCGCCGCGCTCGAGCGCCGCGGCGTCGTCCGGATGGTGACGCCGGACGCGCTGACGCCGGCCCGCCTGCGCGACGAGCTGGCCCGCGCGCTCGCCGCAGGGCGCCCGCTCGGCGCGGTCGACCTCGGCGGCCTCGACCGCGTGGCCGCGGCGCTCGTCGGCCTGCTGGAACAACCGTCGGCCACACACCCGCGCCCGGTCGCCGAGCCCGCCGGGATGCCGACCCACCCGGCCACCCATCGCCACGACCGGCTCCAGCCGGTGTGGTCCGCCGAGGAGTAGATCGTGACGAACGTGACGAACGTGACGACCGTGCCGAATGTGGCGACGATGGCAACTGTCGCGACCGTGACTGCTGTGCCGGGTATGCCCCATTCGTCGAACGCGACGGGCATGCCCACCGAGCCCGCGACCGCCCGTGTCGGCTACGTCTGCAAGATGTTCCCGCGCTTCTCCGAGACGTTCATCCTAAACGAGGTCCTCGAGCTCGAGCGCCAGGGGGCCGACCTACACATCTTCAGTCTGAAGACGAACAACGAGGGCCGCTTCCACGCCGACGTCGCCCGCGTCCGGGCGCGCGTGACGTACGCCCCCGAGGTCATCTGGGCCGGCGGTGTGCGCGACGTCGTCCGGACGCACGTTGCGGCGTGGCGCGCGATGCCGGATGCCTATCGCACCGTCCTGTTCGAGACCGCGCGCAAGCGGCGGCTCGGCGCATGGAAGCGCTTCCACCAGGCGGTCTGGCTGGCGCCGCGCGTGAAGGCGGCCGGCGTGACCCACCTCCACGCGCACTTCGCGTCCAGCGCCACATCCGTGGCGCGGATCGTGTCCCGCCTGACCGGCGTCCCGTACAGCTTCACGGCGCACGCCAAGGACATCTTCCACGAGTCCGTCGCGCCGACCTCGCTCGCACGCAAGTTCGTCGATGCCCGGTTCAGCGTGACGGTCAGCGACTTCAACATGGACTACCTGGCCCACACGCCCGGCACCGCTCGGCTCGTGCGGATCTACAACGGCCTCGACCTCGACGCGTTCCATCGCGATGGCCACGTCCCCCACGCGCTGCCGCTGATCCTCGGCATCGGCCGGCTCGTCGAGAAGAAGGGGTTCGATGACCTCATCCGCGCCTGTGCGATCCTGAAGCGCGACGGCGTCGCGTTCACCTGCCAGATCATCGGCACCGGCGAGCGCGCCGCATCCCTGACCGCGCTCGTCGCCGCGCTCGACCTGGCCGACCGCGTGACGCTGCCCGGCCCGCTGCCGCGCGCCGCGCTCATCGACCTGATCCCGCACGCCACCGCCTTCGCCGCCCCGTGCGTCGTCGGCGCCGACGGCAACCGCGACGGCCTGCCGACCGTCCTCATCGAGGCGATGGCCCTCGGCGTGCCCGTGGCGGCGACGCCCGTCACCGGCATCCCCGAGCTCGTCCAGGACGATGTCACCGGCCTGCTCGTGCCCGAGCGCGACCCCGAAGCGCTGGCCGCCGCCCTCCGGCGACTCCTGTCCGATGCGCCGCTGCGCCGCCGCCTGGCCGACGCCGGCCGCGCCCGCGTCGAGGCCGCGTTCGACGTGCGCGCGAACGTCGGCCGGCTGCATGCGCTGTTCGCGGAAGGCGTCGGTCGATGAACGATCGCGGGATGAATCTCCTCTACGCCTGCACGGACCCCGGCATACCGGTCGACGGCACGAAAGGCGCCAGCATCCACGTGCGCGCGATGTGCCGCGCGTTCGCGGCCGAGGGCCACACCGTCCACGTCGCCGCGGCCCGCATCGATGCACCGACGCCGATTGCGCCGTCGCCCATCACCCTCGACCCCCGCAGCCGCCGGCTCGTCGCGCGCGCCCGCGGCGACCGCGCCGGCGCGCTGCGGGCCCACCTGACCGCCCGCGCCCTCGCGCTGTCGACGCCCGCGTGGCGCGCCGCCGGCATCGACGCCGTCTACGAGCGCTACAGCCTCTTCGGCAGCGGCGGCCGGGCGGTGGCCCGCGCGCTCGGGGTGCCGCACGTGCTGGAGGTGAACGCGCCCCTGACGCGCGAGGCCGCCCGCTACCGCGCCCTGCCGTGGCCGCGACTCGCGCGGACGATCGAATGGGATGTGCTGACGGGGGCCGATGCCGTCGTCGCCGTCTCCGCGCCGCTGGCCGCGTGGCTCGCCGACACGGGCGTCGATCCCGCGCGGATCCTCGTCCTGCCGAACGGCGTGGATGTCGACGCGTTCGCGTCCGCCGGCACCGAACGCCATGCCGTGCGCGCACAGCTCCGGTTGGCCGATCGCCGCGTCGTCGGCTTCGTCGGCAGCATCCGGCCGTGGCACGGCGTCGACGACGTCCTCGATGCATTCGCACGCGTATTGGCGGACGATCCGGCCGCCTGCCTCCTCGTCGTCGGCGACGGTCCGGCGCTGCCGGCCCTCGAGTCGCGCGCCGTCGCGCTCGGGCTCCGGCATCGCGTGCGCTTCACCGGCGCCGTGCCGCACGCGGACGTGCCGGCACTGCTGGCGGCGTGCGACGTGGCCGTGGCGCCGTACGCCGTCGATGCCGAGGACTACTTCTCCCCCCTCAAGCTGTTCGAGTACCTCGCCGCCGGCTTGCCCACGGTCGCCGCGGACATCCCCCCGGTGCGCGCGGCGGTCGACGACGGGCGGACGGCGCGCCTCTATCCGGCCGGCGACGCCGCCGCGATGGCTGCGGCCATCGCGGCCGCGCTCGCCGCCCCGCAGGCCGCACGGGCGATGGGCGCGGCAGGGCGCGCCGACGTGGTCGCCCGCTACACCTGGCGGCACAACGTGCAGGCGGTCGTGGCAAGGCTCAACGACCTCGCGTCGTCCACGTCGTGGGTGTCCGCAACGGACGCGGGCGATGCGACGGGTCCGGCGTCGTCGATTCGGCGTGATGCCCGCCCGGTGGCGGCGTGAGCGCCGTCACCCGCGCGCTGGCGCGGCAGGCCGAGGGGCTCACGGCGGCGGGCGGGGCGATCTGGCAGCTGCGGGACGAGCTCCGGCCGCATCGGGCGCGGCTCGGGCTGGCGTTTGCGGCCAGCCTGGCCTACACGGCGCTGCAGATGCTCGAGCCGTGGCCGCTGAAGGTCGTGCTGGACAACGTGATCGGCGGGCGGCCGATGGGGCCGTGGCTGCAGCGGCTGGGGCTGGCGGGGACGGACGGGCGCACGCTCGTGGCCGTCTGCGCCGCGGCGATCGTCGTGACCGCCTTGGCGCGGGGGCTGTTGTACCAGGCGGAGAGCCTGCAGGCCGCCCGCGTCGGCCAGGCCGTCGTGGCGCACATGCGCCTGCGCGTGTTCGACCACCTCCTGCGGTTGCCGATGGCCTACCACATCCGCGCCGCCACGGGCGATCTGCTCACGCGGCTCACGAGCGACATGATGCTCCTGCGGGAGCTCCTCGTCGGCGCGCTGTCCGACCTGCTGAGCGAGGGCATCGTCCTGATCGGCTTTCTCGTCGTCATGTTCGTCCTGGACTGGCGATTGGCGCTGGCCGCCACGGCGATGACGCCGCTCCTGTTCGGCCTGCTGTCCGTCTTCAGCACCCGAATCCGCGCCGCGGCCCAGAAGCAGCGCCGCAAGGAGGGCCAGCTGGCCAGTCAGATGCACGAGGTGCTCTCCGGGATTCATGTGGTCCAGATGTTCACCGGCGAGGACGCCGCGTTGGCCCGTCTGGACAAGACGAATCGCCAGAGCGTCGAGAGCGGCCTCGTCTCGGCGCGGCTCGAGGCCAAGCTGAACCGCGCCGTCGAGACGACGCTGGCCGTGGCGATGGCGACGACCGTCGGCTACGGCGCGCTGCGCGTCCAGGCCGGCGCGCTCACGCCGGGCGAGCTCGTCGTCTTCGCCAGCTACCTGCGCAGCTTCTACAAGCCGCTCAAGCGGATCGCCCGGATCGCCGAACGATCGAGCAAGGCGGCGACGTGCGTGGACCGGATCACCGAGCTCCTCGACGTGACCTCCGACGTCCCCGACGGGCACGTCGAGGTCGACCGGCTGCGCGGTGATATCGCCTTCGAGGGCGTCGGGCACGCCTACACCGCCGGCACGCCGGTCCTGCGCGCCGTCGATCGCACCGTGCGCGCCGGCCAGACCGTGGCCCTCGTCGGCCTGTCCGGCGCCGGCAAGTCGACGCTCCTCGGCCTGATCCCGCGCCTGTACGACCCCACGGTGGGCCGCCTGGTCATCGACGGCCGGGACGCGCGGGACTACACGCTGGCCTCACTGCGGGGCCAGATCGCCGTCGTGCCGCAGGACGGCGTCCTGTTCGCCGGGACCGTGCAGGACAACATCGCCTACGGTCGGCCGGACGCCTCGTTCGCCGAGATCGTGGCGGCGGCCGAGGCGGCGTGCATCCACGGCTTCATCAGCGGCCTGCCCGACGGCTACCGGACGCCCGTCGGCGAGCGCGGCCTGACGCTCTCGGGCGGCCAGCGCCAGCGGATCGCGATCGCCCGTGCGCTCGTGCGCAACGCGCCGATCGTCCTGCTCGACGAGCCGACGACCGGCCTCGACGCCGAGTCCGAGGCCGCCGTGCTGACCGCGATCGACCGCCTGCTCGTCGGCCGGACGGCGCTCGTCATCGCCCACCGCCTCTCGACGGTCCAGGCGGCCGATGCGATCTGGGTGATGGAGGACGGTCGGATCGCGGCCAGCGGGACGCACGACGAGCTGCTGGCCGGGAACGCGCGGTACCGCGGGCTGTATGCGCTGCAGTCGCGGGCGACGGCGGGGCGGCCGGCCGGGGCGCACGCGGCGGCGGCGCCTGGCGATGACCTGAGGTTGGAGGTGGCTCGATGAAGCCCGATCCCGCCCTGCCCTGCCTGCCCGCGGTGTTCGACGGCGACGCGCTGGCGGAGGCGATCGCAGGCGGCTGGGCGCCGGCTGTTATCGGCGACATGGTCGTCGAACGATTCACGCCTTCCCGGGTCCGCTACAAGCCGGGTGCAAGCTGTGTCGTCCGCGGCGAGCTGCGGTATCGGTTCGGCGGCGGTCGCGAAATCGGTGAGGCGGCCGATGGCGGCGATGCCGACGGGACGACATGGGCCACCGTCACGCTCTACGCGGACGGCCGCGCCACCACCGTCGCCCGGCCGGGCGGCCGCCTGTCGCGACTCGCCGAACGGGCGCACGAGCTGCACGGCGACAGGGCGGACCGGTTCGCGCACCTCGCGTCTATCGGCGCCGTGCTCCAACTGGCGCCCGTCGACCGCAAGGTGCCGTGGCTGGTCGAAGCGATGGCGCCCGGCGTGATGGCGCGGGCGCTCGGCCAAGACCCGGCCACTGCGGGCGACCTCGCGATCGAGCTCGTTCGGCACGTGCCTGAGCGCAAGGGCGTGCTGCGGATCGTCCGATCGCCCGGCAGCGGCGATGCGGCCTACGCCAAGATCCACTCTCGGCGCGATGCGGCGCGGCTGGGCAACCTGCAGCGTGCGCTGCAAGCGCGCAACCTGCCGGTCGGCGCGCTGCTGGCGGTCGACGAGGCGCGCCACATGACGGTCGTCGCGGCGGTTCCCGGGCGGACGCTGCGCGAGCTGCGGGACACCGACGTCGACATCGACGGAAGCGGGGACCGTTCCGTCTGGACGTCCGCGGCGGTGGCCGCCGTCGGCCGGCTGCACGCGCTGCCGGCGACATGCCGTGTGGCGAGCACGCTGACGCGCTGCTCGGCGGACGACGTGGCGGGGGCGGTGCGCGCGGCGGGGGCGTACATCGACGCCCTCCTTCCTTCCTCGTCGCCCATCGCCGGCCGCCTGGCCGAACGGATCGCCGCAGCGATCGCGGTAAGTCCGTGGCGCGCCCGGATCGTCCACGGCGACTGGTACGACAGACAGGTGCTCGTCGGCGACGACGGCGTCTTCCTCATCGACTTCGACGACGCCGCGATCGGCGAACCGGCGTTCGACCACGGGACGTTCGTGGCGCACTACGGCGCGTGGGCGGCCGCGGCATCCGTCGCGACCGGCGCTGCCGAACACGGCGCGGCGCGCCGGGCGCAGGCGACGACCGATGCGGTGCGCGACATCGTCCGGACGCTCGTCGGCGCGACGGACCCGACGGCGGTTCGGCTGCTGCCGCTCTACGAAGCCGCGGCGCTCCTGCGGCTGGCGATCCATCCGTTCCGCCGACTCGATCCGCACTGGCCGACGGCCGTCGCCGCGATCGTCGCGGCGGCCGAGGCGCGGTTCGTCGAGCACGGCCGCAGCCGGCTCGCGATGCCGAGCGGGTCGGCCGTCCCCCGCGTCGCACCGCCGCCCCCGGTTCCCCTGGTGCCCGCGGACCCGACGCTGCCGACGCTGGCGCTGGCGATCAGCCCGAGCCACATCACCGCCGCGCTGCGCAACCTCGGCCAAGGCGAGACGCACGTGACGACGGCCCGTGTCGTGCGCTACAAGCCGGGGCGGCGATGCCTGGTGGAGTACGCGGTCACGTCCGACCGCGCCGCATCCGATTCGTTCGCCGTCCCAGCTCCCATGCCGACGGTCCTGTACGGCAAGATCTTCGCCAGCGCCCGCGGCGCCCGGGTCCTCGCCGCGCATGCGCACCTCCATGCAGCCCAGCACCCCGACGGCCCGCAGCTACCCGAGCCTGTTGGCTACCTGGACGAGTCGCGGATCGTGCTGCTCGGCGCCGTGCCCGGCGTGCCCGTGACGTCGCGGCTGTGCGCGGGCGATGTAGCGTTGGCCGCGCGGATCGGCACCGCGCTGGGCGCGCTGCATGCGTCGCCCGCGCCGCTCGAGCGGCGGCATGATCCGGCGGACGAGCTGGCACCGCTGACCGCGCGCGTCGCACGACTGCTGGCGGCGGACGAGCGCGTCGGGCGGCGGGCACAGGTCGCGCTCGCGCGACTCGAGGCGGCTGCCCCGCGGCCGCGGGACTGGCGACATCAACCGGTGCACCGCGACCTGCACCCGGAGCAGGTGCTCGTCGCCCCCGACGGCCGGATCGGCTTTGTCGACCTCGACGACGCGTCGCTGAGCGAACCGGCGCTCGACGTCGGGAACTTCGTCGCCCACATGGTCTGGCTCGGCTGCCGAGCGCCGGCTGGCACAGCACGACTGCGCGCCGCGGCGCTTGCCTTCAAGCGCGCGCACGCTGCCATGGACCGTCGGATCGACCCGGCGGTCCGGCGGTGGTGCGAGGCGGCGGCGCTGCTGCGGCTGGCGGATGTGCACCTGGCGGCGGGGGGGGTGCCGCTGGCGGCGGCGCTCGTGACGGCGTGCGGTGCGAGGCTGGGGTGACGGCCGCTCTCGGAACATCGACCTGCCGAAGCGTGTACTGCGGTCAACATCCAATTCGGCCCATCGCGGCCGTTCCGACCGAGTCGGATCGCAACGGAGGATCGCAGAGATGAACGGCAAGGCCTCGTGGGGCGCGCGCGTCCTGGTATTCGCTCTATTCGCCGCAAGCAGCGCGTGCACTGGCCAGTCTGAGCGCCTCGGGGGCGCCGCGCTGCCGCAGTCGGCAGTCGGCGACGGCGAGGCTGCCGCCGAAGCGACGGTCGGTGAGGCGACAGCCGGTGAGTCCACCATCGCCACGACAGCGGATGTCGGCGTCCCGGTCGCGGATGATGCGGTGCCCGCCGTCGGCGCGTCGACCGCTGCGGACGCGGACGCCGGGAGCAACGCGCCGGCCGATGCCGGACGGCCGTGCCCCCCGTACTGCCACCGCCCGATCACGATCCTGCCGGATACGAAGAACGCGTTCACCGGCCGCGTCGTCTTCGTTTCCGATCGCAGCGGCACGCCGCGGGTGTACGTCGGCGACGCATCGGCGCCGAGCGGTCAGCCGACGGCCGTGTCACAGATCAGCGATCTCGAGGTGCGCAGCCCGGTGTGGTCGCCGGACGGCACGCGGATCGCATACCTGATCACGGACAGCTCTGTCCCGACCGGCACGTCGAGCAAAGTCTCGGCGATCGTGATCATCGATGCCGCCGGCACGCCCCTCACGTGGTTCCATACGCCGCAGCTCGGCCTCGGCACGCAGCGCCTGGACTACCTGACGTGGGCGAACAACGGCGACAAGCTGTGCTTCAGCCACTACTCGGACTGGGCGCAGCGCGGGCTGTCGTGCCTCGAGTTCCCGACGTACAAGCTCGGCGGACCGTACAACCTGAACAGCTTCCAGGTGCGGCGCATCGTCGAGATCGGCGGCGCGGCGAAGGACGGCACGGTCCTCGCGCCCTCCGAGAGCACGTTCGCCGCCGGCGACGGCACGCTCTACTTCTCGGCCGACGTCGCCGCCACGCGCGGGCGGTTGTATCGCATCGCCGTGCCGAAGAACAGCACGCCGATCGGCGCCGCGCCGACGACCTTCGCCTTTCCCATGAAGGACAACAACAACGCGAACATCGACCTCGTCTTCAGCCCGTCGTTCGGCGTCCAGAACGGCAAGCCCAGCCTGCTGCTCAACAGCGAGTGCGCCGCGATCCCGGCCAGCGGCTGCCTCGACGAGGAGCTCTTCCGCTATGACTTCGGCAGCCAGACGATGACGCGACTGACGAACGCCAGCGGCCACCAGTACGGCAGCTACGGCCGCGGCGCCGGCGGCGCGTACGTGATGCAGACGAGCGGCGCCGCCGGCGGTCCGGCGGACGTGGCCTTGGCCACCGCTGCGGACGCGCAGTTCCAGGCGCCGTTCGGCGATGCCGGCAACAAGTGGAACGACTTCGCGCCGGACTGGTGGGTGAAGTAGGCCGAGTGAAGGCGGACGAAGTGTCGCTGCGAGTCACCGGCAACGCTTCGTCCGCCTTCGGTGCATACGGACTTGGAAGTCGAAGGCGCCCTACGACGACAGCCATCGCACAAGGGCGAACAGCATGCCCGCCACGAACAGCGAGCCGAAGACCTGCTTGTTGTACGCCGCAAGCCACAGCGGCAGGTAGATGTCGAAGTTCGCGCGCCGGTCCTCGGTGTGTCGGGCGGCGACGGCGGTGAGGGGGCAGCGCAGGCCGTTGAAGGCGAGGATCGCGACCTCGATCAGGACGATCGCGGTCAGTGCGACCACCCACCCGAATCGCCTCAGCCACGCGGCGTACGGGATCGCGACGATGGCGCCGGCGAAGAAGGCCCACACCACGGTGTGGACCAGCTTGATCACGCGCAGGGCCGTGGCAGGAGTCACGCTGATCGTCCTCGGAACTCTTCGTGCAGTGGCCGGACCCGTGGGCGGAGGGGTTGAACCCCGTCTACACGTGCGCGCCGGCCTGTACGATCACGGCCTCGCGGTCGATCCGCCGCCCGAACTCGGGGGACACTGTGGCCCGTTCGACGACGTCGACGCGGAACGGCAGTATGGACTCTTCGAGGTCCGACGCGAGGCGTGCGATGACGACCAGCGGCAGACGTCCGTCGCCGAGGATCGCGAGGTCCAGATCGGACCACGGCTTGGCGGTGCCCGACGCGCGCGAACCGAAAGCCACGACTGTGCGGTCGGGGACGTGGCGGGCGAGGATGCTGCGGAGGAGGGCGAGGTGGGCGGGGGCGACGTCCGGAGCGACGTCCGGGGTGGTGGCTTGGCGCTTGGCAACCTGTGCGTCAGGCATCGTTGCGTGCCTCCAACTGGGTCAGGAGGCGGCGGGCGTCCTCTGCAAACTCGAGCGCCGAGTGGTATACCTGCCATGCGCGATCGGCGTCGTAGACGTGGGACGTCAGATTGCGCTGATGGCGATAGACGAGCCAGCGCTCCACATCGGCGATCAGCCCCTGCTCCGCCCCCACCCGCAGCACAACCGGAAACGCGAGCCGGTCAATGTCCGACGGCACGGGCGCGTCAAGCTCCAGGCGGCGCTTCAGCATCCGCCAGCACAGCTCGTAGCTGAACTCGAACCGCTGGATCACGGCGTCGCGCAGCTCCTCGTCGTCCGGCGCGCCGCGCGAGCGCTCGCAGCCGCGGTCGAGGCTGGCGAGCGCCCGGCGCAGCGAGGAGAGGTCGAGTGGGGTGGTCAAAGGGCGTCCATTGGGTGGGATGATGCCAGATTGCCGGCGGCAGATGAAAACGGTCCGAGGTGGAGGTGTGGGCCAGGCACCAGGAGTAACCGGCGGATTCCGGCTGGTTCGCATCGGACGGCTGGAACGATGGTCGCCGTTCTCGTTCACACGAGTGAGCGGCGTAGCCACTTGCGGACCGTGGGCGAGCGGAGTACGCTGGGCACCATGCCGCGGATCGATGATCAGCGCTACCTGAGCCACCACCAGTATCGGACGCCGGAGCGCCTCGCGGCGCGCGCCGCGCTGCACGCGCGCTTTGGCATCGGCCCGCAGGGCTGGTGGAGCTGGGTGTTCGATCAGCTGGAGCTACGGCCCGACCAGCATGTGCTCGAGGTCGGTGCAGGTTCCGGATCGCTCTGGCGCGCGAATCGGAAGCAGGTGCCGGAAGGGCTGACGGTCGTGGTCACCGACGTGTCGCCCGGCATGGTGGACGAGGCCTGCACAACCCTTGCCGGCGACGCCCGCTTCGACTTCGCGACGCTCGACGTGGCTGCGATCCCGTTCACTGATGCCACGTTTGATGCTGTGATCGCCAACCACATGCTCTACCACGCTCCCAACGTTGCGGAGGCTGTGAACGAACTCGCACGGGTGCTCCGCCCGGGCGGCCAGCTCTTCGCTGCCACCAACGGCGAGAATCATCTGCGCGAGTTGCACGAGCTGATCCACATCGCCGAACCGCGCTACTCGCCCGAGGCAGTACGGAACGGGGCATTCTCCCTGGAGAACGCCGTCGATGTCCTGAAGTCGATCGGCCCGGCACAGGTCCGTCCGTTCGACAACCGTCTGTGGGTGACCGAAACCGAGCCGTTGGTCAACTATGCGCTCTCGCTGTGGGACACAGAGGGATGGACCGATGCGCCCGCTGTCGACGCGATGCGGGCACTCGTCGAGGAACGGATTCGGACCGACGCCGGAATTCGGATCACGAAGGACACGGGCCTTGTTGTCGTCATGAAGGCCGTGGATTGCGCACCAAGTCCGACGGGAACGATGCCCTCCTGATCGCTCCCGAAATGCGCCGCCGTGATGCAACATCGGATCGCCTCCACGATCAATATTGAGTCCCGATGCGATGCAACATTGAATCCCGATGCGTTTCTATATTGCTCTCGATGGCGACTCCGTCGCGTGTTTCCCCTCACACCGCCACACGACTGCGCCGCCTTCACCGCCCCCTTCGCCGCCACCGCACCCACCGCACCCCCTCCTCGACGAGCGCCAGCACCCCCGCCTCCCGCACGATCTCCACCGCCCGTCGCGGCAGCCCCCGCATCGGCGTCGCCGCGGCCCGCGCCGCGTCGCCCTCACCGGTCGGCCGATCGGCGGCCCGCACCGGTGCAGCTGCGAACCGTGCCAGCGACGTCGTCGCGGCCGACCACGTCATCGACGCGCGCACGCGGTCGAATGCGGCGCCGTACGCGGCGCGACCGCGGGTCGCATCGCCACGCGCCTCGGCGGCATCGATGACGGCCAGCATGCGCCGCAGTGCATCGGCCGCGGCGGCGACGTCGTTCGGCGCGACGACCTCGCCGAGTCCCTCGCGGCGCACGACCTCCGCCAGGACGTCGCCGTCCGTGACGAGCATCGGCAGGCCGGTCCAGATGCAGTCCAGCAGGCGAGTGCGGTAGGCGTAGCGCGTTTCGACGTGCGGCAGGTGCGTGCTGACGGCGATGTCGGCTTCCAGCAGGTACCCGGCGCGGCCGTCGTAGTCCACCCAGCCGTCGTTGAGCAGGACGACGCGGTCGAGTAGGCCGACGTCGCGGGCGAGGGCTACCGCCTTGTCGGCCATCGTCTGCTTGGGCGAGTACAGGCTCGGCGTGCGGGTGCCCATGAAGTAGAGCCGGACATCGTCGCGTTCGCGAGCGATGTCGGCGACCGCGCGGATCAGGGTGAGCGGATCGAACCAGTCCCAGATGCCGCCGCCCCACAGGAGCACCCGGTCGTCCGGGCCGACGCGCGGGTGGACGCCGCGCAGGACGGGCGTCGTGGGTGCGGCGGGCGGCGCGTCGGGCAGGCCGAACGGCAGGAGGTCGATGAGGTGGCGCAGGTCGGCGCCGCCGTCGTAGACCGCCGGGTTGATCCGGCCGACGGCCGTCAGGCAGCCGAGCCAGTAGTCGCGCTGGATCTCGGAGGCGCAAACGAAGAAGTCGCCCCGCTTGAGCTGGTCGACGAGCGCGGCCAGGTCCGTCTCGTGGCCTCGCCGGCGGCCGGACGGCGTGTCGTGAACCCGGGCATGGAGGTTTTCGAGGACGAACGGGTCGTAGAGGTCGACGACGATGGGCACGTCGAGCGATGCCAGGAACGGGTACTGGGCGAGGGTGAGGCCTTGGATGAAGATCGATGTCGCGCCCGCCGCCGCCGCCCGCAGCGCCTCGCCGCGGACGTCGTAGCCGACGGTCGGGAACGGCAGATCGAGCGCGACCTCGCCCGGCGCGGCCAGCGTCACGCTCAGGCCGCGGGCGTGGAGGGCGCGGGCGATCTCGAGGGCGCGGATGCTCGGGCCGGCCATGCGACGGGCAATGCGGTCGCCGGCGATGATGAGGGTCATGGACGTCGGCCGGTAGCGGGGGGTCGAGGGCCTCCCCCGGCGGAGCCTCCCCCGGCGGAGCCTCCCCCCCACGCCGCCCCCCACACCGACGCCCCGTCCTCGTCGTACACCCTGCGCCACCCCGCCGCCTCGAGCTTGCCCGCCGTCAGCGTCTTCGCCGTGGGGCCCACATATGCCCACTCCACGCCCTCGCGCTGCAGCCGCGCGACGGTGTCCGGTGCCCCTAAGTCGGCGGCGACGGCCTTCGCCAGATCGACCGTCCGCTGGCGGTAGTCAGGCTCGACGGTCAGCTCGTGGCCGATCGGCAGGGGCGGGATCGTGCAGGCGCGGTCGGCGAGGACGGGCAGCCACCAGCCGCCGTCCTCGCCGAGGACGACGGTGTCGCCGTACGTCGGTTGGCCGCTGGCGAGGAAGACGGCGTCGGCCGGCGTGTGATCGCGGACCCACGCCAGGGCGCGCTCGTCGGCGGGGGTGGCGATGATGCGGTCGGGCTCGAGGACGTCGCGCTGGCGGTAGCCGAGGAGGGTGGACACGGCAACCGCAGCCAACACTCCCACCATCCCGCGTCGCCCGAGCCCCCACCCCGCGCCTCCCCCCACCGTTGCGCCAATCGCCACCGCCGCCGGCACATAGAGCCCGATCAGCACCGTGAAGTCCTTCAGCGGCCCGGTGATCGCCAGGCCGAATGCCTGCGGGTAGGACGCGGCCACCAGTCCGACGATCCAGACCGTCGCCACGGCCACCGTGCGGTCCCGCCGCGCCAGGCCGACGACGATCGCGAGGGCCGTCGCCGCCGTGAGCCCGACGCCGACCCATTGGCCGAAGTGCTCGAGAACGTACGGAATCGTCACCGCCCCCCACACCGCGCCGGGCAGCTCGGTGCTGACGAGCGCGGCCGCGTTGCGGTCCAGATTGCCGGCGAGGAAGCGCGGCAGCCACGGCAGCGCGAGAGCGACCGCAGCCAGCGCGACGACGACGAGGCGCCCGAAGGATGCCCTCCGCTTCGCCCGGCCGTCGCCGCCGTCCACCAGCCACCATGCGCCGACCGCGACGACGAAGAACATGAGCACGACGTAGTGCGTGAGCGCGAGGCCGGCGACGATGATCGCGGTCGCGATCCGTCGCCCAACCTCCGGCCACCGGCCCGGCGTACCGTCGTCGTCGGCCACCCGGCGCGGTTCGCGCGCCGCGAGCACCGCCATGCCGAGCGCAGCCGGCAGCACCACCTGTCCCGCCAGCTGCGTGTAGCGACCCCACGTCAGGTACGTCCCGGGCATCGGGCCGAGGCCGCCGACGACGACGGCCGCGGCGACGCCGGCCCAGCGGCGGCCCGTGAGGAGCGTCGTCAGGCCGGCGACGGTCAGCGCCTGGAGGACCATCAGCGTCTGGCCGACGACGATCACGGCACGGTGGATCTCGATGCCGGAGATGCCGGCGACGGCGGCGACGATGCTGTGGAAGCCGAAGTGGTAACTGAACGTCGAGAGCGGCGCCAGCGGCATCCAGTCGGCCGGGAGGCCGTGCCGGCGGATGAAGAGGTCGGCGATCATCGCGTGGTGGACGCTGTCGGCCCAGACCGGGATGGCGACGGTGCGGGCGGCGTACCAGCGGGCGACGAGTTGGACGGCGAGGACGAGGGCGAGGGCGGTCGCGGCGGCGCCGGGGCGTGCGATCCGCGGGCCGCGGATCGCAGCGCGACGATCGGCAACGAGGCAGACAATCGCCGCCGCCGTCAAAACGGCCCACCACACACCCCGCCCCACATCGAACCCAACCGTCGCCGCCCACAGGCAGACCACCGGCACGATCGCCAACCCCACCCCGGCCGCCGACCCCACGCGCGCGATCGCGTCGCGCGGCTCCGCCCGGCAGACGCGCAGGACCGCCAGTCCCGGCACGATCGCGAGGGCGAGCGTGGCGGCGACGGCGAACGCGGTGCCGAAGGTGACGGGCATCAGCGCTTGTCGACCCCTTCGCCTGCCCGATGGGTCCAGTCGGCGTCCAGCGCGAGCAGGCCGAAGCGCTCGCGGATGTCGCCGGCGCGGACACGCATCGGGAAGCGGCGGTGGTGGTGGTCGTAGGCGTGGGACAGCGCGTCGTCGTAGCACGCGGCGGAGAGCTCGTAGTTGCCCTCGAGGAGCGTCAGGCGGTCGATGTGGACGTCGATCGTCCCCGGACCGTCGACGAAGGGAATCGACAACCCGGCGTCGCGCGTGTTGGGGCCGGACACGTGCGTGCCGTCGTCGCGGTGGACGGCGATGCCGAAGACGGGGTGTTCGATGCGGCGGTGGGCGATGTAGTGGAGGCGGATCGTCATCGGCTGGCCGGTCAGGACGATGGGGTGGGGTGTGCCGTCGGGGCCGAGGATGTGGACGTCGGTGATCTCGATTTCGCCGCTGCCGAAGCGGTCGGGGGAGGGGGGGCGTTGGGCGGGCGATGTTGGCGGGAGGGCAGTGGCGGAGGGCACGGCATGCCGTGCCCCCGCGCGAGCGGTGGCTGGGTCGGCGACGTCGGCGTCGAACGACGTCGAGGCGACTGCAGCTGATTCGGCTGCCGTCTCCGCCGCCAACCGCGCCTCCTCGCGCGCGACCATGCTGCGGTAGTAGCCCTGCAGCACGTCGTCGCACGGGCCGTCCGCCTGGATGACGCCGTCCTCGAGCCAGATCGCGCGGTCGCAGAGCTCGCGGACGGCTTCGGTGTCGTGGCTGACGAGGAGGATCGTGACGCCGGACTTCTTCAAGGACGTGATCCGCTCGCGGCACTTGTGCTGGAAGGCCTGATCGCCCACGGCCAGGATCTCGTCGATCAGCAGGATCTCGGCGTCCAGGTGGATGGCCGTGGCGAAGCCGAGGCGCATGTACATGCCGGACGAGTAGTGCTTCACCGGCACGTCGATGAAGCGCTCGAGCTCGCTGAAGGCCACGATCGCGTCGAAGCGGCGGCTCATGTCGCGCCGTCCGAGGCCGAGCAGCGAGCCGTTCAGGTACACGTTCTCGCGGCCGGTGAGGTCGGGGTGGAAGCCGGCACCGAGCTCGAGCAGCGCGGCGACGCGGCCGCTGACCTCGACCCGCCCGGCGGACGGCTCGACGATTCGCGCCACCAGCTTGAGGGCCGTGCTCTTCCCGGTCCCGTTCGGCCCGACGAGGCCGACGGCCGTGCCGGGCGCGATGTCGAACGAGACGTCGTCGAGCGCCACCAGGACGTCGCGGTCGGCCGCGGCGGTCCTGCGGAAGACGCGGACGAACGCCTCCTGGAAGCTCCGCGGCCGGTCGTGGGCGATGACGAACGACTTCGTGACGCCCTCGAAGCGGATCGAGCCGCTCATGGGGTCACTCCTCGGAACGCCGAGCGCACCGGCACCGGCAGCTGAAGCTGGCCGGCTGGAGGCCTTCGGCCATGGTGCCCGCCTTCGCGGGCACCCGGAATCAGGCGCCCGCGAAGGCGGGCGCCATGGCGGCCCGTTAGGGACGCCTCCAGCCGGCCAGCTTCAGCCGCCGGAATCTGGTCTGCAGACACAGCCTACACCTCCTCCCCGAACCGCCCCGACCGCCGCGCGAACGCCCAGTAGCCGACGGCCAGGATCGCGAAGGCCGTCAGCGCGGTGCGGAGGAGGAAGAGTGCGTCGGGGGCGCTCGGCGGACCGTCGGGCGAGCCGTACAGGACGGTGCGGTAGTTGGCCACGAGCGTGCCCATCGGGTTGAGGATGTAGGCCAGGCGGCCGGTCTCGATCGGCCAGCCGAGGATGGGGATGACGCGGTTGAACGCGCCGTAGTCGTAGAAGATCGGGGTGCCGAAGAACCAAGCCAGGAGCACGACCTCCATGATCTTGGCGGTGTCGCGGTAGTAGACGTTGGCACACGCGAGCAGGAAGACGACGCCGAGCGTGAAGACGGCCTGGATGGCGACGATCACGGGCAGCCACAGGGCATGCATCGTCAACGGGATGTCCCACAGGTAGAGCATGACGATCAGCACGGGCAGCGCGAACAGAAAGTTCACGAGCTCGCCGACGACGACGCCGACCGGAAGGACCTCACGCGGAAAGTAGACCTTGTTGATCAGCGATGCGTTCCCGACGACGCATCCGACGCCGCCCGCCACGCTCATGCTGAACCAGTTCCAGGGCAGCAGGCCGGTCAGCACAAAGAGGTGGAACGCGCGATCGACGGACGGGCGTTGCATGACGCCGAAGATCACGTAGAACACGAGCATCATGAGCAGCGGGCTGGCCAGTGACCACAGCACGCCCAGCACCGAGTTCTTGTAGCGCACCTTGAGATCGCGGATGACGAGGTTGCCGACGAGGTGGCGGTAGGCCCAGAGCTCGCGCAGGCGGTGGGCGATAGGGCGGTCCTGGTGGGCGAAGTTCGTGTGGGTGGTCATTCGTTCGTCGAGGAGGCCCTCTCCCCCCGATGGCCTACGACCCTCACCCTCCGACGCCCTCCCCCAAGACTGGGGGAGGGGGAGGATGCTTGGCGGGGGGGGAGATCGGGAGACGAGGGATGGGCGTCGAGGCGCTGGCCCTGGCCGCCCGCGCCGACCTTGCGATAGACGTCGACGAGCGTCTCCCCAGCCCGCGCCCAGTCGAAGCCCTCGACCGCCCGCGCGCGCAGTCGCTCGCCCGTCGCGCGGGCGCCGGCGGGGTCGGCCAGGGCGTCGAGGATGCGGGCGGCGAAGGCGTCCGGGTCGGCGAACGGGGTGGCGAAGAGGCCGTCGTCGCCGAGGTACTCGCGGTTGACCGGGGTGTCGAACGTCACCGTCGGGAGGGCCATCGCCATGTAGTTCAGGAGCTTGCCGCTGCCCTCGGTCGTGCTGATCTTGGGCGCCACGGCGACGTCGCCGAGCGCCAGGTGGGCCGGCGCCTGGTCGTAGGGCACGCGGCCGGTGAAGAGGACGTGTTCGTGCAGGCCGAGCTGCTCGGCGCGGCGGACATACCACTCCGTGCCGGGGTAGCCCATGATCAGGAACCGCACGTCCGGCCGCGCGTCGATCACCTTGCGGGCGGCGTGGAGCAGGACGTTCGTGCCCTGGTGGCGGGCGAGCAGGCCGAGGTAGACGACGATCGGCGCCGCTTCGGGCAGGCCGAGGGCGCGGCGGGCGGAGGCGCGTTCGGCGGGCGTCAGGACGTCGGGGCGGAACGTGGCGGCGTTCACGCAGTCCGGCAGGGCGACGATCCGTGCGCGCGGCACATCGAAGTCCTCGATGAGGTGCTCGGTGGCGAAGGCCGTACTCGTGACGATTCCCTCCGACCGGTGGTCGATCCGGCGTTCGAGCCGGCGCGCCGCCGCCTGCCAGCGGCCGCCCTCGCGGACGAAGCCGTGATCCACCATCTCACCCGACAGGCTGCCCTGGAAGTCGAACACGAGCGGTCGCCGCACGAGCCGCGCCACCACGCCGCCGATCAGAGCGCCCTCGTGCAGGTGGCCGTGGATCACGTCGGGTCGGAAGGCGAGCGCGCTCTGGAGGACGCGCGCGGACAGCAGGACATCGAACGCCAGCTTGTGCCGCGATGATCCGACCTCGTAGCGCCCGCGCCACGGGATCGGCAGGCAGCGCTGGACGGTCAGGCCCGGCACGTCGTTGCCGTTGTGGTACGTGACGATCCGCACGCGGTGCCCCATCGCCTGCAGCGTCCGGGCTTCCTCGAGAATCCGCACGTGGCAGCCGTAATCGCCGAAGAACGACGTCGGGGCGACCATGAGGACGCGGTAGGACGGGGGGGCGGGGGGCGGGGCGGTTGGGGTCACGGCGGGATTGTACCGCGTGGGGGTGTGGTGCCGGTATCGTGTGGACTCGGGGATCGCAAGGACCGCATGGGTCAACGGCTGCGCTGCCCCAATCTGCCCCAATCTGCCCCAATCTGCCCCAATCTGCCCCTATCGGCCCCTACCGCCCCTTCCGCCGCCCCAACAACAGCCCCCGCAGCGGGTTGGCCGACCCGATGTCGCTCCAGGCGGCGCTCTGATCAACGCCGTCGCCTTGGCGTCTGCCCCGGCCGGCAGGCGCGAGCTGCGATCGCGCCGCATCGGCCTCGGTCAGCCAGGCGCCGATCGCTGCGGCGTCGGCGGCTTCGACGCGAACGCGCAGCTCGGCCAGCTCGCGGCCGAGCGCGTCCAGCCATGCCAGGACGGCCGACCGGTCCATCACCGCCGCCGCGGCCGCGTCCACGCCGTCGCGGCCCGCGGCCAGCCACGTCGCGTGCATGCTCGGGGGCATCAGCCGCCCGATGTCGGTGGCCGACGGGCTGTGGCCGAGGACGCGCGCCAGGGCGGCGCCGGCCAGGTGGGGCAGCTGGTCGACGGCGGTGGCGAGCGCGTCGTGCTCGTCCGCGTCGATGAAGTACGGCTCGGCGCCGATCGCGTCGATCAGGTCCGTCAGCACACGGACGGCCGCCGCATCGGCGGACGCGGCCGGCACGATGCAGTAGGCGATGCCGGTGAAGGGTGATGCCGCCGTCTCCTCCGCCGAGCCCGCCGGCGCCCCCTCCTCCGCGTCCGGCGCCACGAGCCGACCGGCGAGGATCGGGTGGCCGCTGATGAACGATACGCCCGCCGGCAGGTCGGCGGCGGCGCGCAGCACGGGGCGCATGACGGGCGTCGTGTCCGTGACGAGGGCGCCGGGGCGGACGTGGGGCGCGATGTGGACGAGCGTCAGCAGCGTCTGGTCGAGCGGCTCGGTCAGGACGATCAGGTCGGCATCCTCGACGGCGGCGACGAGGTTCCAGCGCGCCTCGTCGATGGCGCCGCCGGCCAGGGCGGCCTTGGCGCGTGCGGCGTCGCGGTCGTGTCCCACCAGCCGGAAGTCCGTCCGGACGTGCGCCAGCGCCCGGCCGAGCGCGGTCCCGACGGGGCCGAGGCCGATGATCGCGATGACGGGGGGGCGTTCACGGGCCATGGGTCATCCTCCGTCTCAGCACGTCGCATCCGCCGCGCACAGCGCCGCGTGCCACTCGGTCAGCGGCGTGCCGCGCCAGGCCTCAGGCGCCTCACGCTCGTGGTGGCGGATCAGCGCCACCACTTCCGGCGCGGCGCCTTCGGTTTCCACCCAAACGGCCCCGCGCTCCGGATGGTTCGCCACGGCCCAATACGGCCGGCGCCAGCCCGTCGGGCAGCCGGACAGCCAGCGCCACACGGGCGGCACGGACCGACGAAGGACGACGCGCGCGACGCGGTGCGGCAGGCCGACGCCCGCTTCGGCCTTGCCGAGATCGTGGAGCAGCCCGGCCTGGAGCAGCGGTGGTGCGGTCACGCCGGCCGCCCGCAGTCGGCCGAGGACGTCGAGGCCGTGCTGGCGGTCCTCGGGCGACATCCGCTCGAACAGGGCGAACAGGGTGGGCGGGAGGACGGCGCGGGCGGGTGCGGGGTCGATCGGGCGGCGGCGGGCGGCGAGCGCGTGCCAGAACTGGCGGTTGCGGTAGCGGGCGGCGGTCAGGACGGGCATGGGGTCGGGGCGGCGATCAGGCGATCGCCGGGCCGGCCAAGAGGCGGAGGATCCACTGCGCCGGGGCCTGCACGAGCCAGCTGAAGACATCGAACGTTCCGTTGCGGCCCATCAGGATGACGATGAGGAGCACGATGGGCCCGTAGCGCTCGTACTGCGCCAGCCACTGCGCGCGGCTCGCCGGCACGAGCCCCATGAGGACCTTCCACCCGTCGAGCGGTGCGACGGGGATGAGGTTGAAGAAGGCGAGGAACAGGTTCAACAGGGCGAAGAAGAGGAGGAACGAGGCGACGAATGTCGGCCACCGGCCGTCCGAGGCCGACAGCGCGCGGGCAGCGAGCGCCGCGATCGTCGCCAGGATCATGTTGGAGACCGGCCCGGCCAAGGCCACTTGCAGCATTCCCTGACGCGTCAGCCGCCAGCCGTTCACCGGCACGGGCTTGGCCCAGCCGAAGCCGACGAGGAGCATCATCAGCGAGCCGAGCGGATCGAGGTGCTTGATCGGGTTGAGCGTCAGCCGGCCCTGGCGCGCTGCCGTGTCGTCACCGAGATGGTTGGCCCACCACGCGTGCGCGTACTCGTGGAACGTCAACCCGATGACGAGCGCGGTGATGAGCGCGACCCCTTGGATCGGGTTGCGGAAGAGCTCGAAGATCATCGACGCATGTGCCTTGGGGGTTGGGGACGGGACGGGCAGTATAGCATCCGCCCAACAGCGGAAGGGCCGACCCAACGGGCCGGCCCTTCCATGAGATTCGCAGTGTTCGATGTGAGTCGCAGTGTTCGTGCGGTCGTTCGTCGGCCGATGCCGGCGGAGCGCAGACCCTCGACTGCTGTGGCTACATGCCCTTCATGAAGCAGCCGATGGCCAGGACCGCCCATCCGGCAAACGACAGCCAGCCGGCGTACGCGGCGAGCGCGGCGATGACGCCGAGCGGGCCGGCCAGCAGGCCGAGGATGGCCAGGACGGCAGCGATGAGGTACACGATCTGGGTCGGAGCGGACAGCTTCACAGACTTCTCCTCTTGGGATGGGCGGATGTGTGCTGCTGATCGCACGCCTGCAGAGTAGCGCGATTGGTGTTGGCCGTCCAGTGGACCCGGTCGCACGCGTGCCCGTGCGATCACCCCACCGGGTCGTCGCGGACCACCCGCGCCGCCGCCACCATCGCCCGCAGCTTGCCGTCGACTCGCGCGCCGTCGTTCATCGGCCGCAATGCGAACGTGCCGAAGCCGCAGTCCGGGTTGATCGACAGGCGGTCGAGCGGCACGACGTCGAGCGCCGTTCGGATCCGGGCGACGATGTCGTCCACCGCCTCGATCTCGTCCGTGCGCGGGTTGACGACGCCGAGACCGAGCGCCTTGGCGCCTGGGTCGACGACGGCGCCGGCACGGGGCGTGGCGTACTCGAGGACGAGCTCGTCGACGGCGAGCGCGTCGAATGTCGGCTGGAGCGGGGCGTAGCCGCCGGAGAGAAGCGTGCGCTCGTCGCGGCTCCAGTTGCCGCGGCAGACGTGGAGCGCGGTGCGGACAGGCAGGTCGGCGGCGACGCGGTTGATCAGGTCGACGGCGAACGCGAGCTCCTCCTCGGGATCGCTGCGCGCAGCCAGGGCGGCGCACATGAACGTGCGTGTCTGCCCGCGGCCGAACACGAGCTCGCTGAGGACGGGCTCGTCGAACTGGACGACTGCCGCACCGCCGGCGGCCAGCGCCTCGGCCTCGGCGCGCAGGAGCGCCACGACGTCCTCGGCCAGCGCCTCCTTGTCGGCGTAGACCCGGCCCGTCAGCTCGGGCACCCACATCGCCCGGGTCAAGAGGTACGGGCCGGGCAGCGGCACCTTGACCGGCGCATCGGTGAGGCCGCGCACGAACGCCAGCTCGTCCGCGGCCAGCGGCTCGCGCCGCGCCAGCGGGCCGACGCACGTCGGGTTCGTGATCGCGTAGGCCGGGACGTCCAGCGTGGCCAGCAGGCGCTCGAAGCCGGCCTTGTCCTCGACGTGGTCGAGCATCTCGGCGAGCGTCATCGCCCGCACGCCGTCGAGCTTCTCGGCGACGAAGCTGTAGAAGTTGTCCCGCCGCTGCTCACCGTCCGTGACGATGTCGATGCCGGCGGCGGTCTGGAGCGCCACGGCGTCGCGCACCGCGGCGTCCGCCACGGCGTCGAAGCCGGCGCGGTCGAGGTCGCCGCGGCGGCGGGCCTTCAGGGCGCGCAACAGCTCGGGCGAGCGCGGGAGGCTGCCGACGGTCGTGACGGGGAGCGGGGGGAGCGGGGGGAGCGGCACGCGGCTACCGCGCCGCGTCGCGCAGCGAAGTCGGCTCCGCCGGTGCGCCGACGCGGCGCCCCTCGAAGAACCCGAACCGGCCGACCGCCTCCGTCAGCGGGCCGAAGCCGCTCGTCCGCCCCGGCAGCCATGCCTTCAGCCCCTCGAGGTCCATCATCTCGCGGTGATCGGGGTTGGCGTAGTCCATCGTGAAGAGCGTCGCGAGCCAATCGCGCTCGGCTGCGGCGTTGAAGTCCGCGCGCACCGTGAACACGCAGTGGTCGAACGGCGGCGTCGTCGCCAGGATCCGCGTCGTCGCCGGATCGAGCGTCCCATCGGCGGTCCAGCCGGCGTGGTTGAGATCGAGCATCGCGCACGCGTCCGCGTCGCCCGCCAGCAGCGCGTCGAGGGCGTCGCGCTCGCCGCCGACGTGGTCGCCGTGCTTGCCGACGAGGACGTCGTGGCGCAAGACCGCGACGTCCTCGTCGGGCACGAGGCCGTTGTCGGCGAGCAGGCCGAGCGGGATGAGCGTCGCCTGGGGCGAGTCGGCGGCACCGACGGCGATCGTTCGGCCGCGCACGTCGGCCAGCGTCCGGACGTCGCCGTCCGCGCGGACGACGATGTGGCTCACGCGGTCGCGGTCCGTGTCGCGCATCGCGATCGCGCGGCATGTGCCGCCCGTACGGCGCACGGCGTCGACCCAGGCCAGCGGCGAGTTCCAGGCAATGTCGAGGTCGCCGTCCAGCAGCGCCGTCACGAGGAGGCCGTAGTTGCTGTAGAACACGAAGTCCATCGGGGTGCCGTGGTCCTCGAAGTAGGCCTTGATGATCTCCCAGATCGTGACAACCTTGGGGTCATAGGCCACGGCGCCGACGAGGATGGGGCGGGGGGCGGTCATGCGAACAACTCCATTCCACAAAGCGCCTTGCCGATGAAATCGTGCAGGACGTCCGTTGTCGGGGCCATAACGCTGCCGGCGCGGGCGTCGCGGAAGTTGCGCTCGATGCCGAGGTGGCGGCTGAAGGCGGCGCCGCCGCAGGCCTTCATCGCGAGGTCCGTCACGTGCAGCGCGGTGTCGCTGGCGGCGGCCTTGGCCTCGAGGACCATCAGCATCGTGGTCGGGCCCGGATTCTCGACGGCGTCGAGGACGGCGCCGAGGTGGGCGCGGCCGCGGTCCGTCTCGATGCGCATCCGGGCCAGTCGGGCGCGGAGGTTCGGCAGGTCGGCCAGCGTTGTGCCGAGGTGCTCGAAGCCCTTGCCGGTCAGATGCGCCTGCGTGCCCGCCACCGCCGCCTCGGCGATCCCGAGCGAGACGGCGGCGTTGCCGATCGCGAAGACCGGCAGGCCGATGCCGAGCATCGCATCCATGCCCTTGCCGGGCTCGGACAGGAGGCGATCGGCCGGGATCGTCGTGCCGTCGAGCGTCATCGGCGCGCTGGCGTTGCCGCGCATGCCCATCGCCACCCACGGCCCGCTGACGGCGAGGCCGGGATCGCCCTTCTTCACGTAGTACAGCGCGCTGTCGAGCGGACCGGTGCTCTGCGGTGCGAGGCTAGAGACGACATAACCATCGGCGATGCCGGCCGACGTCACCCACGACTTGTCGGCACGCAGCGTCACGTGGCCGTTCGTGGCCACGGCCCGGCCGATCGGCACCCAGAAGTGGCTGCGCGAGCCCTTCTCGCTCCAGGCGAGGGTGCTCAGGTGACGTCCGGCCGCCGCCTCGCGCAGGGCGTCGCCGGCCACGTCGGGGCGCGCGGCGTAGTACGCCACGCCCGCGACGTGCATCAGGTAGACCATCGCCGTCGACGCGCAGCGCTGCGCCAGCTCGTCGAGCACGGCGGCCATGACGCGGGGGCCCTGGCCGAGACCGCCGAACGCGGCGGGTACGGTGAGGCCGAGCAGGCCGGCCTCGCCGAGGGCGCGGACGGCCTCGGCGGGGAATCGGCCGCGCTGGTCGACGTCATCGGCGTTGGGGGCGAGGGCGGCGTCGGCGACGGCCCGCACGCGGTCGAGAATGGCGGTCTGATCGGCATCCAATCGGTACACGGAGTGCTCCTGGTGCGATGCCGGCCGCCGCGCGACCGGCGGGCGGGTCACGGGGTCGGGCAGAGGCGGACGGCGAGCGCGACGCTGCGCTCCAGCGTGGTGTACAGCGGGGAGCGGGCGCGGGTCAGGGTCCAGATGCGCTCGATATCGTCCGTGCCCGCGTCGGACGAGACGTAGAACGTGCCGTCGATGGCCGCGATCCGCGGGCTGCCCGTCTCGCCGATGACGCCGAGGTGGACGAGCGGGTTGTCGAGCGTGCAGCGCAGGACGGCCTCGAGGGCGTCGTGCGGCAGGCGGGCGCGGCGGGCGGTCGCGGCGAAGGTCGAAAGGAGGTCGGCACCGAGGGCGGCCAGCAGGGCCTCGACGGCGGACGGGAGGGGAGCCTCGGCGTCGAAGCCGGCGGCGGCGCCTAGCCGGAGGACGTGGCGGCGGGCATGTGCCGTCGCATCGTCGGGACCGTCGGCGCGCACGCGCACCGTCCAGGCGTGGGTCACATCTTGCATCGGGACCAGCCCGTCGGGCGCGCGTGCATGGCTGGGAGTATGGGGCACAACGGGGCCGGAACACAAGGCGACCGCCGCGCCGACGCGCGTACGTGCGGTGCGGCCGTCAAGGACGTCGGGTGCGGCCGTCGCGGCGCTGGGGTGTCTGCGCCATCTCCGCCGGGAACGACCGGATTGACGTCGCGCCAGGGTCGTTCACACTGATTTGCCTTGACGATGCTTGCCTTGTCGATACTTGCCTTGTCGATGCGACGCGGCCATGTGGCCCGACGTTGCGGTGCAGCGTTGACCCACCACTTCCAGGAAGGATCCGACATGAAACGGATGCGGCAATCGCTTCGGCGGTTGGACCCAGGTTCGGCCGCCGGCCGGGCGGTACGGCTGCGGGCGGCGCTGATCGGCGTGCTGGCGGTGATGCTGCTGGCGGGATGCGCCGCGAACGATCTGGCGCCGGCGGCGACGGCGCCCGACGCGGTGGCGCCGGCATCGTCGGCGGGTACGACCGGCGACGGTGTGCCCGGCGGCGAGGCGAGGGGCGGCGAAGGGCAGGGGGACGCGGCGCCGGAGGAACGGGCCGAGGTGCGGCTCACGCCCGGGCAGTATCTGCCGCCGCTGGCCCGCCTGCAGCGGCTTGAGGGCGAGAAGACCCATCTTCACGTCGACGAGGTCCGCTATCGGGCGAGCGACCAGAAGCTGTTCCAGTGCAGCTACACGTTCGGGGTCGTGAACGCCAAGGACCCCGCCAACATGACCTACCTGGCGCAGAACATCAAGCACAAGGTGCCGGACGACGAGCGCAGTCCCGGCTGCATCCACCTGGCCTGGGACGGTGACATCGTCTACACGACCCACCGCGGCAACCTCAGCAACCCGGCGTTCCTGAGCGGCTGGGACATCTCCAAGACGGACCCCAAAGACGACAAGAAGATGGTGCCCGAGCAGATCCCGGTCCTCCAGGAGCCGGGCGTCAGCTATGAAGGCATCGACGTCGCCGACGGGATCATCTACGTCGCGCTGGCCAAGGACGGGCTCGGCGTCTACGAGCGCGATCCGGCGACGAACGTCGTTTCGCGCGTCGGCGAGCTGAAGGACATCGGCAGCACGTGGGGCCTGCGTGTCGTAGGCACGACGGCGTACCTCACGACCCTGGCCGGCGAGCTCGTCACGGTGGACGTGACCGACCCGACGGTGCCGAGGCTCCTCGGCAAGGCCGACACGGGCGGCGTGGCGCGCGGCTTGGCGGTCGATGGAACGATGGCCTACGTCGCGGCGGGCTCGGCAGGCCTCGTTCTCGTCGATGCCTCGGTCCCCACCGCGCCCAAGGTCGTCGGTCAGGCCCCCATGCCCGGCACGGCCATCCGCGTCGACTACTCGGCCGGCCGCGCCTTCGTGGCCGCCTGGAACGATGCGCGGGCCTACGACGTGTCGGATCCGACCGCGCCGAAGTTCATCGGCGCGGCGCGCCAGACCCAGCAGTCGACGTACGGCGCGAACGCGGGCGATTTGGACACCGGGCGCCCGCCCGTGACGGTGCGCAACCTCGGCATCGCCGCCCATGAGGACATCGTCTTCATCGGCAACTGGTGGGTGCTCTACAGCTACCGGATGCTGGCGGACCGCACGGCGCCCAACCTGCTCCTGCCGGAGGACGCGAACACGATCGACTTCGGCCTCGTGGCGGCCGGCGAGACGAGGACCGTGCCGCTCATGGTGACGAACCAGGGCACGGCGCCGCTGAACCTGTTCGGCAACTGGACGGAAGGCGAGGCCTTCACCGTCAGCCCCGAGCAGGTCCAGGTCGGGCCGGGCATGAGCACGACGCTGCAGCTCAGCTACACCGCCGCCGCCACCGACACCGCGTGGAGCAACCTCCATATCTGGTCGGACGATCCCGACCAACCGAAGCGAACCGCCTATCTGACCGTCAACCGCGAGGGCCTCGGCATCGGGCGCACGCTGCCCGAGACCAAGGTCACGCTCCTCGACGGCTCCGAGTGGTCGACCGCCGAGGGAACGGGGAATGTGCAGGTGTTGGCGTACTTCGCCACCTTCTGACCGGTCTGCAGTCTGGAGTTGCCAGACATCGAGGATCGGATCTGGACGAAGTTCAAGGATCAGGGCGTGGTGGTGGCGGCGATCGATCCGAACGGCGATGCGGCCGACGGCGTGCAGGCGTTCACCGCGTCGAGCGGGGTCACGTATCCGATCGGGCTCGAGAGCCCCGACACGCCGACGTACAAGGCGCTCGTGAAGAACTTCAAAGGGCTGAACCCCTACCCGGTCGACGTCGTCGTCGGCAAGGACGGCAAGATCGCCTACGTCTCCCGTGAGTACGACCCCGACGGCTTGCTGGCGGCGGTCCAAGCGGAACTGGCCAAAGAGGCCCCGACCGCCCTGCTTCGGTAGCCGCAGCGCAACGGGCGGATGCTCGGGCGGCCGGTGCGAGAGTGCGATAGAATGGGCGGCGATGACGACGCCGCTCGATCGCCCACCGTCCGAGCCCGCCCCGTCGCCGCAGCCGTGGAAGACGCTTGTCGACGTCCGTGCGCTCGCCGCGCGCATCGACGTGGGCATCGACGCGGGTGAAGGCGACGTCGCCAACGTGGCCATCGTCGACTGCCGCCACCGCCTCGCCGACCCGGCCTGGGGCGCGGCCGCGTACGCCGAGGCGCACATCCCCGGCGCCGTCTTTGCCCACATCGACAACGACCTCAGCGCGCCCACCGTCCCCGGCGTCACCGGCCGCCACCCGCTGCCGACGCCCGAGGCGGCGGCCGCAACGCTCGGCGGCTGGGGGATCGACGCGGCGACCCAGGTCGTGGCCTACGACGACGTCGGCGGCGCGTTCGCGGCGCGGCTGTGGTGGCTGCTGAAGTGGCTCGGGCACGACGCCGTCGCGGTTCTCGACGGCGGCTGGCCGGCGTGGCTGGCGGCCGGGCAGGCGGTGCGCGGCGGCGTCGAGCACCGCGCGGCGCGGACGTTCGTGGCGCGCCCCCGTCCGGGGATGGTCGTCGACGCCGATGTGACGGCGGCGGCTGCGGCAGGCGGCGCGGTGCGCGTGCTGGACGCGCGGGCGGCGGACCGGTTCGCCGGGCAGAACGAGACGATCGATCCGGTGGCCGGGCACATCCCGGGCGCGGTGTCGATGCCGTTCGCGGGCGGCATCGGATCGGACGGCCGCTTCTTGCCGCCGGATGTGCTCGGCGCCCGCTTCGACGCGGCGCTGGCCGGTGCCGACCCGGCGGTGGCGATCGTCTACTGCGGCTCGGGCGTGACCGCCGCCCACCTCGTGCTGGCCGCGGCGCACGCCGGACGGCCGCTGCCGCGACTGTACGCGGGGTCGTGGTCGGAGTGGATCGTCGATCCGGGGCGTGGGGTGGCGACGGGGGCGTAGCAGGGCCGAGGCCAGGCGCCCACCGTATAATCCCGGCGATGTTCCCCACGTTGACCGCCCGCTACGTTCGCATGCTGGCCGCCCTCGCCGTTGCCACCTTCGCCCTCGCCCTCGCGCCCCGCCTGTGGCGCATCGACGCCCACCTCACGCCCGACGAGCTGCGCTGGGTCTGCCGGACGGTCGGCTTCCACACCGGGATCCGGACGGGCGACATGGAGCTGACGCTCCAGACCGGCCACCCCGGCGTGATCACGATGTGGCTGGGCGGGCTCGGGCTGCCGGTGGATCCGGATGCGGCGTGGTCGAAGGCGTGTCTCGGCTCGGACAGCAGCGAGCTGCTCTACGAGCTCGCGCCGGCCGATCGGCAGGTGATCCTCGACCGGCTGTACGCCGGCCGGCGTCGGATCGCGTGGTTCACCGCCGTGCTCGCCGGCCTGATCGTCTGGCTGGCCGGTCGGCTGCTCGGGACGCGCACGGCGCTCGTCGCGGCGCCGCTCGTGGCGCTCGACCCGTTCTGGCTGGCGCACTCGCGCTTCCTGCACTTGGACGGGGTGCTGACGGGGCTGATGAGTGTGGCCGTGTTGACGCTGTTGATCTTCCTCGTGGGGGACGGACGGCGGCTTGCGCGTCGGCGTTGGCTGGTGGCCAGCGGCATCGCCCTCGGCATGGCACTGGCGGCCAAGTCGCCGGCGCTGTTCGTGGTGGGCTTCGGGGGCGTGCTCTGGCTCGCTTTGGCGCGGCGGCGCGGCACTTCACTGCGAACGATGATCGGCGAAGGCGTGCTCTGGCTGGCGGTGGCGGCCGCGACGCTCGTGGTCGTCTGGCCGGCGCTGTGGGCCGAGCCGCTGGCGGTGGCGCGGCTGTATTTGAGCGAATTGGCGTCGCACGGCACGGCAACGCTCGAGCGGGCGAGCTTCTTCGCGGGCGAGGTGCGGGATGACGCGGGTCCGTTGTTCTATGGGATCGTGTGGTGGCTCAGGGCGAGCCCGTGGGTGGTGGGGGGGGTGGTGGGAGCGGGGGGGGGGGTTGGGGTGGGGGGGAGGAGGGCGACGCATGCGTCGCCCCTACGTGGGGGGGGGGATCACGAGGGGGATGGTTCCGCGTTCGGGGCGGGTGTCGCGACGCTTGTTGGGTTCATGGTCCTGTTCACCGTGTTCCTCACGGCAGCCACCAAGGAATTCGATCGCTACCTGCTGCCCGCGTTCCCGGCAGCGGACATCGTCGCGGCGGCGGGATGGGTGGGGGCGGTCGACTGGATGCGGCGGTGGTGGGCGGTGCGTGCAGTGAGGCGCAGCGAACCCCGCCACGACGACCGTGTAGGGGCACGGCATGCCGTGCCCTCCGACGGCGCGTCGATCCCGTCGATTGCCGATGGGATCCCCGTGCCGGTGGATGCCGACGACACGTTCCGTGAGGCAGGACAGCGGCCCATTGCGGTTGCCGGGGGATGGGCACGGCATGCCGTGCCCCTACTGGCGGCGATCGTGCTGACCACGCAGCTGGCGCTCGTCCTGCCGATCGGACCGTACTGGGTGACGTGGTACGACCCGCTCGTCGGCGGGGCGGAGCGGGCGCAGCGGCTGGTGCTCGTCGGGTGGGGCGAGGGGCTCGATCAGGCGGCGGCGTTCCTGAACGGGCAGCCGGGCGCGGCGGAGCTCGAGGTCGCCAGCCGCTACCGGGCGGCGTTCGGGCTGTTGTTCGACGGCCGGAACGTCCAGACGGACGATTACGCGCCGGACACGACGGACTACCTCGTGGTGATGCTCAACCAGGTGCAGCGCCACCAGGACCCGGAGCTGCTGGCCAAGTACATGGGCGTCGACCCGCCCGCGTTCGCTGCCGAGATCGGCGGGATCACGTTGGCCTGGGTCTATCGCAACCGGGCCGACGAGGGGGTCGCGGCGTTCCTCGACGCCAACGGGGATCCGGCGACGGACGCGCTGGTCATGCGTTCGCGCAATATCCTGGTCCGCCGCTACGCCGGCCCGCTGCCGATCATCAAGTACGGCGACGCGACGGACGACGTGCACATGGCCCGCGGCGTGATCGACGCGCTCGGGCGTCTGCCGCGCGTCTGGCACGTCCACCGCGCAGAGGGCGAACGCGCACCCGCCGACGCGCGCATGACGCTCTTGCTGGAGACCGGCGCGCATCGCTTCGAACACCACGCCGTCGGCGACCTCGTGATCGACGGCTACCGGGATGCCGACCCGCGGGCGCTCCTGCCGGCCGTGTCGCGCCGACTGTCCGTCGACTTCGGCACTGCCGGGACCCTCCGTCTGCACGGCCTCGCCCTGCCGGACGGGCCCTGGCCCAACGACCGTCAGGGCGCGCTCCGGTTCGCCTGGCGGGCCGTCGGCCCGATCGACCCGCCCGCCACGCTGAGCGTGCAGCTGTTGGATGCCACCGGCGCCCAGCGCGCCCAGCTCGATGATCGCTTGGTCGATGACGAAGGCGACGGGACGGACGATTGGACGCCCGGCGTCGACGTCGCGACGCGCCACGCGCTGGACGTGCGCGGCCTGCCGGCGGGTGACTACACGCTGTCGATCGGCACGTACACGGTCAGCGACGGCGATTGGGAGGCACTGCCGACGCACAGGATCGAGGTCGCAGGGCTGGCGGCGGCGGGACTGGCGGCGCGGGTCGAGGGCAACCGGCTGCTCATACCGGTGCGTCTGGCGGACGGGGCGGCGATGCGCGCGCCGTGATGCGTGTGCCGTCGGCTGGCGCGCGACGTCGACGGCGCGCTAGCGCACGAACCGCATCGTCACCGGATAGCGGAACGATTCGCCCTTGTCGGCCTTGAGCGCGGCGATGATCGGGCAGATCAGGCCGAGGAGGAAGACTGCCAGCAGTCCGATGCCGATCAGCCCGAAGCTGCCGAACATGGCTGCCACCGCGCCGAACGATAGGGCCGACGAGTCCATTCCGGAGCCGGCCATCATGCCGCCCACGGACCCGAACGTCGTCACGATGCCGACAAAGATCAGGACGACGAAGTAGATCAGCTTCGAGAGCTGGAAGTTCACGGCTTCCCGGCCGTTCTCGTCGATGAACGGATCGTCAGCCCGCTTGACCAACCAGACGGCGAGCGGGCCGAAGAGCGAGCCGAGCGGGATGACCATTCCCAGGAAGGCGGCCAGGTGGCACAGGACGGCGGTCTGGCGGATCTGCTGTTCGGTGATCGGGGGCACGGGGCACCTCGTGGCGCAGCATGTGGAGCGGTCGCGCGGACGGACGGCGGATTCTACGCGACAATCGCCGACCCGGTCGCACGCCCCGTGGGCGAACGCCTCACGCCTCAGATCGCCTGCCGTGCCTTGAGCGCCAGGTAGCGGTCGATGACGGCCACGCTCAGCCGGTCGGCGGGCACATCCAGTGTGGCCACGCCGCGGGCGCGCAGCGCGGACAGCGCCGCGGCGCGCTCGGCCAGCAGGCGCTCCGCCACGGTTCGCTCGTACAGCGACTCGGTCGAGGAAAGCGGCTGGTGGGCGAGCGCCTCGACGGACGGGTCGGCGACGGTGACGACGAGCGGCAGGTGGTGGCGACGCAGGCGCAGGACGTGGGCGACCAAGCGGTCGACCGAGACGGCGCCCGTGAGCTCGGTGAAGAGGACGACGAGGCTGCGTTGCCGCAGCTTGGTCTGCAGGAACGCGAACGCCGCATCGTAGTCCGGCTCGACGGGCTGGCCTTCCACGGCGTAGAGCAGCTCGAGCGCCTTGTGGAACTGGGCCGTGCCGCCGGCGGGCGCCAGCCACTGCATCGGCGCGTCCGCGAACGTCAGCGCGCCGATCCGATCGCCCTTGCGCGCCGCGACGTAGCACAGCAGGAGCACCGCGTTCAGCGCATAGTCCATCCGCGCCACGTCGCCGACCGGCGAGCGCATCATCCGACCGACATCCACCATCGCGACGACGTTCTGGCGGATCTCGACCTGGTACTGCACGCTGATCGGCGTGCCGCGGCGGGCCGTGGCGGACCAGTTGATGTGCCGGTACGGGTCGTCGAGCGTGTAGTCCCGCAGCCGCTCGAACTCGCGGCCGGTCCCGACGATGCGCACCGGGCGCATGCCCATCTCGCGCAGCGCGCTGCGCCGGTGCAGCAGATCGTACTTGCGCACGTCCATCAGGTTCGGGAACACCGCCACCGGCGCCGCCAGCGGCAACCGCGCGCGCCGCTCCGCCAGCCCGAGCGGACCGCGCCACGCGATGTGGACGTCGCCGAACGCGAACGCACCGCGCCGCGGCGGCCGGACGTGGTAGGCCAATCGCACCGCCTGCCCGGGCGCCACGTCGCCGGCGACGACGCGCTCGCCCTCGGCCACCGCAAAGTCGGACGGCGGCAGATCGCGCGCCATGAACGGCACCTCCGCCGCCAGCCGCGCCCGGCGCAACCGGACGACGAGCGGCACCGTGTTCCATGCCGCCATGGACAGCCGCGTCGGGGCGAGGCGAACGACGTCCCAGTCCCGTGCCCGCGGCGCCAGCCAGGCGTCGAACGCCACCGCGGCGGCCGCGACGGCGATCGACGCCAGCGCCAGCCAATGGAGCACCGGCACCCGCCCCGAAGCGGCGAACGCGGCGGCGGCCATGGCCGCGAGGGCGAGGGCGCGGCGGGTGGGCGTGATCATCCGGCGGTCTCGTGGACAGTGATCATCGGTCCTACCGCGGCACCGGGATGCCGTCGAGCAGCCGTCCGATCACCGCGTCCGCGTCCAGCCCGTCGATCTCGGCCTCGGGGCGCAGGATGATCCGGTGGCGGTAGATGGCCGGCGCGAGGCGCTTCACGTCGTCGGGCGTTACGTAGTCCCGGCCAGCGAGGGCCGCGGCGGCTTTGCTGGCCAGCAGCAGGCCGATCGAGGCGCGCGGGCTTGCGCCGAGCAGGAGGTCGGAGCTCTCGCGCGTGGCGCCGGTGATCCGGCCGATGTAGTCCAGCACGCCGTCCTCGACGGTGACGGCCGCCACGACGGCGCGCACGGCCGGCAGGTCGTCCGGGTGGAGGACCGGCGTCAGGCCGGCGGCGGCCAGGTTGCGGGCGTCGAAGCCGGTGTGGTAGCGGCGCAGGACCTCGCGCTCCACCGCCGCGGGCGGGTAGGGCAGGACGATCTTGAAAAGGAAGCGGTCCAGCTGCGCCTCGGGCAGCGGGTACGTGCCCTCGTACTCGACCGGGTTCTGCGTGGCGATGACGATGTACGGGTCGGGCAACGCGTGCCGCTCGCCCTCGATCGTCACCTGGCGCTCCTCCATCGCCTCGAGCAGGCCGGCCTGGGTCTTGGCCGGGGCACGGTTGATCTCGTCGGCCAGCAGGACGGACGTGAACACGGGGCCCTTCTTGAGGAAGAATTGGCCCCGCGTCAGGTCGAACACCTGGGTGCCGATGATGTCGGACGGCATGAGGTCGGGCGTGAACTGCACCCGCCGGAACGGCGCGTCGATCAGCCCGGCCACGGTGCGCGCCAGCAGCGTCTTGCCGATCCCGGGCACGCCCTCCAGCAGAACATGCCCGCCGGCCACCACGGCCACGATCACCTGCTCGAACGCGTCGTCCTGCCCGACGACCACCTTGGCCGCCTGGTCGCGCAGCACTTGCCAGCGGTCGCTGAGGTCGTGAAGGGTCATCGTCATCGTCGTCGTCCTCGTGTTGCTTGGTCGTTCATGCCGCCGTTCAACGCGGTCAGGATAGCGTCCGCCTCGACGACCCACCGCAGCACCGCCGCCTCATCGCGCGCCGCCGCCAGTCCCGCGACCGCTGCCGCCACCCGCGCTGCGGTCGCCTCGTCGAGATCGCCCTTGCCCGCCCTGCCGAGCAGCCGCGCGCGGGCGTGGTCGACCACGAGCGCACGGTCGCCGGCGCGGCGGTGGAGCGCCGCCATCGCCGTGACGAACTCCGCCTCGGTGCGCCGTGCACCGGCAGCCGCGAACGGCAGCGGCGGGCCGAGGCGAAGGCCGGCAAGGGCCAGCGCGGCGAACAGGAGCGCCGCGACCCAGAGGATCGCCCGGCCGGGACCGCTCTCCCATAGCCAGCCGCGCAGCGTGCCCGTCGCCCGTGCGCCATCCGGCCCGGCCTCGACGCCCAGATGATACGCATCGAGGCGCACCCGGCCGCCGGGCGGCACGTGGCGCAGCAGCGGCGCGAGGAAGGCGCGGTCGGCGCTGTCCGCCAGGCGCTCGTTCGTGAAGTCGTGCTGCGGCGCGAAGTGCCAGACTCGTCCCCGGCCGAGCTGCTGCACCGCCACGGTCGGCCGGCCCGGCGCGCCGACAACCGCGACGGCGGCCGGCGCGTCGTCGAGGTCGAGGGGCGATCGGACGAGCGGGCCGTAGCCGGTCGGTCCGTCCGGGACGAGCGGCTGCTCGGCGGCGAGCGTCGGGCGCGCCAGCGGGCCGCCCGGCGCGCCGACGAGCCCGCCTGCGTCACCGCCGAGGCGCACCCCGAAGCGCGTCGCCAGCGCCTGCTCGCGGAAGCCGGGACCGATGAGGGCCAGCGTGCCGCCGGCACGCACCCAACGCTCGAGCGCCGCCGCCTCGTCCGGCGTGTAGCGCACCGCACCGGGCCAGATGAACAGCAGCGCGTCGTCCGCGGCCGGCGGAACGGCGGTGTCCAGCGGTGCCACGTCGTAGTCCAGGCGTTCGAGCCACCGCACGAGGGCGGCCAGGCCGTCGGGCTGGGCGCTGTCGAGGGCGTACGGCGGCCGCGGCGCCTCGGCCGGCCCGCGGCCGAAGATCACGCCGGCCAGCAGAAGGGCGCCGAGCAGCGCCGCGAGCAGCCCGGCCGCCCCGCGTGACAGGCGCGCCGACGGGGAGGATACGGTCACAGCGTGCCGCCGGCGGGCGCGGAAGGAGAGGAAGGAGAGGAGGGAGAGGAGGGAGAGGAGGGATTCGCGGGCGCCCCGGGAGCCCCGGGCGTCGTCAGCGAGGGGGCCGCCGCGGTCGGCGGAACGGATGCGCGGCGCGCGAGGACCTCCAGCTGGTGGACATCTTCCGCGTAGGCGCGAAACGTTGCGCCATCCGGGACGGTCACGCCGTACCACACCCGATCGAACGTGTCGACGATGGCGGCCATGTGCACCCGCAGCGCGTCGTCGCCGGCCAGCGACGCCAGCTGCTCGCGGTTCGTCCGGCTGCGGTCCGGGCGCAGCACGCCGTTCGCCTCGAGGACGAGGAGCGCCGCCAGGTAGAGCTGGCGGACGGCGGAACGGAAGTCGCCGGCGCCGGCATCCGCCTCGGCCCGTGCGCGCGCTTCGGCCGGCGTGGACGGCGGCGCGCCCGGCGCGGACAGGACGCGCGGGGCGTCGGTGAGGCGGGCGACAAGGCGGGCGACCCAGAGGGCCGTCGTCGCGACGACGATGAACGCGACCGCCCAGCCGATGGCCTGGCCGAGCCGCAGCGCGGTCTCGCCCGCGCCGCTCGAAAGCCCGCGTCCGCCCCACCAGCGCCGGAACCGGTCCGTCACCCACGCCCACCCGCGCTGCCAAAGCGAGCGCGGGTCGCGGAAGTCCGGGTGCGCCAGCACCCGGTCCAGCGCTGCCGCCTGTGCCGCCGATTCATCCCCACGGCTCGCGTCCACCTCGTCGCGGACGACCTCGAGCCGTGCCCGTGCGCTCTCGGCCGCCCGGCTCGATGAGGGCACACCGGTGCCGCTCGACCCCGGCGTTCCTTCGCCGGTCCCATGCGCACCCGCGCTCGCCAGGGGCTGGGCAAGGATCACGCGCCCCCCGGGATCTCCTTCCACGGCCGATCCTGCGTCCCCCACGGCGTTCGGACGCAGTGCGACCGGCACCGGCCGGCCGACGAGGGTCTGCGCCGTGGCAACGGCATCAGGCTGGGCGCGCGCCGCGGAGCGCGTCGTCGCGGGCCGAGGCGCGGTCGCCAGCAGGGCGGCGGCCGTCCCGACGCGGTGGCCGTACGCGGCCAGCGTCAGCGCGGTCGGGGTGCTCGGCAGGTTGGCGGTCGGCACCGACGACGGCGTGGACGCGGGCGCGCCGCGGCAGCCGGCGATGCCGCCGAGGGCGACGAGCACCCCCGCCCAAGCGATCCACAACCGGCCGGCCTCGCGCAGGCGATCGACCGCGATCACGGCGCCCGTTCGGCGCGCAGGCGGAGGTCGTAGTGGAACACGACGACGGCAGCGGTCGACAGGGGCTGGATGAGGATCGCGACGACCGCTCCGAGCGCCTGGATCCCCATGCCGAGGGCGGTGGCGGTCGAGGGCGGCATCAGGACGGAAGCGAAGTAGAGCGGCGTCGTGAGGATGGCCGTCAGGGCGTAGTTCAACAGCAGCAACAGCACCGTGAAGCCCATCGCGCGCCACGGGCGGCGCGCCGTGAGCTGCCAGCTGGTGCCGAGGGCGGCGATCGGGTCCGGCGTGACGAGCACCAGGGTCGGAAGCGCCGCGACCCAACGACCGGACAGGTAGAGCGCCGCGCCGCCGATCCCGACGAACATCGCGAGCACTGCGGCGCCGACGAGCACGGCCGCGAGCACGGTTGCCCCCGACCCGGCGCCGGCCGCGGCGAACACGCCGACGGCTCCCATCGCCACGGCACCGGCCAGACCGAGGCCGATGACGACGATGCCGATCAGCAGCCAGACGAGACAGCCCATCGCGGCATAGCTCGGCAGCCGCGCGGACGCGATCCGGAACCGTTCACCCACGCTGCGCGCCCGGCCCTTGAAGGCATCGACCGCCTGCTGGGTCAGGACGAGGCGGGTGAGCAGCGTTCCGAGAACCTGCAACGGCACGAGGAGGCACATCGCCAGGATGGGAAACGGCGCCGCGGCGTCCAACGCCGATGCGTCGAACGCTTCGCGCTGCCGGAGCATGGTCTGGAAGACGCCCAGCTGCGCGGCCTGTGTCGGCCCGAGCATCTGCGCCGCCATGATCCCGAGCGGCACCATGACGATGGCCGCCGAGAAGAGCATCGGGCCGAAGTGGGCCCGGTACAATCGAAACGCGCCGTCGAGGACGTCGCCGACGCCGAGCGGCGCCGCGAGCGGGTTGTCGTCGCCGAACGGCGAGGGCGGTGGGCGGAGCGGCGGTTCGATCATCGTCATGTCAGCCACAGTGTACCGTGATCCCATTCGCGTAGGGGCGACGCATGCGTCGCGCCCTACGCGAGAGACTGGAGGGCGGCGTCGATGTTCGTATGCTGGTGGTGGAATCCCGTCGCCAGCAAGCGCGCCGGAACCGCCTGCTGGCCGTCGAGGATGAGCGTGGCCATCTCGCCGAGGACCAGGCGGAGCGCGAAGCCCGGGGTGGGGATGAGCGCGGGGCGGTGGAGGGCGCGGCCGAGCGCGGCGGCGAAGGCGCGGTTCGTGATGGGCGTTGGGGCCGTCAGGTTGTACGCGCCGCGCGCCTGTGGGTTGCCGATCAGATGGATGATCGCGCCGACGACGTCGTCGATGTGGATCCAGGGGTAGTACTGCCGGCCGCTGCCGGTCGGGCCGCCGACGAACAAGCGGAACGGCAGGGCCATCGGCGGCAGCGCGCCGCCATCCTTCGCCAGGACGAGCCCGGTGCGGATCACCGCCCGGCGCACGCCCATCGCCTCGACGGCCGAGGTCGATGCCTCCCATGCCACGACGACGTCCGAGAGGAATTGCCCGGGCTTGCTCGGGCTGTCCTCCGTCACGACCTCGCCGCCGCACGCGCCGTAGAAGCCGACGGCCGCAGCCTGGACGAGCACGCGCGGCTTGACCGCCGTCCCGCGGATTGCCTCGACGACGGCCGCGCCGGCGTTCAGACGGCTCTCGAGGATGCGCGTCTTGTGGCCCGCCGTCCAGCGCTTGGCGATCGTCTCGCCGGCCAGGTTGACGATCGCTTCGGCGCCGTCCGCCAGATCGCCCCAGCCCGATGCCGTCCGGCCGTCCCAGCCGACCGCCCGCGCGCCGGCCGGCAGCCCGGCGACGCGCGCCGGGGTGCGTGAGAGGACGACGACCTCGTGGCCGCGGCCGGCGAGTTCGGCGACGAGGCGGCGGCCGATGAGGCCGGAGCCGCCGGTGACGATGATGCGGCCCCTGGCGGCCGGATCGGGCGCGGATGTCGAGGCGCTCATGCGGTGGGGTGCTCCTCGGGCGGGTAATCTGGAGGGTGATCCAGCGGGTGATCCGGCGGGGGATGTCGGGCGTGCGATGTCGGGCGCGCGAACGGTGGGTCCGTCTCGCCAGCGCGCGGTGCGTTACATCCGCTGCCGGCGGGTGTCGGTCAGCCGGTCGCCGGGTCGTCGCGCCGTACCCAGACGGCGTCGGCGACCTCGCGTCCGACGACGACGATCTCGCCGTCGATCCGCAGCGTGAGCGGGCCGTTGAACGGCGCGCGCGAGACGATCTCGAGCGCCGCGCCGGGGCGGGCGCCGATCCGGTAGATGTAGCGCATCTTCTCGCCGTCGTGCGTCCGGACGCGGCTGACGGCGGCGCGCGTGCCGTCGTAGGCCGAGAGCGGGCCGTCGTCCAGCACGGGCATGCGGCCGTCGCGGTCGGGGATCGGGTCGCCGTGGGGGCAGTGGCGCGGGTGACCCGTCAGGTCGTCGATGCGGGCCTCGATATGATCGTCGATGCCGTTCTCGAGGACGTCGGCCAGCGGGTGGACCTCGTCGATGCCGAACCGCATCACGTCGACCAGGAAGACCTCGACGAGGCGGTGGCGGCGGATCGCCGGGAGGCTGAAGCGCTCGCCGGCGGGCGTGAGGCGCACGCCGCGGTAGCGGGTGTGCGTGACGAGTCCGGCCGCATCGAGGCGGCGGATCATGCGCGACACGGCCTGTGCGGTGACCTCGAGCATGTCCGCCAGCAGGGCAAGGCTCACGTGGTCGTGGTCCTGCTGGAGCCGGTAGATCTCGGCGGCATAGCGCTGCATGGCGCGCGTGAGCGCGGCGGTGTCGACTGCTTCGGTCGGGGTCGAATGGCCCATGGGAACCGTCGTCGGTTGCGCACCACCGACGGCCCGGCGCCCCGTTGAATCACCGATCAACGAAGCACCGATCAACCGCGGTTGTGAGGAGGATGGGGCGGTCGTTGCGGCCCACACGCACCCGCTGCCCTTGACCTGGGTACGGGCCGCACGGAAAAATGATACCAGCGATCAGCAATAATCAGGACTGGCAGGTGGTCGATGTCCCGATCCCACGTTTCTCGATCCCGCGCCCGCGGGCCGCGCGCCGCGTGCGGTGCGATGGCGGCCGTGTGCCTGTCGTTGTCGCTGCTGGGAATCGCCGGCTGCGGCGCACCGGCTGCACCATCGGTTGGCGGCGCCGAGACCGCGTCGCCGCCCGCCGCAGCCGCCACGGCCGAGGCCGATCCGTTGCCCATTCCCGAGCCCGATCCCGACCACTCGGCGCGTGAGACGTCCGGCCCGGCGGGTCTCGTCGTCTACTCCGGCCGCACCGAGAGCCTCGTCGGCCCGCTGATCGAAGCGTTCGAGGCGACGAGCGGCCTGCAGGTGGACGTACGCTACGGCGACACGGGGGAGCTGGCGGTCACGCTGCTCGAGGAGGGCGACCGCTCGCCGGCCGACGTGTTCTTTGCGCAGGAGCCGGGCGGGCTCGGCAGGGTGGCCGCCATGCTCCAGCCGCTCCCCGCCGACGTCCTCGGCGCCGTCGAGCCGCCGTACCGTGCCGCGGACGGCAGTTGGGTGGGCATCTCGGGCCGCGCCCGCGTCGTGGTCTACAACACGGACAAGCTCACCGCCGAGGATCTGCCCGCGGACATCCGGGCGTTTACCGGACCCGAATGGAAGGGCCGGGTCGGCTGGGCGCCCGCCAACGCGTCGTTCCAGTCGATGGTGACGGCGATGCGGCGGACGTGGGGTGAGGACGAAACGCGTCTCTGGGTCGACGGCATGGTCGCCAACGAGGCCGTCGCGTTCCCGAAGAACGGGCCGATCGTCCAGGCCGTGGCGGACGGCGAGATCGACGTCGGCTTCGTCAACCACTACTACCTGTACGGATTCCTGGCCGAGGAAGGCGAGTCGTTCAAGGCCCGCAATGCCGTGTTGCGTGACGGCGGGCCGGCCTCGATCCTGCTCGTCGCCGGCGCCGCGATCCTGAAGACCGCGGCGCACCCCGAGGCTGCCGAGCGGTTCGTCCGCTTCCTGCAGGGCGGCGAAGCGCAGCGCTTCTTCGCCGAGCGGACGTGGGAGTACCCGCTGGCCGCCGGCATCCGACCCGACGCGCAGCTGCCCGCCCTCGCCGAGCTGAAGCTCACGACGCTCGACCTCAGCGCCCTGGACGACACTGCGGGCTCGGTGGCGATGCTGCGCGACGCCGGCGCGTTGCCCTAGTGGGGTCGTCACTTCTTCACCGGCCGACCCATTGTCCGGGAGCCTTGTGGTGGGGACCCTGCGATGGCGACTCTGCGATCACGACCCTGTGATGGCGGCTCTCTGATGGCGACCCTGTGACGAGGACCCTGCCCATGGCAGCGCAGTGATGAGGGCGATCACCGTTGCGCGCCGTCGCGCCGTGCCTGTGCCGGTCGCCCCGCGCACCTGGCTGCTGCGCGCCGCGGCGGCGGCGATCGTCGTCGTCGCGCTCCTGCCGCTCGGCTACCTCGCACTGCGCGCGGCGCAGGGCAGCGACGCGGCGCTCGCCGTGCTTCGCCGACCACAGACGGCTTGGACGGTGTTGCGCACGCTGGCGCTGATGGCAGCCGTCACCGCCACGGCCGTCGCGTTGGCCGTGCCGCTGGCGTGGCTGACGACGTCGACCGACCTGCCCGGCCGGCGGGCGTGGTCCGTCGTCCTCGCGCTGCCGCTCGTTGTCCCGAGCTACGTCAGCGCCTACCTGTACAGCGCCGCCCTCGGCCCGCGCGGCAGCCTCGGCGTCGCGCTCGCGCCGCTGGGCGTCGAGCGTCTGCCCCGGGTCGTCGGCTTCGTCGGGGCGTGGCTCGTCCTCAGCCTGGCCACCTATCCGTACGTCCTCCTCACTGCCCAGAGCGCACTGCGTCGCCTCGACCCCGCTCTGACCGAGGCGTCGCGCAGCCTCGGCCGCGGCCCGTGGGCCACCTTCCTGCGCGTCACGCTGCCCGGCCTTCGGCCGTCGATCGCCGCCGGCGCCCTCCTCGTGGCGCTCTACACGCTGCGCGATTTCGGCGCGGTCTCCGTACTGCGCTTCGACGCGTTGTCCCAGGTGATCTACCTCACGCTCCGCGCCAGCCTCGACCGGCCCGGCGCGGCCACGCTCTCGCTCGTCGTCGTCGGGATCACCGTCGCCGTCCTCGGCCTGGAGCGCCTGGTGGCCTCGCGCGGGCCGCGCGCCGTCGCCGCGACGGCCCGTGCGGCGGCCGTCCCGCTGCGCGTGCCGCTCGGCCGCTGGCGGGTCGCGGCGCTCCTCGGCTGCGCCGCGACGGTGCTGCTGGCGTTGGCGCTGCCGGGCATCGAGCTTGGCTTCGAGCTCGCGCGGGGGCTGGCCAGGGGGCAGGTGATCGACGGCGGGCGCCTGTTGGGTGCGCTCCGGAACAGCGCGGTGGCCGCCGGGCTGGCCGCTGCGGCCACCGTGCTCGCCGCACTGCCCGTGGCGGCGGCGGCGCGGAGCTGGCCGGGCGGGGCCGGGCGTTGGCTCGGGCGGCTGTCCTACACCGGCCTTGCGCTCCCGCCGATCACCGTCGCGCTGGCCGTCGTCTTCCTCGGGCTCGGGGTCGTGCCGGCGCTCTACCAGACGCTGCCGCTGCTCGTCTTCGCCTACGTCGTCCTGTTCTTGCCCGAGGCCGTCGGCTACGACGAGGCCGCGTTCGCGCAGCTCTCACCGGGCATCGAGGAGAGCGCACGCGTCCTCGGCCGGTCGCCGGCGGCGGTCTTCCGGACGATCACGCTGCCGCTCGCCGCCCCCGGCGTCGCGGCCGGCGCGGCGCTCGTGTTCCTGACGGCCGTCAAGGAGCTGCCGGCGACGCTGCTCCTCGGCCCGTACGGCTTCCACACCCTGGCCACAGAGGTTTGGTCGGCGGCCACCGAAGGTCGCCAGGCGCAGGCCGCCGCGCCGGCGCTGGCGCTCCTGATCGTGGCCAGCATTCCGTCCGCCTGGTTGGCGTTCGGCTGGGATCGCGGCCGGCGGCGAGGCGATCGATGACGGCCGATCGCCCCGGCGAGGACGCGCCCGTCGTCGAGCCCGTCGTCGAGCCCGTCGTCGAGCCTGTCGTCGAGCCTGTCGTCGAGCCCGTCGTCGTCTGCACGGGCCTGACGAAGCACTACGGCCCGGTCCGGGCCCTCGACAGCCTCGATCTGGCCGTCGTCGCCGGCGAGATCGTCGCGCTGCTCGGCCCGAGCGGCTGCGGCAAGACCACTACGCTGCGGCTCATCGCCGGCTTCGTGGCGCCCGATGCCGGACGGATCACGGTCCACGGCCGGACGGTGGCCGGCGACGGCCGCTGGGTGCCGCCCGAGGCGCGCAATGTCGGCGTCGTCTTCCAGGACTTCGCGCTCTTTCCGCATCTCACCGTGGCGCGGAACGTGGCCTACGGCCTCCACCGCGTCCGCGACCGCGCCGCGCGCCAGGCCGAGGTGGCGCGGGCGCTCGCGCTCGTGGGGCTGTCCGGCCTGGCGGGGCGTCTGCCGAACGAGTTGTCCGGCGGCCAGCAGCAGCGCGTCGCCCTCGCCCGGGCGCTCGCGCCGCGGCCGGCGCTCCTCCTGCTGGACGAGCCGTTCTCGAACCTCGATGCCCGGATGCGCCACCTGGTGCGCGACGAGGTGCGCGACATCCTCAAGGCCGCCGCCGTCGCGTCGATCTTCGTCACGCACGATCAGGAAGAGGCCTTCCTGATGGGCGATCGGGTGGCGATCCTCAACGGCGGCCGGCTCGAGCAGATCGGGACGCCCGAAGCCGTGTTCCATGCGCCCGCCAGCCGCTTCGTCGCCGACTTCCTCGGCCACACCGGCTTCCTGGACGGCACCGTCGTACCGGGCGGCATCGCCACCGAGCTGGGCCTGCTGCCGCAACCGTGCCCGCTGCCGGTGGGCACGGCGGTCCAAGTCCTCGCCCGGCCGGATGACGTCCGATTGGCGGCGGACGGCGGCGCGGCGGCCCGCGTCGAGCGACGCTACTTCCAGGGGATGCACAACCTCTACCGCGTTCGCCTGCCCTCCGGCGTCGCGATCAAGGCTGCGACGCCGCACGAGGTCGTGCTCGCCGAAGGCGCGCCGGTGCGCGTTGCGCTGGCCGGGGATCATCCGCTGGTGTGCTTCTGCGAGGGGCGGGCGGTCGGCTAGCACGCTGCCACAGCCGAGCCTCCTGGTTCCGCACTCGGGCGCCTGCCCCGAGCGTGTCCAGCGGCGGAGTACTAGTAGCCCGTCACATCTCGATTTGCGGACGACGAACCACCGGCAGCTAAAGCTGGCCGGCTGGTGGCCTTCGGCCATTGCGCCCGCCTTCGCGGGCGCTTCGGACTTCTGGGTGCCCGCGAA